>NZ_JACZDW010000020.1:0-711 GCF_015903875.1 Fictibacillus sp. 7GRE50
CGGAACGAAACCACCGGAATCCAAACAATCCGTCAAATCAACCATGGTCGGGCTGAAGCCGTTTGAATATCAGACATCGAAGACGGAAGCAGAATTCTTTAATGAATTCAAGCTTTCGACAGAGTATAATGATGTATCGAATACAGAAACGGTGATTGTTAAAACGTCTCTTATTTATGTGAAAGAGCAAGGCTGGAAGATCGATGATGTAGAATTTGTCGGAGAATTAACCGGACGCCCCACGTCCTAAGGAAGGAAGATATTAGCATGAAAAGTACAGGTGTTGTAAGGAAGGTAGACGAGCTGGGGAGAATTGTTATTCCCATTGAGTTAAGAAGAGTCCTGGAGATTGAAATTAAGGATGCAATAGAGATTTTTGTAGATGATGATAAAATCATTCTCCAAAAATATATGGCCCATAATGCGTGTGCGATTACCGGTGAGATAACCAACGAAAATAGGACGTATGGTCATGGGAAATTTGTGTTGAGTCCTAAAGGCGCAGAAATCTTGCTTCGGGAACTAGAAGAAGCAGCTAAATGACAAAAGAAGTAACCGATCGTTCTTTCATAAAGAGCGATTTTTTTGTGGCCACAAAAATCCTTAAAATAAGGATTATTGAATCTTAATACTCAATGAAGAGCTCCATTGCCCTTTCATCGTGGTTAATGAATTCTAACGTCTACCAGGTTTTTGAGTTTTAAACGGAAT
>NZ_JACZDW010000021.1:0-704 GCF_015903875.1 Fictibacillus sp. 7GRE50
AGGAACGAAACCACCGCAATCCAAGCAATCCGTCAAATCAACCATGGTCGGGCTGAAGCCGTTTGAATATCAGTCATCGAAGACGGAAGCGGAGTTCTTTAATGAATTCAAGCTTTCGACCGAGTATAATAATGTATCGAATACAGAAACGGTGATTGTCAAAACGTCTCTTATTTATGTGAAAGAGCAAGGCTGGAAGATCGATGATGTAGAATTTGTCGGAGAATTAACCGGACGCCCCACGTCCTAAGGAAGATATAAGCATGAAAAGTACAGGTGTTGTAAGGAAGGTAGACGAGCTGGGGAGAATTGTTATTCCCATTGAGTTAAGAAGAGTCCTGGAGATTGAAATTAAGGATGCAATAGAGATTTTTGTAGATGATAATAAAATCATTCTCCAAAAATATATGGCCCATAATGCGTGTGCGATTACCGGTGAGATAACCAACGAAAACAGAACGTATGGTGATGGGAAATTTGTGTTGAGTCCTAAAGGCGCAGAAATCCTGCTTCGGGAACTAGAAGAAGCTCAATGAGAAAAGAAGTAACCGATCGTTCTTTCATAAAGAGCGATTTTTTTGTGGCAACAAAAATCCTTAAAATAAGGATTTTTGAATCTTAATACTCAATGAAGAGGTCCATTACCCTTTCATCGTGGTTAGTGAATTCTAACGTCTACCAGGTTTTCGAGTTTTAAACGGAAA
>NZ_JACZDW010000022.1:0-697 GCF_015903875.1 Fictibacillus sp. 7GRE50
GAAGGATGAGTCGCTTTAAATCCACGATCGGTCATTAAGGGACGAATCTTTTGATAGCGCTCAGCCGTAGTTTCATAAGTGAAAAACGCTTCAAGGAACGACCGATTTTTAGATAGTGCCTCGGTTTGTTGAACAGAGGTTAAGGATTTAATTTCTTCTTCATAATGACGCTGATTCGACCTGACTTCCTGCAGCTGGGAGCGTAAGCTAAAAACGTACATGATGATGATCACCGCTGCAATAAAAGCACCCATAAGCATAATGTAATTTTTCTTTTGGCTGGGTTCCATGATTTTCACCTCCACTACTGAATCCTTCTAAACCCTAGGAAAGGATAAATATTTTTCCACTCTTGAACGGACGAATAAGAAGTGCCGTTGCTGCCGTTCGCATTAATGAATTGGCCATCTCCTACATACATACCGACGTGAGAAGCTCCTGGTTTATAGGTGGAGAAAAAGACTAAATCTCCCGGTTTTATTTGATCTTCAGGAACAGGAATGGTTTTATCGTATTGAGATTGCGCTGTTCCATACATATCTACGCCAACCTGAGCAAAAGCATATTCGAGTAACCCTGAACAATCAAATCCGCCGGCTGCTGGCGTTCGACCTCCCCATACGTAAGGGCGGCCAAGAAATTCTTTCATAATGTGATGAACTTCCTCTACATCAAATGACTGGCTTCCATCTCCCAC
>NZ_JACZDW010000023.1:0-259 GCF_015903875.1 Fictibacillus sp. 7GRE50
CCTATTCTTCTTTTGTTCAGTTTTGAAGGAACTTAACTTCCTTTAGGGGCCTATAGCTCAGCTGGTTAGAGCGCACGCCTGATAAGCGTGAGGTCGATGGTTCGAGTCCATTTAGGCCCACCATTTTTAAAAAAACTTTATTCCCATTATGGGGCTTTAGCTCAGCTGGGAGAGCGCCTGCCTTGCACGCAGGAGGTCAGCGGTTCGATCCCGCTAAGCTCCACCATTGCACATCTTACGATGATGCATTTTTAAATTG
>NZ_JACZDW010000003.1:0-735574 GCF_015903875.1 Fictibacillus sp. 7GRE50
ATTTTTATAGGCTCTTTTTTTTCTGCCATTAGACGGCTGTTCATTTATATCTAATGAAGGATTTTTATACCTTATTATGGAATGTTTACTATGACTATACAAAGAGTAGGAGATCTAAAGATGAATACCGTTAAACACAATAGCAAAGCTTGGGACAAAAAAGTTGAAGATGGTGTGAGCTATACGAAGGCTGTATCTAAGGACATAATTGACAGAAGTAAGTTAGGAGATTGGCGTATTACCGTTACAACAGAAAAACCAGTTCCTAGACGGTGGTTTCCGGAATCGTTGACAGGACTAAAGGTTCTCTGTCTCGCTTCTGGAGGCGGACAACAAGGCCCCGTGTTAGCTGCCGCAGGTGCAGACGTTACTGTAATGGATATCTCAAAGAAACAGTTAGAAAATGATGAGATGGTAGCAAAAGCAAATAATTTGAGTCTGACGGCTATCCAAGGAGATATGTGTGATCTCTCCATGTTTAGCGAAGGGGAGTTTGACTTGATCGTTCATCCAGTGGCCAATGTATTTGTAGAGGATATTTCTCCTGTATGGAAAGAAGCATCACGTGTGTTAAAAGATAGAGGGGTACTCATATCTGGTTTTACAAATCCATTGTTGTTTATTTTTGATGATGAAGAAGATCAAAAGGGAAATCTAGTCGTCAGTAACAGGATTCCTTATTCAACGCTCGATTCTATGACTGAAAAAGAGAAGTCTGACTATCTTATGTCTGATGAAACGATAGAATTCGGGCATACCTTAGAGGATCAAATACAAGGACAGATTGATGCAGGCTTTGTGATTGCTGGATTATATGAAGATGACTTTGGTGGAAGAAGACCGATTGATACTTATATTAAAAGTTTCGTTGCAACACGTGCTGTAAAAATGAAGGTTGAATAAAGAAAAGAGGACTAGCTTAGATGTAATATTACTAAGCTAGTTTTTCTTTGGAAAGGTAGTTCTTTGCTAAAAAATAAGCACTTATTGTAAACAACTGTGTAATTTTTTTATCTTCTATTAATCCTTCCATCTCATGAAAAGGGATCAGCTTAAGCGTTAAATCTTCATTTTCATCTAAGTTTTGAGAAGAAGACTGGAAAGCATCCAAGATTAGAAATGTTATAACCTTGTTGGTTTGGGTAGCAGGGTTCACCATGAATTCTCCGAGTACAATTGGTTTGTAAAGGGAAGTAAAACCTGTTTCCTCTTGAACCTCTCTGATAATGCCTTCCTCAAAGGATTCACCTTGTTCGACTTTTCCAGCTGGAACTTCTAAAAAGAAGTCTTTACCTGGATGACGGTATTGTTCTACAAGTACGACTTGTTTATTTTTCGTTAGAACAAATGCATTTACCCAATTTGGATACTCATGAACATAATAGTTATCGATTTTCTGCCCGTTCGGCAGTTCACAACTGTCATTTCTTAAATGACCAAACGGCGTTTTGTAGATATAATCTGAAGTTATGGTTTTCCATGTTGCCAAGAATTTTGTCCCTCCTCATGGTTAGATAAATTACGAAAAAATAAATGAAACAACCGGATAGTCTATTAGAATCTCCCTGGTCTTATCCTCCTAATATGGTTGACTCCCACTCTTCTCGCAGAATTCCCATACGAATCGAGTCATAATATTCTCCGTTATAATAGCGGCACTTTCTCATTCTGCCTTCCATTTTCATGCCAAGCTTTTCGCCAACTTTAATCATTCGCTCATTTCCTGACCATGTTGTGTAACCAACACGGACGAGTGGTAGCGAGTTAAACAGATGATTGATCCACAGAATAATAGCTCTTGTTCCATATCCACCGCTCCAATAGGTAGGATTGTAGATACCGATGCCCATCTCTAACCAGTGGGAGGGCTCGTGTTCCCAATAGTAACTCACTGTTCCGATCAACTCACCAGCCACTTCAATTGCCCAGCGCTGATCGTGATTGACATAGTGATCTTTGTTCCACATAAATTCATCAAAAGGAATTTGTTTGTGCTCAAAATATGGAGCGTCCCATTTTTTCCATTCAGGAGCTTTGTCGCTATATATTAGTTCCCAAAGTCTTGGAAGGTCTTCGTTAGTAATCGGTCGAATCTTTAAATCGTTATCTTGATATGACATTCAATTCCTCCGTATTTTTTGAACATTTACTTTTTATTTTATGATACCATTATTTGTAAAGGTAATCTTATATAATTTTGGGGGATTTATGAAATTAAAAATCATACATACGAACGATCTTCACAGTCATTTTGATAACTTTGCGAAAGCAGCAACGATAATTAATCAACATAAAGACGAAAACACTATACTAGTTGATGCAGGTGATTTTGCAGATTTTAAAAGTATTGAACTACAAGGAACAAGAGGAATGGCCGCGGTCGAGCTTCTAGATGCAGTTGGCTATGATGCTTTAACGATCGGCAACAATGAAATGTTTAATGGGGCAGAGACGTTAGAACATATGGCTGTTCAAAGTTCCGTTCCGTTTATCAGCAACAACCTATTTAGAAAAGACGAGACTGCGATTCCTGGTGTTCGTTCAAGTGTAATCCTTTCTAAAAATGGACTACGAATTTTCGTAACTGGCGCATCACCTGACTTAGGTGCTTTTAATGAAGGCTTAGGGTTTCATAGTGAAAACTATATCATCGCCATTGCAGAAGAGTTGGAGCGTAATCGAGGAAAGTACGATCTGTGCATCCTTCTGAATCATGTCGGAACGGTAGCGGATATGGATCTAGCAAAAGAGATTTCTGGCATTGATGTAATCGTGTCCTCACATGATCATGTTCTCTATCAAGAAGCGAAGGTTGTTAATGATACATTCATCGTAAGTGCTGGAAACTTTGGTGAACATATTGGTGTATTAGAAATTGAAGTGAAGAAATCATATAAAACCCTTTTACAATCTGCCGTCTATAACACAAAAGATTCCAAGCCAGACGAAGAAATTGTAGCTATCCTTAAGAGAAGTAAAGAAACAGCGATCGAGATATTAGGAAAACCACTATATACGATTAATGAACCGGTATGGCACGATGTGATCGGTGAGAATCCGATCACAAACCTTATCGCAGATGGATTAAAAGACATGCTGAATACTGACATAGGCATGATAAACAGTGGCATTGTTAACGCAGGAATCTTTTCTTACGTTTCTAATAAAAAATTGATTGAGATCTGTCCATCTCCCTTAAATCCAACTTCCTTCGAGATTCAAGGTAAATACATATTGGAAGCCATTCAACAATCACTTGATGTTCAACACTGCTTATTAGATGGAAGAGGGCCTGGCTTCAGAGGGAAGTATATAGGGAGACTGCATATTTCAGGTGCACAAGTGGTATATGATGGATTGAAAGTGGTCGAAATGAGGATTGGCGGTGAACGAATAGAGAAAGAAAGATGGTATTCCGTTGCATCTTCAGATTATCTTCAACGTGGATCAGGCTATCCTTCACTAGCCCACAACCGAAATGAGTTCTACCGACCAGAAGAGATCAAAGAAGTGATTAAAATGTATGCCATCAAGCCCGAATTTGTAAATCGTGCTTATGATAAAAGGATTAAAGAACTACTTAAGATTAAGGGGTAATCAAGATGGAATGGTTAACTTTTTTAATGGCTGCAACAGCCTTCATTTTTGTGTTTCAAGAAATAGAAAAGCGAAAGAAAATTGAAAAACGACTTCAGCAGTTGGAGGAACAACAAAAATAAGATCGATATTGAAGCGGGGTGGCTGCTATGGAAAGATGTGTGTATTTTAAAGATACCTTTTTCTCGTCAGGCAGAACGGATATTTACAATGCAGAGCAACAGAAACGAGGAGTTCTCGATCTAAAAAGCGCCTTTTCTTCAGGCGTGAGTATCGAGAATGAATCTGGAAGGGTCCTCGTTGAAGGTAGTTTTCCTTTCATGTCAGGAAAATGGATCGTGAAGCAATCTGATGATAAGGAATTAGGCGTGGTAAAATCTGCATTTGCTTTCTTCTCCAAACGTTATCGGTATATAACGAATGGCCATACATATGAAATTGAAGCTCCCGCTTTTTCAAAAGAATATACCATCTTTGATGAAAGTAAGTCGGAAATTGCGACGTTTAATAAAGTAAATGGATTTTTCCAAGCTCCTGCTTATGAGCTAAAAAACAACTCAGATGCTTTATTAACAGAAGAGCTAATCGCTGTTGTAATGGGAGTCAACGCGATCGAGAAACGCAACCAATCTTCTGCAGGAGCAGGAGCTGGGAGTTAATATCGATTAATTAAGATAGCTTTTATTCAACTAAACTAATATGTTGAATAAAAGCTTTTTATTTTATATCGTGATGTCCATATGAAGTAGACATCACCATGAAATGTGCACACGATAAAAACACTTTGATAGTTGTCAATCATATATCCATGGTAATTGGAAAAAATTTCACGGTAAACGCCAATATATTCACGGATAAACGCTATATATTCACGAATAAAATTTTTTAAACGATTTTCGACAAAAAAGCCATTTCCCCACTCAAGAAATGAACGATAAAATTAACAACGTTACTCTGTAATCCCTGCCTGAGTAATTTCCACCTTCATATTAACGTTGATCGGCATGTCAGGGTACTGTTCATCCCACCGTTTAAAATCAAATCCTCTTGTTCTGCTCCTCGCCAAATCGCCTAACCCGATCGTATCTACATTCAATTTTTGAAGTTTTTCTACAATCTTGTTCGTTCGCCTATCCATTGCTTTCTCGGTTGCTCTTTCTAGTTGTTCGATGAGTGACGGATCGCTTACAGGAATCTTCGGCGCTTCACTTACGCGTCCTTTTATTTTAACGAAAATGTCTACGGATGGAGATCGTTTCACGTCTTTAAAACGATATTCTACTTTAGATGACAAATTTTGAATCGTAAAGAATTGATCGTTTTTAAATTTCACTTCATAGATGCCTTTTTCAAAAGGTTCCATCAGTAGCTTTAAGAGAAAGGAATCTTCGAGCTTCAGTTGCCCGACCATTTTGTCGTCTTTTAAGAGGGCTGTACCTTTTACTCGTATTCGATCCCCCTGCATTTCCAAGAGTGGCAAGTTGGGATCCATGCCTTTTCCGTAATACGTATACAAAAAATCATGTAGATTTGACTTTGGTATGTTCGCGTTCATATTTTGATTTAGAAGCTGGAGCAAATACTTTGATGGCGTTTCACTAAGCGGATACTGCTCTTTTAACAATGTTTTCGTACTTCCTTTAACGACTGCCAAATATAGGTCTCGACCTAAGGAAGGATCACGCTGAAGTGTGTCAACTAGATCATATATGCCTTTTTCAGCTAATCGGTCATTATAAAGAGCAATTTCTAAGCGACCGATCTCAAATGGTTTTGGAGATTCAGCTTGTTCTAGAGCTCTTGCCATCTTGCTCGTATTCGTGGTTGCTGTAAACACTTGAGAAATTGGAGGAACATCTTCTCCTCGCTGTGGAATGGCTACCATCCCGTTCAACTCTACTTGGTTATTCGATTTATAATCATATCCAACTGCTGATACGAGTTGAACATCTTCTAGGATTTTTTTGCTTGGAAAGCAGCCAGTTAATAGCATTAATGTGAAGATAATGAGAAGCTTCTTTTTAGTCATTTTTTGTTTTCCTCACTTTTCCTGAAATCAGCTGGATCACAAATAAAAACGGTATATAAGCATAGAGAATATAAAAACCTACTTGAGAAACTTTCGTATTTAGTATGTCTACTTGTTGGCGATCAACGACTAAGATGCAACATATGAAAATAACGAAAAGCATTGTGCGCAGCGCACTTTTTTGTTTGATCTTATATAAACGGTGAATTCCGCGGCTCACAGACCACAAACCTATACAGATGTTAGGAAGAACGACGAAAAGCCAAAGAGCGATACCGGCATATTCGAATCGCTGTGCGAATGGGAGGTCTACAATTTTCCATAGTGTTAGTGTCGCCCAAATCGTATGTTGAAGTTGTTCTTGATTAAAATAGACAAAAGATACGAATACAGTAATGAGGTAAGTGAACATGGTAAATAGATTTCCTAAGTGAGCCCACTTTTGTGATTTTTCAGGTTGTTTTAAAAAAGGTAAATACAACAGTATGAGCTCGAATCCTAAATAATCAAGAGTAACTCCTTTAGTAGCAGCCATGAGGTCGCTAAATGAATGATCTAAAATAGGAAAAAGATTTGTATAGTGTGCATTTTTAAGTGCGTAATATTTTAATAAAAATAGAGGGAGGGTGATAAAAAAGCCTAGTACGGATAATCCTGCGACAACGCGGATTCCTCCAATAACATACGAATAAGCTAATCCTAAGAGGATGATGGCTATAACAGCCGTATTCAGCTCGGGAAACACCCAGATTTGGATTACTTCAATATAAGTCCTAAGTACGGTTAGAATCGTAGAACTAAAATAAATCAAGAGAAGAAAACTTAATGAGCCGCCAATCCATCTGCCGAACAAGTTTTTATGTACGCCAATGATATCACCGTTCTCTTTTGAAAGAACACGATAGATCATCCAGATCAGTACATTAAATGAAAGACCTCCGATGATTACAGAAATCCATGCATCATGTCCTGCTGATTTAGCGATATAACGCTCAAATCCTAGAATTCCCACTCCAATCTGCATGGTTGTAACCATATAAAAAGCCATATAAGGTGATATCTGCTTGTTTTCACTGATCTGAGACATAAATACCCCTCATTTTTTAGTCCTCAATGTCATGCTTTGCTGTTGCCCGCTTTTTATTCATCCTTGCCTTATCCTGTGGTCTTAATAAAGATGGTCGGCTATTTTGCATACTGAACGGCAGTCGTACAAGAGCATCTTTTAGATCATTTGCACGAAGCGGATATAATGGTGCGATATAAGGTCTTCCTAGAGATGTTAGTTTCAGCAGATGAGAAACGATAAAAGCGAAACAGATACCAACACCTAGAACCCCTAAAAACTGGGCAAACAATAAAAAGGGAAAACGCAATAAACGAATCGTGTTACTCATCTGATAGACAGGTGTTGTAAAAGAAGCAAGAGCGGCTAAAGCAACAATTATTAACAAAACGTTACTTGTTAATCCTGCTTGTACCGCTGCCGTTCCGATAACGATACCTCCTACAATACCGATTGTTTGACCGACCTTAGAAGGCAGCCTGGCACCAGCTTCTCGAAGCAACTCGATGGAAAGTTCTAGTACGATAGCTTCCAGTATAGGTGGGAAAGGAATATCATTACGTGAAGCAACGAGTGTAGCTAATAGATTTTCCGGAATCATTTCATAATGAAACGTTAATACTGCTACATACAGAGGCGTTGATAACACGGAAAACATGACAGCCATGAGTCGAATCAATCGAAAGGCAGAAGCGAGCGTCCAATTTAGAAAATAGTCTTCGAAAGCGGAGAAAAATTCCACGATGGTTGTTGGACCCGTTAACGCATGGGGAGATCCGTCAGCCATAATCGCCACTTTTCCTTCAGATAAAACACTCGCTACCCGGTCTGGCCGTTCTGTATCAATGAGCTGTGGAAAAGGAGAGTTCTCATTGTCGGAGATCATTTGATTGATATAAGAACTATCTACAATATGATCGTACTCGATATCATTGACTCGCTGAATCGCCGTGTTCACATTTTCTTCATCCGCGATTCCGTCGATATAAATGATGGCTACTCTCGTTTTTGAGAGTTTCCCAACCCGTACTTCCTTAACTGTGAATTCAGGAATAGGAAGTCTTTTACGAATAAGGTTTAAATTTGTGTCTAGTGATTCAACAAAAGCTTCCTTTGGACCTACAACACTAAACTCAGTTTCAGGGATAGAAATCTGCCTGTTTTCGGTCGATAGACTTGGAACAAGCAATCCTTCTGGGTCCTCTTTATTCATTTGAATAAGAATAAACCCTTCTGTTACTTTGTTAGCGATGTCATGCACATCATTCGTTTTGACCATCCCATCTAACGGCAAATGCTTTTGTATGTCATCTAAGTTCTTTAATTGAATGTCTGTTATATAGGGTAATAAATCCCGATGAACAAATTCGGGATTTACAAGTGTTTTATAATAAGAGATATAAAATGTGCTGAGTGATGATTGCTTAACGGTAGAAAAGTCTGCTGAAGCTCTTAGCTTTTTCATGAGCTCTGGGAATGTCAATGTACCTTTTGTAGGATCTGTATTTGATTCTTGTTGTTTTTTCTTTTTCTTCTTAAAAAATATCATTGAAATCACCCGTTCGTTGTTACGTCATGAACTACTACATTTCTTTATCATCTCCTCGTCATTTAATAATATTCTGTTGGCAAACTTGATCATGGTTTGTTTTTTTATTGACAACAATTAGCAAGTAGCCTATGATTATCCTTAAATTAATAATGAAACTCTTATTAAGAGCAGGCGGAGGGAATTAGCCCAATGAAGCCCGGCAACCATCGGATGAACTATGTTTTGACCGAAACGGTGCTAAATCTAACAGCAGTTATTGCTGAGAGATGAGAGAACGAACGGATTGTATGTATGGAACCGTGTTCTCTAAGGGAACACGGTTTTTTTGCGTTTATCATACTGGTTAAGTGAATTTCAATAGAGAGAAAAGGAGTGGGTGATATGGTTATGTCGGATTGTATATGGTGGAAAGACAGAAAATTGGCTCACACCATTCATTTTCCTAATTGGAGTGATGCAGGTGAAAAGAAGTTTCCGCTGATCATTATTTGTCACGGTTTTACGAGTACACGAATTGGAGTAGATCGTCTGTTTGTTAAAACGGCTCAAGAACTCGTTAAACTTGGGTTTGCTGTATTGAGATTTGATTATGCTGGCTGTGGTGAAAGTGAAGGGGAATATGGAGATAATGAGTTTGCTTGTTTTATCGATCAGACGAAGGAAGTTATTTCTTTTGGTAGCAAACTACCTAACATTGATCAAAATGCAATAACGTTAATCGGACATAGTTTAGGCGGTGCGGTAGCGATTTGCACTGTAGCTGATGATGATAGGATTGGGAATGTGATCACTTGGTCTGCAGTAGGGAATCCATTTGAAGATATTAAAGAAATAGTTGGTTATAACGGAGAGCACCCCGTGATTGATCATCTAGGGTATGCGATAACCGAAGAATTTTTACTTTCGCTTCAAGCTTATTCACCGTTAGAAGACATCAAACAGTTTCGTGGTAACGCACTGTTCATCCATGGCTCGGACGATCCAGTAATATCTTCAAGATATTGCTCTCACTATTTTGAAGAATCAAGAAAGAGGAAAAATGGTAGAAGCTCAATAGTACTAATAGAAGGTGCCAATCATACGTATTCTTCAATTGTCCATTTCGATAAATTAATTTCTTCCACTTCTGAATGGTTAGTAAAGAATGTTAAAGTTTCTGTTCAGAATAATTTGAAAAAAAGTGTTTGACATTTTACAAAATTCCTGTGATAATACAAAGTAATTTGATAGGAATACTCTTATTAAGAGCAGGTGGAGGGAATTAGCCCTATGAAACCCGGCAACCATTCATGTTGAATAATAATCAATATGAAAACGGTGCTAAATCTAACAGTGGTCACACTGAGAGATGAGAGGATTATCGGAATCGTTTTTCGAGAAGCCTTCTGTCTCTGTTATGAGAACAGGAGGTTTTTTTGTACCACCTCTTAAAGAGCATCTATTATCAAAGAACTTATAGAAACTAAAGGATAGGGGATCAGATCATGAAAAGAATCATCGAAGTATTACTCGCAAGTTTCGCAGTATTTTTATTAGCGGCTTGTGGCTCATCAACAAGTGATGGAGAGAAAACAGAAAAGCTAGTAGTTGGAGCATCAAATGTACCACACGCAGAAATTTTAGAGGAAGCGAAGCCGCTTTTAGAGGATAAAGGCATTGAATTAGAAATCGTTAAGTTCCAAGACTATATCTTACCGAATAAGTCTTTATATGAAAAAGAAATTGATGCGAACTATTTTCAGCACATTCCATATCTAACACAGCAAGTGAAAGATAACCCGAAGTATAAGTTTGAAAATGCAGGAGCTGTTCACTTAGAGCCGATGGGCGTTTATTCGAAGAGACATAAGTCATTAAAGGACCTACCAGAAGGCGGGAAGGTTATCTTAAGTAATTCAATTGCTGAGCACGGGCGTATCTTGTCAATCTTTGAAGCAGAGGGACTGATCAAACTAAAAGAAGGAAAGGGCTACGAAGCTCAAATAAGCGATATTGTAGAAAATCCGAAAAACTTAGAGTTTGTGGCAGACATTGATCCAGGGCTGTTGACTAAAGCATACGAGAATGATGAAGGCGATGCGATTGTGATCAACACAAATTATGCAATCGATGCGGATTTGAACCCGAAGAAAGATTCCATCGCACTTGAAGGTTCAGATTCACCATTTGCGAATATTATCACAGTTCGTGAAGGCGACAAAGAGAAGAAATCTATCAAAACCTTGTTAGAAGTGCTTCATTCGAAAGAAATTACCGATTTTATTGATAAAGAGTATAAAGGTTCAGTGCTAGCTGTTAAAGAATAAGGATGAATGAGCTGACTAGATGGTGATATCCACTCATCTAAGCAGCTTTTTTCATTTACAGATGTTTTTAAGGCATCCGATTAACACCTTTTTTGAAAATTAAGTCTAAATAAGAAAAATTAAGTCTTACTCAGAAAAATTAGGTCGTTCTGATCATCAATTAAGTCAAACTAGACATGAATTAAGTCTAAACTCAAAAATAAAGGCCCTTCGACAATATCCGCATCTTTCATCACCAACAATTGGCGATATGATATGATGAAGACAGATGAATACAGCATATAAATCAATGGAATAAGCGGGTGGAAAAGGAAATGGCAATAGATTTTTGGTCACCTGTCAAATTATCACTTGGCATAGCGGTGACAGCTTCACTGATTGTAATCCTAGCCGGCTTGTTTTTCGGAAGGATCATGGCTCACCAGAAGTTTAAAGGGAAAACGTTAATCGAAACAATATTCCTACTTCCACTCGTACTACCCCCAACTGTGGTAGGTTTCTTGTTAATCGTTTTGTTCGGTCGAAATGGTCCCGGGGGACAGCTCGTAGAGTGGCTCTTTAATCAGCCGATCATGTTTACATGGTGGGCAGCCGTTATTGCGTCTGCAGTTGTGGCATTTCCACTCATGTATCAATCCGCAAAAGCGGGGTTTGAATCTATTGACGCAGACATCGAAAATGCAGCGCGAGTAGATGGAGCCAACGAGTGGGATGTATTGCGAAAAATCTCTGTTCCATTATCTGTTAGAGCTATCACATCAGGTGCTATTTTAAGTTTTGCTCGCGCATTAGGTGAGTTTGGTGCAACATTAATGTTTGCCGGAAACATACCTGGAAAAACACAGACGATATCCACCGCAATCTATATCGCGATCGAATCAGGAAATATGGATCTTGCATGGATGTGGGTAGGAAGTGTTATTGGTATATCATTCTTAATGCTTGTTGCTGTAAATCGCATAAGAGCTTAGTAGAAAAAAGAATCTGTAATGATTGTATTTTGAAACTACAAACATGGGTATGGTAGGCGGTTCTGCATTAGTATTAAAACCAGTGAATAAAGAAAACACAGCTTCTCTAAAGAGGGCTGTGTTTTTTTTAGTTCAAAATCCCATGTGAAATACTTATTCGTTTTTTTCTATACTTACCGCAAACTTACTATGAGAAAGGTATTTTAATCGAATGGATTTGCCTTTGAAATGATCTTTGTAAGACTTAGCCGTTATATTCAAATGTGCAACATTAACTTTTTTACTATCAATCATTATGGAAGAGACATAGTCAGGACCATTTTTCGAGCCATACGTTAAGGTTGAAGGAATTCCTTCTATCACGTTGAATTTTCTAGCTTCATAGTCACCAATATCTTCGTAGAGTTGAAATACGGTGTGTGAAAAAGTAATCGCAGCTGCAATGGATCCAATGACTACAACCGGAATAAGTAGGCGTTCTACCCAGTTGTGTATTCTTGAATAACTGGCAACAAAGCCAATAAATAATGATAGTAGAGACATGGCTAAAAAAAGGAAAAGCTCCGTCAAAACAAGGTGATCTTGAAATACTGTCGAAGATAAAAATAAACTTATAGCAGAGAATAGCAGAATCACCAAAAGTAAGATGAGAGGAAATGTACTCGGAGTCCTAAAGCTTCGAGATCCTGTAATTCTTTTCTTTTTTCGATAACCCATAATGATCCTCTCCTTTATAAAATATATTCCTTAAAGCTAAACCACTATTCATGAGCGTGAAGAGTCACTTCATTGGTTCTTGAATAACATCATTTACCGACGGAAACGGAGATTATTATATGAAATTAACTGGAGCCCAACAATCTGCAATAGATTATGTTGAGCGTTATGCTGCAAGACATAAGGACGATGCTCAAACGACGATTCAACATTTATTAAGAATGTCTAATATAACCACTGAAGTATTTCATAAGGCAGTCCATAATGTTAAAGAGCATGCCCGAATTGCTCTTCACTTTCATCCGGATCGGCCAAACTCTTCAATGAATTGTATTGCCGAAGCGTTACATCAAGAAGGAATATACAAGAGTCAGTTTGAAACGTTGCTTTCAAACGGAAGTGTATCTGCCTATCCCGGAGGTTTACGTGATCGGTGGGAAGAACAATTATTTGGAGGAGCTTACCAGATAAAAGGAACGACCCTTAATGAGCGAGCAAAATATGGTGCGTTAAACATTATGATGCATGCCGATGGGCCAGCGCCACGGTTTGGTTCGTGCTACTTCTTACTCAAGCCTGAAGTTTCAAAGCGAGCTACATTTACATACCTTGATTCTCATCAAAATCCAAAAGAAAAAGGAACTTTTAGAGAGTTCGATATGATACTTGCAGCATTATTTGAGGAAATCTTCACGAGAGATTATGCGCTCGGAGAATCAAATCTTATGATAGGTTCATTGGTCCAGCATCTTGTTCAAAAAATAAAATTACCGTTTGAAGACCCAGCTAAAAAACAAGTGTATCGAAATCTAAATCATTATATCGAAGCACAAGTTCACGGTGATCTTGTATTAAAAGAAGATGTGGAAATTCTTGTTGCAGACCCTTCATTTATTGGAACGAAGGTCGGAGTTACGCTTACAAGTCTTTGTGCAAAATATGATATTAAGCTTTATTTTCATTCTGGATTTCAATTGTCTGTAGATCATGTTCCTTCAGATTTTAGAGGTTCTGAAATGCCGTCCTTAGCAAAAAGAATCGCTAAAAATCAGGTGATTGATGCATATCTTATAGGTGAAGCTGTAATGGATTTAACGAGAAATCCAGTGACATGGAGCGACAGAGGAACGCAGAAAGAAATAGTACAAGAGCTTAAACTTCTATGGCATGTGTTGGTGAAGTATGGAAAACCTTATAGGAAAAGAAGATCAGTTTGAATTGAATAACATCTTGCATTTACTATTTTTATCTGTTACTATCGTTTCAATGCTAACGATTATGAAAATTGATAAGGAGTGGATCATATCTATTCTTTTGATGAGTACGGTGAATTGTTGCCGGAAGAGAAGGACACCATCAATCAATTGACTAAAGCACCGATCGAATCACTCAATCTGCATTCTATTACAGTGGTTACAAATCTGTATCGAGCTGCTCAGGGATTGCGTAATAAGATGGAGCGAGAAGTATTAGCAAAGCATGGGTTATCTTGGACGTCATTTTCTATTCTGTATGATTTGTGGATATGGGAATCCGTTGAAACAAAAAAACTAGCATTATCCGCTGGAGTTTCAAAAGCAACCATAAGTAACATTACGAATACATTGGAAAGAAAAGAATTATGCTTTCGTAAGGTGGATAATCGCGATCGACGCATCACGTGTGTTGTTCTGACTGATAAAGGCAGAAAAGTGATGGAGGAACTGTATCCAAGGTTTCATGAAGGTGAGGTTGAAGTCGTTTCTTCCTTGTCCGTTGAAGAGCAGAAATTAATCTCAGGCTTGCTAAGAAGAGTTATTCGAGAGAACGACTTTTAAATTTAATAAAAAATGCGATGACAGGAAACGCAGTAGCAATGATCTCCCTGTTTTAGAGAGCTGGTGGTTGGTGTGAATCAGTACAAAGATCATGTGAATTACATTTCCAAGAGCTTTCTTCGTCACTTATATTAGAAACAGACGAAGAACGGGAAAACCGTTATTTAACTTGAGTGGAAGAATATTTGTTCTTCAATTAGGGTGGTACCGCGTGTGAATTTAGACCACGTCCCTTGTGTTATAGGGATGTGGTCTTTTTATAATTTCTTGAGAATTAGGTTTTTACAATAATTAGAGGAGGAAATAAGGATGATTCCAGTTTTAGAACAACTAACAGAGCAACAGCAAAATGAAGTGAAGAGGCAAATGGCAATCTATAAGCAAGGCGTTCAGGATATAATCCCTACCGAAGAGTTAGAAACAAAAGTGGCAAAGTCCATTTTAGAGAATCGTCCACTGAAAATTAAACTTGGACTTGATCCTTCAGCACCAGATGTACATCTTGGTCACACAGTGGTGTTGAATAAGTTAAGACAGTTTCAACAAAACGGTCATGTCATTCAATTGATCATTGGAGATTTTACAGGCAAGATCGGTGACCCTACAGGAAAGTCTGTTGCGAGAAAACAATTGACAACAGAAGAAGTGGAGCACAACGCGAAAACATATTTCGAACAGTTTGGAAAAATCATAGATATGGAAAAAGTAGAGCTGCACTACAATTCTAAATGGCTTTCTAAGCTGAATTTTGAAGATGTAATAAACCTTGCTGGTAAAATTACAGTGGCAAGACTGTTGGAGCGGGATGATTTTGATGAGCGTATCTCAACAGGAAAGCCGATCTCACTGCACGAATTC
The DNA here is from genome assembly GCF_015903875.1 of Fictibacillus sp. 7GRE50. Lineage (NCBI taxonomy): Bacteria > Bacillati > Bacillota > Bacilli > Caryophanales > Fictibacillaceae > Fictibacillus > Fictibacillus sp. 7GRE50. The sequence continues at coordinate 14,914 of NZ_JACZDW010000003.1, forward strand.
TTCTACCCGCTCATGCAAGGTTACGACTCTGTTAGGTTAGACTGTGATATTGAATTAGGTGGAACGGATCAACACTTTAACATACTAATGGGAAGACACTACCAAGAGAAATTTGGAAAAGAAAAGCAGGTTGCTATGCTTATGCCCCTCTTAGAAGGTTTAGATGGCGTTGAAAAAATGTCTAAATCCAAGAGAAACTATATTGGTATTGATGAAGCTCCCAATGAAATGTACGGAAAGTCGATGTCCATTCCAGATACGCTGATGATCAAGTACTTCGAACTCGTAACGGACTTAGACAAAGAAGAGATTGATACAATAAAGTCAGATGTTGCAACTGGGAAGCTTCACCCACGTGATGCAAAGATGCTTCTAGCTCGTACGATTGTCCGCATTTACCATGGCCAAGAAGCAGCGGAAGAGTCAGAGAAGGATTTTATCTCCGTGTTTCAACAAGGCTCTCTGCCATCTGATATTCCGGTCATTCAATGGGACGGCCCTTTAGAAATGTCAATTATAGACTTAATTGTTGAGTTGAAGATGCTTTCATCAAAAAGCGAAGCTCGTAGAATGATCCTCAACCGTGGTGTTAAAGTAGATAATGAGAAAGTGGAAGATGCAAGTTCTTGCCTCATCTTATCTGAGGGTATGGTCATTCAAGTTGGGAAGCGAAAGTTTGTCAAAATTACATTGAATAAATAAAGTAATAGATATTTTAACATGCTTTAAAAGAAAAAGGCGGTTATCAAAAATGGAAATCACTTGGAAAGAAGTCACTTTTTCAAATCAAGAAAATTTGAAAGAAGCACTTACTTTGTATCACAACTCTTTTCCGATTGAGGTTCGGGAACCAGAATCGGTTTTTCTTCAAAGTCTGAAGAATGCTGAAGCGAACCGGCCAAATCATTATCGTTTTCTAGTTGGATATCTGGAAGATGAGTTAATCAGTGTTGTTACAGCTCACTATTTAGCTGACGTAAATGCAGGATTTATCGTGTATCTAGTAACAAATCCTCAAATAAGAAGTAAAGGGTTAGGAGCAAAATCTCTTCAAAAGATTGAAGAAGTTCTACAACAAGATAGTATTCATGCTGGAAATGAGTCATTAAAAGCAATCGTTCTTGAGACTGAGACGCAAGAGATGGTACACAGCGAAAAAGAAAAGGAAGACTGCATAAAGCGAACGAACTTCTTTATGAAAAACGGCTTTTATAAAGTGGAGGATTTTCTCTATTTTCAGCCACCTATACATGATGATGGCGTAGATGTACCTCTTCATTTATTCATGAAACAGGAAACAGAACATGAAATATCGAAGTCTGAAGTAAAACGAATAGTTAAAGCTATGTATGTTGAAAAGTATCATCATGGTAATGGTATTGCAAAAGAGGTTCTAAATCGTTCATATAGCAAGATGAATTTGGAAAACCATAATTTGTTTTGTGATTAAAAAGCGAGGTGTCCTGGCATAAAAAAACTACTTACTATAATGGTTTGCGTTATGTTCTTATCTGCGTGTCAAAAAGAAGAAAACAGAAAGTATGTTCATTGGGGAGAAATAACGGAGAATGACAAAAAACGTTTAACTGAAAACGGAATCGATTTTAAAGTAAAAAACGAAAATCTTTACATCCCTGAAGATCAAATGAAAAAGGCTGTAGCTTGTTGTACTTGATTAAACAGTAATGACAGTTACAAGTATAAAACACAAGGCACTTCCGATTGGGAAGTTGCCTTGTGTTTTTTTGGTTAAGCTATAACATTTCGTTATCTAAATATATGATGGTATTTACTTCCTTGAACTATTTCTTCTGCTCCAAGTTTGGTCCATTCTTCAATTGAAAGATGTGAATGGTTTTCTAAGTAATTTTTTGTCATTTCATAACCTACCTTATAATTCGACCATTTGGGAATCTTTTTCACAGCATTCCCATCAAAATATTCATTATATAAATATGGATCTAATGAATTCGCATTTGTACTTAACTGGGTCAAAACATGATTAAAGTCTATCTCAGGTAAAGGCTCTGTCCAGGCTGTTCTATGATAAGGGTAGATGACAGTAGCAAAATTATCTGCTTTACCTTCAAAGATAAATTTGTCTATTATAGTGAAGTTTAAATCAGTTGTACTTTCTAAATTTTTTGTATGATGATATTCGTGTGCAATTGTATACTTTAATGCATTCTCTAAAAAAGAAGGGTCAATTTGTATTAAAATCGCATTTTCGCTTAACGTCCATCCGGTTACACCTTGCATTCCCTGAATCGCTAAAGTGCTTTCGGGATTAACCGGCATACTAAAAATCGTTTTGTTTGTTCCAGGGAGTTGTTCAGCAGATTTAATTAATGCTTCCTTAATATATGAGTTTATTACTTTTTGATTTTGAAGGAGCTTATTCGTATTATCTGCAAGTTTTTTTGTATCACTTGTAGGAGTGAAAAAATCAAAATAACCGCTCTTTATGTTTGCCTTGACTTTAGAAGCTTTGTTTTGGAACGGAATTACCACTTTTTTGTTGTATTCTTTTTTGTTGTTCATTGAGGGAGTTTTCTCTACTAGATTCGTATAATCTAATACTTCCTCATAAAGGGGAATAATCTGAAAGGTTTGATGATCATGTGAAAAATCAAATGAAGTTTGCTCTGTTAGAGAATTTTTATTACTTTTGACTTGTAATGTCTTAGTCGTACAACTTATTAATAATAAAGAAATGAGAAGTAGAAAGATTGTTTGAAATACTGTTTTCATTTATTCAAAATCCCCCATAAATAAATTACCTCAATAATACCATAAATAGGGAATTCAAATAGATACATAGCGACCGAATTTGGTCATTATAGAAAAGAATATTTCGTATTAAATGATAACCGTCGGCTCCATAACAGTCAAAGTACGATTCACCGTATTCATGTTCACATTTACACCTAGTGGGATCGCCGCTTTATAATAGCCGTGAGCACTTGTTAAATTGGTCATGAGTGGTTTGCCGAGTGGAACAAGAAATTCATCGATTACATTTTCAAATGTTACTCCATATGCAGGTTCACATTTTGTACATTCTCCTATGATGATTCCGATACAATCTTCAAATTTACCTGCGAGCTTTAAGTGGTTTAAGTATCTATAGACGGTGTTTACGGGCTCGTGAGTGTCTTCAAGAAATAATATTTTACCCTTTGTGTCAATTTCATAAGGTGTGCCTAAACAATCTACGAACGATGTTAGGTTTCCACCTACAATAACTCCTGTAACGTTGCCTGCAACTTTACTTACAAGCGGAATAGTTGATGGATTCATGATCTGCCATGGTGCAGTTGTTCGGGTGATGCTATTAAAGAATTGATTGAAATTATAAGAAGGAGTACCGGACCGGAAATCCAAGAGCATCAAGCTTTGAAACGTAACGAGATCCGATAGTTGATACAGCACATTTATGAGAATGGTTATATCACTGTAACCTGAGATGATCTTTGGATTGGTTCTGATAATATTGTAATCGAGATAGGGTAGAATGCCTGCTACTCCCACACCACCTCGCGTTGGAAGAATCATTTTCACCTGATTGTTTTGAAACATCTTCATCAAATCTGAAGCACGTTGCTGTGGGGTTCCTGACAAGAAACCATTCGTCGCGTATACATAGTCTCCTACAATCACCTGAAAACCCATATTTTTTAACATTGTGATTCCTTGATTAATTATGTTCGCTTCGAGCGGGCTACCCAATGTTACAATTCCAATAGTATCGCCTTGCTTTAATTGCTGCGGTTTGATCGACATCCTAACAGCTCCTTTCGGAGAAACGAAATCCTATTCACTATTATATTGGGTATTAGCAAATCGTATGAAAAAACGTCCAGAAAACACGTTCTGAACGTTTTGTTATATCGTCTATTTTTCTTTCGAATACGGTTTAGGCTGGTAAAAATAATTGGGTTTTACGATATCATTTTTGTAAGGTTTATGAAAAATGTGAGTTGTTGCAGGACTCATAGGTGGAATGAGCCACGCCCAGTTACCCGTTACATTTCGGCCACTCTCTGACTCTTTTTCTTCGAACTTTTTGAACTGTTGAGCTGCTGTATGATGATCTACAATACTAACACCATCTTCTCGGAATGAATGAAGCACTGCGATGTTTAACTCAACAAGCGCTTTATCTTTCCATAAAGAGATCGAACTTTTCGTATCTATGCCCATGCATGAAGCAATCTGTGGGAGCATATTGTAACGATCTTCATCAGCTAGATTTCTTGCACCGATCTCAGTCCCCATATACCATCCATTGAAAGGAGCTGCCGTGTAACGGAGCCCGCCAATCTCTAAAGCCATATCTGAAATGAGGGGAACACCGTACCATTTTAGTTGAAGATCTTGAAACCATTCAAATTCAGGGTGACGTATCTCTACTTCTAGCGTTGAAGACTTTGGAAGTTCAAATAACTTAGGAACGTTATCATTTACTTGAATTACAATGGGCAAGATATCAAATTTTCCGTATTTGGGTTCCCAACCGAGCTCTATGCACTTTTCAGTAAATTCAACAGATGATGGATCTCCAATAATTCCAGCTTCTGTCTGATACCCAGCATATCGAATCAATTGATGATTCCATATTCGCGCATGGTGTTTCTTAGTTTGGGGAGGAAAAATGGTTATTGTTGGCCGAATTCGTCCATGGTTAGTCGCATAGTTCATGTGCTCTACGATTGCCATAAAGATTTCTGCTTCTGTTTCAACATGTCTTTGATCGAACGTGGTCATCTGGTCCCAAAACAATCTTCCGATACATCGATTGCTGTTTCTCCACGCTACTTTTGCGCCGTAATCAATTTCAAAAGCTAAGTGACTGTATGTACCTATTAATTCAATTTCTTGTGCGATTTCTGAAATTCGATCATCAATCTCAATCTGCGTTCTATTTAATTCCTGATAACAGGAAGTGATAAATTCTGTTGCTTCTTGTAAAAGATTCATTTCCAAAATAAAGCCCCCAACAAAAATAAGTGTATTATTATAATAGCCTAGTTTTCGAAGAATTACCGCTTGTAAGTGTTACAAAAATAGAACATGCAGGAGGAGAGTTGATGGGAATGAGAGCACCTTACCAGGTTTTGGTTATTCCTTTTGTATTTAGAGAACTTGGTATTGAATATGCTATTTTAAAACGTTCAGATATGGATTACTGGCAAGCAATTGCTGGTGGCGGGGAAATGGGTGAAACCCCTGAACAGTCTGCCAGGAGAGAAGCCTTTGAAGAAACAGGTCTAGGTGAAGATTGCGGGTTAATCCATTTAGATTCAAAAACTTCTTTGCCAGTAGAACACGTAGTAGGTCACTTTCTTTGGGGTGAAGAAGTCTTCGTTATACCGGAATATTCATTTGGTTTAGAAGTCTATGATCAGAAATTGAATCTATCGAAAGAGCACACTGCCTACAAATGGGTTATCTATGAAGAGGCTGTCTCCGCTTTAAAATGGGATAGCAACAAAACAGCACTATGGGAACTACATACAAGATTAAACATAATAAACAGACAAAAGGAAAATTATGTTAAACTATGAAAGTTGAAGGAGGTCATAAGAATGACTCATACAGGTTGTTTAATATGTGAACGGATTGAGATGATCAATAACAGAACAAATCCTTATTTTGTAGCAGAGCTAGAGACAGGTTTCGTCGTGATTGGAGATCATCAATATTTTAAAGGGTATACGCTATTTCTTTCAAAACAACATAAGACAGAACTGCATTTTTTAGAGACAGATATGAAGAAGACATTCTTAAATGAGATGAGTTTAGTAGCTGAAGCGGTTTATAACGCGTTTAACGCTGAAAAATTAAACTATGAATTATTAGGAAATGGTGATTCACATCTTCACTGGCATTTGTTTCCTCGGAGAGAAAACGACTCACCTGTAAAAGGACCTGTATGGTGGGTAGATAGAGAAGAGATGTTTGCAGATGAAATAAGACCGTCTCAAGATGAGTTGGAAGATATGAAGAACCGTTTGAATGCCGAACTAAGCAAATTGATTTCTGTGACAATTCGTTAAAGAAAGGACATGAATGCGATGAGTGATCATCCTATAATTGAAACGAACCGCTTGATCTTAAGGAAGGTAACTCTGGATGATGCGAAGGATATGTTTTCTTATCTATCGGACTCTGAAGTTGTAAAACATATGGGCCTCGAACCTTACCAAACAGTCGAGGATGTACATGGAGAAATAGAATGGTATCAATCCATCTTAGAAGCACATACAGGGATAAGGTGGGGAATCACGTTGAAAAGTTCAGATACAATCATTGGAAGCTGTGGATTTCTAAATAGGACACAAAAGCATTTTCGAACAGAAGTTGGATTTGAACTGAATAGAGAATATTGGGGTAAAGGTATTGCACAAGAAGCGTTGCAAGCTGTTGTAATACATGGATTTCAACACATGGAACTGGAAAGGATTGAAGCACTGATTGAACCTGATAATTTTCCATCACAAAAACTAGTAGAGAATATAGGTTTTGTTAAAGAAGGATTGCTCAGACATTATGAATTTACGTGTGGCAAATTTGATGATCTTCTCATCTATTCATTGCTTAAAGAAGATGAAATCCGAACATTAAACAAATTATAATTAAAAATGTTAAGTTTTATGTTGAAAACGAAACGGATTATTGTTATATTATCAAAGTAACATACATAAAAAACGAATTACTCGTATATGCTCGGTAATATGGTCTGAGTGTTTCTACCCGGTTCCCAATGAAAGAACTGGACTACGAGTTGAAGTAACAGGTTGAGTAGTTATACTTATAAAAAAATAAGTATGTCAGCCATTGATTTAGCAAATTTCCTTTGCTTAATGATACTTTGACTCTGTCGGTCTAGAGGTAGAACATATCTACATTCTCTAGGCTATTTTTATTGCGTATATACGTGTAATCCGTGACATCTGGAGGGTAAATTTACAATGAAGAAATACGGATTATTAGCAATCGCAGCAGTTTTATTTTTATCTGCATTAGCTGGGTTTAATTTTAACCAAACAGCATCCGGAAAAGGGAAAGTAAAACGTCCGATCATCATTCAAGGACCAATGCCGATTGAGGCTGAGAATTTTGCAAAGCGCTTAAAGAACGTTAAAGAAGAAACGTCTGGGAACTTTGTTTTCTATAAAGGAACACTGAATAACTATCCGGTAATTGTGGCCAAAACAGGTAAGGGTATGGAAAACACAGCAGCAGCTACTGCTATTGCAATCGAAAAATATAAACCTGTTGCTATCATCAATCAAGGTACATCTGGTGGACATGATCCAAGCTTAAACGTATTTGATATTGTATTAGGAAAAAGAACGGTAAATCTTGGGTCTTTAAAGACACCTCATAAAGAAGCGAATGAAGGGATACACCCTACATCATGGATTCCTATGGACTTGATGGCATCAGAAGGTAGTGCTGGGGAAGATCCAAATGCGGAAAAAGCACGTTTCTTTGAAGGTGATGCAAAGCTGTTAAAAGCTGCTCACGCAGTGAAAGATAAGTATACAAAAGGAAAAGTTGTAGAGGGTACGATCGGTTCTGCAGACGTTTGGAACAATGAAGTTGACCGTATCAACTGGTTCCACGAGAACATTGGAACTTCTGTTGAAGAGATGGAAGGTGCATCAGCAGCACAAATTTCAAAAGCTTATGATGTGGCATTCCTCGGTATCCGTGTCCTTTCCAACAATAAAACCAACGGTGGCCAATACGATCCTACAACAGCAGCTGCTAATCAAGACTATGTTTATGAAGTTGTAAAAGAATACATCTCCATGAAAAAAGGTAAATAAGGATAAGGAAAACCCCGCTAAACATGCTTTAGCGGGGTTTATTTTTCTAAAATAGCCTTATTAAATTTTTTTAGGAGATGACCAAACTGTTTGCGTTCTTCCTCCGTCCAATCAACTGTAAGTACTTCAAAACGATCAAGCCGAGCTTTTTTATACTCATTAAAATCTTCAGTCCCTGATTTCGTTAACTGTAGAAAGTAAGCTCGACGATCAACATGATCTGGAACTTTGTACACATATCCTTTTTTCTCAAGTGAAGCAGCTTGTCTACTGACTGTAGAGGTATCCAGCTGCAAGCTATCAGCGAGCGTCTTCACTCCAAGAGGGCCATGAACAGACAATTGATGCAGAAGGAGATAGGCTGATCTGTCAAGATTACCGATTTTATTTTTGGATGTGATCGAAGTGACGCGCCTTACAAGCACGGCCATCTCAAGTTCGATCTTTTCAAGTATGGGATTCTTCATCGTATTTGCCACCTTTACATTCAAAACTCTACCAACATAATAACCGATTAGAACATGTTTCAACAATAGGATGTGGGTTTGACAATAAAGTAGTTGTACTATACAATCATATAGTTGTATTATACAATAAGTTGTAATCAAAATAAAATTGAAAAGGAGATGTGAGAATGTCATCAAGCACACAAAGTGTTGGCGGCGCTAAGGTTTCAGGAGTTACGCTTGATAAACAAAGTTTATTTCATCAGCCAATCTCCGTATGGGCTGTTTTTTTCGCTTGTATAACAGCTTTCATGGGGATGGGATTGGTCAATCCTGTTTTACCTTCTATCGCTGAAAATCTTCAAGCATCACCAAGTGAAGTGACGTTACTTTATACGAGTTATAATGCAGTGATGGCTTTTGCCATGCTTATAACGAGTAGCGTGTCTTCTAGACTTGGCAATAAAGGAACTCTCTTGGCAGGGGTCTTCATTATTGCGACAGTATCCGCACTAGGGGGATTTGCTGATAACATATGGACACTAGTTGGTCTTCGTGCAGGTTGGGGATTAGGTAATGCTCTGTTTGTAGCAACTGCATTAGCTGCGATCGTATCCCTTTCGAGCAGCGGTACTGCTAAGGCTATTATTTTGTATGAAGCAGCGGTTGGTTTAGGAATCTCAATCGGACCTCTACTCGGAGGTACCTTAGGTAGTATTTCGTGGAGATCGCCTTTCATAGGAGTTTCGACTCTTATGATTCTTGCATTCATGATACTGTTGGTATTGATGCCTAAACCGAATGCGCAGTTATCTTTGAAAAAGAAAAAAACACCGTTATCTGCTCCGTTTAAAGCGATGAAGCATCGTTCGCTCTTAGTACTCGGAATCGTTGCGGCACTGTATAACATTGGATTTTTCACGATCATGGCTTACGCACCATTCGTTCTAGGGTTACATCCGAAGGGACTAGGTTATGTGTTCTTAGGTTGGGGAACTTTGCTAGCGATCACATCCGTATTTATGGCACCAAAGCTAGAAAGAACATTTGGAACGGTAAAATCTATGGCAATCATGCTGTTCTTATTTGTAGCTGACCTTGTAATCATGGGATTATTCACTTCGACTCAATGGGTTATCATTTCAGCGATCGTTTTTGCTGGAGCAATATTGGGGAATACGAATACCTTAATTACAACAGCTGTTATGGAAGCAGCACCTGTTGAGCGATCGACAGCATCTGCAGCGTATAGCTTTTTGCGGTTTTTAGGAGCGGCGATCTCTCCTTACATGGCGGCAAAACTAGCAGAGATCTTCAATCCACATCTTCCATTTTATGTAGCTGCAGGATTCGTGTTTTTATCAATCGTATTCATCGGTTGGAACTACAAACATCTAGCGCACGTAGATCGAATGGATACGGCGCATTAAAAAATAGTAGCGAAAAAGCCTGCTCCAACTATTGGAGCAGGCTTTTATAATTGTGGTGGATTAACGAATCCAGGAGTTTAAGGGATTAATCCACGAGATTTGATTCTGAATCCAAAAGTTTGTGCAATTTATCCACGAGTTTTGGTCCTAAATCCAAAAGTTTATGCAGTTTATCCTCGAGTCTACAATCCTCGACGCCGTTCGACTTTAATGGTAGTTCCCAAGCACTTACTGCTCAGTCAAAATAAGAGGACCAACAAATGAAAAAGGTACGGAGCAATTCCGAACCTTTTTTCTAATTTAATATAAAAATACCAACCAACGAGTAGACGATGACTGTTGAAAACAGGATCGTCATGTGGATTAGAGAATAGATAAAGAGCAGCTTTGCCCATTTCTCAGAATCCTTGTTTTTTTTGTAGCCATAGATGCTCAACACAAGCCAACCCACGTTCATGAGTAGTGCAACTAGCGTTAACCCTAAGCTTAACGGCAGGAACAAAAAGCTCGTTAAACTTAATAACACTAGATAGATGTTTGTTTGTGTATAGGTTCTTTTAACACCTTTTACAACAGGGAGCATCGGTATACGAGCTGCCTTATATTCATCGTGTCGGCGAATGGCGATGGCATAAAAGTGAGGCATCTGCCAGATGACCTGAATGATGAACAGTGCGGCAATCGCGGGGTGTGCAAGTGTCCCTGTCATTGCTGCCCAACCGATAAGGGGAGGCATCGCACCTGAAATACTGCCTACCTCAGTGTTATAAATCGTTCTTCGTTTCGTCCACATCGTATAAGGAACGACATAAAAGAAAAGACCTAAGAAACCTAGTAATGCCGCAAGCGGTGTGGTGAACGCAAGAGCGATAATCCCAAGCACAGCCATAATGCCAGCGAGTGTAATCGCAAATTTTGTATCGATCTCACCAGTAACCGTAGGTCTGCTCTTCGTTCTTTCCATGATTGCATCAATATCGCGGTCATATACATTATTTAACGTACCAGCAGCACCTATTACTAAAATGGTTCCGATCAATGCGAATACAACATCAAGTAACTTAGTGCCAGGATCGATATCGTACGTATATAATGCCAGCGTAAGTCCGGCAAACATAGGAACGAGGTTAGATTTAATGATTCCCGTTTTCACAGTTTGTGACAGAATCGCTGACCGTTTTTGTTTTTCTACTTTCATTGTTTTTTCCATACTATAAGACACCATCTTCACAATAATTCTCTCTCTATATTATCCATATAGTGTAACCTTAAATCCACTTCTATTAAAGCACTAAATGAATTCCCAGTTCAAATAATAGAACACCTTAAGAGACTTTACACAACGGTTTTGTGAACGTTCTGTGAGGTTTATGTGATAGAAATGTGATACAAACGCTTACGTGACTTATAATCGCATCGTTTCATTACTTTGCTTTTTATTACCGATATATATAAAACGAAGTGCAATGAACATCAAAAGAATCGCGAGCATGCGTTCCCAAGTGAAGGGAACGGATAGTCCTCCAAAAAATCCAAAATGGTCGATAACCATACCCGCGGTAAGCTGTCCAATGACGGTAGCAATGTTAGTAGCGATGACACCAATGCGTGGTACAGCAACTACTGTTAAAAATAAGTAACCAACCCCGAACCAAACGGCTGCAAGCTGCCACTTAGGCGCTTCAAAGACCTTTAAGATGTTACCTTCACCAAAGAAAAGAATAAGAATGGCTAGAAGGAGTGCACCTGAGAAAAATGTTAAAAACGCAGCTTCATACGTACCGGATTTTCTGCTGAAAGCTCCATTTATTGATGATTGAGCACTAAGTAATATACCACCTATGACTGATCCTAGAAGAATTATTATGTTCATGTTGTTATCCCTTCTTTCCTAAAAAATGAGCAGCAGTGAGATGGTCATGAGCGATACTGCAATAAGTTTTTCTTTGTTAACGGAAGCCTTTGAACTCCCTAACCAGCCCTTGTGCTCGATGAGTATACTCATAGCGATCTGACCGATGATAACAGAAATCATAGCAATGCCTACACCAACAATCGGTATCGCTATAATTAAGATTGTCAGATAGATGGTACCCAGGACACCACCAGAAAGTTCCCATTTAGGAGCTTGAAACGTATAGCTTAGAGAACCTTTACCTAAGAATAGAACGACGATTCCAAGTATAATGGCACCAACAAAAAAGTTGTAAAAGCTGCTTTCTAATTTTCCGATTGTTTTTCCAAGCTCGCCGTATATCGCCCCTTCAACACTTAGCGAAACACCAGCAAGTAATGCTAAAAGATAAGTCCATATTTTCATAAACAAAACTCCTTCATATTTACATATTTCAAATTATCGATATAAAAACAAAAAAAGAAGAACCTATAATTCTTCTTGTAAATAGGTGGCTAACTTTTGAATGTTTTTTTCATTTCTCCGATAGTACGTCCATTTGCCATGACGATCTGATTCCAGCAAACCAGCTTTCTGCATCATCGATAAATATTGGGATACAGTGGATTGCGATAGATTCGCTTTCTCCTGTATATCTCCCACACAGATACCGCCTTTCTCATTAATCGTTTTTGATAGATGAGCAGTGGGTTTATCAAAGTGTTGATGTGGATCTTTGAGCCATTTCAGAATATCGAGGCGAATGTCGTTGGAAAGCGCCTTAAATACATCGATTGGATTGTTCATGTTTTATACTCTAATCGGTTTTTCTCGATATGTCAATTTGTTAACACTCCTGAAAATTGGAAAAAAATGAAACATATCGGAAATATGAATCGTATTATTAAGTAGAAACCAAATAGGAGGGAAGTAAAGATGGAATCCATTTTATCCGTTCTTGTCCTCATAACGTTGATATTCTCCATTACATACGTCATACGGCAAAGGCGTTCACAAGGAATTAAAGGTCTGAGGACAGCATTAACATCAATCTGTTTTTTCTTAATCGCGATAGTTAATCTTTTAGCCTACTGGTTTGATTTCCTTGGGATATGGAGCTGGGGAATTTCGGTTGTTCTTTTACTGTTAGGTGCTTATTTTACTAAATACTTACGACTTCTTGAATCGTAAATATTTTGTATGTGCGGATTCTCTCAACTCTTTATTATGAAGTGTTGCGTATGCAACGCTTTTTATATTTAAGTGAATAGGATAATTTTTATTAACCTAGTGTAATCACTTGAATATTTGATCTACATCGTAACTTTTTTAGCTTTTATTTGTTTCCTTAATTGTTTTGGTAAAGGAACATACTTCATGTTTGTTTTCATGAAGAAATATTTGTGGAAGAACTTTACCGATAAGTAAGCAAAAAACAAACAAAAAAATGAAAAAATAGTCAAAGGATATGCGATGGTAAGTATAGGATAAATTTTGGTAAAATACGCGTAAATAATATAACCAATGCCAAAAAGAATCATTATGAAGTAATCTCTTTTAGGATTTAGTTTTTCTTCTCCAAAATTACTATGTATGTTCGAGAATTTCTTGACTTGGTACCAAATCTGTTGGGCAACAAATAAGGAAAATATCAATAAAAATAAAAGGAAGAAAAGAATTTGAAAATAAGATAGTAAAATTTTTGGACAACGACGAAATTACATAATGAACCAACAACACCTAAGCAAGCTGTATAGAGTATGGGTTCTAATATCATGTTTTCCGTATTTCTAAGTAATATCGTAAGTGACCAAACATTAATGATTACGACCAGTGGAATGGTAATCCAAAAGGTGGGTGGGTGAGGTGCAAGAACAATAAAAATGAGGGAGATTATATCCAACAAAATAAAAGTAAAAGCAAATATGCTATGTTTGACAAAATACATTACATTTAAATGCGTCTTATAACGATCAGGTAATTTTCTATATTTAATAGAACGGTCTATTTTCAATTTCACATTCTCCCTTCCTAAGAATCACCTGAAAAATACAATTAAAATAATGCTGTATATTTCCAGTTTACCAGTTGGTTATTAGTTTTTTCAATCTGAAATGCAAACGAAAGGTGACCTAATTAATGAGAAAACATATGGGCATCGCAGCTATACTAATCCTCTTAACCACCTTACTTATTTTACAATTCGTCATTGAGAACCGATTAAGTGAAATTGGTTTTATCATCCTTTTAGTCGGGGTACTTTTAGCATTTATAACAGCTTTCATTAGTACGAAAGGTTTCTGGCGTTCAACTGCATTCAGCGGTATCGGTTTGTTCTTTATTATCTTTATTTTTGGAGTTTTATCTTTCATCGGAGTCATATAAACCTTCTTTTATATCGTGTTAAAAGATATAATCTTAATAAACGATGTAAAAAGAGGTGCTTATCTTGTTTAGTTTGTCAAAGATAAATCAATATTGGACAGACATCTATTTCCATTTACATTATCCACATGGTGAGAAAATAACTCATCAAATGGTACGGATTCTACAATTGATTGATAAAAAAGAGAGGGTAGTTGTAAATGATGTAGCGACTCATCTCGATATCTCTCACAATACGGCGTCTGAGCATGTAAAGCGGATGATTCAGAAAAACTATATAGAAAAGAAACGTGATCAGGAGGATGAAAGAAAAGTCATTCTTCGGTTAACCGATTTTGGCACAAACGTACTTCATGAAAACACGAGTCTTGATGAAGAAAAGTTAAATCATATTTTTAGTAATATGGATGAAGTTGAAAAGGAGTTAATCTCAAAGGCATTCAAACTCCTAAGTGAGCGTGCAAAATCATGTATGTAGTTATGAAAATTTTAATTTCTGCAGGAGTTATAGCAGCTGTTACCGAAATTGCTAGAAGGTTTCCTAGTTTTGGTGGGGTGGTGGCTGCTCTTCCACTTGTCAGTTTGTTAAGCATCATTTGGCTTTATGTACAAGGAGAGCCAACCAAAACGTTAAGCAAATTCGCTCTTGGCGTTCTATGGGGATTTCCGGCGACTGCCGTTTTATTAGTGATTGTATATATTTCATTAAAGCACTCATTATCATTAATCACCTGTTTAGGTTTAGGTATAAGCGGTTGGTTTCTATGTATTTTGCTTCAAGAGGTAGCTATAAAATTAATAAAAACGATAATCTGAATACCAGACATTTAATTCCGTAAAGAGGTGAAAGTATGCAAAATACAAATCTCCCCACAAAATTAGGAAAACCCGCTGAAAGAGCTTTAGCCTCTGCAGGCATATCTTCAATCGAGCAACTTACAGATTGGAGGGAATCAGATCTTAAGAAATTACACGGAATAGGTCCGAAAGCGATGGGACAACTTCTTGCTGGACTGCATGAAAGAGGACTGTCTTTTAAGAAATAACACAGTGTTTTTTATACATATAAAGGAGAACGCTTACATGTTAGATCAGACTACACTTGTAAAAGCAACAATTAACGATGCAGTACAGTTAACTGCCATTATGAAAAAAACGTTTGATGGCGAAGCAGAAAAATGGCTTACGCATCTAGATACCATCGACTTCAATATACAGCCACCAGGATACACATCTGTTGAAATGACTAAATATATGATTAGAGAATTAGAATATTTCAAAGTAATGTACGATGGTTTTCTTGTTGGAGGAATCATAGCCACCATCTCAGGAAAGTCATACGGCAGGATTGATCGAATTTTTATTGATCCAGATTACCAAGGTAAAGGGATTGGTTCTTTAGTTATAAATTTAATTGAAAAAGAATTTCCTTATGTAAGAGCTTGGGATCTTGAGACGTCGACTAGACAGCTGAATAACCATTACTTTTATAAAAAGATGGGGTATGTTGTGACCTTTGAAGGTGAAGAAGAGTTTTGTTTTGTAAAACATATTAAGCAGCCGTTTCAACATGAGAGTATGATGAAAAATCAAACCTTATCTCATCATCAATATGAAAACTCTGATCTAAGTCATTCTGAATATTACCAAGTTACGATGGAACGTTGTTCGATAAGCAACAGTAACGTAAGTCAAATACATATGAGCAATTGCAATCTAAGTCGTTCAAAGTTTCAAAATATTAACTATAGAAATACAATGTTTGCCGATTTGAATTTATCTGATAGTGAATTCATTTACGTGACGTTAAGTGGTGCCCAATTCATAGATACAAATCTTGGGGACAAAGGGAATCCTCTTCTATTTAACAGGTGCGATCTTACTGGGTCCAAACTAGTAAATTGTGATCTTAAACATGTTGAAATTGAAAAATGTGATATTACCGGTATGAAGATAGATAACATTCCTGTAGAAGATTTGCTTCACTTGTACTATCAATCTAGTAAACATTAAGAACTTCATGAAAAAAAGAAAGGCGATGAAGAAATGATAAAGCAACTAAACGGTCAAGAAATTGAAATTAGAGGCAAAAAGTTATATGTAGAACGTTACGGTACTGATGATAAACCAGCTATCCTTTATCTTCACGGAGGTCCTGGGGAAGGATGTCATGATTTTTCCTTCCATCAAGCTGAAAGATTTGGAAAGCATTTCAATCTAATTTTAATAGACCAAAGAGGAGTTTGTCGTTCTGAAAACATAGAAAAGAATGAACCCTTTGGTTTTCAAGATTTAATCGATGACTGTGAAGCTCTTCGAGAACTTTTACATATAAAAAAGTGGTCACTTATTGGTCATTCATTTGGTGGATTTTTAGCTCTAGCTTATGTTCGGCAACATCCTGAATCTATAGAAAAAGTGATTTTCGAGGGACCAACTTTTGATTTTGAACTAACATCGAGAAGTCTTATCAGAAAAACTGCACATTTACTTAAAAAGTATGGCAAACACGAACTATACGAGAAAGGTTTGTTACTTGCTGAGGGGAATCATACCATTCGTGAATTAACAGAAGAATATATGAAGTTGAGTGATGAGTTAGGTGAGAACCGTATGGAGATCTATCGGCATAATCATAATAACCCAACGGATTATTATTCATTTTATTCTGAGGAAGAATGGGACGAATTCTATGACCGTTCAGAGCACCACTACAATTTGTTAAGAGAAGAAGGCAAGATTTTTGATTCTTTGTTAGAGGACATAAAGTTTGTTGAAAATCCGATGTTGTTACTCGTTGGAAAATATGATGCTTGTACGTGTGATAAACATTTTGAGGTGTTCGAACGAGAGGCTATTAACGGAGAAGTATTGATCTTTGAAGAAAGTGGTCACACTCCTCATTACGAGGAGTCAGAAAAGTTTAAGCAAGTTGTCATAGATTATCTGCAATCTTAGGATTAGAAAGACCATGTTTCGCTGGTCTTTCTTTTAAATTTAACGGCCTTTTTAAAATCCGTCTTCTAAGCTGTTTTGAAGAAGAGGTGTTTTTCATTCGTTTGTGTAACTAGAGAATAAACATTTAACATATAGAGGTGAAGAGATGAAACTCGTATTATTATTTGGCCCGCAAGCGGTTGGGAAGATGACTGTTGGGCATGAGTTAGAGAAAGTCACAAAATTAAAGCTTTTTCATAATCACATGACGATCGATCTTGTTACACCGTTTTTTGAATATGGTTCTGATGAGGGAAGAAGACTGGTGAACTTGTTTCGTTCAGAGATTTTTCAAACATTTGCGAAGAGTGATCAATATGGAATGATATTTACATATGTATGGGCGTTTAATTATAAGGAAGATTGGGAGTTTGTTGAAGGTGTGTGCCAGGTGTTTGAGAAGGAAGGAGCAGAGATCTATTTTGTCGAACTTGAATCTGATCTAGAGACAAGACTTAAGAGAAACACGACTTCTCATCGTCTTGAACATAAACCTTCCAAACGAGATTTAACCTGGTCAGAAACGGATGTAAGAACATCAATGGAAATGTATCGATTAAACTCTTATGAAGGCGAGTTGAAAAAGAAAAATTATCTGCGTATTAACAATACAGATTTAAGTGCGGATGATGTGGCCAATCTTATCTGTCATACTTTTAACCTATAATAATACAAGTAGAGACATCTCAAATGAGTTGTCTCTACTTTTTTTTGAACTATCAGCGAATAAAGCTCATAACAAAATTCCCTTGGAAAAAGTGTGGAAAAACAATCACGAATGTTATATAGTGTGTATATAGATATAAACACTATAACAGTTACAAAAAGGTGGATGATGTTTATGAACCGGTGGCAACAAGCATTTCGGCTATCAAAATTTGAATTAATACATTCAAAGAAAAGTATTTTATTTTTACTTTTTTTATTAGCGCCATATTCGTTTTTCTTGACGATGTCTATTGGTTCTTACTTAGAAGAACACTTTATGCTTTATGATATTTTCTTTTTACTTACTTTTGGTGTTGCAGCCATATGGGCTAAACCAAAGGAATATCAATACCAAAAACTTTCTGACAATATGTGGGCACAACCTTTTACAGTATTTCTTAACCAACTTCCTATTCCAAGAGAGATTGTGGTAAGAAGCCGATTTATTATTTATTTTATTTACTCACTTCCGTTCCATCTAGCAGTATTAGTGATCATGTATAGCTTTGCTCCTGAATTGCGACAAACGTTACCGCCTCTTGAGTTTATAGCATTTTCACTCATCTGGCTTAGCTTTGGGATCTGTTATGGAAGTGTATATCCGGCGAGTGATTCAGGCGATAAAGTCACGAACGTGAAGATGGCGTTTTACGCAGTCGTTTTATTGGGAAGCTTCTCGTTAATATTATTTGCTGTTCCTTATCTCTCGAGTTACGGATTAGTTGGTCTCACTATTGTGCTTGCAAGCAAATGGCCCCTTGTTTCATCTGTGATATCCGTCATCGCAGCGGGTGTAAGTGTTGTATTTTGGATGAGTTATATGAAAAAACACATGAATAAATTGGATTATTTTCAGTAAAGAAGGGAGGAAGCATTTTAATGGAACTTCCTATTAAGCTTTCTAGAGATTCCAGGGTTCCCATCTACCACCAGATAGAAGGACAAATTAAAGCACTAATAGTTAGTGGTAAGTTACCAGCAGGTTCAACTCTTCCTTCCATTCGAGCACTTTCAAAAGATTTAGAGATCAGTGTCATTACTACTCGGCGTGCTTATCAAGATTTAGAGTACGGAGGGTTTATCAAAACAACGCAAGGAAAGGGTACTTTCGTTGCTGAAGTGGAGGTAAAAAAGATGGAAAAATTAGCTGTATCATCTGTTTCTGAAGCGATTGAAAAAGGTGTAGAGACCGCTCTTCGACACAATTACTCAGTAGATGAAATTCGATCAGTGTTTGAAGAAGTGCTAGCAAGACTTAAAGATAACGATCGAGGTGGTAGTGAATGAAGCTTTGTACACAGATTGAAAGAGTAGAGAAAACAGTAGATGATTTCACAGTGGGTCCAATAGATTTAGATATTGAACTCGGTACGATTACGGCACTAATTGGTAACAACGGTGCAGGGAAAAGCACTCTCATAAAAATGATGATGAACCTAGTGAAACCGGACAACGGCCTTCTGTTGCATTTTGGTACAAATATAAAGTCCAGCGAACATTGGAAACAAGATGTTGCATATCAACCACAATCTGTTTTAGGTTGTGATTTGTTAACTGGAAATCAACTAAGAGATTTAATGGCACCTTGGTATAAAAACTGGGATCAAGAAATGTTTATGGATCTTGTAAGAACTTTTGAAATCGACCTTAATAAACGTTTTGGAAAAATGTCTAAAGGCATGCAGCAAAAACTTAACATTGTTTTAGCTCTCTCTAAGAACACAAAACTTTTAATTTTAGATGAACCCACTGCCAATATGGATATACCTTCAAAACAAAAATTAATGAACATTCTTGTGAAGTGGATGGAAAGAGATGAGAGAGCGATCGTTATTGCTACCCACCAAGTTGATGATATTAAGAAGTTAGCAGATTATATCGTAATCATGAACGAAGGCAAAATATTAGGTAAATACGAGAAAGAAGAATTAGTGTACCGATACAAGCGCTATTGGTTTGAAGATGGGTTAGGGATTGAAAAGATTCCTGGTGAGATCGACCGTTTGAACGATCGCTTACTCATTTCTAATAATGTAGATCAAACAGACACATTCCTGAAGAAAAATGAAATAAAAATTATGCAATCAGAGGTTTTAGAAGTAGAAGAAATTATTACTTACATGCTAATGGGGAGGTAAGAGAAGATGAATGAGCGCATATTGAAAGTAGAGCGATTAGGGAAATCGTTTAAAGATAAGAGAATTATTTCTGATATCTCTTTTGAAGTTCATCGTGGTGAGATCATGGGGATTCTTGGGCCAAATGGTGCTGGGAAATCTACAACGATCCGGAACATTATGGGCATTATGTATCCAGACGAAGGATCTATTCATTTTCATGGAAATGCTGAGATTCCTCGTCATAAGATAGGCTATTTACCGGAGGAAAGAGGTTTATATAAAAACGTAAATGTGATGGATATCTTGCTTTATTTCGCTGAACTTAAAGATTATCCACAAAAAAAGGCGAAGAAGCGTGCTCTAGAGTATTTAGAGAAGTTCGGACTTGCTGGTAAAGAGAACACAAAGGTAGAAGAGCTTTCAAAAGGGATGGGGCAAAAAGTTCAATTGATCGCGGCGATTATTCACGAACCAGAACTGCTTATTTTAGATGAACCATTTTCAGGTCTTGATCCTGTAAGCCAAGAAGTATTTAAAGAAGAAATTAAAGAACTTGCAGCCAATGGCACAGCAATTCTCCTGTCATCTCATCAGATGAACATGGTCGAAGAACTATGTGATCGATTATTTATGATCCATCGAGGCAAGAAAGTGATTTATGGTGAGATGGAAGATGTAAAGAGGGAATACGCAAACTTCAAATGTACGATTATTGGTGACAACCCTGAAGAATTGTTGCGTAATATCCCCTCTGTTCATCGCGTTGAAAGTAAAGAGGATCGAGCGATTCTTTACTTAGAGCAAGACGTACACATCCCGACCTGGCTTAGAGAGCTGCCAGTTGAGTTGAATGTATATGAATTAATAATCGATCGTGTATCTCTTCATGAGATTTTTATTGATATCGCTTCTGATAAAAACATGATTGTGAAAGAAGGTGTGAAGTATGCGTAACAGCTGGAAAGTAGCTAAGTGGGAACTTAAGCGGAACATGAAAAATAAATCTTTTATTATCTCACTCCTCTTGACGCCACTATTATTTATCGTGTTCGCTAGTTTCCCTACACTCCTTGAAAAGCTGGAAGGAGAACCTGATTCAGAGAACGTTACAGTATATGTGAAGGATGAACTAAACCTTTTTGATGAAGTTAATGGTTTGGTCAAATCCCAAGATTTATCTTGGAAGATGGAAGAAGTAACAGGTGATTCAAAAAAGTTACTTAAAGAGATAGAATCATCCGAAAACCAAGCTTATGTGGCATTGACAGATAATGCGGTAAAAACAGGAGAAGTGAAGGTTTTCACAAGTAATGAAATGCCTGACACCTTTTCAAGTGAAGTGCAGTTTCTACAAGAGCCACTGCGTCAGGTGAAATTTGATCAGCTTAACCTTTCTCCTGAAGTCGTTCAATCGATAACAAAAGGGATAGAGATCAAGTCAGAAGAAGCTTCAACACAAACTGATTCAGGCTCTCTAAATCCGTCAGATAAACAGAGTGCGGATGACAGCTCAATGGAACGCATCATCCCAGGAGCATTTGCTGGTATCGTCCTTTTTTCAATCGTTATGACAGGTATGATGATCTTCCAGAGTGCCTCTCAAGAAAAGAAGGAAAAAGTAGCTGAGATTGTATTATCCTCCGTAACACCTGGAGACTTAATGCAAGGGAAAATCATCGGTTATTTCATATTAGGACTTGTTCAAGTAGGAACTTGGCTATTACTCGTTGTTCCGATTGCAGCATGGAGATATGAGCTACCAGTCATGGAATATCTCTTTGTAGCGGAACTATTGCTCTTGCTAGCGATCTCTATAGCCGGTTACTTGATGTTTGCTGCTATTTTCGTTGGTATTGGTGCAACGGTTGAAGATATGACAGCTACAAGCAATTTTCAAGGAATCGTCATGATGCTACCGTTTCTTCCGCTTATATTTCTCGGCCCTATTTTGGCAAACCCGAGCGGAATCATTGCTCAAGTTGCCACATATTTTCCACTTACATCTCCAAGCATCCTTATCCTTCGCCTTTCCTTATTGGATGAATGGCCGTGGGTTGAGATCATTATTGCATTAGTTATCTTATTAGCTAGTATTTGGCTGTTGATGAAATTAGCTGGAAAAGTGTTTAAGACAGGTATTTTACTTTATGGAAAAAATGCGACACCAAGTGAGATTTGGAAGTGGCTGCGCTACTAGACCGTTTATTGATGAAGACTCATTAAATTAATAAAAAATAAGAAAGGAGTTATGCCGATGACAAAATTATCTTATAGCGGTTTGAAGTATGGAGAAGCTGATGTTCAAATAACAATAATGGTTGATATACAAAATGATTGGTGTGAAATTACACACACCAATCAAGTGTCACAAATAATGAATAAAACAACAGGTGAATATATCCAAGTGAATCGAAATACGTTAAAGTGTGAGATTGTTTCCTAATTAAATCTATTAAACTTTGTGTGACTGGACATACCAGTCACATTTTTTTGAACTTCAAGTTTCTTTATGGTTGCATATTTAGTCTTTTAACTAAAAGAGCATTATTCCGAAATGTATCATTTCTCTTCCCAGTTAAGAGGAGGCTTATTTAATTGTGGCTTGTATCCCAATTCTTTTGAGGCAGCCACAATGAACTCTTTTCTAAAGAAAAAGCTTCTGTGGTAAACAATCTTGTTATTTTCGACTTCTTGATATTGAATATCGTGTACAAGCTGACCTTGATCCGTTTCAGCCAATACCACAATGACATGTTTACCCCATAGCTCACATTCAATAGCATGATGTCCAGGTAAGCCGTATGAAAGTGACCCATTTATGATTTCCTCTTTGTTTACTTCTAGGAAACCTAATGATGCTTCGTAATGTGCTTGATCACTTATAAGAGTTAGCACTCCTTTTAGATCACCATGATTAAATGCCTTCAAATAGGCTTGTATCGTCTTTGATTGTTGAGGTGAATTTTCAAGCTTCGGTTTAATCGAATGATCTCTATTGGTTTGTAATTTATATTTCATTCTTCTCACTGAAGCATAAACAGCGCCAGGCGTTGTTTTTACGATACTCGCAACTTCATCAGCTTGAAAGCGAAAAATCTCCAAAAGAAGAAACACTGCAGTTTGTCGTGGGGAAAAAAGGGCATCTAATTTTACTAGAGCTTCTTCTAACTCCAGATTGTCCGACAATTCTTCAAAAGCTTCATTGTTTTCATGTAGTTCGCCGAGTGTTCTTTTTTCTTTTCGACACTGGTCGATCCAAGTGTTGGTTGCGATGCGAAATACATAGGATTTTAAGTTAGTTGGATGCCATCTTGTAAAAAGACCACCAAGTACTTTTAGTATCGTTTCTTGATACAAGTCTTCACCATACCCATGGTGAACCCGTAAGATATCTGCAATAATTCCATAGTGCATCACTGAAGTCTTGGATTTCTTCGTCTAGTTTTTGACGTAAATCATTGGACTGCGCGTGAAGAGTTTTCGTTAACTGAGACATGTTATTGCTCCCTTCTATTTACCGTTCACTATGTACAACGAATATTCTACTGGAAATTATACGCTTTTTACGAAATTTTTTAAAAAAGTTAGAAATGAAGTGTGTTATTGTTGAATTGGATAAAAGTTACAATTATATTATGTGAAGGAGTAAACTAGATGCAAAATGTAGTAACATCATTAAAGACTGTTGAATCCGATCAAGTAGGTATAATCATCTATTCAACGAAACTGCAAGAAGTTGTATGTTCATTTAATCCTGACTTGATCGTTCCTTTAGCTTCGGCCGCAAAAGTAGTAGTTGGATATTGCGTAACAAAATGGGTGGAGAGAGGCTTGTTTCATTGGAATGACTTAATTGAGGATTTTCAACTCGATAAAGAGGAGAACAGTGCCATATTATTTCCACATTTTCAAGGTATACTGTCTTTGTCTTTAGGTAATCTCGTTGAAGTGATGATCACATGTCACGATAGTAAAGCTGCTGATAGCATTGTGAATTACTGTGGAGGGTGGAAGAAGTTAAATGCAGAGCTTAGTCGAGAGTACAATCACTTCAATCTCACTTCAAATCCCCGCGATCTTGAAAATAGCGGAGAAATCGGTGAAGTGCTTCATATATTAAAAGCGATATATAAAGGATATCACGCTGAACCTCAATTGTGGTTACCAGTAATGAACGGTCTAGTTCGTCCACAAGATCACCTTGACGGAATTCCAAACCATATGTTGAATCACATGAGCGGTGGTTTAGAGAATTTAGTGGTGGATATAGGAATTTTAGGAGAATTCCATCAATATCCGTTGCTCTATGTACTAGGAGTTAATGATATCCCGAATCGTTATTCAAACACTTTATCTGATGAAAGAATAGTAGAGTCTATGAAGTTGTTGTACCACGAATACACCAACAAAGAAAAGAACAGATGACAATGGAGTGATGTGATGAGTTACAAACTTCCTGATACATTCATTAAACAGATTACAGGTGTTCATGGAGAAAAGGCTAGTGAATGGTTAGGTCATTTTGAAGAGATACTCACTGACTGCGAAAAGATCTATAATCTTCACATCCAACAGCCTTTCAATCTTTCATACAATTTCGTTGCTCCGGCTTTAAGGAGTGATGGAAGTGAAGTGGTTTTAAAAATTGTGATCGATCAGAAAGAATTCGAAGCGGAATTACGCGCACTTCAACTTTTGTCTGGTGAAAGTACAGTTAAAGTGTTAGCGTTTGAGAAGGAACGAGGAATTATGATCCTTGAACGAATAAAGCCAGGACAAACATTAGCTGAATTAGAAGATGATGATCAGGCTACTATAATTGCTGCCAATGTGATGAAGAAGTTAATGATTCCTGCCCCAGTTGATTCTAATCTTCCGACGGTTATTGATCGTAAAAATAGTTTGAAACGAATCTATCAAAATTACAACAGTTATCTATCTGTTTCAAAAGCAACCATTGAAGAGGCTTTATTTATTACTGAAGGATTAAACACTTCTATAGAGAAGACATATTTACTTCATGGCGACCTTCACCACTACAATATACTAGCAAATGGAGATTCTTGGACTGTAATCGATCCAAAGGGTTTAGTCGGAGACCGTGAATATGAGGTTGTTCAATATTTGCTGAATAAATTACCTGAACAGCGAATGGAAGAGATAACAGAAAAACGAATTGAAATTTTTGTAGATGTACTGAATCTGAATAAAGAACGAGTTTTGTTAAGAGCCTATTCACATGCTGTGTTAGCTACTTGTTGGACAATTGAAGATGGTCAAATGCAGGACAGCTTTTTAAATACCATTCAGGTCTTCAAAAACTTAGTGAGTAAATACAAAAATAATAACGCACTTCTCTAGATTGAGAAGTGCGTTTTTTGGTTGGGTTTTAAACCACTCTTATGACAACATTACCTTTCTTACGTCCAGTTTCAACGTATTCATGAGCTTCTGAAATTTGGTCTAGCTTATAATAACGATCGATGACGGGTATCATTTGACCAGATTCAATTCGTTTCTTTAAGAATTCTAGATCTTCTGTACGCTCTTTTGCAATACCTTGCCCATCAACGGTTACGAATTTACCGTTAGCTGTTAATGCATTTTGACTTTTAGACGTTGATGTTTTTCCTACAGCGTCAAAAATGATATCGTATTTTTTATCCGAGTTTGTAAAATCCTCTCTTGTATAATCTACGACATGATCAGCTCCTAATGATTTAACCAGTTCTAGATTGGTTGAACCGCACACAGCTGTTACTTCAGTATCAAAAAACTTGGCAAGTTGGACAGCGGCTGTTCCTACAGCTCCAGAGGCACCATAAATCAGAACCTTTTGTCCGCTTTGAATCTTCCCTTTTCTTAAAAAATGCAGCGCTGTAGTCCCTCCAAAGGGAATGGCAGCGGCTTCTTCAAAAGTTACATTCTGTGGCTTATGTGTGACAATTCCGTCTTCAGGGAGGCATATATACTCTGCATGTGCGCCAAATCGCATTCCGGTCATGGCATACACGTCATCTCCTTTTTTAAACCGAGTAACACGTTGGCCAACTTCTTCTACAACTCCTGCTAATTCAACTCCTAAAATCGGTTTTCTCGGTTTTCGTATACCAAGGATTAAGCGCATCGGAAGCCAATATAATAGAGGACTATTAAAGCCACGAACTCTGACGTCCCCAGTTGTTACGGTAGTAGCATGGATTTTGATCAGTATCTCGTTTTCTTTATGCGATGGTTTTGGAACTTGTTGTAGGCTAAGTACTTCTGGCGTACCATACTTCAGACATAATACAGCTTTCATAGTGAACCTCCTGTTAAATTCGTTTATTCATCTTATGTTGATGATTGAATTAAAAATGCTTTATAAGTTTGAAGGTATAAGAAGGAAAAATGAGACTTTTAAGGAATGAAATATGAATCGCAGATTATAGACATAAACGGAGGACAGCTTATGAAGTCACTGAAACATTTTTTCTTTAAACGATCCAAAAACAATGTCGGAGAGCTTTGTGGACTTATTGTGATCTTAACGATTATTCAATTTGTGGATTTTGAACGTATTTGGGATGAGCCCCTTAACTTTTTCCTTTTCATTTTAGGAAGTGGGACCTTGTATCGAATACTTGACGAACTCTTTGAAAAGATCCTTGGAGATAAAAACATAGTTATAGGAAGCCGCTACACATTCGTTACAATTTTTATATTTGTATTCGTAGTGAATATGTTTGAAAATCCGCTATGAAATTAACACTTTTAGATAGTTTTTTTACGGCAAATGCTATTGTGTTCATTCAACATTTGTTTGAAGGAATGAAGTACAAAGGAACTCTATTGAAACTATTAATGATTGAAGTTATTATTTTTACGTTGATTCTATTTTATGGGAGTAAATTATTAACTTAGTGGGTGAAAAAACATGCCGGCATACGGAAAATATCTTCTTTATATCGTTGAACATAAATTGAATGTTTTTATAGAATGCTGGAAGTTAGGACTTTATGTTCAAGCGTTTACACATGATCTATCTAAGCTTCATCCAGCTGAGTTTTTTACCTATGCAAAGAAATTTTATTCAGATGAGAAGCCAAGTGAAGTGGAATGGCAATATGCTTGGCTTCATCATCAACATCACAATAAACATCATTGGAATTATTGGGTGGTTGATCCGCTTAAAAAAGAAGCGGTTCCGATTCCCCGAAAGTATGTATACGAGATGATCTGTGATTACAAATCGTTCTCAAGAAGATGGGGAAGAAAACGATCAGGACCCACCATTTCGGATCGCTTGATCGCCAATCTTCTAACGGATCGTGTAATTTTGCATCCGGACACAAGGAATGAATGTGCACAAATAATTGAAAAGTTGGAACCCAAGAATGCTCAGAAATCAATCTGAGTATTTTTTATTGAAAATAATTGTAAAATATTGCAACTTTTTTTATGGTTAAAACGTGGTTGATTTGAAAGGGGGAGCGGTTGTGGAACTGGAGGATGTATATAAACACTATATGAATGACCTGTACCGCTATTTGTATTCTCTTTCGAAAAATCACCATGTTGCGG
The DNA here is from genome assembly GCF_015903875.1 of Fictibacillus sp. 7GRE50. Taxonomy (NCBI): domain Bacteria; kingdom Bacillati; phylum Bacillota; class Bacilli; order Caryophanales; family Fictibacillaceae; genus Fictibacillus; species Fictibacillus sp. 7GRE50. The sequence continues at coordinate 42,295 of NZ_JACZDW010000003.1, forward strand.
AGGATTTGGTGCAAGAAGCATTTTACCGAGCTTATCTAACCTTGGCAGACTATGAGATTAACAACATTAAAGCTTGGTTGTTTAAAGTTGCGTATCATGCATTTATCGATCACCAAAGAAAGAATAAAAAAACGATTGTTACGGATGAGATTAAAGAAAATGTAGATATGAGAGAAAATACACCAGAAAGTAAGATGCTAGAAAAGGAATCATTTTTATTATTAATGGAGGACTTAAAGTGTTTAAAAGAGATTGAAAAACAAGCTGTTCTGTTGTGCGATTTGAATGAATTTAGTTATCAAGAAGCAGCTGAAATTTTAAACATAAAGCTGAACACGTTAAAAAGTCATATTTCAAGAGGGAGAAAAAAGCTAGTGGAACGTGTAAAGGAAAGGATGAACCTAGATGAGCGACGAGCATAAACAGAATCAAAATAATGACGAAAGTTTATATAAAGCTTACATGATGAAAACGAAAAACGACATACATACCTCACCATCTCTTTCTGAAGAAGAGCAAAGAGAGATCATTCGAGTGGGGGCAAATACAGCTCGAAATGCAACCGTTATGATTAGCCTGGCAATCTTACTTCTAATGTTACCCATCATGACATTAATCACTTACTTGTATTATGGCATTGGTGGTAAAGCAAACACGATGATCGATGTAGTAGGGAAGGCAATTTATATAACTGAACCAAATGTCAGTTTAGAAGAGATGGAAATAGAAAGTGAGATTGGGCTTTTTTCCATGAATGTGACCTTTGATACGTTTAAGCGTATTGGCAGTGAAGATTATTTAGCTGAGAAGGTGGATGTATATTTTGGATTAGATAAGCCGAAGTTTCCTGAAAAAATATCATTCTTAGAGCAGCTTCCTCCGATGGGTTATGGAATTGATGTGGTGAAGGATGGCCAGAAGATGTATCATCCCGATGCAATGATTCCATTCAATACAATTGAAGCAGAAGATGTGTTGAATAACCTTCCCGACGGTACAGTTGCCGAAGCTTACCTTTCGTTTTCAGAATTAATGAAGCCTAATGAAATTGAAAAGGCTTTACCGAAAGAAATGGAGGTACGATGGTTAGCTGTTGATACAGGATTAGAAGCAAAGCAACTGGACAAAGAAGGTGTTCCGATCACTCCAATCGGCTATCCGGCACAGGTAGATCCTACAACTTGGTCACCTTTTGACGGGGATCAAACGAATGAGGAAGTATTTCTAGATATATTAAAGTTGTTAGAGAGAAATGAACAAACTGCTGAAATTGTATCAAAGATAAAATCTCTTGAAATACAAGATCGCCGAAAATATGTGGAAAACAATGGAATCCATGTTTATGGTGCAGTTGTAACAGGACCAGTTCCAGAGTTGAGAAAATTAGAACAAGTGAAAGTAGTCCGAGCAATAAATGTAGGGGAGGTAAAATTATGGAATTGGAAATAAAAAAGAAAAGGAAAAGAAAGCTGCAGACGTTAACAGGATTTACTTCTTTTGTAATTGGATTACTCGCTCTAGCTGTATTAAACATTGGGCTATTAATAGAAACGATGGATATTCCTGATTTAATTCTGTTCCACTTACCCTTCCTTGGTGTTTTCTTAGGTTTAGTCGGATTGTTTACGAAGAATCGTTCCAAACAGTTCGCTTGGTGGGGAATAGGAATCAATCTTTTTATCCCTATATTTATTGGATTGATGTTTGGATTATCGTGGACCATAAACGCTAAACCATAAATTACGGTGAGGGAAAGGATCTGAAATCTCAGATCCTTTTTTCTTTTACTAATCCATTGTAGGCCGTAACCATAGTTTAGAAAAATCAACATATCCGAAATGCTTGATGTTCACGTTCATCAATTCAGTTGAAAAAGGAATATACCTTTTTTGATAATAAAGTGGAATCATAATGGCTTCATCAATAAGTTCTTTTTCGACTGCAATATTCAAATCGGTCCAATTCTCAAATGGTGTATGAACATATTGAGAAAGACGTTTTTGCCACCTCTTGTTTTTCCCTAAAATTAAAGGCAATGGAGCAAACCCATTTGTTAAGAAAAAATAGAAAGATAGATCTTGATTCAACTCGAAAATTTCACCATGTATAAACATGTCTGTTTGGTCAGTTAGTTGTTTATTAAAAATAGCGTCTTCAAACGATACTTTTATAACTTTAACTGGGATGTCATATTGTGCAAACGTGTCAAGAAGCCATCTGGAAACTTCTTCTGTATGCTCCGCTACCCTAATAATGAGAGGCTCTGTAAATTCGGGCCTGACTGCTTTAGGTATCGAATAGGGTAGGCGATTTCCGATCATGCAGCTGTTGTCGTTCGGTATGGCTCTTGATTCATATTCAGGTATCTTATGGCGATTCACCGCTAGTATTTGATGAATGTAATGCCGAACACCAATTTTAGAAATCTGTGATCCTTTACGGTACGCATTCATAATTAGTGCACCAAAGCCTGAATCGCTCTCTACTTGAAAGGTATCATGATGATCAGGTTCTAAAGATGAGTGATAAACGATCGGAAAATCTTTCGGAACTTTAACGAATTCTACAGCATCAAGCAATGGCCGCTCTTGAAAATGGTCTTTAAAAGCGGTAAGAGTTGTTTTTTGGTCGGTGTCCACTTCGACTAAGAACCCTCCAGTTCCATATATTCTTCCTTTGCTTTCTTTGTATATACTCGAAGTCATTGTGCTTAACAATGGAAGAATATAGCTGCAGCCTCCAGGGGACAGAATATCGACCACTAGTGGCGCTTTAGAAACAATATCCTCTATCGGTGTCCATAACTCTCTGTTTTGCTCATGAAATCTTAGTTTCTCTAAACAGTTGATTACATCTGCTGCTGTTAGAACAGATCCGTCGTGAAAGCAGACGTCTTTTCTTAAATAAAGTCGTAGTTTCGTAGGTGAAACATCCCAGCTGTGAGCAAGTTCAGGTAGGATTTCCCCTTGATCGGTTAAAGATATGAGTCGGTTAAATACATTTGATACCATATTTGCGCTATGTGCATCTGCTGCATCTAAAGGGTGTAGAGTTCTAAACGGAAAGCGCTTTGGAACGACGAGTTTGTCTTTCGCTTTCTGTACGAAACCAAATTGGGTATGAAATTTGTTCATCAATCTTATCTTCGTATCCGTCGACCAATCATACATCAAATATTTACTACTGATTTCAACCGGTTCATGATCCAACTTGAGAAGAACTTCATCTTCAAAGTTTTCTTCGATATTCTTCAGCCATTGTAGTCGTGAAACATTTCCTCTTCCTCGACCTGAAGTAAAAGTTAACCATCCTTCATCGTTCCATTTCTTTAAATATCGGGTAGTTTGCTTTTGACTGATCTGAAGTACTTCAGCAATCTCTTCTGTTCGTATATGACCTGATGGAAAGTATCTCCATAGAATGAGAAGTTTGTTATCCATGTTCTCCTCCAGTTTAAAAGTAGACATGTTTTGTTTAATTGTCCATTTTTATCTTTAGTAGTCTAGTTTAATATTACAATACAGAGAAGGAGGGGACAACATGGGATGGAGAGAATACCCCCAAAATATTAAAGTACGGTTGATCACATCGTTCTTTAATCGTGCCGTTTCATCGGCCGTCATGCCATTTATGGCCTTATTCTTTGCTACTGAAAAGGGCAAAGTTTGGGCAGGAACATTTTTAATTTTAACGGTTGTCATCGGATTTGTTGTCAATTTAATCGGTGGCTACATATCCGATCGTTTTCCAAGAAAGAAAGTGTTGATGACGACTTCTTGCTTAAATGCAATCATGTTTTTACTCATGACCGTTAGCTTACTTCCGGATCAAAATTGGATTCTGCTCTTCGCGATCGCTTATATTGGATTCATCATTACGAGCAGCTTAGGCAGACCTGCCATGCATGCGATCATCATGGATTCGACAACACCTGAAAATAGGAAAGAAGTATACACGCTTGATTATTGGATGATTAACTTGTCGATGGCGATCGGAGCCGCTTTAGGTGGATTGCTGTATGTGAGTCATCAGATTGAACTTTTCGTGATGTTGACCGTTACGTCAATCAGCATCCCTATTGCTTATGGAATTTGGCTGCGTGATGAGTTCACTGGTTTTCTGGAAAAAACACACGAGAATGTGTTTCTGGACTTGTTTCAAAACTACAGAGTGGCTTTAAAAGATTCAGCATTTGTTAAAGTCGTGATTGGTGGAACATTTATCTTTTCTGCTGAATTTACACTAAATAGCTATATTGGTATCCGTTTGGCTGAAACATTCGACTCTTTTCATATTGGTAACTTTGAGATCACTGGGGTTCGCATGCTCAGTATGCTAAACATTCAAAATATGTTGATGGTTGTTTGTTTCACGTTCTTGATCAACCGAATTATGGATCGTTTTTCTAAGAAGAATGCCTTATTGATTGGGTTGTTGTTATATGGGATCGGTTACGTGACCGTTACGTCAGCGAACGCTTGGTATGTTCTCCTTCTATTTAATGTAATCGCTACAATCGGTGAGTTGATCTACTCTCCGATTAAAGAAGCTGAAAAAGCTAACATGATCCCTAGCGATAAGAGAGGATCTTACTCTGCCTTTGCTAATGTATCATTCAGTGGAGCGGATATGCTAGCTCGTTCGACGATCATCCTTGGCGCGTTTTTAGTACCGGTAATGATGAGTGTATATATGGGAGTCGTGATCATGATCGGTGCGTTCTTCATGTATTCTGGACTTTTTTTAAGAGAAAAGGTAACCGAAAAAGCTGTGAAAAAAGAGGTAATAGCTCAAGTTGTAAAATAAACATAGTTGAATACAGGAACTTAAACAAATAATGTCCACCACAATTGAACAAAATCAATCTATGTTTGATTCGTATGTACATCTATCATTTATTACGAGGTAATAACAAATAATTACGAGGTAAATTACAATAAATACGAGGTAATTCAAGTTAATTCCGTATATAAAATTATTTATCCGATTTTCGACACACTTTGACAAGCGCCTTGAGATTAAGAATAGAAAAAGAAGCTTGGAATCTATTCCAAGCTTCAATCTTTTACGAATTTGATTCTTTTACAGAAGCGATCTCGATCTTTTCTACAAACATGTTGAAAACGCTGCGTTTCTCTTCAAGCTTTTTCAGCTGTTGCTTCAACTCATTGTACTTTTCCTCAAAAGGCTCTTGATAAGTTTTTTTGATGTTCTTGATCATTTCTTCATTGATCGTTGATTGGATGACTTGTTTGGTGATTCCAAATTTATAAGAATAGAGTTGAAGTTCTGTTTTCACTTTTTCGTATTCTTCGTCTATTTCTTTCTTTTGTTGCTCAATCTCATCTTTCCATTCAAGCAGAGCATCCTTTACATACGGCTCCATGTTTTGCCTCCTTACAGTGTTCGTGCTTCTGTCATTTCTTTTTTATGTACTCTATACACTATTAAGAGAGAACCATTCATTTATGGGGGTATTTTCACTCGTTGACTAAATTTTTCCATCAACCTATTATTGATTTAACCATGTAATTAAAGAGCAGAAAGTATTTGTTAAATGAGCAGAGTAGAAGAAGCAATCAAAAGCAGATTTAAATGTAACAAGTGTAGCCATTCGCGCTGCAGAACAAAAGAACTAGCCATGACTGGTTCGGGTTTAAGTAAATTTCTCGACATTCAGCACAACCACTTTTTATTCGTATCATGCGAAAATTGTGGATTTGTAGAGGTGTATGATCCTAATGTTCTTGAAGGGAAAAAAGGACAGTTGGGATCTGTACTGGATCTTTTATTCGGATAAAAACTCTAAAAGAGGTGTTGTGAAGCATGCCGGTATTTGGATGGATTTTCCTTGTAATCGTGTTGGGCGGAATCATAGTTGGTTCTCTCGTTCATAAGTATCGTTACCGTAGCATGAATCTCATCTATACTGCGTTTGGTCAGGAAAACTATTTTAATGTTACTGCTAAGCTCAAAGCAGATGGTGTGCCATATAAGGTGAGGATACCGGGGCAGGCATTTGGTGATAGAGAACGGTCAATCATTGATAACACGCAATACGACATTTTCGTCAATAAAGCAGATGCACATCTAGCGGCGGATGTTCTTAGAAAATAAGGGGATGAAACGAAAGTGAAAACTTTAAATTATGTGAAAAGCCAAGAGGAACTGAGGCTTATGCTCGGAACTCCAAGTCTTAGAGGGCAGAATAAAGTTATTTCTAAGATTGATGAACATTGCAAAGACTTTATCGCTCATTCACCATTTGTTACCATTGCTACATCAGATCATGAGGGGAATTGTGATAGTTCTCCAAGAGGAGATGAACCTGGATTTGTATATGTAATGGACGATCATCACCTTGTAATTCCAGATCGACCAGGGAATAAGCGAGTAGATTCAATGTTTAATATTCTTTCAAATCCGAAAGTAGGTTTACTATTTCTAATACCAGGAATGGGTGAGACGCTTCGGATTAACGGTGAAGCTTTTATTATTAAGGATGAAGAAGTACTCGTAAATATGGCAGTGGGCGGAAAAGTTCCGAGTCTTGGAATTCTTGTAAAAGTAGAACAATGCTATATGCACTGTGGGAAAGCGTTTAAACGATCCGGACTTTGGGAACCTGAACGTTGGGAAATCAAAGAATCTCTCCCGAACGCGGCAAAGATACTAGCAGCTCATGTGAATCTACCTGAAATGACTGAAGAAAGAATTGCAAATGACCTAATAGAAGGCTATAAGAACAAGCTTTACTAGTTAAAAGTTTATACGTTATTCTTTGGTTTTAACAACTCAAGTAATGAATCATCTAGTGTATATATTGAACTCTGCATTACGGTATGTATAAACAATTCTTTTAATAAAGAAGCGGATTCAACCAAATTGTCACACGTAATATCTTTTGGATAAGTTGAAAAGTATTTCTCTAGGAAGTTACTATTTAACGAGTCGTAAGCTTTAAACTGATGAAGTTTTTTATCCTCATTCAATGCCTGTACGATTAACGTATAATCTCTCATCGACTCTAGCATCTTTAGTGCATATACGAGATTCTTGCGCTTCAACTCTTTGTCTAATCTTATGTAACAATAAACAAATTCGAAAACAGGATCTTCGAAAGTAGCATACTTTACCGTTTTGTTTGAAAAAGTACGGTCCTCTTTTTCCATCTTCTCAGAGACTAAGCCTGTTTTGTCCAAAACTACTCTCCACAACGGAGATCTTACACTTAATAAATTCCTCGGAAGAATTGAAACATTGAATTCCAACGAGTTTTCTAGAATAACAATCAATAGATAAATATTTTTTGAAAACTGCTTCTCTTTGATGATAACGGGATTCAAACCTTTGTAAAATTGTTGAATATTATCTTTCGCTCTAATGACTTCATCCTCAGTGGACGAAGCTACCATTAAATCAATATCCGAGAATTCGTCTTTATAACCCGTTACACCTGAACCTAATTGAACAACACCTTCAACCATTGGTAGTACATTTAACATATCGATCGTACGCTGAAAATAAGAATCTCTCTCTGTTGGCGTATACATAAGACACCTCGCATTATTTATATCTTTTCATGTTAACATAATTTGTAAAACCCTATTATGTTTTTTATGTAATCACTATTTTCCTAAAGAGTATTGCGTCTACTTTAATCGTTGCTTTGAGTAGAAAGTACCTGTAACGGAAATGAACAACTTCCAAAAGAGTTTACGAAACCAGCCAAGTAAAAAAACAATAGTTAACCGTCATCAAAATAACGGATAACTATTGCAATTGTTAATTTTTAAAAAAGTGGTGGGACACTCTGAGGATGGTTAAATACATTCTCAGGATCATATTTTGTTTTTACTCTTTGCAGCCTAGCAAAGTTAGTTGCCCAATATGCTTTTCCGAAGTTCTGAATGTTTTCATCTGGGACGTTTACATAAGAACCTATCGTATAAGGTTTTAACTGCTGACGCACAGATTCGACTGATGCAAGACTACTCGCTTCTTCAGATTTATCAACCCATGTTGCGTTCCATTCTGTGTAAAACAAAGGATCTCGCCAATAGAAGGCTGTTTTGTCTTTAGGCACGCTGCTTATCGCACCGCCCCAATTGGTAAAATAGAAATTAGATTCTGTTCCAGGTGCTTCTTCTAAAAACTGTTTCATTACCTTAATCGGTTCTTCTGGCCAAAGATTAGTCGCCCAAGAAGATGAGAATTTAAAGTTTTGATCAGCATAAGGTGGCTCAGGTGGGTCAAGGAAATCAATACAATCTGGGTAGAAGAGCGTTTCTATGACTACTTCCGAAGGTGTCCCAGCATTAAGTAAAGGTTGTATGATTTGAATCAATTCAGGTCTTGAACCTAAGAAAAGGCCGGTTACCTGACATAATCCATTTACTTTGCTATAGATCTCTATATAACTGCCTAATCGTGAATCTACAAACGGCATTAAATTCTGCCATGCTTCGAATACAGTTTCGAGTTGTTCCCAAGGCCAAATAATGTTAAAGACCGTTGCGGTTTCAGGTGCACGATGCACTTTAAACGTATATTCGGTATTGTAGCCAAACGTACCACCACCGCCTCCTCTAGAAGCCCAAAACAAGTCTTCGTTGCAAGTTGGACTAGCTTTAAGAATCCGTCCTTTTGCATCAACGGTCTCTAGTGCAAGAAGGTTATCAGATATTACACCAATTGTACGTGAGAGTAACCCGAATCCTCCACCGGTTGTTATACCACCGATTCCAACGGTCGGACTATCGCCAAACACCGCCATAAAACCTTCTTTAGCAAGACCTTTTACAAGAGGTCCGACTCGAATTCCAGGTTGAACAGTAGCAATTCCCTTTTTCTTATCTAAGTGCACTTTATTCATATCACCTGTGTCGATAACGATTCCACCCTTGACCACATTGAACTCTTTGTCTAGAGCATGTCGGCCACTTCTGACCCTTAAGGGAACATCGTTCTCTCGAGCCCATTTAATTGCATTACTGACGTCACATGCATTTTGTGCGAATACGAATACAAGAGGATATGTGTTGACATAAGGGTTCCAGTTTCGAACGGCTTCCTTATAGCCCGGGTCACCTTTAAAGATTATTCTTCCTGTTAACTCTGTAGATCCCATTAATTCCACTCCCGGCAAAGACATATTTGTAGTTATATAAATGTATGCAGGAAATGAATAGTCGGTTAAAATCTTTTATTAAGCCGAGCTCAGTCAGAAACAGATATAAGGATTGTCCTAGAAAAAGTATAGATAGTAAGTTAGAAAAAGTGACGAATAAGGGAATGCTATAACTAGAATTAGATATCTGTAAGGGGTTTGTAAAAGCAGTTCATTTGGTGAAAAAATATCTACATGATATCATTTTCAATTATAGTTTTAGAAAAGGAGGGGAACCGTGCAACGAATATATAACAAGCACCATTGGTTAGCGAAAATGGTAGCAGCTGACCCTGGATATGTGCGGTTGCAAAAAGCAGGAAGGGCGACTGCTAGTTTAATTCTTGCTGTATTCACGACCCTTCTTGTCATGCGATACACTGGTCACTCTGGAGGCATCACACCAGCGATTGTTTCCGGTATGCTTGGGCTGATGGGCATCATGGTCGTTATGGATGATACAAAACAAGAGATGCGAATAACCACGCTATGGCTCGGAGTTTCTGCTATGTTGGGCATTACAATTGGTTCTCTTGTTGCAAACAATGCGTATTACATAGATGCAGTTTTAGTGTTAAGTGTCTTTAGCAGTTTTTATTTCTCAAGATTTGGTACACGTTATTTTTCCTTGTTCATGATCTTCTTTATGACCGTTTATTTTTCCTCTGTTTTAAAGTTATCCAGTGACCAGTTGCCGTGGTTTTATGTTGGAATATGGTTCGGTGTAGCTTATGCCTTTATCCTTAATTTCTTCTTGTTTCAAGATACGGCGAAAAATTTAAAACGAAGTATTCATTCGTTTCATATACAAAGCAACCTGACTCTTAAACTCCTGATCGAAGCGATGCAAGATAAAGAATCAAGCCTTAAACGTAAGGAAGAATTAGAGAAGAACGTTTCCAAGCTAAGAGATTATGCACTAATTGTTTCTGGTTATATCACCGAGCATGATGTAAAAAAAATATGGCCAGGTCTCTTACCAAGTCAACTTCGGCTTTACGTGTTTGATACGGGTATGTTGATTGAAACGTTAGTGGATTCGGTACGAGGATTGAAAAAGGCAGATGCTCTTCAAGTTGATGAGATTAAGCAACTTCTCATTGCTGTGACGGTTGCTGTTCGTGATGTCGAAGTACTCGCTCCACATGTGAAAGAGCAAAATATTCTTCCTGCTGAAAAATCGGTTCAGCAACTTCGCATGTTAATCATGAAACTTTTTGAACGAGAAGCGCCTCCACAAGGGTGGATCTATCTTATCCGCCGAATTGAATCAATCGCTAATCATGTGATAGAAGGTGCTGTAACGATACAGCAATCTCTCTATTCTCAATCGGAAGATAAAAAAGAAGAAGAGACCGTCGATAAAGTGGGCGAAGAAGATACGAAAACAGAGGACAAAGCGTTAAAGCCGTCTACTAAAAAAGCATATCAAGCACTCGTAGCAGCAATTCTATCTATTATTGTTGGTTTGATCATCTCACCTGCACAGCCCTATTGGGTTCTTCTTACAGCATTTGTCGTACTACTTGGGACTGAGTCCATCGGACGGATTTATACGAAAGGATATCAGCGTTCTTTAGGCACGATTATAGGGGCAGTTATCGGTTTTGTCCTTGCTAAACTTCTTTCCGGACAGACCGTTTTGGAAGTCATCTTTCTTTTTGTGGTTGTTTTTCTAGCCTTCTATTTAATGACGGTTTCGTACACATTGATGAGTGTGTTTATCACTATGTTGATCGCTTTTATGTACGATCTTTTATTAGGTGGCATTACGTTTTCACTGATTGGATCCAGAGTTCTTGATACGATTGCAGGGGCATCCATAGCGTTAGCTGTCTCATATTTGATCTTTCCGAAGAAAACGAAAGTAAAAGTTGCTGAATCGATCAACGAATTCTTAGAAGAACTTGCTCCTTTTGTGACCGAGTACGTGAGAGGATTTAGAGAAGATGTAAATGTTAAGAATTTGTCCGAAAGTGCGTTTAAGCTGGATTTAAAACTTCAGGCGATCAGGGATGAAGCGCAATCCTTTCTCCAACGCCCAGGATCACCGATTTACGCTGATATGGTAAGTTGGATGACAAGGTTAGCTGCTATCAATTATTACGCAAAACATTTGGTCGCTTCTGCTTACAGAAAAGGATTTGATTATCCTGAAGAACTGCTCGAAGGTTTTATTCAAATCGAGACGAAGATAAAGAACAATATTGATTCATTATCTAATCTTGTAACAGAGAATGAAGGTGAATATGTTCTTCAAACATTAGAGGAAGAACGAGAGAAGTTCGAGCGTCTTGCGCCTAGCCGTAAGCAATCTCAGCGTGATCTAATTCATCACCTCTATTATATATGGCGCATCAACCAATCCATTGTTGAGTTAGGGAATGAGTTGGGAGGAGTAATAGAGAACCAAAATAGAGATAAGTAATGGATGAAAAAAAGATAAAGCTGACAACAAGCTTGCGTTGATTGATAATAAAACGTTTGAGTCAGGTTTGGTATAGGTAAGCTATATTGTGTTATTGAACCGAGCAGCAACTTTTAGAGTTGCTGCTTTTCATTATTCGTGAGGGAATCTGGAAGGAATCACATAAAAGGTAAAGAAGTTATTCTGAGCATAGATTGGAGGTAGAATATTAATGAAATCGTTGAAATCAATAGATATTCAAAGAGCATCTCGAGAAGATCTGCAAATGGTTATGAGTCTATTAAAAGATTGTGCACAATGGGTTGAAAGATAGAAATATTGATCAATGGAGATTTTTGCTCGGTGGTGGTGAAGATACAGAGATCAAACGTGCAATTGAGAGAAACCATACATACAAGGTTACAAGGAATGAACAGGTGGTTGCTACATTTACCTTATCACCAGAACAAACAGAGTGGGACGAGCACATATTCGGTAAAAATGAAGTCCATGCTTCTCTCTATTTACACCGATTAGCTGTGCGTCCGTCTTTTATGAACAAGGGGATTGGTAAAGAAATTGTGAATTGGATTCAAGCAAATGTTGAACAGGGTAGAGAGTATATCAAGTTAGATTGTGTTGCAAATAATATTAAATTAAACCAGTTTTATGTTGAAAATGGATTCGAATATATAGGTGAGTTTGATAATCATAGTAAATATATGAAACCCCTTTTTAGGAGGAAAGATGAGAGAAACTTTTAATCAGTTTTACAAAGAATTTATTAAAAGTTGGAGTACCTTTTCTATCAAAGGTATAGAGGATGTAATTTCGTCAAAATACACAGCTCGGGAAATTAGAGGCAAGGATGTTTATGACTTTGGCTATGAAGAATCGATTGATGGATGGAATCATGCATTTAAGGAATTAAGTGAAAAGCAAGCAACGTGGATTCTAAAAGAAGACGTAATCTTAACTTTAAAAGAAGATGAAGTGATGGCAATTCTTTGGGAATCTCTAATTATTGATGATAAACCAATTGAAACGGCTAGTTTATTTTTCCAGACTTTTAGATGGGAAAATGATTGCTGGAAATTAGTCAGAAGTTACATAGAGGCAGGGATATCGATAGAAAAGATGCTGAGTTTAGAGATCACCTCAAAAGAAAGGTAAGATTCGGTTATGAACTTTTCAATAATAGCTGCTATGGACGAAAATAGAGTGATAGGCAAAGACAATGATTTACCTTGGAGGTTGCCAAAAGATTGGAAGTACGTACAAAAGATTACGATGGGAAAAACCATCGTTCTAGGTAGGAAAAACTTTGAATCTATTGGTAAAGCGTTGCCTGGAAGGAAGAACATTGTACTTACGAGAAAAAAAGATTTCTCACCTCAAGATTGTATCGTTGTCCATTCTATTGACGAGGTGTTGAAAACTTGTGACTGCGATGAAGAAGTCATAATTTTTGGTGGAGAGGAAATCTATAGGCAGTTTATGCCGATGGTAACTAAAATGTACCTTACAAAAATACACCATGCCTTTGAAGGAGATACTTTCTTTCCAGATTTCAACGAAAGAGATTGGAAAGAGGTTTCTAGAGTCAAAGGGATCCAGGACAAAGATAATCCGTACATCTATTATTTTCATCAATACATTAGGGAATTGTGAAAATTCAATTCATCACTAACAGCTTACATAAAATCAGAAAAAACAGACTTGACAGAAATTTCTAATCATCTTATCATTAGTAAAAGTTTTCCATCGTTTAAACGTGATGATTAGGAGTAGTAAGGATCTATTTGTTGTTTAGAGAGCTGCTGATTGGGTGCAATGCAGTCAACATATATCCTGAACTCGCCTAGGAGTGGACAGACTAAAATGAAGTCTGTACGGTTAACCTCCGTAATTAGGTTCTGAGGTTTGCATGGATTCTTTGCAAACAAAGAAGAGTGGTACCACGTTAGGAAAATCCTATCGTCTCTTTATCGAGATGATAGGATTTTTTTGTATTAAGGGGGAGATAGCAATGAGTAAGGATTGTTTTATTTGCGACAAACATAGAGGCACTATTGATACAGTTGGTGTAAAAATATTTGAAGATGATTATGTTTATGTGGGCCATATCGATAAAGGTGTTCGCCCTTCTTACCTAGGGCATATCATGATCGATCTGAAACGACACGCACCAGGTCTTGGTGATCTGACGATTGAAGAAGCCAATGCATTCGGCCAGATCATGGCTCGAGTGAGCAAAGCAGTGAAAGAGACAGAAAATGCTGAGCACATTTATGCACTCGTATCAGGTAATTCTGTTGCACATCTTCATATGCACATCGTTCCACGATATCCAAATACACCGGAAGAGTACTGGGGACCGAATGAAGTCTATAGTTGGGCAGATGCTCCGTTTGGAATGAATGAAGATGTAGTAAAAGTTTGCGAACGAGTGAGAAATTATTTGGAGGAGAATAGTGATGAATAGTCCTAATATGAAGTGGGTTGGAAGCGATAAAACATTTATAGATGAATTAGATATAACAGAAGTACAAAACGTAACCTTGGGCAGGTTCGGAGGTAATTCTAAAGCAGGTTCATATAAAAATGAAGATGGATGCTTAGTGTGGGCGAACGAAGCAGAAAACTGGGAGTTTACAATGGTACTTGATGGTCATAAAACAGCACAAAGTGTTGAATTGGTTCTAAATCACTTTGAAAAGAATGAGAATGAAATTAAGTCTGTTCTCTCTGAATCTGCAAGTGCAGCTCTTAAAAAGCTAGATTATCTTATACTTAATATCTTTCAAGATCCTGATTTTATGGATTCTTGTCGAAAAACAACAGGCGAAACGGCATGTCTGATCGTTGTTCGAAAAGGAAAATATTTGTGGTGGTTCTCAATTGGCGATTGTATTCTTCATCTTTTCCATCCTGAGCTGATTGCACTAGGTGAAAGACAGCTTGTTCAGCGTAGTTTTTATGAGTGGGTCGGTGAAGTAAACACATTTGAACTTCCAGTACCTTGTTATAGCTCAGGTAAAAAAGAAATGAGAAAGGGACTTAATCATATTTTCATGACGACGGATGGGCTGACTGAATGTCCGGGTGTTGCGTTTGAAGATGCTGGAGAGATACAAAAAGCATTGAGCCATAACGGTATGGAAGAAGGCGTTCGATTCCTATTAGATGAAATAAGAAGAAATAATGTAAGAGATAGCACGACCATCATTGCATGGTCTGTTGATATAGAGGAAACAGCTAGTTTGCCAAGTGATCTGTAAAGCTGTTTCCTCCTATTCTAGTATTGGGATTTATTATTTGATATCAATATAATGCTGAAGCACGCGTGGCGGGATATATTTTAGTGGGAGTGGGCGTAAGGAAACGATAATGGTGTGGGGCATGATTGAGTCTTTTTGAGCTTGTTTAAGGCAGTTGTACATGTTCTTGCCTCCAACAGAGTTGGCAGAATGTATGGTTATTCGGTTTGCAAATAACTTTTCATTAACCATCATTTGTACAAGCATCATGCCGTTTCTCGTTCTGCTCAGTAAATCATGATCCAATGATAAGTGTTCAATATCATGGTTCCTCAGAAGATCCAAACATTCATCTATTGTTTCAACGAAGACATATCCTTCAGGCGGGCTCCGATAATCATCCATAAAAACACTAATCTTTTTCATTTTCTTGCACTCCCTTCCTTAACGGAGGGTGACTAAGAAAAGTCAAAGGCCCTAAGTTATTTTAATATATTAATTATAACACATTATTCCAAAGCAAGTTTTACATGGGGGATTATGAAATCTAAACTAATTCTTTACTACGTTACAATAAACGTTATTTAAATATTTATGCTTATGAAATATTAAAGTATTAAATTCTTCATCAATTTCTATTTTCCTTCAAGAAACGTCTATTTTTTATCAAAAATTAACAAATAAAATTTGAAATTATACAAAATTGTTGAAATGCCTCAATTAAGACTTGAACATTCCCTTTAAGTCTCTGTTTCATTACGAACAGATATTCGTTAAAATAGAAGTGAGGTGGTAAACATGTTTCGAAAAAAATCAATCCAGCAAGTTATGGACGTTTTACGAGAGCCAGAACTAGCTAAACAAATTGTTCAATGGAAAACTATCGAGCCACGAGAGGCGGTTTCAGTGCCACTTCCTGACTCTTTGCATCCAACTATTCAATCTGCTCTTTCTAAAAGAGGGATTTCTTCCTTATATATTCACCAATTATCTGCCTATGAAGCTGCTTTACGTGGTGAAAGCTTTGTAGCTGTTACACCTACCGCGTCTGGAAAAACGCTCTGCTATAACCTTCCTGTTTTACAGGAGGTCGCAAATAATCCCGAGGCAAGAGCTTTGTATCTTTTTCCAACAAAAGCTCTGGCACAAGATCAGAAGTCAGAGATGAACGAACTGATTGATGAGATGGGTTTGGATATAAAAAGTTATACGTATGATGGGGATACTCCAGCAAATATTCGACAAGTGGTCAGAAAAGCTGGAAACATTGTTATGACGAATCCCGATATGCTTCATGCTGCTGTTCTTCCTCATCACACAAAATGGGTATCGCTTTTTGAAAATCTGAAATATGTAGTGGTAGATGAGTTACATACATATCGAGGCGTTTTCGGAAGTCATGTCGCAAATGTGATACGTCGACTGAAAAGGATCTGTGACTTTTATGGCAGTGACCCCATTTTTATCTGCACATCTGCAACTATTGCGAATCCAAAAGAGTTGGCAGAGCAACTTACTGGAAACCCGATGACTCTGATCAACAACAACGGAGCACCAGCCGGTCGTAAGCATTTTCTCTTTTATAATCCGCCCGTTGTGAATAAACCGTTAAACGTAAGGCGAAGCGCCACACTTGAAGCTAGAAATCTAGCGAAGCTATTTTTAGAAAACCATATTCAAACGATCGTTTTCGCACGCAGTCGTGTACGAGTGGAAATATTGCTTACTTACTTGCAAGAACTTGTAAAAAAAGAGTTTGGTACAAAGTCCATACAAGGTTATAGAGGGGGATATCTTCCTAAACAGCGACGCGCCATTGAAAAAGGACTTCGTAACGGAGACATCATGGGAGTCGTTTCAACAAATGCATTAGAACTAGGCGTAGATATAGGTCAGCTTCACGCTTGTATTTTGACAGGTTATCCGGGATCGATCGCTAGTGCGTGGCAACAAGCTGGACGTGCGGGGCGACGTCAGGATGAGAGCGTTGTAATCATGGTTGCTTCTTCCTCACCACTCGATCAATATGTGATACAGCATCCAGATTACTTTTTTGAACGATCACCAGAGTCTGCTCGTATGAATCCTGATAATCTCATTATTTTAGTGGATCATCTAAAATGCGCATCGTATGAACTTCCGTTTCAAGAGAATGAGAAATTTGGTGATCAAGAGATACAGGATGTTTTAGAATTTTTAGTTGATGAGCAAGTGCTCCATAAAAGAGGAAAGCATTTTTACTGGATGAATGATTCCTTTCCTGCTCATAACATTTCACTTCGCTCTGCATCACAGGAAAACGTTGTGATCATCGATCAAAGTAATGTCGCTGACGTGAAAGTGATTGGCGAGATGGATCGTTTTAGTTCGATGACACTTCTTCACGAAGAAGCGATCTACCTTCATCAAGGTACACAATATCAGGTTGAGAAGCTCGATTACGAAGAAAAGAAAGCCTTCGTTCGGGAAGTGGATGTTGATTACTTTACAGATGCAAACCTTGCTGTATCGCTAAATGTACTAGAAGTAGACAAAGAAATGACAGATGAGCAAAATGCAAAAGCCTACGGTGATGTTATGGTAGTCGCAAAGGCAACTATCTTTAAAAAGATTAAATTTGAAACACATGACAATATTGGGTCAGGACCGATTCATCTACCGGAAGAAGAGTTGCACACTTCTGCCACTTGGCTAACGTTTAAAAATAACGATTTAAGTGAAGAGAAACTCGAAGCGGGCCTCCTTGGAATCGCACACGTACTGCGACATGTCGCTCCATTATTTGTTATGTGTGATGCAAATGATCTTCATGTTGTACCGCAAGTTAAAGCGGTACATAATCAACAACCTACAATCTTTATTTACGATCGATACCCAGGAGGAATAGGTCTGAGTGAAAAAGTGTATGGCTCTTGGGATACTGTTCTTGACCAAGCGCTCTCTATGATCCAACGATGTCCTTGCGAAAGTGGCTGTCCGTCTTGCACGGGTACATTAGAAGAAGGAAACAACAGCAAGAATCTAGCTGTAAAGCTGATTTCTCAAATTAAAGGAGCGACAGAGCATGTCGATTCAAAGTAAACTAAATCGACTAAAAAAACATATGGTAAATCCGGTTTCAACGCCTCCTGTACAGAGCAAGCAACCACTTGAGGATTCATCAGGTAACAGGATTGATCATGCGGATTATTGGGAGAAATTTGGGGCGTCAGCTTATTTTTTCGAAGAGGATTATTGCATCATCCGAAAAGTAGAATATCCTCTTGACACAAAGTGGGGGCGTTATCGGTTTTCTGACGTTTTGGACGCTGTGTCGAAATGGCAGGATATTGATGCTGAGCACCCTTTACATGCAAGGGATTTAGAAGCCTCTGACCTTTTGTTCTTTGATACAGAAACAACTGGTTTAAGTGGTGGAGCTGGGAATACGATCTTTATGCTCGGTATGAGTCAGATCAAGGGAGATCACGTTTTAGTGCACCAGTTCTTCCTACCAGGACCAGGATCTGAAGTTGCTCTTTATCATTACTTCTTAAATCATGTGAAAGAACTGAGGAATCTAGTAACGTATAACGGAAAATCCTTTGATTGGCCACAAGTGAAAACGCGGCATACTTTAATTCGTGATTTTGTACCTTCATTGCCAGAGTTTGGTCACTTTGATCTTCTTCATGGCGCTAGGAGGCTTTGGAAAGATACGTTACCTGCGGTTAAGCTTTCTGTAGTGGAGAAAGAGATACTTGGCGTGAATCGGATTCATGATACGCCTGGTTATCTTGCGCCAATGCTCTATTTTCAATATTGCAATGAAGGAGATCCTTCGCTCCTTGAAGGAGTTTTTCAGCACAACGAGTGGGATGTTCTTTCGCTCATCACGCTATATACTCATATGTCTGGGGTTGTGACAGGTAATGGTGTTCGTACCGAAAAAGAAACGTATGAATCTGCGAGATGGTTTGAAGCTTTAAACGAACAAGAACAAGCGATGTCTCTTTATAACGAGGTTCTGGAAACGGGAAATTCACATACATCTCAATCAAAAAAATCATTAGCTGCTCTAAACAAAAAGTGTAATGAGATAGAAATCTCTGTCCAGTATTGGTTGGAATTGCTTGAAGAAGATCATTTAGATGAAGAACCAGCTGTTGAACTTTCTAAGTATTTTGAGCACATACAAAAAGATTACGATAAAGCTCTTCATTTTGCTGTTATGGCCTATTCAAGGTGGAAGGGCAAAAAAAGGTTAACAAAGAGGAAAGAAGAACAGGAAAAACAGCGTTTTTTGAAAAGAATCGAACGATTAGAACAACGCGTCATCCAATATTCGTAAAAATTCGTCAAATTTATGAATTCCTGCAAAATATCTCTTCTCAAACGGCATTGTTTTTTGTAGAATATAAGAGGACATGAAAATGTTCTTAAGAAAATAAATTCCCCCTTTTTTTTATTCCCCGGGTAAGCGCAAAAAACGTCATAAAACCTTATATTTCTGCTAGGTTTTCGTCATATTTCCTGACGATTCGATTGTTTTCGCAAAATAACCCGGAATAGGGATAGGGAAATATATATTTTAAGCTATGGAGAGATGGTACGTGAAGCAGTGGATTGTTGTTCTATTTTTTGTAATCGTCGGGTTAACAGTAATGATTGGCAATCAAATCAGTCACACAACACAAAACTTTTAATGAAGCCCCGGCTATAGACAGAGCCGGGTGTTTTTCATTAATAGGAGGTATTTTCACATGCTTCAAACACTGCTTGTCAGTGGCTACAAAGCTCATGAACTGGGGATTTTTAGTGACAAACATGAAGGGGTATACTATATAAAGAAAGCGATTGGACAAAAGTTAGTCTCGCTACTTGATGAAGGACTTGAATGGGTGATCATCAGTGGGCAGCCTGGTGTTGAAATGTGGGCTGCAGAAGTGGTGTTTGATCTTCAAGCAGAATACCCCGATCTAAAACTTGCAGTTCTTACACCGTTCTTAGAGCAAGAAGCTCGTTGGAAAGAAAACGTTCAAGAAAAATATCATGAAATTTTAGCTGGTGCCGATTTTGTTGATTCAGTCAGCCGAAAGCCATACGAGTCGCCAGGGCAGCTTCGTGTTAAAAATCAATTTCTTGTGCAAAAAAGCGATGCCGTGTTGCTTTTATACGACGAAGAAAAAGACGGTTCGCCGAAGTATTATTTACAGGCAGCTAAACAAAAGCAGGAAATGGACAATTCGTACGAAATATTTTATATTACTCCTTATGACTTGGATGTTCTTGTACAAGAGGAACAATACAATCGTAATGAATAAATGAATCTAAAGTCGAAAAAAATTGACATTTAGGTCAGGTAGTGAAAAAATAATTTTAGAATCTTTGTGTGAGGTGATTCACATGAGTGAACAGCGTTTTCATTTAACGGCGAAAGAAATTTTGGAAAAAGACTTTAAACAAGGCTTTCGTGGCTATGATCAAGACGAAGTAGACAAATTCTTAGATCTTATTATTAAGGATTATGAAAATTTCCAAAAAGAGTATGATGCAGTTGTGCAAGAAAACAATCGACTGCGTAAAGAAGCTCAAAATACTACTGATCATCAGCAAACACGCAGAATGTCTTCAGTAACTTCAAGCACGACGAACTCCGATATTCTTCAGCGTTTGTCTAACTTGGAAAAACATGTTTTTGGCAGCAAATTGTACGATTGATTCCAGTTATTATCCATTTGTTTTTATCCATTCAGCATGCTATAATGAATCTTGCTTTTAAAACTTAAATCAATAGCGTTCGGGTAATCGCTGGATCAGATTTTCTGGTTTAGAGGAAAGTCCATGCTCGCACGGATCTGAGATGACCGTAATGATCGTGCCTGGCCAAAAAATAAGCCAGGGTAGATTGGTTTGCTTGTATAAAGCTTACTGGACTAACGGCAGGGAACGCACCTAAGTCTTCGGATATGGTGTTAATACCTTGAAAGTGCCACAGTGACGTAGTCCCGATGGAAACAAAGGGAGTGGAACGAGGTAAACCCCACGAGCGAGAAACCCAAATTATGGTAGGGGAGTTTCCCATTTCGGAATTGAACGATTGGGAGAACAAGAAGCCAAGGCTTTTTGTAGATAGATGATTACCACCGGTGTACGAGGCTACCAGCCGTTTGTAGTACTAAGGAACAGAACATGGCTTACAGAACGTTATTGGTACCTAAATTAAAGCTGAATGAGGGCCCCGTTTACCGGGGCTTTTTCTATTTACATAAAAAAGTGTCCTCAAATAAGGGTATACTTATTACTATAGAAATCGATGAAGATTAAGGAGTTCATATTATGACACAATTAAGACTGCTGGCAACAGCAGCTATGGGATTAGAGGCTCTTGTAGCCAATGAAGTTCGCGCGCTAGGTTTTGAAAATGTGAAAGTTGAAAACGGGAAAGTTTATTTTGATGGTGATGAGAAAACTTTAGTAAAAGCTAACTTATGGTTAAGAACGGCAGATCGCGTAAAATTAGTGGTTGGTGAGTTTAAAGCAGAGACGTTTGATGAACTTTTTGAGCAAACGAAGGCACTTCCTTGGGCTGATTTTATTCCTGAAGACGGGGAGTTCCCCGTAATCGGCCGGTCCGTAAAATCAAAGCTATTTTCTGTATCCGACTGCCAAGCAATCGTAAAGAAAGCAGTAGTGGATAACTTGAAAACGGCGTATAACCGTAAAACATGGTTCCCTGAGGACGGAGCATTGTATCGAATCGAGGTGGCGATTCATAAGGATATCGCGACATTAACTCTTGATACGAGTGGTACAGGTCTACACAAGCGTGGATACCGTGAGTTGCATTCAGGTGCGCCGATTAAAGAAACGATGGCTGCAGCCCTTATTATGCTAACAAATTGGACGCCAGACAAGCCTTTCGCTGATCCATTTTGTGGTTCAGGCACATTGCCGATAGAAGCAGCGATGATCGGCCAAAACATCGCGCCTGGTTTAAATCGCGAGTTCGCTTCAGAAAAATGGAACTGGATCGATAAAAAGGTTTGGTATGAGGCAGTTGGTGAGGCTCAAGATGTTGCAAAATATGATCTACCTCTTGAGATTCAAGGTTCTGATATTGATCATAAGATGATCGAACTATCTAAGAATAATGCTATCGAAGCTGGATTCGATGATTTTATCACGTTTAAACAGATGCAAGTTCGCGATTTCACGACTAGAAAAGATTTCGGTTGTCTTGTGACGAACCCGCCTTACGGTGAGCGACTAGGTGAGAGAGAAGAAGTAGCACAAATGTATCGCGACCTAGGCATGGCGATGAAACCGTATGATACATGGAGTGTGTATGTGATTACTTCGAACGAAAAGTTTGAAGAATATTATGGCCGTTCAGCAACGAAGAAGCGTAAGCTGTACAACGGTGATTTGAAGACGGACTATTATCAATACTTTGGAAAACGTCCACCTAGACAGCACCAGAGTTGATGAGTGTGTTTTGAATACATGCATATATGGTTATGGGGAGCCCCGAGTGTCGAAAATTGTAGACTCGCGGATAAAAATTGAAAATTTGTGGATTGAGAAGCAAAACTTGTGGATTCAAGGACAAAACTTTTGGATTCTACCGCCCAAACCAATAAAGAAGGCTGACTTTTTTGATCGAGTCAGCCTTTTTTATGTGAATCATACACCTTAATAGCAATAAAACTATAATAATTTCACGTACCGTACATATTTAATAATTTTTATTAAAAAAACATTAGGAAATAGCAATTTAAAACCGAAATTAAATAACACAATACATACTCACTACTACATTGATCATCACCAATTACAGAAACAAAGTTTAAAGACCTCTTATACACGTACATACTATGCCTAACCATAAAACGAAGGCAGGTTATATTATGTACACACAATTCAGCCATTTAGATAGCATTCAAAAGGCATTACAGAACATACAACCACACCTGGAAGATCATCATAAAGCCGAAATTCAAAGTGTCCTACATCAATCAATTGGTCACGCAAACAATATTGATCCTTCTTTTGCAACGTATGCAGAACTTTTTAAAGAAGATTTTTAGAAAAAAATAAAATCGACCAGCAGGACTTTTTTATTGCGTCACGAATTCATATAGCGGTATGTTTTTTATGAAACCGTGAAGGGATGGAAAAGCAAATGACGCAAACAAAAGTAACTGTTGAAAAAGAATTCTTAGATTATGTGAAAAAAATGGTACACATCAATGAAGCCATCGGCCTCATGTATTGGGACCTTCGTACAGGCGCACCTAAAAAAGGGGTCGAGCAACGTTCTGAAGTAATCGGGACATTATCTTCGGATGTTTTTGCGATGTCTACTTCTGAAGAAATGAAGAGTTATATCGAAGAACTTTCTAAGTCTGATATACAAGACTCTCTTTCTGATGTTACGAAGAAGACGCTAGAGGAAGTAAAAAAAGATTACGAGCGTAATGCCAAGATTCCTCCTGCAGAGTTTAAAGAGTATGTCATTTTACAATCAAAAGCAGAAACGGTCTGGGAAGAAGCGAAGAACGCTTCAGACTTCTCCTTATTCCAGCCATACTTAGAAAAACTTGTTGATTATAATAAGAAGTTCATCGGCTATTGGGGCTATGAAGGGAATAAATATAACACACTCTTAGATATGTATGAGCCTGGTGTTACAGTAGAAATCTTAGATGAGACGTTCTCTAAACTTCGTGATCGAATCGTACCTCTTCTTCAAAAAGTTACAGAAGCAGGACAGCCAGATACGAAGTTCTTATTCGAACATTTCCCGAAAGAAAAGCAAAAAGAATTCAGCATGCATGTTCTAAAAGACATGGGTTATGACTTTGATTCTGGTCGTTTGGATGAAACGGTTCACCCGTTCGCAATCGGATTAAACCCGGGAGACGTTCGAGTAACAACGAAGTATATGGAAAACGACTTCCGTACGGCTGTATTCGGAACCATTCATGAAGGTGGACACGCACTTTATGAGCAAAACATTTCAGATGAACTCGTTGGAACACCACTTGCTACTGGAACATCTATGGGCATTCACGAGTCTCAGTCTCTGTTCTGGGAGAACTTTGTCGGTCGTCACTTTGGATTCTGGAAAAATCAATATAATATGTTAAAGACGGTTTCGGATGCACAGTTTAACGGAGTAGAGCTTGAAGATTTCTACCGCTCTATTAACGTTGTCGAGCCTTCGCTCATTCGTATCGAAGCTGATGAGATGACATATCCACTTCATGTTATCGTTCGTTATGAAATCGAAAAAGGCTTGTTTAACGACGAAATCGAAGTAAAAGACCTTCCGCGCATCTGGAATGAAAAGATGCAAGAATATATCGGTGTTACGCCTAAGAACGATGCGGAAGGAGTGCTTCAGGATGTACACTGGTCAGGCGGAAGTTTTGGGTACTTCCCGTCCTATGCTCTTGGATACATTTATGCAGCACAGCTGAAAAATGCGATGATAAACGACATTCCTGATTTCGATGCACTTATGGAGTCTGGAAACCTTCTTCCGATCAAAGAATGGTTAACGAAAAATGTGCATCAGTACGGAAAGATGAAGAAGCCGATTGAAATCTTAAAAGACGTAACAGGTGAGGGTCTAAACCCAGATCATCTGATCGCTTACTTCGAAAAGAAGTATAGTGATATTTACCGCTTAGAGAAATAATGAATTATAGCCGGCGGTTCTCGATAACAAGATTCGAGATTGCCGGTTTTTTTCACTTAGTACGTTAGTATAAGTTCAACTAAGGCTTGAAAAGCTTGGCGTCTGCCAAGTTTTCTTTATGAAAAGGTTTCATTTCTACATAATTTGTCTAAAACTATATAAAAAGACACTAGGAGGACATAAAGATGGGAGCTGCAACGACACAAGATATCCAAAACCTGTTAAAATTAAGAAAACGCATTGCTGTAGTTGGTCTATCTGATCAACCCTTTCGCACATCTTATATGGTTTCAGAATATATGCAGAATGCCGGTTACGAGATTATCCCTGTAAATCCTAATGTCAGAGAGGTTTTAGGGCAAAAGGCGTTTGCAACGCTCGAAGAGATCGAGGGGCATGTAGATATTGTTAACGTGTTTAGACGCAGTGAATATTTGCCTGAAGTTGCTCGTTCTGCTGCGAAAATAAAAGCTGGTTTCTTTTGGGCACAGCTCGGTCTTTATAGTGCAGAAGCAGAAGAGATTTTGCAAAGTGCGACGATTCCTTATATTATGGATAAGTGCATTAAAGTGGAACATGCTATGATACGGTAGTAATGAACCACCCGCAATCATACGGGTGGTTTTCCCATGCTTATCTTGTAAAGTCACTTTTTATTAGAAAAATATTCTTTTCGACACTAAAGGTTTTCAGTCGATATACCGAGAAATAAGAGGAGAATATACAGACAACAGTAGTATAGAAACAAACGTTCTGCTATTATAGTAGTACTGCAGCAACGTGAAAGGAGCAACACAACTTGGCTAGTAATAAGTCATTAATGGAGTATAACGATGATGCCATACAGGTGCTCGAAGGTTTAGAAGCCGTTCGAAAACGTCCAGGTATGTATATTGGAAGTACGGATGCTAGAGGATTGCATCACCTCGTATATGAAATTGTAGATAACGCCGTTGACGAAGCATTAGGCGGATTCGGTGATTACATACATGTGAAAATTCACAAGGATAATAGTGTGTCAGTATCAGATGATGGCCGCGGAATGCCAACGGGTATGCATAAGCTCGGAAAACCAACACCAGAAATCATCTTTACTGTTCTTCATGCTGGTGGAAAGTTTGGTCAAGGGGGATACAAAACATCTGGAGGATTGCATGGTGTAGGTGCTTCTGTTGTAAACGCACTATCTGAATGGTTGGAAGTAACCATCCATCGTGACGGAAAGACTTATCGCCAACGTTTTGAGAATGGCGGAAAACCTGTAACAACTCTTGAAGTGATCGGAAATACGCGTAAGTCTGGAACGACCGTACACTTTAAACCAGACCCGACCATGTTTTCTACGATCAACTATAACTATGAAACGTTAAGTGAACGTTTACGAGAAGCCGCATTCCTGTTAAAAGGGATCAAGATTGTACTTGAAGATGCACGTAACGGAGAAAAAGACGAATTTCAGTTCGATACAGGTCTTGAGGCATTCGTAAAATATTTGAACGAAGATAAAGACTCTCTTCATACTGTTGTTAGTTTTGAAGGCATACAAAATGAGATCGAAGTGGATTTTGCTTTTCAATATAACGATGGTTATGCAGAAAACGTATTATCGTTCGTAAATAACGTTCGAACAAAAGATGGCGGAACGCACGAATCGGGTGCGAAAACGGCTATTACTCGAAGCATTAATGAATACGCTCGAAAAACGAACATGTTAAAAGAAAAAGATAAAAACTTAGATGGATCTGATATCCGTGAAGGTTTAACAGCTGTTGTTTCCGTTCGTATTCCCGAAGAATTTTTGCAATTTGAAGGGCAAACGAAGAGTAAACTAGGAACAAGTGAAGCACGTTCTGCTGTGGATGCGGTTGTAGCGGTTAAGTTAGCGTATTTCCTTGAGGAAAATCCTGCAATTAGTGAAATGCTCATCCGTAAAAGTATTAAAGCCGCACAAGCACGTGAAGCAGCACGTAAAGCACGTGAGGATGCTCGAAACGGTAAAAAGAACAAACGTAAGGATTCGATGTTAAGCGGTAAATTAACTCCAGCTACATCAAAGAATCCTGAACGTAATGAACTTTATCTTGTCGAAGGTGATTCCGCAGGAGGTTCAGCTAAGCAAGGGCGAGACCGTAAATTCCAGGCGATCCTTCCACTACGAGGAAAAGTAATCAACACAGAAAAAGCAAAGCTTGCTGATATCTTCAAGAACGAAGAAATCAACACAATCATTCATGCGATTGGAGCTGGAGTGGGCTCGGATTTTACTTTAAAAGATGTGAACTACGATAAGATTGTAATCATGACTGATGCAGATACAGATGGTGCACACATTCAAGTTTTATTACTCACTTTTTTCTATCGATACATGAAGCCGCTTATTGAAGAAGGAAAAGTGTTCATCGCACTTCCTCCACTTTACAAAGTAAGCAAAGGGACTGGTAAGAAAGAAGTCATCGAGTACGCTTGGGATGAAGACGAGCTTAGAGAAGCACAGAAAAAGATCGGAAAAGGCTATATCATCCAGCGCTATAAAGGTCTAGGTGAGATGAATGCTGACCAATTATGGGAAACTACGATGGATCCTGACACACGTACGTTGATCCGAGTAAGAATTGATGACGCTGCCCGTGCTGAAAAACGTGTATCTGTCTTAATGGGAGATAAAGTAGAACCGCGACGAAAGTGGATCGAAGAACACGTTGCGTTTGGCATAAACGAAGAAACGAACATACTAGATAACGAGAACTTGTCAGCATTCTGAGGAGGTTTAAAGATTGTCACTGCTTGAGAAATTTAGAGAGCTGCCGTTAGAAGACGTAATCGGCGACCGCTTCGGAAGATACAGTAAATACATCATTCAGGAGCGTGCATTACCTGATGCAAGAGACGGCCTGAAGCCCGTTCAGCGCCGTATTTTATATGCGATGTTCGCAGAAGGAAACACGAACGAAAAACCATACAGAAAATCAGCAAAAACGGTCGGAAACGTAATCGGTAACTATCACCCACATGGTGATTCTTCCGTTTATGAAGCAATGGTCCGTATGAGTCAAGACTGGAAAGTAAGAAATGTGCTTATTCAGATGCACGGTAACAACGGTAGTATCGATGGAGACCCTGCAGCTGCCATGCGTTATACAGAGGCGAGGCTATCAGCTATCGCTTCTGAGCTACTCCGTGATATTGATAAAGAGACAGTAGAATTCGCACCAAACTTTGATGATACAACCGAAGAACCGGTCGTATTACCAAGCCGTTATCCGAATCTATTAGTCAATGGATCAACAGGGATCTCTGCTGGTTATGCGACAGATATCCCACCACATCACCTTGGTGAAGTAATCGATGCAGTTACGATGCAGATCGATAACCCGGATGTTTCTCTTGAGGAATTAATGACGGTGATTAAAGGGCCAGATTTCCCAACCGGCGGAATCGTTCAAGGTCTAGATGGCATTAAGAAGGCGTTTGAAACAGGAAAAGGTCGCTTTGTCATTCGTGCAAAAACGGAGATCGAGAGCTTAAAAGGCGGCCGTCAGCAGATCGTCATTACTGAAGTTCCTTTTGAAGTGAACAAAGCGAATCTCGTTAAGCGCATGGATGAGTTGCGTTTAGATAAAAAAGTAGATGGTATCGCCGAAATACGCGATGAGACGGATCGAACGGGTCTAAGAATCGTGATCGAGCTTCGTAAGGACGGTAATGCAGAAGGAATTCTAAACTATTTCTTTAAAAATACCGATCTTCAAGTCTCTTACAACTACAACATGGTAGCGATTCATAATAAGACACCGAAGCTGATGGGTTTGAAGGCGATTCTTCATTCTTACATTCAGCATCAAAAAGAAGTTGTTACTCGAAGAACACGATATGACCTAAGAAAAGCGGAAGAACGTTCACATATTGTTGAAGGTTTAATTAAAGCTATTTCAATTTTAGACGAAGTAATTGAAACGATCCGTGCTTCTAAAGATAAACGAAATGCAAAAGACAACATCATTGAAAAGTTTCAGTTTACAGAACTACAAGCTGAAGCAATTGTTACTTTACAGTTGTATCGTTTAACGAATACAGATATCACGACGCTTCAATCGGAAGCTGAGGAATTAGCGAAAAAAATTACGTATCTTCGTTCACTATTAGACAGCGAGAAAAAGCTGTTTAACGTTATCAAAAAAGAGATGGCCGAGGTTCAGAAGAAATACGCTGATCCACGCCGAACAATCATTGAAGCGGAAATTGAAGAGATCAAGATCGACATGGAAGTCATGATTCCGTCTGAAGATGTCATGGTGACTGTTACAGAAGACGGCTATGTAAAACGCTCTAGTGTTCGTTCATACAGTGCTTCTAACGGTGAACCGCCAGGCATGAAGGATACCGATTCACTTCTGATGGCGTCTCAGCTCAACACAACAGAAACGCTACTTATGTTCACGAACAAAGGAAATTACGTTTACCTGCCTGTGTACGAGATGCCTGAGATCCGCTGGAAAGACATGGGGCAGCACTTAGCAAGTCTTGTTGGCCTAGATAAAGATGAAAAACTGATTAAAGCATACCCGATTAAAGAGTTTGCAGAGAATCAATATCTAATCTTCTTTACTAAGCAGGGTATGGCGAAGAAAACAGAACTCAAGTCTTACAAAGCGACACGTTATAACCGTCCACTGATGGCCGTTAAGCTAAAAGCAGATGATGAAGTCGTAGACGTTTCGTTAACAAACGGAGTGCAAGATGTTTTCATTGCGACACATTTTGGACTAGGATTATGGTTTGCTGAAGATGAGATCTCAATCGTTGGACAAAGAGCGTCTGGCGTTAAAGGCATAAATTTAAAAGCTGGGGACCATGTGGTTAGTGGATTTGCACTACCAGAAGACCCTGAGAAGGCACAAGTTGTTATTGCTACACAGCGTGGTGCACTTAAAAAGATGAAGATTTCAGAATTTGAAAGAACATCGCGTGCTAAACGTGGTCTTGTGATGGTGAGGGAGTTAAAATCGAACCCTCATCGAATCGTGGGTATGAAGTTAATTACAGCAGATGGAGTACAGTTTGTACTAGAAACAAGCTCAGGTAAAGTTGAGACAATTTCTACATTGAATTACAAACCAGCTGATCGATATAACAATGGTTCGTTTGTTGTGGATACCGGAGAAACAGGGCCGATTACTCGAATTAAATCATTGGTTTCAACTGAACAATCAAAAGAGTAGCGTTTGCTGCTCTTTTCTTCTTTTTTGAATGTATTAATTCTTTGTAGTTCATGAAAGTAGTTGATTTCCGTTCCAGGATACTCGCTTTCCATGGGGCGTACGGTGAGCCTCCTGCCGCTTTGCGCCTTTAGGAGTCTCCACCTGACCGCTCGTCCCATAGGAGTCTCGCACCTTGCACTCCAATCAACTTATCAAAGAAGTCAAGAATTAAAAATCATGTAAATAAGAACTCTCTATAATTAGTAAATGAAGAAGATAAAACAGTAAGGGAAACGACACAACGAGAGAAATGAGAGATACATAACATGAAGAGCAACACACATCTACTTGGAGGCGTTGTTGCAGGGGCCTTTTATAAGGCTTTCACTGATCTGCCTCCAGAGACTCTGCAGCATGAACTGACTTTTTTTGGTGCGGCTGTTTTTGGCAGCTTGCTTCCAGATCTTTGTCATCCAGGATCATATTTAGGGAAGAAAACCGTTTTTTTATCAAAAACAATTTCTAAGACATTCGGGCATCGTACGATTACTCATAGCTGGATGATGATTTTAGTATTATTTTTGTTGCCACAATGGATAGATTGGCGTTATGAAGAAAGTTTAAGCATCGGCTTGGTAGTAGGAGTACTTTCGCATCTTATTCTAGATGCTGCGACATCTAGGGGTATTCAACTTCTTTATCCGCTACCTATTCGCTTTCGTTTTCCTTTCTACACGAAAACAGGCTCAAGAACAGAAACGAACATAGCGTCATTACTCGGATTATTAGCCGCTGTCTTGATGATTCATCTATATATTGTGTCCCTGTTTTAAAGCTAGAACTTAAAA
This sequence comes from Fictibacillus sp. 7GRE50, assembly GCF_015903875.1. NCBI lineage: Bacteria > Bacillati > Bacillota > Bacilli > Caryophanales > Fictibacillaceae > Fictibacillus > Fictibacillus sp. 7GRE50. The sequence continues at coordinate 72,862 of NZ_JACZDW010000003.1, forward strand.
AAGGGTTTAATTTACTTCCTCAATGGTAATACAACAATTGTATACAAAAAATGAGGAGTGGTTAAGTAATGGCTAAAATTGCAACAGTACTCGCAAACATGTTTGAAGATGTAGAATATACGGAACCGGCAAAAGCTTTTCGAGAAGCTGGCCATGAGGTAACCGTTATAGGCTCAGAAAAAGGGGCAACACTTGAAGGAAAACAAAAGGAAGCTCAAGTGACGACAAATGCCGCAATTTCAGAAGTGTCGCCTAATGATTATGATGCGCTTTTCATTCCCGGTGGATTTTCGCCTGATATTTTAAGAGGTGATGACGAATTCGTTCAGTTTACGAAACATTTTGCTGATGAAGGGAAGCCTGTATTTGCAATCTGTCATGGTCCGCAGCTCTTGATTTCTGCAGAGGTTCTAAACGGAAGAAGCATTACCGGATTTAAGTCCATTCATGTTGATCTAAAAAACGCTGGAGCAACAGTTAAGGATGAAGAGGTTGTCGTTTGTGGAGGTAACCTTGTAACGAGCCGCCAACCAGATGATATTCCTGCCTTTATTCGAGAGTCATTAAAAGCCCTGCAACAATAAGCTAATACAAAATGAACCGTCTAGAAATAGCTTCTAGACGGTTTTTCAATGTTGAAACTAAATCTAGCACACAGCGTACAATAGGTATGAACATATAGATAGGATGAAGAACGATGGAATCGAAAGAGTATTTATTAAAAGAACTTCAACAGATCGAGAAATGGGAAAAAGATCAAAAAGGGTTATGGTTCTGGGAGCGAATTACTCGCCTACCGTTTAAGCTGCTAGATAAAGTGACACCAAAATTCATTCAAAATAAGATTGGAACACTGCTTGATGAGATTGGTGGATACATACAAAACGGTGGTCAATATCTATCTAAAGAGCAATCGGTTTTTCAGTTCTTCGAAAAACAAACAGGTAGATCGATACATGAATTAGCCGACTTTAAAACCATACCCGTTGAAGAAATGAAGAACGTTTCCTTTGAGCTTGCAAATAAACGAAAAAGTGCTGCAACTCTACAAGGAGCCAGTACTGGAATTGGAGGTATCTTCACACTAGCGATTGATATACCTGCTATATTAGCAATCTCTTTAAAAACTTTACAAGAAATCGCGATCATACACGGATATGATCCAAATAATAAGGAAGAACGAGTCTATATCTTAAAATGCCTCCAATTTTCTACTTCTGATTATGTAGGCAAAGAAGCGATTCTTAATGAACTTGCTGCAATCAGTAAGGATGAAATGAAATCAAGAGAAGTCGTTTCTCAAATACAAGGATGGAGAGAGGTCACATTAACATTTACAGAGTCATTTGGTTGGAAAAAGCTGTTTCAGATGGTACCTATAGCAGGAATTATATTTGGAGCATTCGCCAATCGTTCAATGATCAGTGATCTTGCAGAAACAGGAACCATGCTTTACCAAAAGAGAAGGATTGTAGAAAGACTAAATTCTGCTTCTAACCCTATCGTTGAATCGCAAAATTAGTAAAAGTGAAATATACGGAAAGGACATTTTTCTACTACGTTAGAAAATGTCTTTTTTTGTAGTCTGGTCATCTAGTATACAAACCATAGAGAATCGTATTTCAGTTTAGAAGGACTAATGAACGTGTATGTTGAAGAGTACATGTAATCTCATAAGAAATATATGTAAATAATAGAACTCAAGAAGGTGACAAGGAAACGTGGAACATATTGATAAAAGAAATCGATTAGAAGAAAAACCTTTTAGTTATCGAGAAACAAAAGAGCACAACGTATTTTTAGATTATTACGGAAAACAAGTGAAAATTCTTAAAGGAAAGGAAGCAGAAAAGTTTTTAAATAGAATCAAAGCAGCAGACAGCGAAATGGCAGAACAGCTGATTATGGCTAAAATAACCGGTAATTTCAAAAGGAGTAATGAACGTAAAGCATGACATGACTTCAATTCCTTGAGATGAAACAAATTCTATTAAACAATGATTTTTAAGTCATACTCATCAAAGTTCAGGAGTGAAGTAGATGAAAGGGTTCAATTACAAAGATTATGATGGATTAGGGCTTGCAGAGTTAGTTAGAAAAAAAGAAGTCCAGCCGATTGAACTGCTTGAAGAGTCCATCAAAAGGATTGATACTCTAAATCCGAAAATCAATGCTGTTATAAATACGATGTATGAAAAGGCACGGGTGATGGCTGACAATGAACAAAGTGGACCGTTTTCAGGTGTACCTACGCTGTTAAAAAATATTTCACAAGAGGTGGAAGGTGAACCGATTACTGCTGGCTCGAAAGCTTTCCTTTCTTACCGGGCAAAGATAGATTCTGAATATGTACGAAGATTAAGAAAAGCTGGCGTTGTATTGGTCGGCCAGACGAACGTTCCGGAGTTTGCGTTAGTCGCTTATACCGAACCCGTTCAATACGGTCCAACCCGGAATCCATGGAATCTGAAACATACGCCTGGCGGTTCAAGTGGAGGTTCAGCAGCTGCTGTCGCCTCTGGTATGGTTCCTTTTGCCGGTGCTAATGATGGAGGTGGTTCCATTCGAATTCCGGCATCTTATTGTGGTTTGTTTGGATTAAAACCAACAAGAGGAAGAACCCCCGTCGGTCCTAACTTAGGCCGTTCCTGGCAAGGAGCGTCAGCTGAACACGTCCTAACACGAACCGTTAGAGACAGTGCTGCCATGCTGGATCAATTGCATGGTCATGAGAAAGCAGGTGCCTTTTATACTCCAAAATATAAAGGCAGTTTCCTAGATGCTTCTAGTACTCCAATTGATGGGAAGTTAAGAATTGCTTTTTCTGTTACATCGCCGATCAAAACAGAAGTTCATCCTGAATGTCGAGATGCAGTGCTTAATTCTGCAAGAATATTAGAGTCTATGGGGCACGATGTGGAAGAAGTTGATGCTCCTGTTGATGGGCTTAAGCTAGCAAAAAGTTATTTAACAATGTACTTTGGTGAAACGGCGGCTACTTTAACGTCTCTAGAAAGTATTCTTGGCCGAAAAGTGACCTACCGAGATGTAGAACCTTCTACTTGGCTGCTTGGTTTGCTAGGAAAAGCAACTTCAGCAGAAGAATTTGTACTCAGTATTAGAGAATGGGATATTGCAGCTCTCCAGATGGAGACCTTTCATGAAACTTATGATTTTTACATAACGCCTACGACGGCTTTTCCCCCGGCTATGATTGGAGAACTTCAGCCGACCGCTTCTGAACAATTTCTTATTCGTACTGTTGGTAGAACCGGTCTTGGTGGGTTATTAAAAAAGGCAGGAATCGTCGATCAGATTGCTCGAAAAAATCTTGCTAGAACTCCTTTCACTCAGTTGGCGAATCTGACTGGACAACCGGCTATGTCCGTTCCGATGCATCTTACAGAAGATGGACTACCGATAGGAGTGCAGGTCATTGCGGCAAGAGGTCACGAGAATTTGTTGCTGCAATTAGCTGGAGAGCTTGAACAATCGGAACATTGGATAGATGTGCGTCAAAATCCTTTATTTTAAATCGTCTAGCACCTGCTAGGCGATTTTTTTATTAGCGAACAAAATTTACTATCATTCACATAAGTGGCAAGTTCATGTTCATACAATAAGAGGGGTTCTTCGCTATCTTTCATTCTTAATAAACTTTAGAAGGAGGTAACATGGTGAGAACGATTCAAAAGTCAATGAACATACTCGACTTATTAAGCGATCCTTCAAAGGAAGATCTCAAGACAGCGTTGATTTCTTTAAATATAGAGCTCGAGGATGTTCAAACAGAACTTAAAATTTCAGAGAGTAAACCGTATTATAGAAAGCTGTTATATCAGAACGAAGATGTAGAATTATTGGTAATGAATTGGTCACAATTAGAGTGTGCTCCGCATGATCACGGTTTTTCTCAAGGATGGATCAAAGTGCTAAGTGGTTCTTCCGAAAATACTGTTTATGAGATTAGTGAAAATGGGTTGCCTTCTGAATTATTTACATCGACTCACACTAAAGACCAGATTTTCTACGCACCTAAAAGAGGAATCCATAAGATGAAGGCTGAAGAAAATAGCGCTCTTGTCACACTCCACCTCTATTCGCCACCCATTAGTGGTATGAAAGTATATGATCTTGAAAAATGTTCAGTGTGTATCGTCTCTGATGATTGCGGAGCATGGTGGCCAGATGAGCAGCGACAAAAGTTAAAAGAGATACAGTTGAATTCTTGAGTAACTGATACGAAGTCCAATTAAAGGAAAAGTTTAATTGGACTTTTTCTATTCACTCTTTACTCCTTTTTTCTAAGTCTTTAGCAGTATCGCTCAATTCCACCTCTTTTTCATCCTTTAACGTCCCAAACAATACATCGATAAAGGGAGTTGAAACGCCGTACCAATAGTTCTCGTTCTTATAATGATGCAAAGTATGTGTCTTCTTAATCCATCTGCCAAACCTGGTTTTCGGTTTCAGCGGCCTATGAGCCACATAATGTTTCCATTCATAGACGAAAAACATAAATAAAAGACCGATAGAAAAAGACAAGGTGTACTGAATTGCTTGTGTGAAGAAAAAAAAGAGGGTGGATAAAAGAAAGAGGCTAGGGATGCTATACCAAATTGGCAGGAATAACAACTTTAATTCATTTGGCTTTTTATGATGATCATAGTGTAATCTCTTTATTAATTTGAACAGAATTGTATTTTTAGGTGCTTTAATATGAAAGAAAAAACGATGCGTGAGATATTCGCTGAACATGTAAATCAAAATACCTAGTGGAAAGAAAAGTAGAACTGTTGTCGTAAGGTTCATCGTAAACAGAAAGCTGGTTATTAAGAAGAAAATAATTATCATAACTACTATATCAAAATGCAAGAAAAAATCTCGATATATTCCTTTACTCTTCATTGTTCTTTCCTCCATTCATCTTTTTCTTCCAAAGATTTAGACTATCTTCCATCATGGATTGCGTTATTTTTTCAGTTCCTTCAATGTCACCGATTAATATTGATTCTAACAGGGCTACGTAATACTGTTTAGATAACGATCGAGAAGAGGAATCTTCGAAGTATTGGAGTGCCATTCTGTAATAAACATCTTTAAAGCTATTCAGGATTAGGCAATAGATCGGGTTAGGAGATAATTAAGCCATTTCTTGCTGCAGATGATAATCAAAAAGAGCATATGAAGCTGGTTCATCTTTCAATTCATCCAGAGATGAAAACAAAGATATTAGTTTTACTCGGTTATATTTAACCGCATCTTTTATATATGTTGGGGTTAAAGAAACCCTAAGTTCAAGCATATACACAATAAATTCATCAGGAATTTCGTCTTGCAGTTGAAGAATGGTAACGATCGTCATTAAGTTTCCTTGTTTCCAATATTCATTTACCGTGGCTGGCATTCCCTTGTGAAAAACGATCCAGCCATCCCGCTCTAATCGCTGCAAAGCCTCTCTAATTGTTGGTCTTCCTACATTGTAAATCGATGATAAATCTCTTTCAGAAGGGATTGATTCATGAATTTCTATCTTTCCTTGTAGAATGGATTGGATGATTTGTTGGCCAATCATTTCGGAAGAACGCTTGTTCATGGTAAGTTACACCTCATTCTTATGGTAATACCAATTATTGATGTTGGTATTACCAAATATATGAATGCAGTTGAGTTTCATGACATTATTCAAAATCAATCATGATTCTAAAAACCACCTGTCCTTAGATGCAGGTGGTTTTTGTGTCTTGCCATTTACCTAGCCTGTATAAAACAGAAGGCAGTTACAAAAGCTGAGAACATCAATGATTTAGAAGGAGGGAAAGAGATGAGCCAGCAATTTTTCAAAAGAAAACGTCACGATTCCTCTTCATCAACTGAAAATTATGACCATCTTCATGTATCCTCTGATCTAAAGACGAATGTAGCAGAAATCAAGAACATTCTGGGAGAGAGTATCGATGTAAAAATCGTAGAGTTTTTAGAGATGCCTATTCCTTTTGGCATTTGTTACATCGAAGGATTGATCAACAAACAACAACTTGAATTATCCATTATTGAGCCTATAAAACGCACACAACTAGCAAATAAAACGTTACAACCGAAAGAACTTATACATCAAACAGAAGTTTCTGCAATGATAAGTCCATGTCCTCATTTCGATTTGATCATAACCCCTGTCTTAAAAGGCCAGGTCATTATTTTTGTAGATGGGATGACAGAGGCATACTCTATTCCCCTTGAAACGTGGGAGACACGCGGTGTAGAAGAACCTGAAGCACAAACAATGGTAAGAGGTCCACGTGAAGGATTTATTGAAACGCTTCAGACCAATACAACCTTGCTGAGACGCCGAATCTCAAACCCTACTTTACGCTTTAAGCCGTTTGAAGTAGGAAAAATAACGAAAACAACGATTTTAGTTTCCTATCTGGAAAGCCAGGTCGATCAAGAAGTCTTACAAGAAGTGATAAAAAGGGTATCGAATCTAAACACTGACAAAATATTCGAAAGTGGAATGCTTGAAGAATTAATCGATGAGAACGGATACTCTCCTTTTCCTACCTTTCAATCTACAGAACGACCAGATGTAGCAGCTGCAGCACTATCTGAAGGTAACGTTGTAATCATGTTCGAGGGTACACCATTTGTCCTTATCACACCAACAACCTTTATATCTTTTTTCCAAGCGGCTGAAGATTATTACCATCACTTTGATCTTTCAAGCTTTATTCGTGTGATTCGGGTTATCTCTTTCATGATATCATTAGCACTTCCGGCGGCATATATTGCTGTCACTACCTTTCATCAAGAGTTGGTTCCCACTAATCTTCTAGTAAGTTTAGCCGCTCAAAGAGAAGGTGTACCGTTTCCAGCATTCGTTGAAGCACTTGTTATGGAAACAATCTTTGAAATCTTGCGTGAAGCCGGTATTCGAATGCCCCGTCCAATTGGTTCTGCTGTTTCGATTGTAGGAGCGATTGTAATCGGTGAATCTGCTGTAGCCGCAGGACTTGTTTCCCCAGCTATCGTAATTGTCGTTTCATTGACAGCAATTTCAAGCTTCGTCTCACCTTATTATGGGTTTAGTGGTGCTGCACGTTTGCTAAGGTTCGTACTAATGATTTTAGCAGCAACAACAGGCATTTTTGGAATGATTTTTTTCATGATTGGTCTACTGATCCACCTATGTTCGCTAACGTCCATGGGAAAACCTTACTTCTCACCGTTAGCGCCGTTTCAATCGGGAAAACAAAAAGACAGCCTACTCCGTCTACCTTTATGGTGGACACAAACGAAACTGCATAGAAAATGGGTAAAAAAATCATGAGGAGATGGAATATAGTTGCTGTAATCATCTCATTCTCATTGATACTATCTGGATGTGCTGGTCGAGTAGAGCTTAACGAACTCCTAATTGTATCCTCTATTGGTGTGGACTATAAAAAGAATAAAACGATCGTTCATTTTCAAGTGGTGAATCCAGGAGGCACAGCAGGTGGGCAAGGTGGTGCACCATCAGGAGGATCTGGGGGATCGGTTTACACGTATACCGTTTCAGGTGAGACCCTTTATGATGCTGTTGAAAAAGGAAGAAACATTTTACCTCGAAAATTGCTTTTTTCACATATTACAAGTGTCATTATTGGTGAAAAATATGCAAGGACTGAAGGGTTAGCTCCATTATTTGATTTTATGGAGCGAAACCATGAAGTTCGGGATAATCTCATCATGTTTGTTGCAAAAAATTCGACTGCCAAAAATATTCTCTCTATTTATACGCCAATCTTTAAGAACCCTGGTGAATCATTAAAGAACAGAGTGCGCTTAGCTGCCACCTCTACTGGTATATCAGATGGAATTAAGGAGAAAGATGTCGTTCGTTGGCGATATGGTGAATTTAGGGATCCGGTCATTCAAGGCGTAGAAATTGTTCAGATAAATGATAGTCAAAGCGAAACATCCAATTTAGAAAATATAAATGCAAATGATAAAACTTATCGAATTACTGGACTGGCTGTCTTCAACAAAGAAAAAATGGTGACCTGGTTGAACAATGATCAAACGAGAGGTTGGTCTATTATCAATCAAAGAGTAAAGGATATCTTTATTTTGAGTCACAAATGTGATAGTCAAAAAGGTAACGTAGGATTTATGGTAAAAGACGTTGACTCGAAAACAAATGTACATTATACAAATGGAAAATTGAAATATGTAGTAAATGTAAAAGGGAAAGCCATTCTACAAGAAGTGACATGTGCAGTCGATGTTGGTGATCCAAGGACCCTTATTGAGATGGAAAAACGAGTAAATGAGGAGCTAGCACGTCATATAAAAAGCACGGTGAAAAAGGCACAGAAAGAAAAGACGGATGTTTTTGGATTAGGGAAGTTACTTTATAATAAGCATCCTGAAGTCTGGAAGAAATACAAAGAAAATTGGAAAGAAGAGTTTTCCGATGTGGAACTAGAAACAAATGTATCCATAAAACTTGAATCTGTAGGAGCGAGGGTGGAAACCATTCATGAGCAAAAATAAACCCTATCGTATTACACTTACAACTTTTTGGATCTTCTCAATGTTGAATTTGGCAACATTCCTCTCCAATAGACACTGGCTTCCTTTTTCAAAATGGATCAATGCTATATATTCACCACTATATAAACTGATGTTTGGAGGATAAACATGAACCATACTATAAATCGATGGCAGCTTGTTTTAATCGTAATCAGTTTTATAATGGGTAGTTCCTTGCTAATGGCACCTAATTTAACCGCCTTTTTCTCTGCTCAGGATGCATGGATTTCTATGTTATTTGCGGTAATAATCGGTTTGACCTTAAACATAATTTGGATATTGATTCTGAAACGGTACCAGTTTCGCTCTATTTTTCGTATCACTGAAGTAGCTGGAGGTAAGGTAGTTGGGACGATATTAAATATTATCATCATCTTTTATGCTCTACATTTAGCTTCCTATGTGGTTAGAAACCTTAGTAACTTTATGATCTCAAATGTTATACCAGAGTCAAGTCCATGGACTTTTCAGATTATGATTATTCTACTTGCAGCATATTCCTGCTTTTATGGGTTGAATAACATTGGTCGTGTAAATGAGTTTTTAACGCCTTTTATGATTCTCTTTTTCATTTGTTCGTTAGCCCTGACTACGAATCAGTTCAGATTTTCACACTTGCAGCCTTTTTTCGAACAAGGGATGTTAAAAATCTCACAAGGTGCATATACGACGACTGGATTTCCATTCATCGAGATCATTCTTTTAGGAAGTGTTCTCACATATGTGAAAAACAAAGAAAAACTCTCCAAAAACTATCTGGGAGGAATCTTGTTTGGAGGATTAGCTCTTATCTTAACCGTATTTATTGCTGTAGGTGTTGAAGGAGCTTATATGGTTAAACGGCAAAGTTATCCTACTTATGAGTTGATGAGAGATATTTCAATCATCAATATTTTTGAGAGAGTAGAGGTCATCATTGGTGTTGTATGGATATTTGGAATTCTTGTTAAGATTGTCATTTGTCTATTTACAGCACTAAAGGGATTACAACATCTATCTAAGTTTCCGAACTATCATCCCTTTTTACTTCCAGCCGGATTATTAATATGGGCGTTGAGTAACCATAACCACTCAAATGCAATGGAATTTACAGATTTTGTAGGGAGAAATTGGACATTATGGTGGTTTACTTTATATCTGATCTTACTTGTTGTGTTAGGTATAGGTATTTTGCGAAAGAAGGATAAGAATATGGATCAGGATGCAGATGATTCCACTCAATAGTATTTTCTATAATAGTGAGAGAGCGCAAGTAACGGCCAGATTTTATCATAACTATGGTAATGGATATAAAAAGCGCCAGGTAAGCCGGCTCCTGTTGGATAGCTGGCTTCTTTCTTTTTAGTTAGCAACCAATTAACAGCTTTTTTCATACTGAGATTAGGCTGGTCCGAGATAGCCGTTAATGTGTTAAGCGCCCAAGCTGTTTGAGAGTGTGTACTTTTGTTTAGGCTAACATACATTCTCTTCGTATCACTCTCACAAGACTCGCCCCAACCTCCATCTTCATTTTGAATCGATAGCAACCAGTTTTTCGCTTTTTGAATTTCTTTATCATTTTTGTGAACGCCACAGGCGATTAGACCTGTAACGGCAGCCCATGTCCCATAAATATAACAAACTCCCCATCGTCCATACCATGAACCATCTAATTCTTGATTGGCTCGTAGCCAGTTCACACCTTTTGTTATTGAGAGATGATCTTGATTCAAGCCATGGTAATTTCCTAAGAACTCTAAAGTCCTGCCTGTAATATCCGGAGTGGACGGGTCAACTAGAGCGTCTTTTGCGTGCTTTATGGGTAGGCTTCCGATTAAATACCGATTTGTATTCTTTTCAAAGGCTGCCCATCCGCCATCATCGTTCTGCATAGATAGAAGCCATCCAAGCCCTTTTTCATAGCTTGAATAATAAGAAGAGTGGGTACGACAGTATTGCGCAGTGGTACGGAGTGACACTTGAGTATCATCTAGATCTGGGTGCTGCGTATTACCTATAGAAAAGCCCCAGCCTCCTGGGATTGCATCAGGATTATGAACAGACCAATCACCATATTTATTCTGCTGTTGTGTAAGTAGAAATCTTGCTCCTTTTAATACGTGTGCGTTTGTATGTGGAACACCCGCTTCAAGCAATGTATAAAGCATGAGAGACGTATCCCATGTAGTGGATGGTGAATTCTGCAGATGCAACGTATCATCTACCTCACAAAACATATTCATCAACCCGTTCAGAGCGTTTTGAATAACCGGTGATGATGTATCAAATCCTTCTGAAAGCAGACCGTACACCATGAAAATAGTGGTTAACCCATAACTAAGAAGTGTTCCATCAGGTTCGATATGGTTTTGAATGTATGAAAGTATATTTTCTTTCTTCGTCTTCATGTATGATTCTCTAATGTTCAACAAGGAGAACAGATTTATCCAATCTTCAATGTTGGAACCTTGATCTGATTTTCCTAATGATACTGATAGATCAGGTGTGTAGCTTGAAGTTAGTTTCTTTTTACCTTCAATCATTAACAGAACAGGAGCAAAGTGGGCTCTAGCATAGCTGCTGATATCATAACGGTTAATGGGAGAAGTAAGAGGCAGTGAAAAGAGAATGGCTGGATCGATTGGTAGCTCTGGCCAGTGATATAAACCGTTCATAGCTAAAAAGACTTTTGTTAAAAGGTCAGCATTTTTTAATCCACCATTATTTATAATGAATTGTTTGGCGTTTTGAAGTGATTCTTCAGTGTGTGGAGGGAGCTTTGAATACAAAAGAGCTGTATAGGCTTGGATCGTAGCTGACAAATTCGCCGGTTCCTCATCAGGATATATACGCCATAAGCCATCGTGAGACTGTTTGGAAAGGATTCGATCGGTTATCCTTTTAATAAGGTTTTCATTTTTGTAGTCTATGGTTCGTAATAAAATGAGCATATACGCATCTGTGATCACAGAATTCTCAAAACAAAAACGCCAAGTTCCATCCGTTTTTTGGAGGGAAAGAAGCTCATTACACCGTTTATAAATTTCAGATTCAATTTCATTAAAATTAAAATTCAAATTCCTCACCGCACTTTATCCATAGTGCTTACAGTGTATGTCGTATATAGGTTATCCTATGAACAGGTAAGTGCAATCACTGTTCTTTTTTGAATTATCACGATAAAATCTTTTTATGAATTGAGTTTTTGTTTTTAGGAGGAATTAGTTTGAATAATAAACAGCTTGCAACATTCGCAGGGGGTTGCTTTTGGTGTATGGTCAAACCGTTCGATGAGCTACCTGGCATTCATGGTATCGTATCTGGTTACACAGGTGGAGAACTTAACAACCCAACCTATGAACAGATTAAAACAGGTGAGACCGGGCATCGTGAAGCGGTTCAAATCACATTTGATCCGGAGGTTTTTCCGTATCAAAAATTGTTAGATCTGTATTGGCCGCAAATTGATCCAACGGATGATGAAGGACAGTTTATCGACCGAGGAACACAATATAGAACGGCGATCTTTTATCATACGGAAGAACAAAGAGAACTTGCCGAACAATCTTTAAAGAATTTAGAAGAAAGCGGAAAGTTTAAAAAGCCGATCGTAACAGAAATTTTACCAGCAAGCGTGTTTTATGAAGCTGAAGAATATCATCAAGATTTTTATAAGAAAAACCCAAAAGCATATAAAGAAGAGCGCGAAACTTCAGGCAGAGACACTTTCATTGAGCAGAATTGGAAATAAGAGGACTGTAATATTATTATGTAAACTTATAAAAGAGACTTTTTTGAAAGTCTCTTTTTTGAGATACACAAACAAGAACATTTGAGTAGATAATTATATTTTCTCAAGAAACCATATCAATGCTTGCTTAGCATCCTCAGGAGACATACCGATTGATACATTTTTCAATGCGGCTCGCAATAGGGAAGAAAGGAGTACCTCTATTCCTGGTATATCTTCATTCATTATTTCATTAAAGAGTACAGCAAAAAGATCTTGATTTAAGCTAACGTCAGGTTCGCTTAAAAGTGTACATACATTTAACTTAACAGCCGCGTTAAATCCGATAATCATAGAAGATTTAAGAGATGATAATGAATCTTCATGAACCTCAGCAGCAGCCTCCATTCTGCTTGTTATTCTTCGTTCTATTTCTTCCCGTACAACTTTATACAATTCTAACTTGTTACTAAAGTGATGATAAAGAGCTCCTGTTGTTACACCTGTGGTTTTGGCTAACTGTTGGACATTTACTTTTTCATATCCTTGAGTACCAAATGCTTTAATAGCTTCCTGTAATATTTTTTCTCTCGCTGATCCTGGAATTGGTATATTTGATTTCATGTGGTTATTTTACCATGTTGACAAGATAACGTAAATGAATTACGATTTACGTAAATCATTTATGTGTAAAAATATGGAATTGGAGGAATGTTTATATGAAACTAGTTTTTCATTCTCAACCAGTTAAAGATTTGAATAAAGCGGTCATTTTTTATAGGGATAAATTAGGCATGGACGAGGCATGGAGAGAAGGAGATCATACTGTATCGTTTAAGACAAACACTGAAACTCAGATTCTTTTAGAAGATGATGAATTCGAACGTGAATTTGGCCCTGGAAGTGTGTTCTTAGTAGATAGTGTGGATGAATACTTCAAAGAAAACCAAAACTCTCTTCGCTTTGTTAAAGAACCATGTGATATCCCGCCGGGACGATATGCTATTTTCACAGATGATTCAGGAAATCCGATTAGAATTATTGATATGTCAAAACGATAAAAACACGTTGTTAATTCAGGAAGTGTTTACTCAACATCCATAGGAGAATGTAGTTTATCGTCATGGATATCTATATACAGTTTATTGTTGCTAGTAAGTAGTGCATAAACTACACTTTCAATTGTAAGATTACGTTTCTTGAGTTCCGAGAACAGCCATTCTTTAGAGATGTTATTCTCTTTTAAGTTGTTCAGTAGAATCTCACCATCCATCATCAACTCGATGGGGAGCTTCACTTCTTCTTTAAAGATATGTAAGTCTTTACGGGTGACAGCAAGGTGCGCTTCTTTTTTCTTTACAGAGAGAAGTCCGTTATTCTCAACGAGTGCGTAGTCTACATCGTCTATGGAGAAAATATCTTTTTGCCTAAGTTGCTGATTTAAATAATCAAGGGTGTAACGCATTTTCCTCATATTATGCTCTAATATTTTTCCGTTCTCAATAACGACAGTAGGATCTCCTGCTACGTATTTGCGAGCTCTTTTACTCTTTAAGGAAAGAAATGCAGAAAGATAGATCAGAAGAACAAAGATGAAGAACACGAGAAAGATATAACGCGCTTTTACTTCTAAGGCAAATGCTAAGTTTGCAGTGACAGAACCAAGCGTGACGACAGCGATAAAATCAAAGATCGTCATTCTTGAAACGGTTTGTTTGCCTAAAATACGAGCAGCAAAAAATATAGAAAAAAAGGCAATGATAGATCGAATAATTACATCAACATAAGGATTCAAGTAGGTCACATCCCTGAAACAACAATTTAAATACTACCTTATCTTTTTATCCAACTTATTGTGATTTAAGTCGATTTAATTGTTAAGAGTTATAAAAAAAAAACGCACAGAATCATTCCTGTGCGTTTTCTTGCTTACTTCTTGTTCTTTTTATACTGATTCAATACATGAACCATACCTTCTTCAATAAGTTCATTCGCTGGTTTATCAAGTTTTTTAGCTAATATCTTAATTTCAGTGTATAACGAATGGCTTAAAGTAGTATTCACATTTTTTCGATCGTGGTTCTTTGTTCTTATCTCGCTTGAATACATGTGCATACCTCCAACAGGAGACTTCTTAATCTTCTTGATTCAGTCTATCATAATTCAGAGGTGGTAAGACTATTTTCTTTGTCTAGCTGCATACGGATAGATTGGGTCTTTTAAGTGAAATTCATAGGTTTCACCATCAACGATACCCACAACTTTTTCGCTATCATATAAATTCAGCAAAAAATCCGCCATCTCTTTACTTGTATGAAATTTAGGAACTGTTCCTTCATACTGAAACTCGTCGAGATCCATGGAACGCTTTGCAAATTCTGTTTCCGTAGCAGCTGGAGCTAACACTTTTGCTTGCATGGCTTGTCCTTTACTCTTTAATTCTTGTGCGAGTCCTTCTGTAAAGGCACTCACATAAAATTTGGATGCACAATACGTTACGGCGTCTGCAACAATCGTGTAGCCTCCGCCAGAAGATATGTTGATAAGCTGTGTTCCTTCAACCTCAGCATAATCTCTAACAAAAAGAGAAGAAAGAACGGTTAATGCTTCAATATTTAAATGAATCATAGTTTCAATTTTATCTAAATTTTGCTCTCCAACTGAAGCGAAGTTCCCAAAGCCCGCATTGTTAATCCAAGTTTCAATCTCATAATCCTTAAGACTTTCGTAGAAATCATGTACTTTCGCGGTTATTGATAGATCAACTGTGTAAACAACAACGTCAAGATCTGGATACATAGACAATACGTTTGCTCTAAGTTGCTCTAATTCTTCTTTTCTCCGAGCTGCAATAATTAAATTCTTACCTCTAGCAGCAAATGCAAGTGCCGTTTCGTATCCAATTCCAGAGCTCGCTCCCGTAATTACTGTGTATTTCATTAAAATCACTCCTCAAATTTATTCATTTGATAATTCCTCTTGTGTTTTATTATACTGATTAGAGTAAACTCTAAGTCAAGAAACTAGATATCAGTTGGAGTGATAGACATGTATACCATTGGAGAAGTTGCTAAACTCCTTAACATTAGTACACATACTCTGCGATTTTATGAAAAAGAAAAGATTATTTCACCAGAGCGAACAGTTCGTGGTGATCGACGTTACTCTGAATACCATGTTCAATGGCTGCGTTTTGTTATCAAACTTAAAGAAACGAAAATGCCGCTTGCTCAGATTCAGGAATATGCTTCTTTATTTTTACAGGGTGATCAAACTACTCATAAGAGGTTGAACTTATTAAAAAATCACCAAGATCATGTTCAAAACCAGATAAAAGTATTAATGGAAATTGATAATATGTTGCGTAAAAAGATATCAGCATATGAAGAATATCTTCGTAAGCAAGATTTCAACTAAACATAAGGAGGTGCTACTTACATGACACAGAAACGGATTAGAGATTTCGGGGTGAAGATTGGTAAGATAGAAACCGGGGCTTTTAACTCAATTACAGATGTCGAAGGAGTTACAGTAGGGCATGTAACGCTAAGCGAAGGAGCTATGCAAACAGGGGTTACTAGCATCATTCCTCATGACGAAAATACATTTATGGACAAACTTATCGCTTCGAGTCATGTGATCAATGGATTCGGGAAAACGATGGGAACCATTCAGATGAAAGAACTAGGGGTGTTAGAAACTCCTATCATACTGACTAACACGTTGAGTATAGGAACCGCCGCAGATGCCTTAATTCAATATATGTTAGATAAGAATCCTGAGATTGGCCAGACAACAGGTACAGTAAACCCTATCGTTGGTGAATGTAATGACATGTTTTTGAATGATGTAAGAGCACAATTTGTAAAAAGAGATCATGTCGTAAAAGCTATAGAAAATGCCGGAAAGGAAGTAAAGGAAGGTAGTGTTGGAGCAGGAACGGGAATGCTTTGCTATTCCTTAAAAGGTGGAATCGGTACGTCTTCAAGATGTTTTTCAATCGACAATGAAACGTTTACGATTGGAGTACTTGTATTGTCAAACTTCGGCATATTAAGCGACCTGCTGATAAACGGTAGAGCTATCGGACAAGAATTAAAGGAAGCTTTACTAAAATCGTGGGAAGAAAAGGACAAAGGATCTGTCATGATTATCGTAGCTACAGATCTACCCGTTTCTGAAAGACAACTGAACAGAATTATTAAGAGATCTGTGACAGGTTTGTCAAGAACGGGTTCGATTATTACGCACGGCAGCGGGGAAGTGGTGATTGGTTTTTCGACAGCAACTAAGATTCCTCATAATAAACCGAATCAGATTACTATGATTCCAACGATACATGAAGAAGATATGGATCTAGCATTTCGTGCTGTTGGAGAAGCTGTAGAAGAAGCAGTGTTAAACTCGCTAGTAACAACTACACATGTCAAAGGTCGAGACGGGAATGAACGGCCAGCGTTCAAAGATCTTCTAGAAGAATTCGATATACAATTATCGGAATGATAATTAAAGCTTACAACGCACAATACATAAAGAAATCCCTATCGAAGATCATTCGATAGGGATTTCTTACATTTGTTATACAAATAGATTTAATAGAAGGATGAAACCTAATCCAGCCACTGAAATAATGGTTTCTAATAAAGTCCATGTTGCAAACGTTTCTTTCATACTTAAGCCAAAATACTCTTTGAACATCCAGAAGCCTGCATCATTCACGTGTGATGCTATTAAACTACCAGCTCCTGTTGCAAGGACAACTAACGCAAGGTTAACATCGGTTTGACCTAATAATGGGATGACTAGACCCGCTGTTGTTAATGCGGCTACCGTTGCAGATCCTAACGAAATTCGAAGGATGGCTGCGATAATCCATGCTAGTAAAATCGGGGAGAACGTAGTGTCTTTGAACAACTCAGCTACATAATCGCCAACGCCACCATTGATCAATACTTGTTTAAAGGCTCCGCCTCCACCGATGATTAATAGCATCATTCCGATATGAGTGATAGCTGTCGTACATGAATCCATAACTGTTTTAATCGGTATATTTCTTGCTAATCCCATCGTATAAACTGCTACGAGTAATGAGATCAGCATGGAAGTAGATGCGTCACCAACAAAGCGGATCACTTCAAATGTCTTTGAGTCTGCGATACCCATCGTGTTCTGAACAAGTGTGATTACAGTAGCGATAGACATTAAAATGACTGGAAGCATCGCTGTAAACACTGAGATACCAAATGAAGGTGTATCTTCTAATTTAAATACTTTCTGTTCACCTAGAGAAGCAATATTTCCTGTTTTGTTGAATGAGTCAGGAACAATCTTTTTTGCAATCTTTGTAAATACTGGTCCTGCAAGAATTACAGTAGGGATCGCAATAATAAAACCATAAAGCAATACTTCACCAATATTAGCACCAAATTCTCCTGCAATTACCGTTGGACCCGGGTGAGGAGGTAAGAATCCGTGTGTTACTGAAAGAGCTGCTACCATGGGAATACCTAGAAAAAGAATGGAAACGCGTAATTGTTTTGAAATGGCAAAAACGATCGGAATTAATAGAACAAGACCTACTTCAAAGAATAAAGCGATACCTATAATGAAAGAAGCAACAACAATCGCCCATTGAATTTTCTTTTCCCCGAATTTCTCAATGAGTGTGATAGCAATCCGCTGAGCACCGCCGGCATCAGCAATTAGTTTACCTAGCATGGCACCTAGACCGAAGATTAACGCCAGATGTCCGAGCGTTCCACCTAAACCTGCTTCAATCGATTTAACGATTTCCCCAAGTGGCATACCTAGTGCTAATGCAACACCGAATGATACGATGATTAAAGAAATGAATGTGTTTAATTTGAAATACATGATCAATAATAACAATGCTAAAATTCCACAAGCTACGATAAATAATGGCATGATAGATCCCCCTAATACTAATTTTCTCTAGTGATTAAACTTCTTTGATACGTTGCAATACGTGAATAATCTTCTTCAAGTTTTCTAGATAGACTGATAAAGATCGGTAACAATTCTCTATATTCTTTTACCGCTTCTTTATTTGGAGAGTGAGTATAAGTACTCCCGATCATTTTTGAAGCCGCTTCAAACGATTCAATTTTTCCTGTTGCATACAAGCCCAAAATACATGCACCTAAACAAGAACTTTCGTAAACCTCTGGCACCGCTACCTCTGTATCAAAAATGTCTGACATCATCTGACGCCATGTTTCTGATCGAGCAAAGCCTCCCGTTGCCTGTAATCGGCTCACAGGTTCATCCATACATTCAACCAAAGCCAAATAAACGGTATAAAGATTATAGAGGACGCCTTCAAGTGCCGCCCTGATCATATGCTCTTTTTTATGAGACAACGTAAGACCGAAGAAAGATCCTCGAACATCTGAATTCCAAAGTGGAGCGCGTTCACCAGCGAGATAAGGGTGAAACAATAAACCATCAGCTCCAGGTCGCACACGTTCTGCTATCTTAGTTAAAATTTCATAAGGATCTATTCCCAGACGCTTTGCTGTTTCAAGTTCTGAAGCTGCGAATTCATCCCGTATCCAGCGCAGGACAACACCGCCGTTGTTAACTGGCCCACCGATGACCCAGTGATTCTCTGTTAGTGCGTAGCAAAAAATTCTGCCTTTCTCATCAGTCTTTGGCTGATCAATGATTGTACGAATCGCACCACTCGTACCAATAGTTACGGCTATTTCGCCTTTACCAATCGCATCTACACCCAGGTTTGACAGCACGCCATCACTTGCTCCAATAATAAATGCTGTTTTCGGATCGATTCCGATCTGCTTGGCTATATCTTGATGACAATCATTGAAGATCGTTGTTGTAGGGACTAGGGTTGATAATTGATTACGATTAATTCCTGCAACACGTAAAGCTTCTTCATCCCAATCCAGCTTTTTCAGATTCATCATCCCCATCGCTGAGGCTAGAGAATGATCAACAACATATTCGTTAAATAGGCGCTGAAAGATGAATTCTTTAATCCCAATATACTTTTTGGCTCTAGCTGCAATATCAGGCTGATCATTTACAATCCAAGCGATTTTACTTAATGGACTCATCGGATGGATAGGAGTGCCTGTTCGTTTATAGATCTCATGTCCGTTACATTGTGTTTTTATTTTTCGTGCCAAAGCTTCACTGCGATTATCTGCCCAAGTGATGCAAGGTGTTAATGGCTGATCATTCTCATCCATTGCAATCACGCTGTGCATGGCACTGCTAAATGAAATGAACGAAATAGCGCTGGATGGAATAGAAGAACGTTTGATAACATTTGTAAGGGTTTGCAAAACCGTTCGGAAAATTTCTTCTGGATCTTGTACCGCTGTAGAAATATCAGGCGTGTGAAGCGGGTACCCAATGTTTTCTTGTGAAAGAATTTCACCGTTTTCATTAAACAACACTGCTTTAGTACTTGTAGTTCCGATGTCGACTCCTACCATATAGCTTTTTCTATGTTGTGAACCGTCGATATCCATCATTTATTTACTCCTTTTCTTGCTCCCGTGCTTTCGATAGCATTTGTTGTGACATCCATAAATCATCTACTTTTCCTTGAACATCATCAAAATTTTGATGCAGCGATTGAATCATAATTTCTCTATTTTTTGATGAAATCGCATCAATATAGAGTTCATGGTTTTTCATGATTCGAGAAAGGTCATCGTACTTTTCATTGAAATGCATGCGCATGGATAATAAGATGAAGCTTTCCATAACTGGTTTTGTATTGTTCCAGATCATCGTGATGTACGAATGGTTGATAGAACGAATAATTGTTTCATGAAACAAGACATCCTGAAGAGCGAACTCATCAGCATCTTTGTACTTAATTGCAATCTGCATCATCTCAAAAATTTTTGTAAGTTCTTTAACAACGTGCGCCGTGTCGTTTTTAACAAGTCGTTCAAACACGAAAGTCTCAATAAGAAGCCGAACATCATAAATTTCTTCAATTTCTTTTTCAGTTAAGCCGACCACAACTGCACCCATACGCTCTAAACGAATTAAGTTTTCATTCGATAGAACCTTAAGTGCTTCTCGTATAGGAGAGCGGCTAACATTATATTCAGCAGCTAATTTATTTTCAGAAAGAGTGGTACCGCTTTCAATGAGTCCCGAGATAATCCGCATTCTCAGCTCACAAGCGACACGTTCCCCAGTAGAAGCTTTGGAAAGCCACTTTTCAGGATAAAGAAGTTCCATAGAATCGTTCAACTTAATAACCTCCTTTTGTAGAACGAGTATACTTGTATACAAGTAGTATTATAGTACAGTGATTATAAAATGCAAGCGCTTTTATTTAATGTTAAAAACAAATAGTGAGCAAGCGTCTAAACAAAGTGATCAGTAGGGAGGTCTAAATAAAAAAGAAAAGAACAATCTAATCATTAAAATTGTTCTCCTCATTCTTTATTCGATTAATAAGGGTACTTCTTCTTTCTTCATTTCAGTTTCATGGAACTCATTGTATCGTGGGTGCATTTTTAATAGTTCATCAACCGTTACAATTTCATAACCCATTTCCTTAAGCTTGGGAAGTATAATCTTTAATGCAGCAACCGTTTGACTGCGATTACCTCCAGAATCATGCAAAAGAATAATATCTCCGTTTTTTAAATTCGTTAGGATGTGTCTGGCTATCCTTTCAGATCCTGGATTTGTCCAATCGCGGGGATCTTGATGCCAAGACCATAGGATAACTTTGTATCCTTCTTTTTTTAAGACTTTTAAACTGTTCTCTGTAACTGTACCGCCTGGAGGTCGAAACAATTTTATGTAATCTGAATGATGAGCAGGATCGAGAAGGTGCTCGGTCTTTCTTGTTTCAACCACAACTTTATGCCTTGAAATGGTGTGGAAACTAGGGTGATTATACGTATGGTTGCCGATTTCATGTCCTTCTTTTAGCTCTCTTTTCACGATTTCTGGATACTTCTCAACCCGCTTTCCAATAAGAAAGAATGTTGCATGAACACCTTCCTTTTTAAGAACATCTAAGATCTGAGTGGTGTATACGGGGTCTGGGCCATCGTCAAATGTAATCGCAACTTGTTTCTTTTTTGAAGGAACTTCCCAGATTACATCTCCATATTTCTCTACTTCAAAACGATTTACTACACCTGCATTGACTTTTGGTCCGAAAAAAAGAATGTGACATAAAAACATGGAAACAATCATTTTTACAATGGTAGACATCATGAGCCCTCATTCTAAAATTTGTTACCAATAGTATTTGTAAGGAGAAACTGATTTATGACAAAGCTGTATCTGTATACAAGGTTGTTCTTAAAGCTGATTTCCGTTTAAGGTGCTCGCTAACAGGAGAAGAGTCTTGGCAACAAAAAAGCTGCTCAAAGGATTTCTTGAACAGCTTAATCGTTGTAATCTACAATCCACTTGGAGAAAGTGAGATCGCTTTTAATGCGTGATCTAAGTCATAGATTAGATCATCTACTGTTTCAATTCCGATCGAAAGACGGATTAGTTCTGGGCTTACGCCTGATTTTCTTTGTTCTTCTTCAGATAGTTGTTGATGAGTGGTGCTAGCTGGATGGATGATCAATGATTTTGAATCTCCCACGTTTGCCAGGTGAGAGAAGATGCTAACATTTTCGATCAACTTTTTACCTTCGTCTACACCGCCTTTAACCCCGAATGTTAAAATTGCACCCGCGCCTTTAGGGAGGTATTTTTGGGCAAGTTCATAGTAAGGGCTGCTTGGAAGCCCTGCGTAATTTACCCAATCGACCGATGGATGACTCTCTAGGAACTTCGCTACTTTCAATGTATTTTCAACATGACGTTCTATACGCAGAGCAAGTGTTTCCAATCCTTGAATAAATAGAAAGGAGTTGAACGGTGCGATAGACGAACCTAGATCTCGAAGCAGCTGAACACGTGCTTTTAGAATATAAGCAAGTGGACCAAATGCATCCGTATACACAATTCCTTTATAGCTTGGATCTGGCTCAGTCAAGCCTGGGAATTTCCCATTGCTCCAATCAAATTTTCCAGAATCGACGATAACTCCACCTACTGAAGTACCATGTCCTCCGATGAACTTTGTTGCAGAATGAACAACGATATCCGCTCCATGTTCGATTGGGCGACAAAGGTAAGGCGTAGCCAACGTATTATCTACAATAAGAGGAACTCCTGCGTCATGTGCGATGTCAGCAATCGCTTGAATGTCGGCTACATCGATTTTTGGATTCCCGATGGTCTCAATGTATACGGCTTTTGTTTTTTCTGTAATAGCGTCTTTAAACGATTGAAGATTATCAATTTCAGCGAATTGTGTCTGGATGCCGAGCTTGGGGAGAGTGACAGAGAACAGGTTATACGTTCCACCATATAGAGAGGTGGAAGCGACGATTTCATCACCAGAGCCAGCGATATTGAATATAGCATTTGTAATGGCAGCCTGGCCAGAAGCAAGAGCAAGAGCACCAACACCGCCTTCAAGTTTTGCAATGGTCTGTTCAAACGCATCTTGCGTTGGATTCATCAAACGCGTATATATGTTTCCGAACTCTTTTAGGGCAAATAAGTTCGCTGCGTGCTCTGTTGAATTGAACTGATAGGAAGTGGTCTGGTAGATCGGAACAGCACGAGCTCCTGTAGTCGGATCAACTTTTTGACCTTCATGTAATGAAATCGTTTCAAACCCATACTGTCTTTTTGCATTTTGATCAGTCATTTTCAAATCTCTCCTCAACGTCATTTTTTTGTATCCAATCGCATTCAGTTTCAACTTATCCCAGAAAAAAAGACCTCTTCCAAAAGAAGAGGTCCCGATGATTTCACCCGATCGAAGTCTCATCTTTCAGAACATTAATTGTTCTGCTGAAATTAGCACCATGCGTTTCCGCTGGTTGCCGGGCATCATAGGGTCAGTCCCTCAGCCTCTCTGGATAAGAAGATTTGAATATTGAATTAAGATTTATAATACATAGGTCATTATCAATAGTCAACTGAATTTTTTAAAAATTTCGGATTTTTATTTTCCGGATTACTTTTAACTGCATAAATAACTCCAACCGCCCAAAAAGCAGCAAGAACAAAGTAGATTGGTAACAACATGTTATGTGAAACCCCTAGTGTATGAAGAAGGGTGCGGGTATTGGTGATAATAATCAATCCACCAACAAGTACTCCGAGTATGTGAGAGGGAATGAGTCGCACTAGCCATGCAGCAATAGGAGCCGCAATCACTCCTCCTAGCATCAATGCACCTACCCATAGCCATTCAACTTGTTCCCAGCCGAGTGCGATGAAGAATCCGACTGATGCAGATACTGCTACAGCAAATTCACTTGTATCTACAGAACCGATCACCTTCCTGGTTTTCATGTCTTGTTTTGCCATTAGGACTGGAGTGGTGACCGGGCCCCAGCCTCCTCCACCTGTAGCATCTAAGAAACCTGCTAATAATCCAAGTGGAATAAGTTGTTTCTTCGTAAATGGTGTACCATTCGCTGTTGCTTTCTTTTCTCCAAGTTTAAACAGAAAACGATATAAGATATAAATTCCAAGGATAATTAGAAAGATAGAGATATATGGCTTTACTAGATCTCCAGGAAGGTTGCTTAAAAAACAAGCACCTACAAATGCGCCGATTGAACCCGGCAGAATTAAGCGAGTAACGACTTGGCGATCAACGTTTCCAAACTTAATATGAGAAGCGCCGGATGCCGCAGTGGTAACGACTTCAGCAAGATGTACGGACGCAGATGCAGCTGCAGGAGCAATTCCAGCTACTAACAGCAAAGATGTAGATGTAACTCCATAAGCCATACCGAGTGATCCATCAATCAACTGTGCAAAAAGACCAATTAGAGCTAATACAATCAACTTTTTCATACTTTTCCTCCTCAAAATAAAAAGGCCCTTAACAAGTAGTGTTAAGAGCCTTCGGTTTACCGATCAGCGATACAGATTAAATTTTAGTTAATACTATATGATTCAAAAACATAAAAAGTCAACTGTTTGTTTAAATTTTTTGTAAAAATAGAAAAATGAAAAAATAGGTCTTGATATCATTTTCAGATATGTTATGATTTTATAAAATTTAAACTCTTATCCAGAGTGGTGAAGGGAACTGGCCCGATGAAACCCGGCAACCTGCGATTGTAAGGTGCTAACTCCAGCAGAATGTATTTACATTTTGGAAGATAAGGTAATATGTTTACCTCCACTATCTTTCCGAAATGGGAAGGTTTTTTTGTTTTTTGGCTTTTGTTGCTCTTGAAAGTGGTTGATATCCGTTCCAGGATGCTCGCTTTCCGGGGGTCGTGCGGTGAGCCACCTCGACACTTTGTGTCCTTAGGTGTCTCACCTGTCCCGCTGATCCCCCAGGAGTCTCGCACCTTGCACTCCAATCAACTTTTCAATGAAGCCAAAACATAAATCAACAAAAAACAACAACTTTTTGAAAGAGCCTTTGAAAAGATATGAATGTTAGAAAGGGAGGCAGTGGAGTGGCGAACGAAAATAGTGCAAACGATTTTCTTCCTCAGCTTCAACAAATGCTGAGCAGTATTAAATTTGGATCAATCACTTTAGTCGTTCAAGATGGAAAAGTGATTCAGCTTGAAAAGAACGAGAAGGTAAGAATTAAATAATTCGCTGACTAGAAAACTAGAGGCGGTTTTAACGAATGGGCAAAGCCCTAAAAACGTTAAAGCCGCTTTTTTTATGGCGAAAAGGAGGTAGCAGATTGCTAACGTACGAAACATGGGACGAAAAAACCCGTGATTTTGATAGTGAAAACCCCACAAAAGGCGCGCTGCATGCTTTGAAGTGGGCTTATGAAACGTATGAAGATGATCTGGTTTATGCGTGTAGCTTCGGAATTGAAGGAAGCGTCTTAGTGGATCTTGTTCATCAAATAAAGCGTGATGCTCAAATTGTTTTCCTTGATACCCATCTGCATTTTTTAGAAACGTATAAAGTGATTGAAGAAGCGAAGAAAAGATATCCATCTCTTCGCATCAAATTGAAAACACCGGCTTTATCTCTTGAAGAACAGGCGAGTAAGCACGGTGAAGAGCTTTGGAAATTAAATCCTAATCAATGCTGCATGATTCGAAAAGTGATTCCTTTAGAAGAAGAACTAAACGGAGTAACAGCCTGGCTTTCAGGTCTACGCCGTGAACAGTCACCTACCCGCCAGAACACGCAATTTGTTAATCGGGACGAACGATTTAAAAGCATCAAGATTTGTCCGCTCATTCATTGGACGTGGAAGGATATTTGGCGGTATGCACATAAACATGACTTGCCGTATAACAAACTACACGACAATGGGTATCCAAGTATAGGCTGCGAGCCATGTACACAGGCAGCTGTTAACGCAGTCGACCTTCGTGCCGGTCGATGGTCAGGTACAGGAAAACGAGAATGCGGGCTTCACGAGAATAAATAGAGAAATACTAGGAGGAGAGAGACATTATGAGTACGATTCAACCACATGGAGGGCAATTAATCACTCGGTTCAGGCCTGAAACACCACAATACAACCTTAAAAAAGAAATTATTCTTGATGCAACTGCACTCAGCGATCTTGAATTGATCGCGATTGGAGCTTATAGTCCGTTAACAGGATTTTTAAACCAAAAAGATTATCAATCCGTTGTCCACGATATAAGGCTCAGCGATGGAACGGTTTGGAGCTTGCCCATCACGTTACCGGTAGATTCTGATACAGCATCAACACTTATAAGAGGTGAAGAAGTTCGTTTAACATACGATGGTGTAACCTACGGGATTCTTAAGGTAGGTGATGTTTATACTCCTGTTAAACAAATTGAAGCAGAGCGAGTTTATAAGACATCCGACCAAAATCATCCAGGAGTTAAGAAGCTGTTCGAACGACATTCTGTTTATGTAGGTGGCGAGATTACACTTGTTAGACGTATTAAGAAAAATTTGTTCCAAGAGTATCATCTCGATCCGAGTGAAACGAGAAAACGATTTAACGAATTAGGTTGGAGCACTATAGTAGGTTTTCAAACGAGAAATCCCGTTCACCGGGCTCATGAATATATTCAAAAAGCCGCACTTGAAATTGTAGACGGACTCTTCTTAAACCCGCTCGTAGGGGAAACAAAGTCTGATGATATACCAGCTGATGTTCGAATGGAAAGCTATCATGTTCTTCTAAAAAACTATTATCCTATCGACCGTGTGTTTCTTGCTGTATTTCCTGCAGCGATGCGATATGCAGGTCCTCGTGAAGCCATTTTTCATGCGATCGTCAGAAAAAATTACGGCTGCACACACTTTATCGTAGGTCGTGATCATGCTGGAGTAGGAAATTATTACGGAACGTATGAAGCACAAGAGATCTTTTCACAGTTTACAGAAGATGAGATCGGCATCCAAACATTGTTTTTTGAACATAGCTTTTATTGCAATAAATGCGAAGGTATGGCTTCTTCGAAAACATGTCCACACCCAATGGAAGAACATGTCATCTTATCTGGAACAAAGGTAAGAGAGCTTCTTCGTAATGGAGAACTTCCACCTAGTACGTTCAGCCGAAAAGAAGTAGTAGAGGTATTAATAAATGGACTAAATCGAAATGATGCAAATCATAGAATAGGAGATTCAAATGAGCAAACCGCACAATATCATTTGGCACGATAGTTCAATTACGAAAGAAGACAGAAGAAAACAAAATAACCATTCCAGTTTTGTTCTTTGGTTTACTGGTCTCTCAGGTTCTGGCAAATCAACTATCGCCAATACGCTCGCAAAAGAACTGTACGAGAGAAACATCCGAAACTATGTATTGGATGGAGATAACATTCGTAATGGATTAAACCGCGATCTTTCATTCTCTGATGAAAATCGAAGTGAAAACATTCGACGCATTTCTGAAGTATCAAAGCTTTTTGTAGATAACGGAACAGTCGTACTTACAGCTTTTATCTCTCCCTTTATACAAGATCGGGAAATGGCGAAAAGAATCGTTTCAGAAGAGGAATTTATAGAAATTTTTGTTTCATGTCCGATTGAAGAATGTGAAAAAAGAGATCCAAAAGGTTTATATAGCAAAGCGAGAAAAGGTGAAATTCCTGACTTTACTGGAATTGATTCACCTTATGAAGAACCGATTTCACCAGATTTCACCATATATACTAACGAACAAAGCGTTTCTGAGATTGTAGAGAGCATCTTAAATCTTCTGGAAAAAAGGAAGCTGATTTAACTAAATAAAAAGGAGAATGAGAGAATGGCATATCAAAAGACGTGGGCAGAAAATCCGAAGATTAATAAGACCGAACAAAAAAAGCTCGTAAAAGACGGCTTAAAAATATTTGAAGATATTCCTTATTACGCAGAAAACGGCTTCTCCTCTATCCCGAAAGAAGAATGGGATAGTTTCAAGTGGGCAGGACTCTATCTGCAGCGTCCTAAAGAAGATGGCTATTTTATGATGAGAGTCAATGTTCCATCTGGCATTTTAAGTTATGAACAAGTAAAAGCATTGGCTCATATTTGCAAAGATTACGGAAGAGACGTATTCGATATCACGACACGACAGGCCATTCAATTTCACTGGCTGACGATTGAAGAGATTCCAGATATCTTTAATCGGTTAGAAGGAGTTGGGTTGTCGAGCGCGGGTGCATGCGGGGACATCACAAGAAACATCATGGGGAACCCAATCGCGGGCATCGATCCACACGAACTCTTCGATACCACTGAAATTGTAAAGGAAGTTTATGAGTTCTTTCAGCATAATGAAGATTTCTCTAATTTGCCGAGAAAATACAAAATGTCCATTAGTTCAAATGTAAACAATAGTGCTCATGCTGAGATCAACTGTGTGGCCTATACTCCAGCTTTTAAGGAAATTGAAGAAAAAGAGATTCCTGGCTTTCACATAAAGATCGGCGGCGGTCTTTCATCTAGACCATTCTTAGCACAGCCCCTTGATGTGTTTATTGAACCGCATCAGGTAAAAGAAGTGTCGATCGCAATTACTACGATTTTCCGTGACTACGGTTATCGGGAGAAACGACACCTTGCACGTCTGAAATTCTTAATGGCCGATTGGGGACCAGATAAATTCAAAGAAAAGCTATTAGAATATACCGGACCGCTTCACTCTAAAGGAAGAGATGCTCTTAAAACTTGGAACGGAGGTTACTTCTATGGCGTTCATTCTCAAAAGCAAGACGGATTAAGTTATATCGGCTTTAACGTACCTGTTGGTCGACTTCATGCTGATGAAGTTTTAGAGCTTGCTGAAATTGCTAAGAAATACGGAAACGGTGAAATTCGAACGGTAAATTCTCAAAACTTAATTATTCCAAATGTGAAACACGAAAACGTCGACTTGCTTTTAAAAGAGAGCATTTTCAAACGTATTACTACTCAGCCTCTTTCATTTATAGGACATTCCGTCTCTTGTACAGGGATCGAGTACTGCAACTTAGCACTCGTTGAAACGAAAGAAAGGATGCGTAAAATCGCTGAGAACCTTGATCAAAAAATAACACTAGATGTTCCTGTTCGCATTCATATGGTTGGCTGCCCTAACTCATGCGGACAGCGTCAGATCGCAGATATTGGTCTTCAAGGTGTATTGTTAAAAACGAAAGAGAAAAAGATGGTTCAAGCCTTTGAGATTTATGTAGGAGGCACACTTGATGATGGCGGAAAGTTTAACGAAAAGCTTAAAGGAAAGTTTCATGCAGATTCACTTGACGAGGTACTTTTACGATTCCTTACTGTATTTAAAGAAAAGAAACTTCCATCCGAAAACTTTTTTGATTATATAGACCGTGTCGGGTTGGAACATCTTCAAATAGAACTGGACCGAATCGCAGAAGAGTTAGAAGAAAAAGTCTCATAAAAGGGGGTCAAGCTATGTATTTATACCGTTTTGAAGTGATTTTGAAATCAGAGGTTATTCCTGTTGTGATAGCCGCTTCAACAGATGAACAGGCTTTTCAGTTGGTTGACATCGAGCTCGAAAAGTACTTTTTGAAACAGCCTGAAGTTGATGAAATCTCTCTTTATGAAAAGAAACGAATTCGTACGGGGAACGGCTTTGTGCTCTATGAACGAGAAATGATTTTAAATCCTTAAGGAGTGATGATGATGGGAAAAGTGTATCTTGTCGGAGCTGGTCCGGGAGATCCAGGGTTGATAACCGTAAAAGGTCTGCGTTGTATTCAGGAAGCGGATGTCATTTTATATGATCGATTAGTGAACAAAGAATTGCTCTCTTATGCAAAACCTGATTGCGATTTAATTTATTGCGGTAAACTGCCAAACTACCATTTCATGAAGCAAGAGACGATCAACAGTTTCTTAGTTAAACACGCTCAGAAAGGAAAAGTAGTAACTCGCCTAAAAGGTGGCGACCCCTTCGTGTTTGGAAGAGGAGGAGAAGAAGCAGAAACACTTGCCAAAAGCCGCATACCGTTTGAGGTCATTCCAGGGATAACATCAGGGATTGCAGCACCCGCTTATGCGGGTATTCCTGTTACGCATCGAAACATGGCTTCAAGCTATGCGGTCGTCACAGGTCATCGTAAAAAAGGCGAAGAAGATGAACTGAAATGGGAAAGTCTAGCAAACGGTATTGATACATTAGCGATCTATATGGGAGTGGCTAACCTAGGTTATATTTGTGAACAGTTAACGAAAAATGGGAAAAGCAAAGAAACACCAGTTGCTCTCGTTCAATGGGGTTCCTTAGAAAGTCAACGAACCGTTACAGGTACACTCGATACGATTGAGGAAATTGTAATAAATGAACATATTGAGAATCCGAGTATGATCATTGTAGGTGAAGTCGTTCGTCTTCGCAGTGAACTGAAATGGTTTGAACAGCTGAACGATGAACGGAATAAGCTTGCTGAAGTAAGAGAGGCTTTATAAATGAAGGCATTGCTCTTTATCTGTCACGGTACAAGACTGGAAAAAGGACGTATGGAAGCAGAAGAATTTGTGAGACTGTGTATGGCACAAATTGATGTGCCCATTAAGGAGATTTGTTTTCTAGAGCTTAGTGAACCCTCTATCGCTCAAGGTTTTGAAACCTGTATAGAAAAAAGAGCTACAAGCATCTCTGTCATTCCTGTGTTCTTATTAAGTGCGAACCATATAAAAATAGACATACCGAAAGAGCTTCAGCAACTGCAGACTACATATCCAGAAGTTGAAGTGAATTACGGACGTCCTTTCGGTGTACATCAAGCCATTTCACATTTGTTATGGGAGAAGATCATTAAAAGCGCAGTTACGTTAAGAAAAAATTCACATATCCTTTTAGTGGGTAGAGGTAGCACCGATCTAGATGTTAAGCGCGACCTAGAAGCAATAGCATCTAACGTTCAAGATCATTATGGAATTCCTAGTATTCAAGTTTGTTTTTTAACTGGTTCAGAACCAAGTTTTGAAGAAGCACTTTGGAGTAGCAGTGAATTATATGAGCAAGTTATCGTTGTGCCTTACCTTCTATTTTCAGGACTATTAATAAATGGAATGAAACATACGATAATTCGCCATCAGCAGCAAACCACACAAAACGTAACTCTTTGCGAGACGCTTGGCTACCATCCTATTCTGAAAGACGTTTTACTCACACGAATACATGAAACACTTGCAACAAAGAAGTATGCATGTTCTTAAAAAGAGAGGAATGCTATGTATCCTATTCACATAAATTTGTCTGGTAGAACGGTTGTAGTAGCTGGCGGTGGTCTAGTAGCACATCGTAAAATTAATGATTTATTGAATGAAGAGGCAATAATTACAGTAATCAGCCCAGCAGCTGTCAAAGAAATTCAAGAATGGCATGCTGAACGAAAGCTGACTTGGATCGAAAGAGAAGTGGAACGTGCTGATTTGGAAGAAGCGTTTCTAATCATTGCTGCAACCAATAGTAAAGAGATTAATTCTTGGATTGCAGAACTAACAAGTTCGAAACAGCTAGTGAATGTTGTTGACCAACCAGACCTGGGTAACTTTATTGTTCCTAGTGTTGTAAAGAGAGGGAAACTCATTTTATCAGTTTCTACTTCTGGAGCTAGTCCAAGTTTATCTAAATCGATAAAAAAAGAGCTTCAACAAAAATACAGTGAAGACTATGAAACGTATTTAGATTTTTTATTTCAATGCAGATCGATCATTAAGAAGGAATATCCGGAAAAAAATCGAAAAGACTTATTAACAAAGCTAACAGATCGGTCCTTTTTATATAACGAAGAAAAGCAACGCACGTATAAACAGGAATTATTAAAGAAAATAGATCGCAATTTAGTAAACGAACCAATAAAAGAATAAATCCTTATCAAGAGAGGTAGAGGGAGCGGCCCTATGAAACCTCAGCAACCAGCAGCTACTAGCTGAAAAGGTGCTAATTCCTGCAAGTTCGGTTTGTTGAACTTGTAAAGATAAGAAGACCCCGACGCACAAAAAGTCTTCTTTTATAGAAGGCTTTTTATTTTTTATATAGGAGGCTGTCATGAGTTTAATCACAGACTTAAAACAAAACAAGATATTAATCGGTGATGGGGCGATGGGAACCCTTCTGTATTCGTACGGATCCGACTTTTGTTACGAAGAGTTAAATCTTTCTCAAGAAGAGCAGATCTATAATATCCATCGTGCTTATTTAGATGCAGGTGCTGATATCATTCAAACCAATACGTATGCAGCGAACTATTCAAAGCTCGAACGCTATGGGCTTCAAGATCACGTAAAAGAGATTAATAAAGCGGCTGTTCAGATCGCCAGAAAAGCTGCTCATAAAGAATATGTTGTAGGTACGATCGGTGGCATACGCGGTATAAAACCAAATAGCATTTCTCTTGATGAGATCAAGCGCAGTTTTCGCGAGCAGCTGTATTGTTTGTTGATGGAGAATGTAGATGGCATCCAATTAGAAACCTATTATGACCTAGAAGAACTAGAAACGGTTTTAAAGATTGCTAGAAAAGAAACATCACTTCCGATTATTGCTCAAGTGTCATTACAGGAGGTCGGCTTTATGCAGGACCGCACTCCCATTTCAGAAGCTTTGACCTCTTTAGAGAACATTGGTGCTGATGTTGTGGGATTAAACTGTCGTCTAGGGCCGTATCACATGCTGATGACACTTGAAGAAGTTGCATTACCAAATCAGGCAATTCTTTCAGCGTTTCCTAATGCATCGCTTCCTTCTTATACAGATGGCCGTTTTAATTATGAGGGGGACGCTGACTATTTTAAAGAATGTGCCCATTTGTTCAGGCAGCAAGGAGTTCGTCTATTAGGAGGATGCTGTGGTACGACACCTGCTCATATACATGCCTTCTCTAGTGAACTAAAAAACTTAGAACCTGTAACAGAAAAAGAAGTGAAACAAAGAAAACGAAAGATTGTCATTCAATCTGCATCAAAATCTAACTATGTACCTCTAAGTGAAGAAGTAAAGAAAAGGCAATCCATAATTGTTGAATTAGATCCACCACGTAAATTAGATACGTCACGTTTTATGGAAGGAGCAAAGGCGTTAAAAGAAGCGGGTATCGACGCACTTACCCTCGCTGATAATTCGCTTGCATCACCACGTGTTTGTAACGCTGCATTAGGGTCGATTGTCCAATCCCAACTTAATCTTCGCCCGCTCATTCATATTACGTGTCGTGATAGAAATTTAATCGGTCTTCAGTCTCATTTAATGGGGCTTCACACGCAGGGCATTCATGAAATACTCGCTGTAACGGGAGATCCTGCAAGCGTCGGAGATTTCCCAGGTGCGTCGTCTGTATATGATGTCACGTCATTTGAACTGATCAAGCTCATCAAGCAGTTTAATGAAGGGTTATCTCTATCAGGAAAAGAGCTTGGAGAAAAAACATCTTTCACGATAGGAGCTGCTTTTAACCCTAACATCCGATCCATCGATAAAGCGGTTGAGCGGTTAGAGAAGAAAATTGCATACGGTGCAGACTACTTTATCAGCCAGCCTGTATTTTCAGAGCAAAGACTTATTGAAACGTATGAGGCAACAAAACATATTGATAAACCGATCTATATTGGAATCATGCCTTTAACCTCTTCCCGCAATGCAGAGTTTCTTCATCATGAAGTTCCAGGCATCAAACTATCGAACGCTGTGCGTGACCGCATGGGTAAGTACACAGATGATCCAAAACAAGCGTGCGAAGAAGGTTTATCAATTGCGAAGTCGTTATTAGACATAGCTATGGAACTCTTTAACGGCATCTACCTGATCACACCATTTATGCGTTACGAACTAACCGTTGAATTAGCACAATATGCAAGAGCTAACTCTGCATCACTTTTATCCAGGAGGTCACAGAATGCCTAAGTCATCAATAGAAAAACAGCTAAAATCAAAGATTTTAATCATGGATGGCGCGATGGGAACGATGCTTCAAGAAGCCAATCTCACTCCAGAAGATTTTGGCGGTGAAGCGTATGACGGTTGTAATGAGTATTTAAATGTAACGGCACCCCATGTTATCGAATCCATTCATTATAAATATCTTGAGGCGGGCGCTGATATCATTGAAACGAATACATTCGGCGGCACGAATCTTGTACTGGATGAATACGAACTAGGATATAGAGCATATGAGATCAATAAGCTGGGAGCAGAAATTGCAAAGAAAGCAGCTGATGCTGTTTCAACAGAACACTGGCCACGTTTTGTTGCGGGCTCACTCGGACCAACGACAAAAACGCTCAGTGTTACGGGCGGAACGACGTTTGATTCGTTAAGAAATGCTTATGCTGAACAAGCACGAGGATTGATTGACGGAGGTGCAGATTTTCTTCTCTTAGAGACAAGCCAAGATATGCTAAATGTAAAAGCTGGCTTTCTAGGAATTGAGCAAGCTATTGAACAAACGGGAAAAAGAATCCCACTCATGGTTTCTGGAACGATTGAACCGATGGGAACCACACTTGCGGGTCAGTCGATTGAGGCTTTTTATATATCGTTAAAACACATGAATCCT
Organism: Fictibacillus sp. 7GRE50; assembly: GCF_015903875.1. NCBI lineage: Bacteria > Bacillati > Bacillota > Bacilli > Caryophanales > Fictibacillaceae > Fictibacillus > Fictibacillus sp. 7GRE50. Next base: position 107,179 of record NZ_JACZDW010000003.1, read on the forward strand.
CTTGCCGTTGGGTTGAACTGCGCAACAGGACCTGAATTCATGCAAGATCACATTCGCTCTCTATCAAGTCTAGCAACATCAGCAGTGAGCTGTTATCCGAATGCAGGACTTCCAGATGAAGAAGGAAATTATCATGAAACTCCAGACTCATTGGCTACTAAACTATCTGGGTTTGCAGAAAAAGGATGGCTGAATGTGGTGGGTGGTTGCTGCGGTACTACACCTGCTCATATTAAAGCATTATCAAAAGCTATGAAGAACTATCAACCACGTGACTTGCAAGTAAACGAAACTCATATGGTCTCTGGAATCGAACCATTCATTTACGATGACCCAACGTTAAGACCGATTATGGTAGGAGAAAGAACAAATGTTATCGGTTCACGAAAATTTAAACGGTTGATTGCTGAAGGGAAATTTGAAGAAGCGGCTGAAATTGCAAGGGCTCAAGTAAAAGGCGGTGCTCATGTACTCGACGTTTGTTTAGCTGACCCTGATCGAGATGAATTAAGTGACATGGAAGCGTTTATGAAAGAAGCGGTTAAGAAGGTTAAAATTCCCTTTGTGATCGATTCTACGGATGAAGATGTTATTGAGCTCGCTTTAAAGTATTCACAAGGTAAAGCCATCATCAATTCTATTAATTTAGAAGACGGTGAAGAACGGTTTGAGAAGGTGATCCCGCTTCTTCATAAATATGGAGCGGCAGTCGTTGTCGGAACGATAGATGAAACAGGTATGGGTGTATCTGCAGAACGAAAACTGGAAATCGCTAAGAGATCGTATGACCTTTTAGTGAATAACTATAACGTTTCACCTTCAGACATCATTTTCGATCCACTCGTTTTTCCAGTAGGAACAGGTGATGAACAGTACATTGGATCAGCTAATGCAACGATTGAAGGCATTCGGCTAATTAAGGAACACTTTCCACAATGCTTAACCATTTTAGGTGTCAGTAACGTATCATTTGGATTGCCACCGGTCGGTCGTGAAGTATTAAATGCAGTGTATCTCTACCATTGCACAGGAGCGGGACTCGATTACGCGATCGTAAATACTGAAAAGCTTGAACGTTTTGCTTCCATTGCACCGGAAGAAATTGAGATGGCAGAAAATCTATTATTTCGAACAACAGAAAAAGCATTATCTGTTTTTACAGACTTTTATAGAGGAAAAAAGAAAGAAACAAAATCTAAGCTGCCTGATATGAGTTTAGAAGAGCGACTACACTATTATATTTTAGAGGGGACGAAGGATGGATTAATTCCAGACTTAGAGATCGCATTACAAAAGTATGCTACTCCATTAAGCATCATCAATGGACCATTAATGGATGGCATGAAAGAAGTGGGAAGACTATTCAATGAGAACCAGTTAATCGTTGCAGAAGTCCTGCAAAGTGCAGAAGTCATGAAAGCATCCGTTGCTTATTTGGAACCTTACATGGAAACGAATGATGAATCAGCTTCAAAAGGAAAAGTGTTACTTGCGACAGTTAAGGGTGACGTTCATGACATCGGTAAAAACCTTGTAGACATCATTCTAAGCAACAATGGATTTAAGGTGGTAGACCTAGGGATCAAAGTAACGTCACAAACGTTAATTGAAGCGATTAAAAAAGAAAAACCAAATATTATCGGACTTTCAGGATTGCTCGTGAAATCTGCTCAACAGATGGTGTTAACGGCAAACGATATGAGAGAAGCGAAAATCTCAACACCCATTTTGGTTGGCGGTGCTGCATTATCAAGAAAGTTCACAGACACTAAGATATCGAAGGAATACGAAGGAATGGTTCTTTATGCAAAAGATGCGATGGAAGGTCTCTCGTTTGCCAATCAGATTCAAACACCAAAAGAGTTCGATCGACTGGCTGTGGAGTTTGCGGAGAGAAAAAAAACAATAGCTCTAAACTCTGAAATCAATGAAAGCTCTACAGGGGTTGCAACTGCTGTTAGAGTCCGATCAAAGGTTTCAAGAACTGCTCCCGTTTTTGTTCCGAACGATACGGAAAGACACATTTTAAAAAACTACTCACTCTCACATATTCAGCCTTATATCAATCTACAGATGCTGCTCGGACATCATCTTGGCATAAAAGGTAAAATAACTAGATTGCTTCAAGAAAAGGACGAGCGGACCCTTGAAATGAAATCATTGATTGATCATCTGTTAAAAGAAGCGAAAGAAAAGAATTTGATTCAACCTTCAGCTCTATATCAATTCTTTCCAGCACAAAGTGATGGAGAAAAGATTCTGATCTATGATCCGATTGATCAAAGAACAGTCATAGAAACTTTTGAATTCCCAAGACAAAACAAAGAGCCTTATCTTTGCATTGCAGATTATTTACGGTCAAAAGAAAGCGGGAAAATGGACTATGTTGGATTCTTTTCTGTTACAGCAGGGACAGGTATTCGTGAACTTGCTGCAGAATATAAGAAAGAAGGACGATTTCTTGAGAGCCATGCACTTCAAGCATTAGCTTTAGAAACCGCAGAAGGGTTCGCCGAACTTGTTCACCAACAGATGCGAGATCGCTGGGGCTTTCCTGACTCGGTAGATTTTACAATGAGAGAACGATTTTCCGCTCGTTATCAGGGACAAAGGTTTTCATTCGGTTATCCCGCTTGTCCAGAACTAGAAGATCAGCAAAAGTTATTTAAACTGATACAGCCAGAAGATATTGGTATTCAACTGACGGATGGGTGCATGATGGAGCCGGAAGCATCTGTTTCTGCGATTGTTTTTGCTCATCCTGAAGCACGGTATTTTAATGTGTTAAGTTAGAATAAAGCACCTGATTGAAGTTTCAGGTGCTTTACATCGTCATAACTCGTCTAGAACGTATCTTTTCTGGAGAATGAGAGTAACCGTAACTTGAAAAGCATCTCTAAGAGCATAAGCAAGCTGTAAACCAGAGGTACCGCTTCCGACAATACAAATCTGTTTCTTCAAGATTATCGCTCCTTCTCTCTATTTTTTGGAGAACATATTGAACTCGTAACGCTCTCAGTCTATTTTTGATTCTGAGACTTTTTGTTTAAATTCATATAGGTATAAATTAAAAGAACGCGTGTTGAAGAAAGCGGGGAAGCGGGTATGATAAATCAAATCGAACAGTCATTATCTGAATTATTTTCTTCTGGCAAAGGAATGTATGGTTGTTCTTTGTATGATCTTGAAACTAAAGAGAGCTTTGCTTTTCAAGAAAATGAATCCTTCTATGCTGCTAGTATTATAAAGGTTCCTATCATGGCTGCTGTTTTTGCACACGCATATGAAGGAAAGTGCCGTTTAAAGGATAAAATTCAAATTCATGAAGAAGACTTTGTACCTGGCGATGGTATATTGAAGCATTTATCTGCAGGTATGGAATGGACAATTTATAATCTACTTGTGCTAATGATTATTGAAAGTGATAATACTGCAACAAATGTCTTGATTGATTTAGTAGGTATAGAAAACATAGCATCACATATGACACGATGGGGATTCAGAACGAGCCAGCTGAATCACAAGCTGCAAATTTCACCCGACAGAAAATCTGGTGAATTCAACGTTATAACACCGAATGAAATAAATCTCAGTTTTTAATCCATTTAGCATCAGGGAGAGTTGTTTCCATGAATGCATGTGACAGGATGATCAAGATTCTTAAACAACAGAAGATGAATGATTTACTTCCGTGTTTACTTCCAAATGAAGAAGGTGCAATTGGAATGATTCCGAATTGGGAAGCAGCTCACAAGACAGGCTATGTTTCAGGGGTGGAACATAATGTAGGATTATTCTATTTTCCAGGTCATACATACGCAATTTCTATATTGAGTAAAAACGTTCCAAACCGAACTGAACCAAAGCGGATTATGGGGAAAATCGGACAACTACTATTCGAGGTTTCAAGATAAGAAAAAAGCTAATGGATGCTTGTAATCCATTAGCTTTTTCTATATTAACAGATTGAATCTGTAGATTTAGGATTCTTCAATCCGAATAAAGGTCTAATAAACAGTGCTAAAAAGGTGCCGAACATCGCCATTACAGCCCAGACCCAGCCATGAAGACTAAATGATGCAATGCCACCAAAGTATGCACCAATATTGCAACCGAAAGCTAATCTTGCGCCATATCCCATTAATAGACCACCAACAATAGAAGCACCGGCTACTCCTGGCTTGATTTTTCCAGGCTTAAAAGTTCCTTGAAATGATGCCGAGATAAACGCGCCTAGCATGATACCGAAATTAAGAACACTCGTAGAATCAGTGAGAACACTCTTAGTAAGAGCTTCGCCATTAGGTCCAGCAAAATAACCCCAGCTGGAAACATCCACGCCAGTTTCCATTAAGAACTTGCCACCCCATAGTGCAAATGCTGATGTAATACCCCAAGGATTTCCTCTGATCGTTAATACTAAAGCATTAAGTAAAGCCAGAACAATTGCAGCAGTAAACAACGGCCAAGATCCACGAAGAATCTTTTTCCAACCAACAGTAGTAGGAAGAGGCTTCATCATTGGAGGATTTTTCTTTTTAGAGATTAATATTGTAATCCAATAGATCAATGCAAATAGTGCCATCTGAAGTATCCAAGCACCAAAGTATCCAAAACCAGTTGTTTCAGCAAGGGAAATCGGCTTGAATGAAGGTGTTTCTTCCATCCAGAATGTAAAATGATAAGCTCCCAATAATGAGCCTGCAATAAAGGAAAGTAGAGTCAAAACCATTGATGAAGAGCCACCGCCTAATGAATAAAGCGTACCAGATGCACAGCCATTTCCAAGCTGCATACCAATACCGAACAAAAAGGCACCAAAGATTACACTTACACCAACAGGTGAAACGTATCCTTTAGGATCTGTCCCAGTAAAACTAAAACCTGTGCTTAAAATGATTGCGAATAAAGTGGTTGCAACGGCAAGCATCAACATATGTGCTTGAAGTCCTTGAACGTTACCGACTGATACTAATCTACGAAATGCTGAAGTAAAGCCGAATCGTGCATATAGCAAAGCTCCACCAAGCGCTAACCCAATTATAAAAAGGCTACCTTGTGTCCAGTTCGCAACTTTAATTGTAAATAAAAGCAAAACTATTGCTGCAAGGACTCCAAAAATTACGTAAGTCCTTTGCATAGGCTGTAATTTCGCAACAACAGTGGTAGGTTGAAATACTCGTTGTTTATTTGATGAAAGATAAGTCTCTTTTTGTTCCATAACTATAAAACCTCCAAATCCTATGAGTTATGTCGGATTTAAAGCATTATACTATGAATCCATAAATATGAAAAGTTATTTCGATTTATTCCACTATTGTCCATGTCGAAAAAGTGAGTTCTTTCATTAAATATTATGAATAGGGATGAAGGGAGACTGCAAAATGGCTAAAAGAAGAAATAGATTTCATACAGATTGTTTTTCTTGCGATGACGATTTACAAAGAGCAGGACTCGGATCTGGGATTGCAGTAAAAGAATCATCGTTTCAAGCTTTAACGACTGCAACAACAACTTTTCCAGTACTTATCACTCTAGATGACGCTGTAACCACTACAGGTATTGAATTCTTAAGGAACGGTGTCTCATCAGGACTACAAACGACAACGGGTGGAATTTATGATATTGCTTATATTGTTAGTTCTACAGTAACGACAACAACAGGTGTAGCAAATACATTGTTATTTGAACTTGTAACAAGCACAGGGAGGGTAATTGCTGACTCAACTGCTACTCAATTTTTCCCAGCGGCGTCAGTAGCAGGTTTTTCAGCAAATACAAACCTAGAACTGGCACTAAATGCAAGGTTGTTTCCAGGTGAATCAGTTTCAATCGTCTTACGATCAATTACGCCGTTAATTTCTGCAGGGACGATTACAATTAATACAGCCTCATTGTTTATTTCACCGACACCAACCATTGAAGGGTTCAGAGAAGAGTCATCGAATTGTTGTATCGAATCAAGCATTCATCATTGTAAGAAAAGTAGTTTATTTGGTGGTCAGAGAAATTCGCAGTATAGAAAAAGATAATAATATTTTGCTAATAATATTTTGCTGCGTCTTGAAGTGAATTTTAAGATGTGGCAAATTACATAGCTTAACATCTAAAATTTTCGTTTTCGTCTCACTATCTTAAGTAATCTTTGGTTTTGAGACTTGTTTCATTATGTTTTACATAGTTGCCGAGAATAGATATTACGTTAACTAGTTAAAAATAATTAATAGTAAGTTAATTATTTAAATGAACACTTTCCTCTTGTTAAAACAATTGTGACGGTTTCAATTATTCTATGAGCTTGTGCTAACATCACGTAAATCGACGTTTTTTATGTGTCTTTCAAAATACAAACACAAATCCAAAAGTTGCGATTGGTGTTTTCTTAACTAAATTTTCTTTTCATTACATAATAACGTCTCAACCAGCTGCTGTGTGGTTGTCTTTCTACGTTATGTTGTTGCAGAACACTATTGATATATCTTGCTGTCACATTTGCCTCTAATGCGATCTCATTGCTGGTCATTCCACTCTGAAATCGTTCAATAATGGTAGGAATACTCATGGTGCACTTCTTTTTTCGCATACCAATCCACTCCTTTATTCACTTTCTTTTATTAAAACGAACATTTGTTCTCTAGTCGAGTTTTTGGCACTTTGGCCCACAAAAAAGACGCTATCTCAAATGATAGCGTCTAGAAATAAGCTTTATTTCATTAACTTTTTAATGATTTTCAAGCCGAGTTTTGCGTTCGGATATCGAAAACTAAAGTCGAATTTATTCGTTTGATTGAGCACACTTTTGTTATGAGAAAACGCAACGAAACTGGACTCACCATGATAACTTCCAATCCCGCTCTCTCCTACTCCACCAAACGGCAGATATGGTGTGGCGATGTGCATCAATGTATCGTTGATCGATCCACCACCAAATGAGATGTTACTCACTACTTTTTCTTCAGTATCTTTGTTAATCGTAAAAAGATATAGTGCGAGTGGTTTTGGACGTTCTACAACAAATTCAATCACTTCATCGATGTTTTCATATTCCATGACTGGAAAGATGGGTCCAAAGATTTCATCAGTCATAACAGGTGATGAAGTGTCAGATGGTGCTATTAAAGTTGGTTCGATCTTTTCACTGATTTCATCGTATCGACCACCGAAAAGTATTTCTCCTTCTGATAAGTAACCTTTTAAACGATTAAAATGACGATCATTTACGATCTTACCGAATTCTTCGTTTTGCAGTGGGTTTTCTCCGTAAAATTCTTTAATTACTTCTTTAAATGTCTCAATGAATGGTTGACGTATGTTTTTGTGTAGAAAGATATAGTCTGGTGCTATACATGTTTGTCCAGCGTTCGTGAACTTACCGAACGCTATTCGCTTCGCAGCAAGCTTGAGGTCTGCTGTTTCATCTACAATACAAGGGCTCTTGCCACCTAGTTCTAATGTGATAGGTATAAGTCTCTTACTAGCCGCTTCCATCACAATTTTACCTACTGGTACGCTGCCTGTGAAGAATATATAATCCAATGGTTGATCGAGCAAGATCTGATTGGTTTCAACTCCGCCTTCTACGACTGCAATAAAGTCAGGATGATAGTATTCTTTGATCAATTCATCCAATAGTTTTGACGTTTGTGGCGTAAGCTCGGATGGTTTTAAAATAGCCGTATTACCAGCTGCGATAGCACCGATTAATGGAGCAAGTTGCAGTTGGAATGGATAGTTCCAGGGTGCGATGATTAATGTGACGCCATAAGGTTCGGCGATGGTATACCCTTTTGAGCCAATATGGGTTTTTGCTGTTTTTACTTTTTTAGGTTCCATCCATTTTTTGAGATGTTTTTGAGTGTGACGAATCTCTTCTAATAAAAAGCCGATCTCCGTTGTATAGGCTTCTGCTTCAGATTTATTTAAATCTTTCTTTAATGCATGAAGAATCTTCGCTTCGTTGTTTCTAACAAGCTTTGAAAGGTTGTTTAAAGCTTTCATACGGAAATCATATGATCGAGTTACGCCGCTTCGAAAGTAAGTTCTTTGAGCAAGTACAAGTTTATCAATTGATTCCTTTGTGCTATCTTTCATCGTGTTTGGCTGATTCAAGCTTTACGCCTCCTACAACATAAAATTAAGTGTTTAAACTTATGAACATGTATTAGTGAAATCACTATAATATGTTTATGATAGGTAGTCAATCATTTTGACTTTCTCATTTATTATAATGATACATTACTAAAATAACCTTTAAAAAAGAGAACTAAACAAAAAGACCCTCTCCATGTAAAAGAAAGGGTCTGCTTAATTTGTATTTAGTCTTGAGGAACGGCAGAAACTTGCCACTCTACACCATATTTATCTGTTACTTGGCCATATGATGGACTCCAGAATGTTTCTTGTAAAGGCATTGTCACTTTACCCTCTTTAGAGAGTTTCTCAAAAACTTGTTTTGAAGAATCCACTGAATCGATTTGAATCGCGATGGTTACTTGATTTCCAATGTTATAAGGCATCCCTGGAAAATTATCAGAAAGCATCATAACAGTATCGCCTACTTTAAATTGAGCGTTCATTACGCGGTCCTTTGCTTCTTCTGGAAGTGGATGATTAGGATCTTCTGGCATCTCTCCGAATGTTTGAAGTGAGATAAGCTCTGCGTTAAAAGCGTCTACATAAAACTCTACTGCTTCTTTTCCGTTTCCATTTGTTACTACATAAGGATTCACTGCTACAATCATTTTTTAGCACCTCATCGTCTCATTTTTTCGACACAAGAACATTTGTTCGTTTTTATTGTATCAAACTTTATTTATCTTTGCTACAATTTTTATATTTCTACTAAAACTGATTTACACCTTCTTTTCCATATAAAAAAGAGAACCATTTAGGCTCTCTTTCCTCTTCTTTATTTTAAATCAATACTATAGATTCCAAATCCGTTTGCGTCTGTTTTGTTCGTGTATTGAATCTTGCCTGTCTCACTTGTATATTTTTGGCCGTTCGGTGACGATAAGAACGTTACGTTAGCATTTCCACTAATCGGAGCAATCGACCAATTATTGTCCGCAGTTGGCGTGATCTCTTTCATCTCTGTAATGTAATCCATTAAGATCTGACGGTTCTCATCAGCAGAGTCAACTACATATTCGCTGCCTTTAACTCCTGGGAAGTTTCCGCCGCCACCCGCTCTGTAATTGTTTGTTACTACGATAAAATCTTGGTTAGGATCAACTGCTTTTCCGTCATACGAAAGATTCACGATACGATTGCTATTAGCGTTAATCACTCCTCCGTTTTTATCATACTTAGGAGCTTTTGTTACATCGACTTGATAATTAACGCCGTCGATTACGTCAAAGTTATAAACAGGGAAACCTGCATCTAAGAGTTCTTGTGCTTCTGTTTTGTTAGGATCGATCGTCTTAAATTTACCAGCGGACATTTCTAACCACTCTTTTACAACAGATCCTTTTACTTTAAGTGCTTTTAACGTGTTGTCATAAAGGTAGAGGTCACCTGCACTGCGAATCGTTAGTGGTCCTTTTTGAATCTCGGTAAATTCACTAACTCCGTTTCTTCCAGCTTTAAATGGTGCTCCAACTGAGAGAATAGGAAGATCTTTGTATTCTGGTTTGTTTAACGAGATGTATTTTTCTACGTACCATTTTTGTGCGTTCGTTACGACTTGAACAGATGGGTCATCTTGAACGAGTGCAAAGAAGCTATGAATATCGTCTGTCGTTGAACCGATTGGTGTGTTTACGTACTTGATCGTTGCATCATGTACATTTTTTACAGTCTTCACCACTTTTTCGTCTGGTTTAACGGTAGCTGCACTTCTAACTGAAGACTGAGAAGAAACGACTTTCCATCTTCCACGATCTTGTTGAAGGGTTAAGTCGATCAGACCAAGTGATCCTCCACCATAGCCTGCTTGTACAGCTGGCACACCGTTAATCGTACCTTTCGCATTATCAATCCCAGGAAGAATATTGCCCTTAGCATCTTTAAACAACGCATCTAATGATTTCTCATCAGCTGCTGGGAATATTTTATGTGTATGTGAGAATGTGATGGCACTGATCCCTTTTACTTTGCTGAGGGAATAGATAACATCTTCTGTGTTCGCTTCACTTCCGTTAAAGCCAGAGTGAGCTTGTGCGATGATAATATCTGCACCTTTTTTCTTCATCTGCGGGATAAACTTTTCTGCACTTTCAATGATATTCTTCGTAATTACTTTCCCATCAAGGTGTGATTTATCCCATTCGTTGATCTGCGGTGGCACGAAACCAATATAACCAATTTTCAAAAGCTTCGGTCTGCCGTACTCATCTCTAACGAATTTCTTTACAATTTTGTATGGTGAGTATTTGTTTACATCATTTTTAGGATTATTATCATGATCATCTACGTACACGTTAGCGTTTACAAAAGGAAAATTAGCATCATCGTACGTTTCTGCTAAAAAGTCGAGGCCGTAATTGAACTCATGGTTACCGAGTGTTGCCATATCATAATCCATTAGATTCATAGCTGCGATTGCTGGATGAACTTCCCCGTCTTTTAATGGAGCGATCTTTGCTTTATATGTGCCGAGTGGTGTACCTTGAATGAGGTCTCCGTTATCAACTAACACACTGTTCTGACTGTACTTTAAATCTTCTCGAGCTGTTTTAACAAGTGTAGCTGTCTTTGCTAGCCCAACGTTTTCAGATGCTGCATTTTTGTAATAATCGAAGTTAAGTAGGTTTGTATGAATATCTGTTGTTTCCATGATTCTGAGGTTAACTTTACTTTTGTGTTTTGCTGGCATTTTAGCGATGGCTTGGCCAGCTAAAGGTGAACTTAATAGACTGATAGCTAAAGTAAGTGAAGCTACTTTCTTAACATTTTTATTCACAACAATAACCCCTTTATTTCATATGATTGAGACTAACTGGTCAGATCAAGGAGGATCGTCTGCTACTTCGAATATATGCCTCCTGTAGCTACGTGCCTTTAGAAGCATCTTCCACTTCAATCAGCTGTGGATGAGGCGAAAAACAAAAGCTATTTCAAAGCAACTTACTTGAATTATCCGAAAATCCTAACATTTTGGTCCCAAGGAAGATTATAATCTTCCTTTTCTGATAATGCTAGCTTGTTTTTTCAAGATTCTGTGCATTTCTACACAACGTGTATCTTTTCATCGTATAAATATAGTATAGTAATCTTGTATCATCCATTAACTTCCATCGAGTGAATTGAAAGGAATGAAGAAAATGGCAAAATCAAAAGCAAAGAAAATGAGAGAAAAACGCGTTCGTGCAGGTAAACGAAATCCTATTCTGGAAAGAAGTGCTTTTGCACATCCCGAGATGTATAATTTGATGACATCGAAGAGAACAAAATCGAAAAAGGAAAAATTAGACCACATCAAGCATAAAAAGCGGCTATCATCCACTGGTTTCAGTGAGGATCATAGCCGCTTCTTCGTTTATACCGCTTCCTTCTGGCTTTTTTGCACGTGAGAAACGATCACTTTTTTAGACTTGGTATTAAATAAAAGATTTAATGTAACAGCCATCAAACTTCCAGCTACGATTCCATTTTCTGTGAGAATCTGAATACTCTCAGGAAGACTTTTGAAAAGTTCAGGTTCAACCGTTACGCCTAATCCCATACCTACGGAACAAGCAATAATGAGAAGATTTTCTTGTTTGGCAAGGTTTACTTCACTGAGCATTTTGATACCTGATGCAAACACCATCCCAAACATGGCAACCATCGCCCCGCCCATAACGGCTGTTGGGATTAATGTTGTAAGTGCAGCAACTTTTGGCATCAAACCAAGGAAGATTAACATACCTCCTGCAACATAGATTACCTGCTTTGCTTTAACGCCAGATAACTGAACAAGTCCGACGTTCTGTGAATATGTCGTATAAGGAAAGGCATTAAAGATTCCACCTAATATAATAGCAAGTCCTTCCCCTCGATATCCTTTTGTTATATCTTTCGGTGTTAAATCTCTATCACATATCTTACCTAAAGCCATAAACACCCCTGTAGACTCAATCAAACTTACGATTGCAACTAAAATCATTGTGATGATCGCACCAATTTCAAAGGTTGGAACTCCAAAATAAAAGGGTTTTGGCATATGAACCCATGAGGCCTCCATGACTGGTGTGAAATTCACTAAACCGAGAAATGATGAAGCAACAGTTCCGGTAATTAGACCTAATAGAATAGATACGGATCGAATGAAACCTTTAGAAAAACGATATAAAAGAAGGATGAATGCTAAAACGCCAAAAGAAAGAATTAAGTTTTGTGGTGAGCCAAAGTTTTCGCTTCCCGCTCCACCCGCCATGTCTTTGATCGCGACTGGGATTAAAGTTATTCCAATTATCGTAACTACGGTTCCGGTAACGATTGGAGGAAACAGCTTAAGGATTTTTCCGAACGCTCCAGCAAAAATAACAACGAACAAACCTGCCGCAATAATAGACCCATAAATGGCACTCATCCCATACTGTCCACCAATCGCGATCATTGGCCCTACAGCTGTAAACGTACAGCCTAAAACAACAGGAAGACCTACTCCAAAGAAACGATTCTGCCAAACTTGTATAAGAGTAGCTAATCCACATGTTAGGAGATCGATGGCAACTAAATAAGCTAGTTGTTCAGAAGATAATTTTAAAGCACTTCCTACGATTAGTGGTACGATAACCGCTCCTGCATACATTGCTAGAACGTGTTGTATACCTAGAGAAACCACTTTACCCTTCTTCATGAAGACATCACCTCAGATTGGATGAACGTTATCCCATTTGTGTTCATTTCTTTAACTCTTGCGATCGATTCAACACGATATCCTTTTTCCTCAAGTTTTTGACGACCGACTTGAAACGATTTTTCGATCACGATCCCAAAACCGGCTATTGTAGCATCTGCTTGGTTAACAAGGTCTGCCAGACCAAGAGCTGCTTCACCGTGTGCTAAAAAGTCATCGATGATCAGCACGTTGTCACCTGGTTGGATAAATTTCTTTGCAACGGAAATCTCGTTCTGCTCTTGTTTTGTGAAAGAATAAACACTTGATGTTAATAGTCCTTCTGTTAAGGTTAACGATTTCTTTTTACGAGCAAAAACAACAGGAACGGAAAGTTTTAATCCTGCGAAAACGGCAGGTGCTATACCGGACGATTCGATCGTTACTATTTTTGTTATTCCTTCACTGATAAAACGATACGCTAATTCATTACCAATTTGAACCATGAGTTCAGGATCGATCTGATGATTCAAAAACGAGTCTACTTTTAAAACGGACGAGGATAAAACAATACCTTCATCACAAATTTTCTTTTCTAAAAAATTCATTTTCCCACCTCATACTTTTTTATTAAATACAAAAAACCGGAGAACTCCTTCTCTCTGATCGAGTGAAGCAATTCTCCGGTATAACAAAATCGGAACACATAAATAGCCCAATACATCTTGAAATACAAAATGCATGGAAAGTTTGCGTCACTCGTAGTCAAACCCTTAACGGGGGCTTGGTAGAAACTTGCAGGCCATATCCCTGCGATTATACGAGCTTTATGAAGTTAACTCACATTATACGATAAAGGTCTGAAAATGAAAACCTCTTTATGTGACTTTACTTTAATGAAGTGACTTATTTATAATCCGTACTTTGTCGGATGGTTTCGTAAACTCTTTTTCCGATTAACGCATAGCCCTTTTCGTTAGGATGAAGTTTGTCAGAGAAATAATCACGTTTATTTTTGTCGATAAAAAGGTCATCAGTGCGTATATAAGCAGTATTTTTATTTTTCTTCGTAACTTCTTTTGTGGATTGATTCCAATTTGATACGGCTTCGTTAACGACCGACATATCACTCCATTCAGCTTTTGGGTTATAGATACCTAATATATAAATGGTCTTCGGGTACTCTTGATTTTGTACATTTTGAATGATTTGGTTCAAATTTTCTTTGTAGATTTCCTCGTTGGCTGCTAGCTCTTCTCTGTTAAATTTGGTCAATAAATCCGTACTTTTCAAAAAATCATTCGTACCTATATTTATAAAAATCACATCTGAGCTTTTAGCCGTTTTTGCTATCTCAGGATTATTCAGCCGCTTAAGTAGATCTGTGCTGGTATCATTTGGAACTCCAAAATCATGTACAACGAGGTGTTTGTTTAAATCTTCTTCATAGCGATCTTCCACATCTCCTATATACCCATTATCCTTTGTATCACCTAATCCGTAAGCGAGTGAATCCCCAAGAGCTGTTACTTCCATTTCTTTTGAGTTAATGGAGTATACGCCAAAAGCAACGCCTAACACGACAATCATACACGCTGCTATAATCAATGATATTTTCTTCATGTTTAAACCTCCGACTTCTAGTTGTTTATTCTAAGTATGTATCAGGGGGGATTTCTTTAGACCCTTTGGCATTATTGGTATTCATACCTGTTTTGATTAACTTTTAAACAAAACAGGTACACACCTCTTGCAAAATGGACTAAAAAAAGACAACATAAATCGTTCATGTTGTCTAAGTAGATTATGTTAACTTTTGTGATATCAAATCTGCTACAAGAATATAGCGCTCAGGTGATGCACCAATAAAATTAAAAGGATAGCATGTTGAAACAGTTAATGTTGCTCTTGGTTTAGGAACAATTACAGTTCTGTCATCTTTGTCTACGATGCGCACATTCCGAATTTTATAGGTAAAGGTTCCCGCTGAGGTTTTCACAATCAGCGTATCCCCCTTTCCTACTTCACCAAGCTTTCGAAAAACCGTATCTCGGTGTCCAGATAGAACAGCATTGTCTTGTTCTCCTGGTAATACACTTTTCTCGAAATGACCAACACCTCTTTCTAATTCTTCTTCATCTGTTCCATGAAAAATAGGAAGTGTAGCATTTAATTTTGGTATGAGTAGGTTACCGATATTCTCACCTTTTTTCGGTCTTACCGAATAGAATGTTTCCTTCTGATCAGAATGCTTTATGTGTATTTTGGATGGCTTTTCTGAACTCTTTCCGATCTGTGTCTGGCTCGTTTGAAAGAGCATGTATCCTTTAATAAATGTATAAGCGTTTGTAGTACTAAACCAAAAACCAAGCAATATTAAAACAAGTGAAAAAATAAGAAGTGTCGTTCGAATGCTACTTCTCGTTTTCATTAGATGCCTTTTACCCGAAATCTTCTAAATAAGAATATTCCCGCCGCTAAAATACCTAGACCCATTAAAGTATTCTCTAAATGGTTTGTTGCGGTTGTTGGAAGTTTTCCGCCTCTCACTGTTTTTACAGGTGGACTCGCTTTAGTCGGAGTTGCAGAGACAATCTTTTCAACTTTTTGAATATCTTTACCTGTTTCTTGAATCATTTCAGAGCCAAACATCTCAGCTGTGATTCGAATATCAGCTAATAACTCACCATTTAGATTATAAATTTCCATGATAAGATCATTTCCATTTGTCGTTTCCATCGTCATCAATGTATCCATCGACACAGGTTGTTTTTGTCCATCTACAACTAGATAGTATTTTGTTTCAAGTTGTAACAGCTGCTTCATCTCAGAAAAGATGGATAATAGTTCAGCAACTTGTTCAGAAGTAAGTTCATCAGCAGTTTCAAAATCATCAAATGCCATCATTCTTTCGGCAAGTACCATCATTTGATCAAGAAATGCTGGATCTTCCCAATTAAGAGTTTCCATATGAGTTAAAAGCTTCTCTATTTCTTCCTCTGTTAAACCAATCTCTGTAAATAGATCCTCGATATCATCACCCATATAGTCATCGCCATTTATATAGAAATCAACGGCTCCTTCAAGATCTTCAATGTATTCGTAATTTTCTCTTGCATCATCATTTTCTTTTAATAAAGCGTCCAGTTCCGCGAGAGAAGCTAAGTTGTAATCTCTTAATAATTGTTGAAGATTTTCATCATTAATAAGAGTTCCTTCCCAGTCATCTCCATTGATATAATAATCAACAGACCATTCTAGGTGTTCGATATATTCATAGTTGTCACGTGAATCATCGTTCTCTTTTAATAAAGCATCCAGTTCTTCAATGGATTTTAAATCGTAATCACTTAACAACTTTTGGAGATTAATGTCATCTATAGGTGTGCCGATCATAAAATCAACTTCCTCAAACAATTCCTCTTCAAAGATAATATAAGTTCCGTCAAGAACGTCTTGTCCTTCTTCTATATTTCCATATTCAACAAGAAGTTCATTGAGTCTATCACGACTGATGTCAAACTCTTTTAACACTGCTTGAACACCTTTTTCTGATAAGGGTGTACCAAGTTCATCGACAGAATCAAATTCTCTTAATGCCCACTCTTTACTGTCTAGATAAGCAACAAAATCCTTCGAGTTCCAACCAATCTCTTGTAAGAACGCTTTATACTCTTTGTCGTTTGCATTTATCGCGAACGCTGACAACGGCAAGATGCCGAGGCTAATCGTAATAGCCAATAAGAAAGTTACAACCTTTTTCATCCCTGACCCCCAGAAAACTAGTTTAGTATAATTTCTAGAAAATTATACTGCCAAAATCTGCTTTTGCATACAAGTTTTTTTAGAATTAGATTTTGTAACCTTCAGGTGCTATGCATAATCTAAAAGACATAAAAACATAATGTTCGATATTTCTTCATTGTAAATACCGTCAACTTTGTTTACGATAAAAGTAACTTCTTTTTATTTAGTAAAAATTCTACGAGGTGAACAATGGGTAAACAAAAAAAGAATAAGGCTTATGTAAACAGCTCAAAGAACAAGAACAACTCTTCTCCTGTTTGGCTTTTTTGGACGATTGGTATTTTGACTCTAGGATTGATCATTTTTCTGTTCAGCGGTGCACTTGATAATAATGATACGTCCACAGCTGATATATCCTATGAAAACCAGCCTTACTTAGGTGAGAAAGATGCGACAGTTAACATTGTTGAATTTGGAGATTACAAGTGTCCCGCATGTAAAAACTTTAATGAGTCATTCTTCCCGCTTATTGATAAAGAACTGATTCAAACAGGGAAAGTGAAATTTTATTTTTTAAACTATCCGTTTATTAATGTAGATTCTGAACGATCAGCTATATTTGCGGAAACTGTTTATAAGGAATTAGGAAATGAAACGTTTTGGAAGTTTCATAAGACGCTATATGAAAAGCAACCTGACGATCAGAGTCTAGAACGACAGGACATTTTTACAGAGAAATTCTTAACAGAAACACTTGGTGAAGTGACTTCAGAAGAAGATGTTAAGAAAGTTACTGAAACATGGGAGAACAAGGAAAATGAAAAAGCGCTGAAAACAGATGAAGCACTAGTAAGTGAACTTGGTGTAACGAGTACGCCAACATTGTTTGTTAATGGTAAAAAGTTTGAAGGTACCTCTTTAGAAGATTTAAAGGAAATGGTTGATGATGCGAAGGAGAGTAAATAAAGGTGGGTAATAAACCTTTATTGATCGCTTGGATTGCTTCGATCGTTTCCATGGTAGGAAGTCTGTTTTTTAGTGAAGTCATGAAGTTTGTGCCATGTAATTTTTGCTGGTATCAACGGATTTTGATGTATCCGTTAGTCATTCTGCTAGGTGTTGCCTTTTATCAACAAGATCATAATGTCACACGTTATGTCCTTCCTCTATCCATTATGGGCATCATCGTTTCAGGCTATCATTATGCTCTTCAAAAAATTCCTGCACTAAAAGCTTTTGAAGTGTGTACATCTGGTGTTCCATGTTCAGGTCAGTATATTAACTGGCTAGGATTCATCACGATTCCACTATTAGCTTTTGTTGGATTTACAACTATAACAATTTGTATGTTATGGATGAGAAAGCAATCGAATTAATCGGTTGCTTTTTCTTTTTGCTCTGACAATAAAAAAGAGCCAGTCCTGTAATAGAAACTGACCCTTTAATTATATAGAATTATTGTAAATCAACGTTATGATACACTTGCTGCACGTCTTCTAGATCTTCTAAAGCATCGATCAATTTCTCAAATT
The DNA here is from genome assembly GCF_015903875.1 of Fictibacillus sp. 7GRE50. Taxonomy (NCBI): domain Bacteria; kingdom Bacillati; phylum Bacillota; class Bacilli; order Caryophanales; family Fictibacillaceae; genus Fictibacillus; species Fictibacillus sp. 7GRE50. The sequence continues at coordinate 125,224 of NZ_JACZDW010000003.1, forward strand.
GACTTTGTGATTCTTCAGTGAGTTCCACATCGCTTTGTGCAAGCATCGTAAGTTCTGCTACTGAAAACTCTGTTATACCCACATTCTTAAATGCTTCTTGCACAGCATGAAACTGATCAGGTTCAGCATAAACAATAACAGATTCATCCTCTTCGATCACATCTCGAACATCTAGGTCTGCTTCCATCAACAGCTCCAATACATCTTCTGTTGACTTTCCTTCTAGACCAATTACAGCAGTTGCATCGAACATGTATGATACTGCACCAGAAACACCCATGTTTCCATTATTTTTATTAAAAGCAGAACGCACTTCCGCTACTGTTCGATTGACATTATTCGTCAAAGTATCCACAATTATCATCGATCCGTTCGGACCAAAACCTTCATAACGAAGCTCGTCATAGTTCTCGTCTGAACCGCCTTTCGCTTTTTCAATCGCACGGTCGATGATGTTTTTAGGAACGCTATATGTTTTTGCTCGTTCTAAAACGACTTTTAAAGACTGATTGGATTCTGGATCAGGCTCTCCTTGTTTTGCAGCCACATAGATTTCACGACCGAACTTTGCATAAATACGGCTCGTATTTGCGTCTTTTGATGCTTTTTTCTCTTTAATATTATTCCATTTACGTCCCATATTGTTCACTCTCTTTCAACTTTAAATCTATGTAGAACATTATACATCAACTTAACTAATTTTTAGTAGTATAAGAATCAAAACAAAAGCAACCCGATAAACAGGTCGCTCTGAACTATAGTCCATATTTGTAGATTCTTTCTGGTCTGCCTACACCTCCATAAGTGATGTCCGCTTTTGCTTTTTGTTCTGACACGAGATATTCTAAGTAGCGTCTTGCCGTTGTTCGACTAACTCCGGTACGCTGTCCAAGGTCTTCTGCAGTAAAGCCTTTTTGATGGTGCATCAATATGGACAAGATCTTTTCAAGTGTAATAGGATCGATGCCTTTAGGGAGTAAGTATGGTTCCATCTCGACCTTCTCGCGTTTTAATAAAGAATCGATCATATTTTGATTGACTTCTTTATCTGCTGACAGTTGAGAGATAGATCGCTTATAATCGTTAAATTGTAATAAAGTATCTTTAAACCGCTGAAAGATGACGGGCTTTACTATGTAATCAAAAATCCCATCTTCAAGAGCAACCTTTAGCGTTTTCACCTCTGTTGCCGCTGTTACCATGATGACTTCGATCCCTCGAAATTCACTCCTAATCCATCTTAGTAGATCTAGTCCATTCATATCTGGAAAATAAATATCTAAGATTACTAAGTCAGGTCTTAAAATCGAAATCTGTTCTTTTGCCTCTTCCTCGTTTAATGCTATGCCACATACCGAAAAACCTTCTACTTTTTCAACAAATTTTTTGTTGATCTCGGCAATTCGAATGTCGTCTTCAACGATAAAAACTTCCCATGAACTCATGATGTCTTTCCTCTATTCTTTTGGGATTATTACAGTGAAAAGCGTTGTTCCCGCTTTTGTTCTCTCAAAAAAGATATGACCGTCTAATACTTCCACAGCTTGGTTGATTAGATATAAACCATACCCGCGATTCTGTCCTTTTGTAGAGAATCCCTTTTTATATAACATATTAGCGATATCTCCAGGAATTCCTTCTCCATTATCTTCAACTTCAATGATCAGCTGTTCTCCAAAATCAGAAAGATTGATTGTTACTATTGGGTCATATGTTCCTGACTCTATTACAGCTTCCATGCTATTATCTATTAGATTACCTATGATCGTAACTAGTAATTGTCTGTCGATTGAGTCTGGAATATCTTTTAGGTGACTTGAAGGATCAATCGAAAATTCTACTCTTAGCTCATTCGAACGATTGAACTTACCAATTAATAGACCACCTATATAAGGATCAGAAATATGCTTCATAATAAATTGTGTAAAATGATGATGAACATTTGATTCTTTTGTAATAATATCTTGTGCCTCCTGATAAGAACCTAGCTGAATAAGTCCGGATATTAAATACAGTTTATTTGAAAATTCGTGTGTTTGAGCTCTTAAGCCCTCACTATAGCTTTTCACTTGCGCAAGTTCTTCACTTAATCGATAAAGCTCATCTCTGTTTCTAAATGTCGCTACCGCCCCAATGACTTGATTATGATCATCTAGTATTGGAATACGATTCGCGATAACTTTCGTGTTTCCGAGTTTCATCTGTTCGTCAAATTCATTTCTTCCAGAAGCAATAACATCAAGTAATCTTGTATTCGGAATAGCTTTTAACACATTTTCACCCAATAACCTCTCACTTTCTGTTTGTAGCATCTGAAGTGCAGTGTGATTGGCAAGGGTTATTTCACCTTCTCGATTAACAGCAATGACCCCTTCTCTAATCGCTTCTAAGATCGCGCTTTTTTCTTTGTATAACAAGCCGATCTCTTTTGGTTCTAATCCATGGGTGGCTCTTTTTACTCCTTTTGCAATCAGTACAGAACCGAGTGTTCCTAGCAACAAGGTAATCGTGCCTATAATGATTATTTTTATTTTATACGGCCAAATGTCCTCTTTGATCTGATCAGTTAGAAAACCTACTGATACCAATCCAATGATTTCGCCGTCTTTATTTATAACGGGTGATTTCCCTCGTACAGCTGGACCAAGTGAGCCTGTTGCTTCAGTGATACTCGGTTCACCAGATAAAGCTTTTTGGTTGTCACCACCAACCATCTTCTTACCGATTCGTTCTTTAATGGGGTGTGAATAACGAACACCTTCTTTGTTTCCAACTACGATGTAATGAGCCCCTGTTTTCTTTCTGATTTTCTCTGCATAAGGCTGGATTGTTTCAGAGGGATCATCACTTTCAAACGCATCAATAACAAGTGGATTGTTACTTACTGCATAAGAAACACTTAGTGCTCTCTCCCCAATTTGACTCTTCATCGTGTCTTCAAACATATTCTGAAAGATAAGTGCTAAAATCGTGACCACAATAAAAATTAGGGAACAGCTGATGAGAATTAATTTTGTTTGCAGTTTCATAGTTTCCCTCCGTAAAAATAGAAAAGACTTTCTTAGAATAGAAAGTCTTCTCTACGTATCAACTCTTATCCTTCAACGTTCACAACAACATTTTTTCCTTTTAATCGCAGAAAGAATGGAACGAGAATCCATAATACCGCACAAACCAAGAAAAATGCAGAAATGGGTTGTTGAACAAATACCATAAAATCACCGTTTGATGTTGTTAATGCACGTCTCATATTGTTTTCAATCATTGGTCCTAGTACTAAGCCGAGTACAAGAGGAGCAATCGGATAGTCATTCTGTGCTAAGAGATATCCTGCAAGTCCAAAGCCGATCAATAAAAACAGATCGAACGTCGTTACTTGTACGGCGTAAACACCAAAGACAGAAATAGCAATAATAATAGGCAGCAAGTATTTCGCAGGTGTTTCAATAATTTTCGCAAAAACCTTAACAAGCGGCATATTAAGGATGAGAAGCATCAAGTTTCCGATAAACATCGAAGCGATTAACCCCCATGCTACGTCAGGATGATCACTAAATAATAAAGGACCTGGCTGTACGTTATACATGATAAGAGCTCCCATAAGAATTGCTGTCGTTCCTGAGCCCGGAATTCCGAGTGTTAATAATGGAATCATCGCTCCTCCAGAAGCTGCGTTATTGGCTGATTCAGGAGCCGCAACTCCAGCAATCGCACCTTTTCCAAACTTCTCAGGATTTTTACTTATCTTCTTCTCAGCGATATATGAAAAGAAAGAAGCAAGTGTTGCACCAGCACCTGGTAAGACACCAATAAAGAACCCTAAGAATGAGCCACGTGCTATCGGCCCAGCACTTTCTTTTAGATCTGCTCTAGAAGGGATAACTCTCCCAACTTTCGCCACCTTTTCAGCCTCTTCTTCCTTATGCAGAACAGTCTTAAACACCTCACCCAATGCAAAGAGACCAACAGCAACCGTTAAAAATTCAAGTCCTCCAAACAGAACAGGAATGTCATAAGTGAATCGAGCAACACCTGAGACCGCATCGATTCCGATTGTGGCGAGCAAAAGGCCGGTTACGGTCATCATCCATGCCTTCGTGATCGAACCGCCCGCCAAACCGCTAACTGCTGCTAGACCTAACAGCATTAAAGAAAAATATTCAGCTGGTCCGAATTTCAATGCCATCTCTGAAAGTGGTTCAGCTAATAACACCAACCCAATGATGGAAACGATTCCGGCAAAAAATGACCCGATCGCAGCGATTGATAGTGCGGCCCCGGCTCTTCCTTGTCTGGCCATTTGATAACCATCAAGTGTTGTAACGACAGATGAAGATTCGCCAGGTGTGTTTAATAGAATGGATGTAGTAGATCCACCGTACATGGCTCCATAATACACACCCGCTAAAAGGATAATTGAGCTTGTAGCTGCTGCAGAAGGATCCATTCCGCTCGTGAAAGTAGCGGTTACAGGAATTAATAGTGCAACACCACTCATCGGTCCAATACCAGGTAAAACGCCTACTGCGGTTCCAATTAAAACGCCGATAAAAGCAAAGAATATATTTTGCGGCTGAATGGCCGTCTGAAATCCTTGCATTAAAAAATCCATAACACCCATCATTAATCCTCCTAACTAAACCAAATTGGCATTCCAGGCAATGAGCCTTTCAATACAACAACAAATAAATAATAAACAAAGAATGAGAATGCCAAAGCAATGACTCCATTTTTTATCCAACTTCCTCTTTCCATCGCTTGAAAGGAAACAAACAAAAATAAGAAAGTACTTAAGATATAACCAAGTGTTTCGATGAAACCTGCGTACAGAAGACTTGCGGTCAAGATAATGATAAATCTTTTTATCTGTAAGTTTTCTTTGTCCTTCTTTTCTTTCTGTATGTTTTTAAATGATTCAAGAAAGAGTTTAACGCTTAGTAAGATAAGAATAAGTCCTAAGAGAAAGGGAAAAACGTTAGGTCCGACTTCACTTCCATAAGCACTTTTCGAAATGTTGCGGCTTTCGATTAAAAAAGCTGCTCCAAGTAAAGCAAATAAGATGCTTGCATAACGATCAAATTTTCCTGTTTGCAAAGTACTTCCCTCCTTGTTTGAAAAAAGGAGAAGTAGAAATACTTCTCCATGTCATATCTATTTATTCATTCCTAGTGATTTCAAAAGGTCTTCAACTTGTTTTTCTTGCTCTTTTAAGAAGGTTTCAAATTCTTTGCCATCCTTAAATTCTGATTCCCAACCGTTGCGTTCTAGCTCGTCCTGCCATTCTTTGCTCTCATTTAGCTTCTTTAATGTTTTATTCCAATAAGCGACAGCACGATCAGACATTTCTTTCGGTCCGAAGACACCTCTCCAAATTGTAAAGTCAGCGTCGATTCCAGCTTCTTTAAAAGTTGGAACATCAGCAAGGTCACCTTTTAATCGTTCCGTTGAAGAAATACCAAGCACTTTTACTTTCCCAGCTTTTAAATATTCACCTACCGCAGAAGCATCAGTTGCAATATAATCTGCATTGCCTCCCAATAGGGCTGCAATTGCTTCACCACCGCCATCGTATGAAACATACTTAACTGTTTTTGGATCAATGTCAGATTTGTAAGCAGGTAGAACAGCTACGAGATGGTCCATGGATCCAGGTGCAGATCCTCCAGCTGCTGTGACAGACTTTGGATCTTTTTTAACAGCGTCCATCAGTTCTTTTAGATTGTTGTATTTCGAATCTTCCTTAACAACGATTGCTCCAAAGTCTTTTGTTAATTGTGCAAGTGGTGTTGTATCCTTAAAACCGTATGGACTATTACCTTCTTTTTTCAAGTTGTTGATCAAGATTGGCGGAGAGTTTACATAAAGCTTGTAATCATCTTTTTTATGTTGTGTCGCAAATTCTGCAAGATAGACAGCTCCACCTCCACCAGGTTTGTTTTCAACAGTCATCGTTTGATCAACGGTTTTCGTTTCACCTAGAATTTTGGTCAGTGAGCGCGCTGTTAGATCCCAACCACCTCCAGCACCCGACGGAGCAACAACTGTTATTGGTTTTTTCGGATAATCGGATTCTCCAGCATTTGACCCAGACGTACTACAAGCTGTAAGTGAAGATAAGATAACGCCTGCTATAAGCCATTTTTTCCATTTCTTCGTTTTCATCATGTTCACATCCCCTTCTTAATGTTAGCGCTTTCATTTACTTTTCATAATCCTAACATTCAGAATTTCAAATGGAAGTTTAACAGCATAAAATGCATTTTGTTCATATTGTTCACGCAAAAAAAGACCACTAAGACTCTCTTAGTGATCCATCTTCCTATAAGCTATTAACGTTTAGATGAGTTAATGTTTCTTCCGTAAAAAATCTCGTCCATCTCAGCATTGATCAAACCTGTGATGTGTTTTTGAGTTTCGCTATCAATTTCATCCTTTGTATAACCGAAAAGGTAGTTATTCAGTTCAAAATTCTTTAATTTGCACTTTGTATGAAAGATATTTTCTTGATAAATATTTGTATCAATCATTGTATATGTCTCTTTAATATCAGAAGAAAGATAGTTTTGTATCGAATTGATATCATGATCAATGAATAGCTTGTGACCTTTAATATCTCTCGTAAATCCTCTAACTCGATAATCCATCGTCACAATATCCATATCAAATGAATTTATAAGATGATTAAGTGCTTTAAGCGGCGAGATTTCTCCACAAGTAGAAACATCTATGTCCGCTCTAAACGTACTGATTCCTTCTTCTGGATGAAACTCTGGATATGTATGAACCGTTAAGTGACTCTTATCAAGCTGCATCACAACAGACTCTGGCATGGCTGTGGAATTCTCATCAAATGTATCAGTTGGTACTTCAACAATGGGTCCTTCTGAGACAAGTACAGTGACACTGGCTCCTTGGGGTACATAATCTTGTTTCGCTATATTAAGCACATGAGCTCCAATCGTATCGGAGACAGTTTGCAAAATATTCGTAAGCCTTTCCGCGTTGTATTGCTCATCAATATACTCAAGGTAAGCTTCTCGCTCTTCTCTCGTTTTCGTATAACAAACATCATACAGATTAAAGCTAAGTGATTTAGTAAGATTATTGAATCCGTGTAATGTTATTCGTTGATCTGGTGAGATAGACATATGTTAGATTCCCCTTATATTTTTAGACATTCAATATTCATTACAACAATGATGGAAATATATCTATAATACCCATTTAAATGATTTGAAAAACAGTATGAGGTTGAAAAAGCGTCAACAGTGCTGTGTGATGGTTTGTTTCTGGCCGTAAATTAAGCATGTAAGTGGTGAATCCAAAAGTTTTGACTCTCAATCCACGAGTTCAGGGTGTAAATCCAAAAGTTTCTTACATCAATCCACGAGTTTTTGCTGTTTATCCGCGAGTTTACAATCCTCGACGTTTATCGACACACACCTCTTTGCGATTCAGCTAAAGCAAACATGAAACACAAAAAAAACCTCAAAAGCTAAGGTAGCTTTTGAGGTTTTTTACATTTAGGCTTTCTCAACTTCAGCCACTGGAACAACTTTTTGTCGAATAAGTGGTAGCATCGTTAATATACCGATAGCAAAAAGAAGTGCTGCTCCTTCAAACATCAATACAAGTGAAAATGTTTCTTTTAGCCAACCGGTAATGGACATCGTAAGAACCATTGCACCCATAAATAGTGGATTTAATATTCCGTTCACACGACCTATAAATTTAGCCTCTGTATTCTGGAGAATTAGTGTATTAATACCAATGTGAACACATGGCATGAAAAGACCACTTATGAACTCGGCGGATAAGGTTAACCAAAAATGTTCGGAGAATCCCATAATCATAAATCCGATCGCACTTGCTCCCATTCCTAAAGCCAATAATAATTGTGGCTTTACTTTGCTCGCGATTCCGATGGTTAAACCTCCACCTAAGATCATTCCAGTACCGAATGCAGCCATGAGCCATTGAAGTTCTTCTTTAGGAAGACCTAGTTGTTCTGTTACTAAAAAGACGGTTAACGGCTGTGTTAAGCCTAAAGCTAATCCGGCTACGGCGAAACACGCACCAAGTAAGGTTAAAGAGCGCCTGTTGAGCACATAGCTGAAACCTTCTTTCATCTCTAACCAGATCGATGGTTTCTCTTCCGTTTTTTCAACTTCTTCATCAGGAGGAAGTAATAGAAGAATAACGGCAGACAATACGAACGCGATTCCCATAATTGCTATCGCAGCTGTAATACCAAATTGCTGGTATACGTAAGTCCCGAGAATAGGTCCTAGAATCATAAATACTGCAAAAAGTGTTTGATACATTGACATCCCTAACTGTACCATTTCCTCAGGTACATGAATCTTAAATAACTTCATACCTGATGGCTGAGAAAATTGAGACAAGATGGATGAAACGAGCGTTGCAAAGAATATAACTTTCCAGCTTCCAAAAAGCAACGTTAATAATACGACAAAGATAGATACAGCGCTTAATAGATCACACCAAATCATCGTCTTTTTTGGTTTCCACCTATCAGCGAACGTTCCACCAATAAATGAAAACAAAAATATCGGAGCGAATTCTGCTACAGATATTAATGATACAGCGATTGGATTTTCGTTCGTTTTTTCTATCACATACAATAAGATGGAATAGTTACGAACCCATATCCCAATCTGTAAGAAGAGTACTGAAAAAAGTATGGTACGAATGACTTTGTTTTGAAAAAGCATACCCATCGTAATCTTGGGTTTGTTTTGATCTTGTTCCACTTCATTAATCCCCCTTATTTGAAGAGTTGTTATTTCCACTCTCCAAACCAATGTTTCCATTTATTTAAAATTATATCCTTTAATGGTGGAGAATCAATTCCTTTTTGTTTCTTGAACTCATTAAAACTAGCAAAACCTATGAGCAGGATACCTGTTAACAATAAGTATACCCACCATGGCATGTTCCCCCAATATGGGCGAGTTTGGACCAAAACATTCAGAAGTAGTACGATCAATCCAGTAAAGAAATAACTTTTTTGCTTTGAGATAAATCCATAGATGATACTCCCAAATGATAAAGAACCGAGGATGATCGCATCCATGACTTGATAGCTCTCTATCGCATCGATCATCAATGTTATCCCTATTACACCAAGCAAAACATATTGAATAAGGTTAGCTATTTGTTCCGATATGTCCCACATTTTCCTTGTAATTACATAACTTAATAAGATCCACGGCAATACAATAAGCTCAGTTTGAATAATCACTGGGACCTCAAATTGATCAAGAAATGAATAATATGAGAACAGGACAAGCAAACTGGAACCTGATTGAAGTATTCTCTTTCCGATCAGAACATCCAATAATCGATTTCCTTGAACATAGAAAAGGATAGCAAGTATGACCAGACCAAACGTTGTTACGAAATTTTCCGATCGCACCAATCCAATAAGTACAGAAATCATTCCAAAAACTGCAAAGAAGTCAAATTGAAGAAAATCAGATTGGCTGTATAGCTTTTTGAAGAAATACATACCTGCCAGTGAAATGAGTATACCTGAGGTGAACCAAGCAATTGAGTACATTTCATTGGCTATTCGATTTATTAACAACCATTCCTCTAAATCTATCATGAAGTAGATCAACAAGATTACTGATGCGTATTTCCAGTATTTCTCTAACGATTGATAGAACACTATAAACCCGACTAATACAGCTGCATGGATAATAAGAAACGTCTCATCAGATCCTCTAATCGTTATATACTCTCCTAAGAAAATGACGGAAAAAGGTACAATGAAAGCTCTTAATCGCTTTCTCCATTCATTATTAACAACAAAGTAGAAACCAGCTAGAAGTATGCTGTAAACAACAGGACCTTCATGAGTGAGCCATGCTCTAATAAAGTATTGGAAACCAATAGCTAAAAATATCAAACTAACGTAAAGATTATATCTGATCTCATATTCCTTACGAGAACGAAACAGGTAAACTCCATACACTGTTGCAAGTAGTATGAACGGAGCTGCTGCAGTTGTTACGAGTAAAGTATAAAAACCTATGAGTAAAGTAATGAAGTGAGAAACAGCCTTCGTTGGATATTCACTGCTTGAGTCGATCTTCTGGGATACCTCGCTACTCATTAATAACAAATAGGAAATGATGATGAACGTAAAAACGGATTCCTCAGTACCTAATGAAACTCCAAGTAGTTCTGCAACATAACTTAGTGCAAAGAATAAGGCAATTTGAATACCAGAGAACCCGAGCGCACAATTAAAATGTTTAGTGAAAAACCATAACACTACCATTAGAAATATGGACGATGAAATCTTTATCCACGTAAAATCACTTTCGACTAAGATGACCATAAAATTCACAGTCGTCATTATTGTTGTAATGGAAACAAATGAAGTTGCAAGCTGCTTCTGCTTTCTTTGCCAGAGATAGACAATTAAAGTGACGACACTTCCAAGAAGTAAAGAGTATGATAATGTCGGTGATGGCAAGTACTTCATCCCAAGCAGGCAGAATGTAAAAAAAGTGAAAATGGGTACCAGCCAGGTGGCTACTATTTTTTCTTTTCCATTCTCGATTAAAAAATGACGAACAGTTAGTATCGTTAGAATGAAGGAAATCATACTTCCTTGCCCATAGTGAGCGAGTTCCAATGATAATAGAAAGCTAATAAGTAATCCTCCACCACCGACAAAGAGGCTTGCTCTGTTCAGTGGTTTGAGATACTGTCCGATCGAATAAGATAATGCGCTTGAGATGCCGATTGCAAGCGTCCAATAATCTTCAAAGCGATCGCCCATCATATGATAAACTTCCATAAACGCACAGAATAGGTAGAACGGTGCCAAATATTTAAAGAATAAAAACGTAGAATTATAGCTTAAGAATATAAAGTTACCAGCTAGAACAAGATACCCGAATAACAACCACATACTGCCTTCTCCTACAGACAATAACACGCCTTCAACGGTTATATATAGAAAAGCAAGTATAGAGATTGCACCATTTGCAAGCTGATAATATTTTTTTAATCCAGCATCTGAAAAATTAGCAACTACTACGAATATAATCGGTATAAGTACGATCAAAAACAAACGATATTCTACTAACAAAGAGTTTTGAATCAATTGATAAAGTCCGTACGTGATAAACCCGATAAAGAAAAGCTCATACTCTTTTCTTTGATTGACCATCCTCATCGATAAATATAATGCAGCGGTTAAGATAATATTGAAACTTTGATAAAGTTGATTCTCAAATAGAATTAAAATGAACAGCGTCGATAGTATCAAGTTCGCTTGTATAAACAAAGGCAAGATTTGAAGAAATATCGAACGGTTCACTTTTTTGAAATGATATAAAAGTATAAATCCTACATTTCCTAATGCATAAACAAAATAAAATGCTTCTTTGGTTAAGCCAAACGATAGAATTAAATACGCATATCCAATGGCGATCGCAACATAAGTAAGCCAGCTGAATAGCTTGGATTTAAAATACTGCCCGAAATAGTAATAGATTGGAGTACAGACGACAGCCGCCATAACGCCTAAAATATATCTTCCCTCGCCATAAAAACTGAGCCAACTCCCAAACAATTCAAAGTAACCCGCTGAGAGTACGGTAATCGGAATAAACAGACCAAATAAAACAAAGAACGTAAACGCCGTTTTTCTAATCTGAAGTATTTTTTCCGAAAGTACGCCTAGGCCACCAAATAATAAGGCAATCCCTCCAACTAACATTGTTTTCGTAATCGAGCTAAAAACATCCCAGTTGCTTGTGGCTAAAGTAAGTCCTCCTAATAAAAGCAGAATCACTCCCGCTGCCATAATGGTTGTAATATTTCTTTCTCTTCTCTGTTCAGATGTGATTTCCACTTTTGGATTATGTGGAGGAGTTACTGTTTTTACTGGTTGTGACTTTTGTTTAGGTTCATCCACAGTAACTTCTGCTTTATGTACAATCGTATCGCTTATTTCTTTTCTTCTTAAATCTTCTCTATATCTGTAATAGCCATGAAGCACATTTATATAATCCTTCTTTTTAACATATCCTCCCTCTTTTAACTCGTTAAGATCTTTAATGAATCTGGACTGGTCCATCATACGGCCCCCTAATCTTCTCCTTTGTTGAATGTATGTAACAAAAAGAAAAGAGATAACATGTAGTTACCTCTTTCTTATCTTCAGTATCATCGTCATCATTTTACATTAATTACCTTTACCTGTCACTAACAACTATTAGTGAAAAAGTTCCCCTCACACCCTTTTCTTTCTCATCATATTCTGTATTACATCACGAAAGGGCTAAATACCCATTTCAACGGGGAGGAATACAAATGGGCGTTGAACTAACAGCGCTGCATTGGATTTATGTTGTGTTTATCGGTTTAATCATTGGTTTTATGGTTAAGAGACGCGATACTACATTAATAAGTATTCTCGGTATCTTCTTAATCTCTATTACTGCGACTAGTTCATTAACGGGTTCTGTTAGCAGTATTTTTAATAGTTTTATTTATGCGATCACCGAGCTTCTTCCTACTATACTTGTAATCTCAATTATCGTTGCAATGAGCAGAGTACTGACCTCTACAGGCATCAATGATGTGATGATTTCTCCATTCTCGAAACTCATTAGAACACCCGGACTCGCTTATTGGACGATAGGTATTCTCATGATGATTATTTCTTGGTTTTTCTGGCCATCACCTGCAGTCGCGCTCATGGGTGCTGTGCTTCTTCCCGTTGCCATTCGGGTTGGTCTTCCTGCACTTGGCGTAGCTATGGCTATGAACCTGTTTGGCCATGGTATTGCTCTATCCGGAGATTTCATCATTCAGGCAGCACCTAAACTAACTGCTGATGCCGCAGGTTTGCCAGTAAGTGAAGTTATTTATGCGAGTTTCCCACTCGTGTTTGTTATGGGTCTTGTAACGACAGTAGCGGCTTTCTACTTTTTAAAGCGGGACTTGAAGTCTGGAAAGTTGAACGCAAATACAGGGCTTACTGCTAACCCAATAAAAAATTCAAATGAGCAGGAATTAAATTTGCTATCGAATAAGCAAAAACAATTCTTTGCTCTCTTTATCCCTGTCATGTTTGCACTGGATGTAGCCGCGATGTCCATTTTTAATCTTCAAGGTGGAGATGCAACTGCACTTATTGGCGGAACCTCTGTATTAATTCTGCTTTTCATTACGATGGTCAGCCATAAGAACAAAGGATTAGAGAAAACAACTTCTTATATGATTGATGGTTTCCAGTTTGGATTTAAAGTGTTTGGTCCAGTCATTCCGATCGCTGCCTTTTTTTATCTAGGTGATTCAGGGTTTGCTAAGATTATCGGTGATTTCCTTCCAAAGACATCTCACGGAATCGTTAACGATTTAGGTGTAGCACTTGCGTCAGTGGTCCCTTTAAGTAAAGAGGTAGGGGCAATAACACTAACTACTGTGGGGGCTATTACCGGCCTCGATGGCTCAGGATTTTCAGGAATTTCACTGGCAGGATCTGTCGCAAACATATTTGGAACCGCAATAGGAGCCGGAGCAGCCACATTAACAGCACTTGGTCAGATCTCGGCAATCTGGGTCGGCGGAGGTACACTCGTCCCTTGGGCGTTAATTCCAGCTGCTGCAATCTGCGGAGTTGATCCATTTGAACTTGCTAGAAGAAACATCAAACCTGTTTTTATCGGATTAGTTGTAACTACCATCGTGGCAATCTTTTTGATTTGATACGTAGAAAAAGAGGAGTGGGCTGGTTGCCTAGCAGGTTCTCTTTTGTAGGAGAAAATCGTATTTCGCAATTCGCAAGCCAATTAGCAGGTGAAATAGCACTATAATTGGATATGTAAATGATTAAAAACAACCAGATTTTGAACTGCACCCCAATTGTTAGACACCACTAACAATTGGGGTGCAGTTCATTTTTGTCTGGTCGTTTTCTTAAACCCTTATTCAATTAAAGCACCTGATTGCTGAAGATATAACCTCGCTTAATTAGGCAACTAGCAATTTTCTTTACTCACAGTTCTTCTTATTTCAGCATAGAGTTCATCAAGAGGTTGCGAGCCGTTGAGCTTTAATACAGGACTCTTTGATATTGTCATTTGATAGGATTGTTCTCCATATGTACCTGCCATCTTCTTATCTTCTTCTGACCAATAAGTTTTGCACCATTCTAGAAAATCATTTGTATACTCACCATTTTCATCTAGCCAGATTTGACTATTTCGTTCGATTTCTCTGTTCCTTAATCGTTGCATACGGACTTCTTCATCAAGTGAAAGAAAAACTAAAAGGTGACGGTTATTAAAGCCTTCTGGACACCACATAAAAACGGAACCCGATGCTATATAACTATCGTTAGAAAACATATCTCTTTGGTACATCTCAACCCGTTTCTCAATAGGATTATTTTCTAAAAAAGAATCATCTTTCCAAAGATAATTATCGGTATCTATCCACTTGATATCTTCCTTTTCACTGATATATTTTGCTAAAGTGCTTTTGCCAGTTCCTGATCCACCAATAATTTGGACTTTCATAAATATCCCCTCTCATACAGGTAGTTATATTTATCTCTCTGTATCAATTGATCAGTAATTCTCCTTAGGCTTTATTAACAGCTTTTTCAACACTCCTGCTCATTTGTTTAATAAATTCATTAAAAAGTGCGTTAATCCTTCTTGGATTAACGCACCCGATTGTTGAAGAAAAAGGTTAATCAGATGTTTAATTATAAATAAAATCTTTAGCTTGATGGTTGAATTTTTCCTTCACCATACATAAATCGCCCAATTATTTCAGGCTATCATTATGTATTTAAAAATGCACCCAGGTCGAAATAGAAGTAATTTTCACTTCTTCTTTAATGCATCCAATATTAAAAGTGTACACACGGTGATTGTTCCACAGAAGAACAAAATGGCGGCTATTAACATCATTAAGCCATTGTAAAAAGTACCAGCAGTAATTGGACCTTCCGAACCATTATCATAAATTGATGCGGAGAACATTATAATAACAAATCCAAGAATCATTACCACTAGACCGTATCCAATTTTTTTCAAAAAATCACCTCAAACATATTTAAGTCTTATATATATCCTTATTGGTTTCCTTCTACGTTTGTTAACTCAATAAAAAAGTGCAGATTTCCTTGTTGAAGAAATGCACCCGATTGTTGATGTTATGTGCTTTGTATTTCAGTTTTTATAACTAGACATTTTTTACATAAATAATAGTAAATGTTCATCTCACCGATTTGAAAATCGACAACTGAAATAAGTTCCGGATCACCAATATCTTGTGTTATTGAAGCAATGTACATCATTTCACATTTGCATCTCGGACACTCTAAATCATTAGGAACTTCCTCATACAAGGGTGCACCTAACAATCTACATACATATTGAGAACCAAATAAAGCAAATGCAGCATCATAATTGTCTTCATTTATTGGAACATCTTCATCTTTCATTTCAATTAATTTCACATTGGTTTCTGGAAGTGGTACAGGTAGTTGATCTTCCTCATCTTGAGCCCAATCTTCAGTATTCTCTTGACTCAATACTTGTGTAGTTCTCCCCTCATTACTTAATTGAAAATATTGAGGCTCCCACACCATCGCACAGTTTAGGCAAGAAACTAGTGGTAACATACTAATTCCATCCACTTTTAATACTGAAAGCTTTGGATCTTTCAAATCAAAACAAAATATTTGGTGCATTTTCTTTTCGCACAGTTTACAAACAGGTACTTCGTAATCTTGACCACCAAAATTATGTTTATACCTATCTATTCCTTCCATTACTCTATATCCTTTTATGTCTCTCCAGTGTTCTCCAAAAGGTTTCTGTTTCATATACATCCTCACTTATTAAAGTTAACTTCAAATGTATTAAATTCTTCATTTTATACATGGGTTCCTTCCTCAACAATCCTGCTACGTTTATTGAATAAGGACTGCAAACTATTAATCTTATTATTTATTCGATTTAGCAGTCGTCTAATCCTTTCACCGCAATAGGCAAGTCATTTAACAAGTAATTTAGTTTATCAAAACGCAGCGTGACAATAGCTATTGTCATCTTGCTAATACGTGTGAATTAGGGTACTAATGTTTTGTTATTAAAGTGGTGTAAATTTACCAAAACCCTTAAATATCATAGAAAAAACCGCAACGAATTTCGTTGCGATTTTTAATGCTTCTAAGGCTATATTGTTGCTTTTAAATTCTTTAATTAACTTCATTGAATGTTGATTGGAGTGGAAGGTGCGAGACTCCTACGGGACAGGCGGGCAGGTGAGACACTTAAAAGTGAAACGTACGAATGTGGCTCACCGCCTGCCCCGTGGAAAGCGAGCAGCCTGGAACGGAAATCAACCTTCCAAAAGCAACAAAGTTTACGAAAACAATCTTTCTAAACGATTTTGCTTTTGAATGTTTTTTTCTTCTTATGCAAGTTCATTTAAGTGAAACGTGGCGAGACTCCTATGGGACGAGCTGTCAGGTGGTGACACCTAATGGCGCAGAGCGGCAGGAGGCTCACCGTGCGCCCCATGGAAAGCGAGCTACCAGAAGCGAAAAATCAACTACTTTTAAAGAGTATCAATGAATACTTAATTATTTTTAAATGTCTCCTGAACAAAGTCCATAAATCGAATCATATCCTCTTTTGAAGCAAATCCAGCTTGAGCAGATTTATCATTTCCGCCGCCCTTACCTTTAAAAGAGCTAAGGTTTTCTTTAAAAAATGTTCCGCATGAAACATGAGACGAACCGTCATGCATGAAGATGATACGATTTTCTAATGTGGAAGCAAGTAAGATCAATAATGGTTCCTCACTCGCAATTTTTATAGCAAGTTCTTTTGTATCATTAAAGCTTTTTTCTTCAAAAACATGCATAAGTAGTCCTGCTTTTGCTTTTGAGATAAGTTCTTTACTTAGAAAATGATTGTTCTCCTCTTTTAGTCGTCTGTTCTCCAATTCTAATTCCTTTTGATTGTTCTCCCATTTTTCAAGACGGTTCATCACTTCATCTCGACCCGTATTAAACTTGCCTGAGATCATCGTAAGCAGTTTTAACGCTTCATTGTAGTCTACTAAAGCACGCTGACCACATTTAAAATACAATCGTGTGGCACCTTTTTGTTTTTCGGCTTTCAAAAGTTTGATGATTCCAATCTCAGCGGTTGAACGAACATGAGTACCGCCACATGCATTATGCTCAATACCTTCAATTTGAACAATTCGAATGTTCTCTTTCACTTTCGGCATTTTTAATAGCAGCAAATGTTGAAGCTCTTTATCAGAAACAAAGTATGTATGTACTGTTCTGTTTTTATAAATCTCCTGATTAACGGCTTTTTCAATGAAATCCATTTGATGTTGACTCAGTGTGTCTGTTTCAATATCAATCGTTGCGATTTCAGAACCTAAATGAAAACTAATGGTACGTGCTTGATATAAAGAGTAACAAACAGCAGATAATAGATGTTGTCCGGTATGATGCTGCATATGATCTAATCTTCTATCCCAGTCTAACTCACAGGTTACTGAGGAAGTTTCAGGCAGACTCCTCACCTTATGTATCACTTCTTCATTTTCGAGAAAAACATCGAGTACATCATTTCCGCCAATCGTACCTGTATCAAATGGCTGACCACCACCGGTTGGATAAAAAGCGGTACTTTCTAAGGTCACAAAAAATTCTCCGTTTTTCTCAAAAGTAGTTTTTACAGTTGTTTCCCAATTTGTTTTATATGGCGAAGAATAATATAATTTTTTAGTCATAACTGTTCATCCCTTCTTACTCATTATTCATAGTTTAACGAATTGAAGAGATGAATAAAACAAAAAGAAGAAAACCAAGATGGTTTCCTCCCTTAGAGATGGTGAAACATTTTAATATTTATTTGTAATCTGTATAAATGTGGATAGCATCTCGTAAAAATGCAGCGGTTCCTGGCTGTTCTTTATCATAATAGGCAGTGAAACGTTCGTCGTCCACATACATCTGCGCAAGATTCGCATGTGCTTCTTTGCTATATTCGTGCCAGTACAACATCAACCACTCCTTATGAAGCTCAGCTGCTTCTTGCGCTGAATCACCAGCAGGGTCTCCTGTTTTAAATGCTTCCGCAAGTACCGTGTGAATTTTCTCTGCAAGTTGTGTAGCTTTGTCATGCTCACTTTGAGTCATATTCAATACTTTTTTATTTGATTGATCAACAACTTGATCTCCATATTTATCACGGATTTCTTTACCGAATTTTTGTTCGTTTTCTTCAACCATCTGTTTTTTAAATCCTTCAAATTTCTCTTTATCTTTCATCGTTATTCTCCCTTCGTTCGCAGCGATCGTCTGCTCTACATTCAAAATGAGACGGTCTAACTGTTCTCGTTTGTTCAGGAGTTTTTCACGGTGTTCACGTAGTGCTTCGGCTGGTGAGAAGCTTTGCGATGTGATGATTTCTTTAATTTGATGAAGCGGGAGGTCGAGCTCTTTGTAAAACAAAATTTGCTGTAATCGATCCACCTCTGCTTTACCATATATTCGATATCCTGACGAGTTTATTCTTGCCGGCTTAAGAATATCTATCTCATCATAATATCTTAATGTTCTGGTGCTTACTCCTGCTAGTTGGCCAAGCTTTTGTATGGTGTATTCCAATGTGATCACCTCCTGACACATTTAACTCTACACCTTTACGCCACGTGAAGGTCAATGGGATTTTCATTTATTTTTTTATTTTAATAAGAATATCACCCTTACCCATAAAATGGTAAAATGAGATTGGAGGTAAATGCCATGAAAAAAAGTAGTACGTGGTCACTGGTCTTTCTAATGTTAGGACTTTTAATTATTTTTAATGGAGATTTAATTGGTTATTCTGAATGGAAGGTTCTAGGGGGATTTCTCATTATCCTGCTTGGGGCTATGCTATGTTTTACAGCATTTTTTCTGAATGAAAATGGAAACACAAAATTCATAACCCTTGCTCTCTCTATACTTGTGATATTTATCATCACTTGGTATAGACCTTTTGAGATTATAAGATTAATTAGTTGGCTGAAAAACATCTCTTAATTTACAAACCGTTTATATAATGGTGAAAAACGCATATTATCTAATTAATATGCGTAATACTTTTTATGACATGTTAAACCTTTTTTTCGTCCTAAAAGCAGCAATTGTTGCAATTACGATTGCTCCAGCCGTATCTGCCAGTAAATCCACCATCGTGTCAAAATTCCCTCCGCCTTGTAAGGTCATTCCAAAGAATTGATCCATGCTGAATTCGTAGATCTCCCAAACCACCCCACCAAATACAGAAAAAGACAGAACAAATAAAAACACAAGCCAATAAGAAATCTCTTTCCTAGCTTCTTGGTGCGTCATCCTCTCATAAAGGGCAATGGCTACAAAAGCCAATAATGCTCCACTTAAAAGGTGTAAGAAGGTATCCCACCACCCTAACCGATAGAAATCTAAGATAGATCCTAAATACTGCGATGCAAACAAAAAAGCAAAGTATGATATCATAATAGGCATATTGAATTTAATCTTAGTGAATAGAATTAAACATAATGGAATTAGTCCGCAGAATATACCACCGAATGCCACTTGATAACTGTGTGTCTCACCTTTTGAAAAATAATAAAAACATAGGTAAGCCATAAATATGGCATAGGCAGTACTTATAATAAGCAGAATTTTTCGTTTCAAACTATTGTCACCTCACGAAATCAATCTCTCAAACAGTAATTGACTAAAATAACCTACAACTTTTCTTAAAATATCATTGATAAACAGGTTTAACCTTTTTAATGCGATATATACTTTCGTTTCTCTCCAAATAAAAAAGACACAGAAATGTGCCTTAAGAAACCCTTTATTCATACTTATGCCTGTTACACTCACTCTATCTCTTTAATGAAAGCAATCAAACGATTCACTTCTTTAAAACCTACATTTTTATGAAAGTGATAACTCGTGTCATTGGACTGTTCAATATCAGAACCTATCTGACTGCAACCTTTTGTCTTTAACCAGCTTTCTCCTTTTTCTATTAAATTTTTTGATATGCCCTTCTTTCTATACTCTGGTTTTACATAAATGCCTTCAATAAACCCTGTTGGACTGTCTTTAGATCCTTCGACATAATCACTTCTAACGGAAATATGAATAAATGCAATGAGTTGAGCATGCATTAGATATACAATCACTTTATCCTTATCAGAATTTAGAAGTTGTTTGAATTCTTTTCTCAGATCAATGAATTCATTATCTGGCCATAATGCTAAAGCCAATTCAGTCTATGAATCAAGATCGTGTTCCTTTGCTTCTTTAATGTATTCCATATTCAACACTCCTGTTATATTTGTTAGACATTCTTATTTCGACAAATGCACATGTGAAATCCTTCATTTTTTATAAAGCCCTATAAGAATAGTAAGCAACTTCTTTTCTTTTTTTCTCATATTGCATTATAGTCAAAGATAATTATAGGGTTATTTTGGAAAAGAGGAGTTTATGGTGAAGTATGCTATTAATCTATTCTTTTTTTTTATAGAATAATTAATCTTCTCCATCCTGGTTCAAGTGCTGGATTTTCAATAAGTAGAGTAAGGATATCCATGGAGTGCCTTGTATTATTGATTGGTCTCATGATGGGTTGGCCAGTTTTTATTTTCACATTTTTTTATACTTTCATTCAAAGACCCATCTACCAAAGATCCTATTTGGTTTGTAAGAAGTGGATCGCAAAGTATATGCATAGATTTGAAGAAAAAAAGAAGTTTTTTAGTTTACACAAGCAAACATAAGAAGAAGGTTTTGCAATGAAATATAAACGTTTATATCAACAAAAAAGCTATCAACTCTTAGTAACATTGACAATTGCCTTTATTGGGGGCTTCATATTCAATGTACTCAATTGGCCGATCCCTTGGCTTTTAGGAACTATGACTGCTGTATTGATTGTAAATCAACTAAGTTGGACCCAGTTATACTGGCCAGTTTTTTTAAGAAATACGGGTTTGATCATCGTAGGTTATTCAATCGGTTTAACGTTTACAAAAGATACGTTAAAACTTATGATTACTCACTTGCCATCCATGGCATTCATGACGATCTTATTATTATTAATCTGTTCAGGGATGGCTTTTATAATATCTCGTACTACCTCGATCAATTTCCCGACTGCACTTACCAGTTCAATTCCTGGTGGTCTTTCACAAATTATTACTTTTGCAGAAGAGACTAAGGGAATTGATATTACAACCGTTACGTTTTTTCAAGTGACACGTCTCATCGTTATCATATTCGCTGTTCCCTTTCTGATTTTCAGTCCCATTTTTTCCTCAGGAAGTTCTGCTACTATTCCTGATGTGATCTCGGAAGGAACCTCTTCTGCCTTTTTTCCACAGATTATTCTATTTGGACTATTTTCAGTTGGAATGGCACTGTTAGGAAAAAAAATAAAACTACCTACAGCTTTTCTGCTTGGTCCAATTCTAGGAATTGCTGCTTTAAATATAGTTGGTTTCAAAGGACCTCCTCTTCCCGCTTCAATACTCGATGTTTCTCAATTTTTAATCGGGGGCTATATTGGATTATTATTGAAGCCTGAAAAGCTTAGAAAAAAAGCTAGTATGATTCCAATAGCCTTGATCAGCGGAATCATGTTGGTAAGTTTCGCACTTCTTCTAAGTTCTTTGCTGATGTATCAATTTAACTTTTCTTTCATTACTAGTTTCCTGAGTATGGCACCTGGTGGAGCTGATCAGATGGGGATTATCGGACATGAGCTGAAAGCGGATGTTACGATGATTACAGGTTATCAACTTTTCCGAATTCTTTTTATTTTTTTTGCAGTACCTCCTCTCTTAAAAAGGGTATTGCGCGCTCACATGCATCATATGATCTCAAAAAATGATTAATATTTCACTTTATTAAAGACTTAAACATCCCATAGATGAATGATGGGATGTTTGTTTTTTTTTTCGGGGATTATTAAGATTTTTTATTTTCTAATTCGAATGACTTGTCCTTTGTTTGCTTGTAACATACTATTTGTTTCTACTTTTATCAATGACAACTGAGAGCCGCCTCCCGTGTATATGTATGAAAGCTCTGTTACTTTTGGATCAACTAAAAAAATGGCTTTAAATCCAAATGACGGAACTCCTCCTGCAGGAAAGCCAGTATGAGCTAATATTTCATCCTCTGTTGCGAGACGAGGGCGTTCAATATTCAGAGCCTTTCCAACACGTGTGGTGCTCACCCGGTCTTCACCTTTCACAATGGCTAAGATGAGCTGTTCTTTATTATCTAAAAGACAAATGTTTTTTACGAAATCATGTTGGGATACATTTAGTGCTCTAGAAGCATCCTGTACAGAATGACATGATTCCCTTAAAACCATATGAATGCCATCTATATTATTCTCGGTTATAAAACGATTAATAGTGCTATGAAATTCCTCCACTTGTATCTCCCCTTTTACTGACGTGGTAACGCTGAAATCACGGCACCGGCAGCCTGGATCCAACTTCCTGCAAATATTAAGGATTCACTATAGCTTTTATCTTCATTCGGATGGTCAAGTTCAAATTTCCCACCTAATGCCTGTAATGAGTTTCCAGCAACTTGAAGTAAATTTGAAATAATGGTTATCCCCTGATTCGAGGGTGAATCGCCTAGTTCGTTGTCGAATTCAACACCTAGAACAATCCCTGCCCCAAATGCTTGAAGTAAGTTCCCTTTAATATTCAAGACTTGAGAAGTATCATCTTCTAATGGTAAGACCATACCTGCGATTACCGTCGTATTTCCAATGGCTTGGACTTCATTTCCGATTCTCTTGAGGGTAAACGGGATTTGTCCATCAGCAATTAAACCATTTCCAGTAGCTTGCAGAACATTTCCTATTAAATCAAGATCTTCCTGAAACTGATCACTAAAGACCGAAATCGGCGTGTTGGCAATCGCCGAAATGACTGTTCCAATTGCCTGTATAACACCGCCAATTTGTTGTTTTTGCTGATTATCCATTCGGCAACCGTCCATTTAATAAGATGTTTTAATGTATTCGTGGACGAGAAGAAACGTTATTTTCGCTGAGGTGCTAAATTTAACTGCTTCCATATTTCAGCTAAATCATCACCAATGTCATTGATGACTTCATTCGTTTTAAAGTAATTATTGTGAGAGAGTGGTGTAGAACTGCTTATAATGCCGCCGCTATTTATTTCTTTCTCAACAGCAATTGCTCGATCATAAGAGTCATTGATCGTTTTCAGAGGATAACCGAACACGTCATCTTTATCGTACATATTTACCCATTTTCCTTGAATCTCAGGGTAATGATCCTTTAAATGTGGCGATGGAACTTGTATGGGCTTATCGAAATCTGCATACCTGAGACCCCATAACGCCAATGGACTTCCTAATGTATAAAAGCTGGTTAGAGTCTCACCTTTTTCTAAAGGAGTCTTTTTCATGTTTCGCAAGACATCTTCAGCTATTTCTTCAGAAATGAATTGTAGATCATAAAAATAATTACTCGAAATCACGGTACCTAAACTATGTGCAATGACAAAGAGTGGTGCATCTTCACCAGCCACTTCACTTAATTTTCGAAGTCCCCTAGCATATACCTCATGTACTTTAATATAGTTCGGATTGTGATCGGCTACAGGCTGGTAGGCAATGGCATCACCAAAAAAGTGGATGACAAACTGTCTTAACTGCTTAAAATCTAGATTGTCTTCTTTATTAAGTCTTTGCCACAAGTGTGATTCCCTTTCGTTAAAGACACTTCCCCAGTATATAGGTTGGATGATCAGTTCTTTTTCAGGAGTCGCATAAAAAGGTTTAATCTGTTGAGAGAATCTTTTGGAAAGCACTTCAATAAATAAATCCGAAAAATCCTCGTTTTGATTACCGATTCCATGAAGAATAGCCACTGCGATTTTTTTAGTCATGATGTATCACATCCTTATTAAAAATTGTTTTTACGCAACAAAAGAATACGTTTCTAACTTCATATCAATACTAATGTTAGATTGTGAGGGATAGATCATGAAAGTTAACAAAATCCATGTGGTTCTATTAATCATCGTTTTCTTCTTTTTCCTGTGGTCACTTATTAAACCTGCACATTATCCAATATGGATACTAGAAGTTGCTCCAACTGTTATAGCTATAATCTTCGTTTTCTTCCTTTATAAAAAGCTAAGGTTCACTTCTCTTACATATTGCATCATTGCTTTATTATCGATTTTGACATTCATAGGTGGACATTATACCTATGATGACGTTCCCTTTTTCGATTGGCTGCAGCAGCACTATGATTTGAACCGCAATCACTATGATCGCTTTGGCCACTTTATGAAAGGTTTGTTGGCGATTGTTATACGCGAGATTCTGCTTTTAAATACACCTTTGCGTTTAGGAAAATGGGTCCAATTTATTGCAATAAGTATTACGTTGGCAATAGCAGCACTCTATGAAATTGCTGAATGGCTCGCTGGCAAGATAGCAAAACGTGAAACAAAAGACTTTGTTGGTGCTCAAGGAGATATTTGGGATGCTCAATGGGACATGACACTTACGCTACTCGGTTCATTCCTCGCATTGCTATTGCTCACTTCATGGCATAACAAGTTGATTAAAAAAGAAAAAAGGTAATTTTATTGTTTCATTAGTATTAGATCAATTTGATGCAAACCCTTCTATTATTTTTCCTTCTTTCGTCATAAACAAAACTGAGGTGAGAAAATGCAAAAAGTAAGCTCGACCGTTTGTACATTTATTGCGGGATTTCTGTTGTTCTTTGCATGGTCTGGTTATTTAAAGGATGAATTTAATATAAGTGAGTATCGAGGTTTCATCGTTAAAAAGGAAAGAACGGATAAAGTAATTAGCATCGGAGATTCATTCGTAACAGAACCACATTACATGGTTTTTTTTGAGAATGGTAAGAAACTTCGTGTATCTAACGCTATATATTTGAAGATTAAAGAAGGCAGACATACCGTGCTGATGAAACAAAATGATAACATCACCTTAATGAAATAAAGAGACTGAAGGAATATAGTTTCAGTCTCTCAATCAGATAAATATCTCACATCCGTATTTGGTAGGAATGGAAAATGGTTAGAAAGAAGATAGGCGACTCCTATCAGAACAAGAAAATAGCATAAGAATATTAGATCATTTCTTGAAAAACCGACCTCATAATAGAAGGTCCTCTTTCTGTTTGATTGAAATCGTTTTGCTTCCATTGATACGGCTATTCGATAAGCTCTGCGAATACTTTGTGATAATAAAGGAATCGCAAGCCTTTGCATTCTTTTTAGAAAATGATTCTTTTGTTCTAATCCTCTTACCCTTTGAGCATTCATAATGATCTGGTATTCCTCAATCATGATAGGAATCAATCGTATGGCCGCCATGAAACTATAAGCAAACTTCGGTGGCAGTTTAAGTTGTTGCATGAGAGAGTAAAACAGCATAACTGGTTTGGTAGTTAAAGCAAATATCAATCCAAGCATTGCAAATGATAAAGCTCGAAACCCTAGGTGAATGCCCCTTATCAAACTCTCCTCTGATATTTGAACATATGCCCATTTAAATAGGATGGTTTCTCCCTTTCCAAATAGAATCATAGATGAAGACGTTGAAAGAAAAACAAACAAAAAGGGCAGAGATAATAAGAATAATTGCTTATAAGAATATCCTGTACCGAATATAAACAATGTTAAGATCACGCAAGAAAAACCGACCATGAAGTTAAGATAATGAATGTTGATGGCTAATATGAACAGACCCAATATTGTTAGTAGTTTTAGAGATGGATTTATGCTGTGTAACCAAGTGTACTTCCCACTAAATAATGAATTCATGCAGAATCTCCCTCTGTACGTTACCACCTTTATTGAGTTGAAGATCAGTTACAATTCTACCGTTCTGTACCTCCCATAACCGTGTTGCAAAACGTTCGGTAATATGATGATCATGTGTGACCATGAGAATGATCGTTCCTTTTTGACGCTCTTGTTCGATCATTTCCAAAATCTTAAACGTGTTTAAAGAGTCCTGACCAAAAGTTGGTTCATCAAGAAGTAAAATATTTGGTTTTTGTAAAAAAGCAGTGGCCACACTTAGACGTCTCTTCTGACCAACAGATAATTGATAAGGATGTTGCTCCTTTTTGCTTGTCAACTCGAGAGAAGAGAGTATCTCTTTTACATCGGATTCAATTTCTTGGTCATTTTTTAATCCATAGGTTATTTCATCGTGAACTGAATTTGTTAAAAATTGATATTCAGGGTTCTGAAATACGAGGTAAAGAAGTCCAGAGATGTCTTTCGTTTTTCGAATAGGTACATCATTGATAAAATAGTCTCCAGATGTTTTTATGAGCTGCATCAGAGCCAATAATAATGAACTCTTTCCTGCTCCGTTTTCACCCATTATAGTGACCCATTCTCCTGAATGGATCACTAAGTGATCTACCACGATCTTAACTTCTTTGTTTCGATATCCTTTGAAAATCTGTAACTTCATGGTGTTTGAAAGTTCTTTCTTGTTATTCATGATTGGTTCTCGTTTATAATCATCCCATGCACCAGGGTACCAAATTCCAAACTCTTTGATCTTTTCCTTATAATGAGTAAAGACCATTGAAGTGTTTCCATCAGCTAGAATTTCTCCATCTGGAGTAAATACAATGAGACGATCAGCGAAATCTAGGATTTTCTCAATTTTATGTTCAACAATGATCAACGTCTTATCTTTCCATATTCTTTTTACCGTTTCCCAAATTTGTTCTGTACCCTTTTCATCAATAAAAGCAGTCGGTTCATCTAAAAATATTACATCTGGTTTCAGTGCTAATACAGATGCAATCGCTAATCGTTGCTTCATTCCACCAGATAGATGTTGAATCGGTGTATGAATGTTCTCAAGCTCAAGACCAACCTCTTTTAATAAAGAACAAATCTTGCTGGTCATCTCTTCTCGAGGCACTTCCAAGTTCTCAAGAACAAATGCTAATTCTTCATCAACATAGGGCATACAGAACTGAGTATCAGGATCTTGAAATACAAATCCCCATTGATCAGGGATTTGTATGTCATCACATTTCATAGGAATATCAATTGTTCGTGGTACTAGTCCAGAAAGAACCTGCAACAATGTGGATTTGCCACATCCGGAGGTGCCAAGAAGAAGCACTTTTTCACCACGATTAATAGACAAACTCATATCTCTAAACAGCATTTTTGATTCGCCCGGAAACTTTAATCTCAGATTTCTCACAGAAGTTACGCTTGTCATCCAACCACCTCAGTTATTGATCTAACGCTTCATGATCCTTTTTTGACGAAGATCGTACTAAATTCGTCACACCTGTAGCCTCTAAAGCTTTTGCAATAGAAACGGCAAACAATCCTGTAAACAAGATAGAACCGATTATTCTAAATACGATAAATAATGTTAGATTCCATGTTGAAAGATCACCGATATATCCTTTGTAAAAGTCCATGATTAAAGATCCTGCACATGAACCTAGTGCAGCAAGTGAGATGACGAAAAGGTCAAATCGTTTATAACGAAATGCGAATAGGATAAATTCTGCAAACAATCCTTGAATCAGTCCGTATAGTAACACTTCAAGTCCAAATTCAGAACCCATCAAAAATTCTCCTGAAGAAGCAGCAATTTCAGCCAATAGGGCAACTCCAGGCTTTCGAATGATTAGGAATGCAACGGTCGCCGCCATGAACCACATCCCATATATCAACTGATCGATGTGAAGGCCAAACGGTTTTACGGCATAATATAGAGGTCCCCAAATCTTATACAGTATGCCAAATGCGATAGAGATTACGATTGTTACAAGGATATCCGTTAACTTTAACCCCTTTTGCATACTACCCTTCACTCCCGATCGTCGACGTGGTCAGGCTGAATGGAATCGGCCATTTTTCCAATGTATAAGCCATCTCCCAGAAGGAATACTCGTACTGACAACTGATCAAGAAATGTTGAATCATCTTATTTCTCTCCACATCGCTTGCTTTTTCAGCCAATTGATTCAGTCTATCAATCTGCTCTTGTACAAGTTCTGTGAACCATTCACCGCCATATGCAGCGATCCACTCTTGATAGATGGATTCTTGTGGTGTCGCCCCTTTGAATGTTTCACCAATCTCTTGATAGATCCAATAACAAGGCAGAATTGCTGCGATAATTTCTCCCAAACTTCCAGACTCTGCAACTCGGTAAAGGTGAGATGTATAATGGTAAGCAGTGGGAGCAGGTTCAAAATCAGCTAGTTCTTCTTCTGTCACTCCAAGCTGTTTCATAAATGTCTCATGAAGTCCTAACTCCGCGTCATTTGTACCTTGTGCATGTGCTGCCATTCTAGAAGTCGTATACAAATCTTCAGCTCTTGCAGCCCCCATCGCTTGTATTCTTGCAAAATGAGATAAATAATACGAATCTTGTAATACATAGTACCTGAACCGTTCTAAAGAAAGGTCACCATCTGCAATTCCCTTCACAAATGGATGTTGAAGGTTCGCTTCCCAAATAGAAGCCGCTCTTTCTCGCAAGATATCAGTAAATGTGTTCATATGAATCCTCCTTGTTTTATCCAACAAAAAAACCACTCTCAGCTAAGAAAGTGGTTGTATATGGAGAATTCAAAACAGGAATAAAGACTCCGCAACACCACTTCCCTACGCTGGTATAATCCAGATCAGGTTCTAAGAGTCTCAAAGTCGCACTTTGATCTCAGCCTTATAAAAGGCACCCCTAGTGGTTCGTTTTTATATAGTTGGTTTCTGTCTTAAATGATAGCAGTCTCTTTTAGATTGTCAACTATTTTTAAGAAACACGAACTTTGTATAACAAAGTAAAAGGGCAAAGCCGTAGTATGGCATTACCCTTTAAAATCTTCATTTATTTGCTCATCGCTTCTGTTAAAACAGGTACGATTTGTTTTTTACGGGAAACAACACCTTTAAGGATGGCTGTATTGTTTTCTAATTTAACGTTATAAGCTTCTTCAACAGATTGTGATCTCTTACCAAGAGCTAACGCTGTCGAGTCATTGGTTAAAATATCTGTTACCACAAACATAAACAGGTCTAGACCTTTGTCTGCAATCACTTTCGTAATCGCTGATTCCAAGTCTTCTTGATGCTTTAATACATCGCTAGCATCAACCGTATTCACTTGAGCAACTTCAATTTTGTTTTCACCAATGTTAAATTCTTTAGCATCAAGTGAAATCAATTCTTCAACAGATTTATCACTTAAGTCAGCACCTGCTTTTAGCATTTCTAGACCATACTTTTCCGCATCTACACCAGCAATTTCAGCAAGCTCGCGTGCTGCGGCAACATCTTCTTCTGTACAAGTAGGTGATTTAAACAACAATGAGTCAGAAATAATGGCAGAAAGCATAAGTCCGGCAATGTTCTTCTCAACTTGAACGCCTTTCTCTTTGTACATCTTGTTTAGGATTGTAGCTGTACAGCCAACAGGTTCAGCACGATAGTATAAAGGATCGCTTGTTTCAAAATTCGCGATACGATGATGGTCAATAACTTCTAATACTCTTACTTTGTCAATGTCATTTGCACTTTGTTGACGTTCATTATGGTCAACTAAGATTACCGCGTTTGCTTCAGCAGAGACATGTTCAACTAAACGAGGAAGTTCAGCTTTAAAATAATCTAATGCATATTGTGTTTCACCATTGATCTCACCTAGGCGAATAGCTTCTACATTTTGTCCTAATTTAGTCTTCAAGTCAGCGTAAACGAGAGCTGATGTAATCGTGTCAGTATCTGGATTTTTGTGTCCAAAAATAAGTACTTTTTCCATGCGTCTACTCCTTATAAATAAAAGAATTGTTTTAGCCTAAGACCTATTTTATCATATATAAAAAGCTTTTGGCTTTTGGAGTTTATTGTAGCATGGAAAAAAGTATTAAGGCAAAACCGTACTTCCCATCAACGATAGATCCACTTGACGTGCACAATCACGTCCTTCTTGGATCGCCCAAACGATTAAACTTTGACCACGTCTAGAATCACCTGCTGCAAATACTCCATCTACATTTGTTCTATAGTCACCATGTTTAGCATCTACTTTGTTATGTTTGACTTCAACACCAAATTCTTTTAAGACTGGCAGTTCTGTACCCTCAAAACCGATCGCGATGAAAACAAGATCAGCTGGCCAGATTTTTTCAGATCCAGGAATTTCTTCAAAAACCATATTTCCTGCATCATCTGATGTTCTTTTCATCTGAATCGTATGAAGTTCTTTTAATCGACCATTATGATCTGATACGATTTTTTTCGTTTGAACGGAGTACTCTCTTGGATCATGTCCGTATTGAGCAGTAGCTTCTTCATAGGCATAATCCATTGTGAAAATGTTAGGTTGCTCTGGCCACATGTTTGCATCACTGCGCACATCAGGAAGCTTAGGGTGCTTACCAAATTGAACTACACTCTTACACTTTTGTCGAAGAGCCGTTGCCACACAGTCAGCACCAGTATCGCCACCACCAATTACGATTACATTTTTACCTTCTGCATCAATAAGTGGTTCAGAAACTTCGATGTTCAACAGCCTCTTCGTTGCTTGTGTTAAATAGTTCATTGCAAAATGAACACCATCAGCTTCTCTTCCTTGAAGAGTTAAATCTCTTTGTTTCTGTGCACCTGTACATAGAATTATAGAATCATATTGATTCTTTAGTTCCTCAGAGGTAACATCTTTTCCCACCTCTGTGTTAAGAATAAAATCAATACCCTCTTGTCTTAATAATTTGATTCTTCTTTCCACAACATCTTTATCCAACTTCATGTTGGGAATTCCATACGTTAACAATCCGCCGGCTTTGTCTGCTCTCTCATAAACGGTAACAGAATGACCCGCTTGGTTCAGCTGGTCAGCAGCAGCAAGCCCAGCTGGTCCTGAACCTACAATAGCGACTTTTTTTCCTGTTCTTCTTTCTGGAATCCTAGGTTGGATCCAGCCGTTTTCAAACCCTTTATCAATAATTGCTTTTTCAATGTTCTTTATGGTTACAGCAGGTCCAGCTAATTCAACTGTACATGATCCTTCACAAGGAGCAGGACAAACCCGTCCTGTGAATTCAGGAAAATTGTTTGTTTTCATCAAACGGTCAAGCGCTTCTTTCCATTTTCCACGATAAACCAGATCATTCCACTCAGGTATCAGATTGTTAATAGGGCAGCCTGCAGCAGCCCCATTAATCTCGATACCAATATGACAAAAAGGTGTACCACAATCCATGCATCTAGCGCCTTGCCTTTTCAACATATCTTCTGGTTGTTTTTTTGTATACTCTTTCCAATCTTTAAGACGTTGGAGAGGCTTTCTCTCTATCGTTTCTTCTCTCGGGTATTCCAAAAATCCGGTTGGTTTTCCCATGTAAAATCTCTCCTCTCATCTCAATTTATTTCAGGATTAATTTTGTCGGTCCAGGTCTGCCACTTGCTTTCGCTGCGCTTGAACCTGCTTCAAAAGCGTTCATAATTGCTTCATCTTCGGAATATCCAGCTATTTTCTCTTCTTCTATTTTCTTAATCATTTCTTTGTAATCATGTGGAATGATTTTCACAAAATGTGACTGTTCTACTTTCCAGTTTTGAAGGATTGCTGAAGCTTTTTTACTTTGAGTGTATGAAAAATGATTAATAATCATCTGCTTGACTGTTTCTGTTTCTTCAGAATCCATTAATCTCTCAAACTCAATACCTTCTTTGTTGCACAATTGTTTTAATAAAAGGGGCTGATGTGTGTAGATATAAGCGATACCTCCACTCATACCTGCTGCAAAATTCTTTCCAACATCTCCAAGGACAACTACTCGACCACCAGTCATATATTCACAGCCATGGTCTCCGATTCCTTCGACAACAATGTTAGCCCCACTGTTTCTAACTGCAAATCTTTCTCCAGCTAAGCCGTTAATGTAAGCTTCACCACTCGTTGCTCCATAAAAAGCAACATTTCCTAAGATGACATTATCATCAGCTAAATATTCAGCCATTTTAGGAGGTGCAACAATCAATTTTCCTCCTGATAAGCCTTTTCCGAAATAGTCATTACTGTCACCGTTCAGATAGAGAGTCATGCCTCGTGGCACGAATGCTCCAAAGCTTTGTCCAGCAGATCCGGTAAAGTTAAGCGTTACAGTATCTTCAGTAAGACCTTCTTCACCAAATCGTTTCGTTATTTCACTACCAGCAATCGTACCTGCTACACGATTCGTGTTCTTGATTGGAAGGTTGAATGAAACAGCCTTCTTCGTTTCTAAGGCAGACTGCAGTTTCGGTAAGATCTCATTCATATCGAGTGATTGATCAATCTTATGATTTTGAGAAGTCTGTTTCGTACGAATACCGTTTGCTTGATAAAGAAGCTTTGATAAGTCGAGATGCTTCGCTTTCCAGTGACTTTTCGCACGATCTCCAACTGTTAAAACGTCAGTGCGCCCGACCATTTCTTCCATCGTACGGAAACCGAGTTCAGCCATGATCTCACGAATTTCTTCAGCCACGAATCTCATGTAATTGACAACATGATCAGGGTCACCCATATATTTTTTTCTTAATTCAGGATTCTGTGTAGCTACACCTACTGGACATGTATCAAGATGGCAAGCACGCATCATGATACAACCTAATACAACGAGTGGTGCTGTAGCAAAACCATATTCCTCAGCGCCTAACAATGCAGCAAGCACAACATCTTTACCTGTCATCAGCTTCCCGTCTGTCTCGAGGGTTACACGTTCTCGAAGTCCATTAAGCATCAACGTTTGATGTGTTTCAGCAAGTCCTAACTCCCAAGGAAGTCCAGTATGTTTGATACTTGTCTTCGGTGAAGCTCCAGTTCCACCGTCATAACCACTGATAACGATTACATCAGCTGCGCCTTTTGCAACACCGGCAGCTATCGTTCCAACACCGGATTTCGCCACAAGCTTAACACTAATTCTTGCTTCGCGATTAGCGTTCTTAAGGTCATGGATCAATTGGGCCATATCCTCGATCGAATAGATATCATGATGTGGCGGCGGGGAGATCAGACCTACTCCTGGCGTTGATCCACGAACATCTGCTACCCAAGGATAGACCTTATTGCCAGGCAACTGTCCACCTTCACCTGGTTTAGCTCCTTGTGCCATCTTGATCTGCAGTTCATCTGCATTTACAAGATAGTGGCTTTTTACACCAAATCTACCTGAAGCAACTTGTTTAATGCTGCTTCTTCGGTTATTGCCAAGTTCATCTGGAACAAAACGCGCTGGATCTTCTCCGCCTTCACCACTATTGCTTTTTCCGCCTAGACGGTTCATTGCTATAGCAAGAGACTCATGTGCTTCTTGACTGAGAGAACCGAAAGACATAGCACCAGTTTTGAAGCGCTTTACAATCTCTTCTACAGGTTCAACTTCATGGAGTGGTATAGATTTTGTTTCAGGAGCAAATGAGAATAAGTTTCTTAAGAAAGTTGTTCTCTCGTCATCTGCCAATTTTGAAAACGTTTTAAAGAGTGAATAATCATTCTTCCGACAAGCCCATTGAAGGGTATGAATCGTTTTTGGATTAAAAGCATGATGTTCACCAGTATTCCTCCATTGAAAGTCACTACCTGAATCTAAAGTGTCATCAATGGTCTCTTTAAAGCCTTGTTGATGTCTAAGGGTAGCTTCTTTTTCAATCTCAGCTAACGTGATTCCATCGATTTGAGAAGCCGTAGCTGGAAAATATCGATCGATCACTTCTTTGCCGATTCCGACTGCTTCAAAAATTTGAGCGCCTCTATAGCTTTGAACGGTTGAAATACCCATTTTTGACATCACTTTAACGATGCCATCTGTTATTCCTTGTTTATAGGTTTTGATAGTCTCTGATAACGAAAGTTTAATATGTTCATCAAGGATCGCTTCTTCAAATGTTTTATAAGTTAAATATGGATAGATAGCATCTGCACCGTATCCAATGAGCGCTGCAAAATGATGAACTTCTCTAACTTCACCTGATTCAACCACCAAACTTACTTTGGTGCGCAATCCTTCTTTTACGAGATGATGATGTAGAGAACTAACAGCAAGTAAGACAGGAATCGGAATAGAAGATTCACTCATTTCTCTGTCTGACAAAACTAATAAAGTTGCTCCATCTTGTATCGCTTCTTCTGCACTTTTAAACAAGTTTATTAAACCGAGTTCCAAATCTTCCGAAAATAAAGTCTGTAGAACAGTTGTTTTGAATTCATAAATCAAGTTGTCTGTGATTTGTTTAAACTCATTCGTTGTTAACACAGGAGAATTCAATTGTATTCTTTTAGCATTCTGCGGTCCTGGATGTAAGAGATTTCCTTCAGCCCCAAGCAGCGTCATCGTTGAAGTAACAATCTTCTCACGAATAGCATCGATCGGCGGATTCGTAACTTGCGCAAAGAGCTGCTTGAAATAATTGAATAGTGATTGAGGATTATCGGACAGAACTGCTAAAGGTGTATCATTACCCATAGAACCAATCGGATCTTTTCCTTCAGTAATGACAGGAATTAAATATTTATGAATATCTTCATACGTATATCCAAAAGCTCTTTGCTTCCTTCTTACATTTTCTACTATGATCTCCGTCTCTTCGCTATCTTGATCTAGGTGATGAAGCCCATTTGTAAGCCATAGTTCGTATGGTTCCTTACTCGCCATTTCTGTTTTGATCTCATTGTCCGTTATGATACGTCCTTCTTCGAGATCAATCAAAAGCATTCTACCAGGACTTAGTCGCTCTTTATAAAGAACATTCTCTTCTTCAACATCAATAACTCCAACCTCAGAAGAGAAGATAATATAATCATCCTTCGTTACATAATACCTCGCTGGACGAAGACCATTTCGATCGAGTATCGCGCCAATTTGTTTACCGTCTGTAAACGAGATTGCTGTCGGTCCATCCCATGGCTCCATCAAACAACTATGATACTCATAAAAAGCTTTTCTCTCTTCTTCTAGATGAGGGTTCTCACTCCATGGTTCTGGGATAAGCATCATCGCCGTATGTGAAGGTTTTCTCCCAGCCAGTACAAAAAATTCAAAGGCTTGATCAAGGATCGAAGAATCACTGCCATCTGCATCAAGAATAGGAAGCAGTTTTTCGATATCTTCCCCAAATGCTTCTGAAACAAATTGTTTCTCTCGTGCCTTCATCCAGTTCATGTTGCCTTGTAGGGTGTTGATTTCTCCGTTATGGATAATGTATCGATTCGGATGAGCACGTTCCCACGTCGGAAACGTATTTGTGCTAAAACGGGAATGCACTAAAGCGAATGGAGACACAAAATCCGTATCTTGTAGATCGTAATAAAAGGCATCTACTTGTTCAGGTGTTAAAAGCCCCTTATAAACGATGGTTTGTGAAGATAAACTTGCAAAATACGTTTGAAGTCCTTCTTCTCTTGCCCAATGCTCTGCTTGTTTTCTTATCACAAATAATTTTCTTTCAAAAGCTAAATCTTCAGAATAAGTATCATTACAAGCGACAAAAACTTGTTTAATTAAAGGGCAAGTTTCTTGAGCCTTTTTCCCGATCGTTTCAACATTTACAGGTACTGTTCTCCAGCCTAAAAGTTTTTGGCCTTCTTGATTAATAAAATGGTTGATTTGATTTTCTAATTTCTGTTGAGCTGCTATATCGTTAGGGAAAAAGATCATCCCTACACCATACCGTCCTTTTTCAGGAAGATCAAAGTCAGTAACCTTTGTAAAAAAATCATGCGGTATCTTTGTCATTAAGCCGGCTCCATCTCCCGTTAAAGGATCACTTCCTTGTCCTCCACGGTGGTCAAGCTGGCATAGCATATGAAGTCCTTTTTCAACAATTTCATGGGTAGCATGCCCTTTTAAATGAGCATATAGACCAATTCCACAAGCGTCATGTTCGTTCTTCGGATTATATAAACCTTGTGGTTCTGGAAATTGACTAAAGGTCATTTTGAACTCCCCCTTAAGTTTTTCAACTTGAAATATTCGAAACTTTCTTTCATTTAGTTTAGGTTTTATAATTAATCGAAACAATATATAATTTAGATTAAAACGATCTCAAATTGAGAATGATTGGTTGTGACAAGGCATGGAAATCAGACAATTACAGTATTTTATTGAAGTTGCAGAACGAGAACATGTTTCGGAAGCAGCGATTGCTTTGCATGTTGCGCAATCTGCAGTAAGTCGACAGATCGCAAATTTAGAATCCGAATTAGGCGTAGAGTTGTTTGAAAGAGAAGGTCGAAATATTAAACTCTCTCCTGTTGGGAAGTTATTCTTAATTCATGCAAAAACTGCAATGAAAGCGATAGACCATGCAAAAAAACAAATTGATGAGTACTTAGATCCCGAAAGAGGGACGATTAAGATTGGATTCCCTACTAGTCTTGCAGGACACCTTCTGCCCACAGTCGTTTCAGCCTTTAAACGGGAACATCCCAATATCGCCTTCCATTTAAGGCAAGGGTCTTACAGATTTCTTACAGAAAGTGTTAAGAGCGGTGATATTGATCTCGCTTTTTTAGGACCAGTACCTACAAACGATCCTGATTTGGAAGGACATATTCTTTTTACTGAAAGGATATCAGCACTATTACCCGAACAGCACCTTTTAGCCGAAAAACGAAGTTTATTATTGAGCGATTTACGAAATGATGAATTTGTTCTATTTCCGGATGGGTATATTTTACGAGATGTAGTAGTTAATGCTTGCAAAGAATCAGGCTTCGTTCCTAAGATCGCATGTGAGGGTGAAGATCTAGATGCGATAAAAGGGCTAGTTACAGCTGGTATGGGTGTTACCCTTTTACCCGATAGTTCCTTTTATGAAACGAAACCACGTTATACAGTGAAGATACCGATTGACATACCAGATGTAAAACGCACGGTGGGAATCATTACGCCTCGCAGTCGTGAACTAGCTCCTGCTGAACAAGTGTTCTTTGAATTTGTGATTAAGTTTTTCTCTGTTTTAGAGCAATATCAATAGATTTATGCTATATCTAGAAGTTGAGAATTAGAGCTTAGTTTCTCTTGATAAATAAATAAAAAATTTATCACAAAAAGCTTGGCAAAAAAGTGCCAAGCTTTTTCTAAATCTTATTCTTTTAACATCAACTAGCTACATGAGATTGACTGTTTTCTTTTCTAATGTTCCGAATGTTGATGCGAATAAGCAGCGAGATGGCAAGCGCTACAACAAAGGCTCCTGTAAAGATATACAGAGTCAAGGAATAACTGTTAGTAGATTCACGTATCCACGAAACAACTAAAGGACCTACTAGTCCTGCCGCTGCCCATGCGGTTAAAATATAGCCATGAATAGCCCCAAGCTGCTTCGTGCCAAACAGATCACCAATATATGCTGGTATGGAAGCAAAACCTCCACCATAACAGGTAAGGATTAAATATAGAAGTAACTGAAAGAAAAAGGCATTCGTAACATTCGGTAAAAGTACGAACGCTACCGTTTGTATCACGAAAAACGTGGTGTAAACGTTCGGGCGACCGATATAATCTGAAATCGACGCCCAACCAATTCTGCCAAAACCGTTAAACAACCCCATGATTCCAACCATCGTGGCTGCTGAGGCAGCACTTAGATTTGCAATATCTTGTGCCATTGGAGATGCTACAGAAATAATGGCGATACCACATGTAACATTTATGAATAACATTCCCCATAAAGCCCAAAAACGAATCGTCTTAACTGCTTCATTAGCAGTTAACTGCGCAAGATCTTTTGAGTTACTTTCTTCTTTCTTACTATTTTCGTTCATGCCATGTGGCTGCCAATCTTTTGGAGGGGGTGTAAGATATAATGAAGAAAGAAACATGATTGTAAAATAAACAGCACCTAATAAGTAGAAGGTATTCGAAATTCCTATACCTGATATCAGCCTTGCGATAACAGGACTAGCAATAAGTGATGCAAAACCAAACCCCATAATCGCAAGACCTGTTGCTAATCCTCTCCGATCAGGAAACCATTTTACAAGTGAAGAGACAGGTGTAATATAGCCAATGCCAAGTCCTATCCCACCTAAGGCACCGTAAAAAAAGTAGAGCAGATAAATCGAATTTATTTGATCAGCAAAGCCTGAACCTAATAGACCGGCACCAAAACAAACTGAGGCTATGATACCAGATTTACGAGGTCCATGCCGTTCAACAAAATGCCCCATAAAAGCAGCTGATAATCCTAGAAACAAGATTGCGATACTAAATGTTAAAGAGATTTCACTTAGCCCCCAATTGTGTTTTTCTCGGAGTGGATTTGTGAATACACTCCATGAATAGACAGACCCGATCGATATGTGAATACCTACAGCAGCTGCAGCAATCAACCAACGGTTTTTTACTTTTTTAGCCATCCGTTCTACTCCTCTACACGTTTTATTCTAAGGTTTTCTCCTTGCTCTGATTCACCCGTTTTTCAGGTGTGTCTCCTGTTGTTTTTTCATAGTGTTCTGTTTCTTGGCCCATGCCTTTTAAGAACTGCATGAGAATGGTAACTGCTTTGTTGATCTCTGGATCTTTTAGGGAACGTACTAAATCGAAGTAGCTTGTTTTTTCATCCGTATCTTTGTATTCAGCCACTCGGGCAATCCCTGCATCAATTTTTAATAGGAAAGGTTCAAGCTGCTTTACATTGATCATACCTAAAGTTCCTAAGAGCAAGAGAAGATTCTTTAGTGTGTTTGTGTTCTCAGGCTTGTCTATCGCTTTCACAGCAATATCCATCACCTTATCACCTTGTCCGAACAAACCATTTAAAAGAGGGAGAATTCCTTTTTCGTTCATATGGTTCATGATCTCTAGTGTTTGCAGAATCGCGGTCTTGTTCTGAATAAGAGCATCTTCTACTTCTCGGAGGTCATTAGAACGTTTCTCTTCAGCTGTTATCTTTTGTTTTTGAACGTTTTTAATCGCTTTAGCCATGTTGATTTCTCTCCTTTTTCACAGCATCGCCTGGGAAAATATAATCCTTTCTTGCCCATTTCTTCTCTACGTTAACTCCTACTTGAGGTTGTGGATTACCATACCTGAAATTTGTTTTTGGCAACGGATTCACACCCTCTTCCATCAAGATCTCAAGTTTTGCACTTGTCTCTTTGTATGCGGGTGTATCTGTATCTTTATCTGAATAACTGCTCGTAAGTAGATTAATAGCCGCTTCTCCACTATCGTTCATAGGAAGATATACTTCTTTACCTTTAACACGATCTGTTATTAAACAATGCACTTTTACATTTCCATACGGTGAAGATAATCTTACTAGTGTCCCATCCTTTATTCCTCGATCTTCAGCTAGTTCAGGTGAGATCTCAAGAAAAGTGTTAGGCGTCTTGGATGTAATGCCTTCTGACTGATATGTCATATTTCCCTCATGAAAATGTTCTAAAAGGCGTCCATTGTTAACATGAATATCATATTCTTC
Organism: Fictibacillus sp. 7GRE50; assembly: GCF_015903875.1. Taxonomy (NCBI): domain Bacteria; kingdom Bacillati; phylum Bacillota; class Bacilli; order Caryophanales; family Fictibacillaceae; genus Fictibacillus; species Fictibacillus sp. 7GRE50. The sequence continues at coordinate 164,821 of NZ_JACZDW010000003.1, forward strand.
ACCGAATTCTACTGGTTCTGTCCAATTTACTGGAAAAAGTCGCGCTTTCTTATCTTCAAACGGAAATCCATCTTTGAAAAGAATAGGTGTATCTGTTCCGTCCTCAGCCACTGGCCATTGAAGGCTTTTGTACCCTTCTAATCTTTCATAGGATACTCCGGCAAATAGCGGCGCTAGTTGAGCAGCTTCTTCCATAATGTCACTCGGATGTTTGTAATCCCATCCAGCTCCAAGTCGATTTGCAATATCACGGATTATCTCCCAATCTGGTTTAGAATCTCCAAGTGGCTCTAGCACCTGATACAATCGTTGTATTCTTCTCTCCGTGTTTGTAAAAGTACCTTCTTTTTCGAGACTTGGACTTGCTGGGAGAACAACGTCAGCAAACTGAGCAGTTCTTGTAAGAAATAAATCTTGAACCACAAAAAAATCTAGTTCCTCATAAGCAGCATGAACATGGTTTATGTTTGAGTCAACGATTCCCATGTCTTCTCCCTTTAAATACATCGCTTTTACATGGCCATCATGGATGCCTTGTACCATTTCATGATTATTAAGACCAGGTTCTTCTGGAATCTTTACACCCCACGCATTCTCATACTTTTCTCTTACCTTGATGTCTGCCACTTTCTCATATGATGGAAAACGATCTGGCATGCTACCGAAGTCACTGGCTCCTTGAACATTGTTATGTCCCCGTAATGGATAAGAGCCTACACCTTCTCGTCCATAGTTTCCTGTTACTAAAAGTAAATTGGATATGGCGGTACTCGTATCACTTCCACCCGTATGTTGAGTAACTCCCATTGCCCAGAGAACACAAACACTTTTTGATTCTGAAATGGTTTTCGCTAACTGGATAAGGATATCTCCAGAAAGTCCTGTTACTCTTTCTGCATATTTTAATGTGAATTTTTCAAGGTTCTCTCTAAAATCATCTAATCCATTCACATGGTTTTGCAAAAAATCATAATCCGCTAATCCTTCATCCAAAATATACTTCGTAACGGCAGAAAGCCACACGAGATCCGAACCAGCCTTTGGCTGAATAAATAGGTCAGCACGCTCAGCCATCTCATGTTTTCGAAGGTCAGCAACGATTAGTTTTTGGTTGTGTAGTTTATGTGAGCGCTTAACACGCGTCGCCAAGACGGGATGAGATTCTGATGTGTTCGAGCCAATCACGATAACAAGCTCTGACTTTTCAATATCCTTAATAGACCCCGAATCCCCGCCATGACCTACAGTTCGAAATAGTCCCATAGTGGCAGGAGTCTGACAATAACGCGAACAGTTATCGATATTATTTGTTCCTATAACACTACGTGCCAACTTTTGCATCAAATAGGATTCTTCATTCGTACATTTAGATGAACTAATGAACGTTAATGCTTGCGCGCCATTCTTTTCCTTAATCTCAGTAAATTTAGAAGCAATTAAGTTATACGCTTCGTCCCAAGTGGCTTCCCTAAACACATCACCTTCACGAATTAAAGGTTTGGTCAATCGTTCTTCACTGTTAACGAAATCCCAACCAAATTTTCCTTTAATACACGTGGATATCCCGTTTGCCGGTGCATCAATCTGTGGATCTACTTTTAATATTTCTCTTCCTTTTGTCCACACATCAAAACTGCATCCCACGCCGCAGTAAGTGCAAACGGTCTTTGTTTTCTTTATTCTTTGTTCTCTCATCGCAGCTTCCATATCGGAGATAGCGAGTATGGAGCCATAACCCGTCTCAACGCCTTTTGTGATCTCAATCATCGGACGGAGTGTCTCTCGATTAATTCCCGTCATATAACCCGTTTCACCCTCCATGCCTTTTTCCATCATGGCATTACATGGGCAAACTGTAGAGCAATGACCACATGATACACATGAAGATTCATTGATCGGTACATCTTTGTCCCAAATGACTCTTGGCCGCTCTCGTTCCCAATCTATTGTGAGTGTCTCTGTTACTTGTACATCTTGACAAGCTTCTACACATCGCCCACACAATATGCATTGATCAGGATCGTATCTATAAAATGGGTTTGAGTTATCTACTTCATATGGCTTGTGTTCAAAAGGAATGCTCTGGTGGTTGATCTTCATTTCTTTAACTGTGTTATGTACTTCACAACCGCCATTGTTATAATCACAAACTGTACAATATAACTCATGATTAAAAAGAATTCTATCCATTCCGATCACTTGAGCTTCTCTTACCTCATCAGAATTTGTATCAATGTCATCTCCGTCATTAACTGTCGTGGAACACGCTCTAACAAACTCACCATTCACATTAACGATACATGTATCACAGGTTTCAATTGGTCCTAGGCTCGGATGATAACAAACATGAGGGATTTGATCTGGAGATCCATCTAGCAGATTTAATACGGTTTCTCCACTACTAGCACTTCTTTTTGTTCCGTTTATTCTAATCGTTAAATCTTTCAAATGACCTTCACCCTTTCCTAAGGTAAACATACAAAACATTCTGACATCTCAAACATCCGTTTCCCTAATCGTTATTTCCTTAAACAAATGCTTTTTTCATTCCTTGACAGATAAAGAGACACTCTTTATGAGTGCCTCCTTGTTTAGTCATCTAAATCAATCTCAATAAGATCATAAGAAGTAAAAATCCCTAATGGCTTTTCATTCTCACTTCCATTTAAAGTAATAATGATTGCCTCAAGCTTTTTCCCTTCCTTATGAATGCTTTCAAAGATCTCTTCAGCTTTAAAGATACTAGAAGTTTTAGAAATAAAAGCAACCAGCTGTTTTTGCTCATTGTCTGCAATATCAGATATTCTTGCATTGTTTAGATCGATTACTTGATCGGCCAGCCGGTCAGTTAACCAATTCAATAAGTATGTAGCCGTTAAAAGCCAAAGGTACTCTCCTTTTTCATTATAAATAGGAAAACGTGAATACGATGTTTTTCTAATACAGCTTAAAACATCTTCAAGACGGTCACTTTCTTTAAAATGATGGACCTTTTTTGTTGCAATGTTCAACGCTGTTTCAGGTTTCATAAAATAACCTGCTATTTTTTCTATTCTCTCTACGATCTCTAAATGAGGTTCAGCAATGTAAAAATCATGATCAACTTTTTCATGGACTATAGCATTTCTAAGCTTCGCGAACTGACCCAGCTCATTATAAAAAGATCTGATAAGAGAATGCTTTTTCATTCCTGTTTCCACCAGGTTTTTAAACCGATCATCTTTCGTATCTTTAACTTTGTCGATTAAACATTTGTGTATCTGGTTAAAGGCGATCTCAAAGCGTTCTGAAAGACTGTTTTCTGTATTTGATTTTATATGAGTTACGTTCATGGATTGATCTCTCCTTCTATCTATCAATACCATTTTACTACCCAATTTTTTAACAACTTCAAACTAAAATTTCTAGTGAATATGTAAGGTTATGGAGAGTGCTCATGCTAACATTTTGTTAATCCTTTATAAAGTTTTGAGCAGAATAAAAACGAACCCAGAATGGATTCGTATGTTAATTTTATTCACTTTCAGGAAAACGAGGTAACGGGTCGTTAAACTCACCCCAATCTTCGTTATTCATTTCAGAGTCAGTTAATAAGCAATGATCTAACTGTTCTAACAGTTGTTCTTTGTTATAATCAATTCCTATAAACACTAGTTCAGTAATTCGATCACCATATTCTTCATCCCAGTTTGGATTATGACTCTTTTCTTCTTCTACTATTTCTTCTTGTTCTTCTTTCTTCAGTGCTGCCACCCATTGACCTGCTGGCTGGAAGATAATACTCGTACCTGCTTGACTTAACAAAATTGCCCAATCGTTTCGAGAGGCTACCCAAATAAATCCTTTTGCTCGAACAATTTCAGCTGGCCAATTCTCTAAAAAAGTAAAAAGTCTTGCTGGGTGAAAAGGTCTTTTCTTTCGGTATACAAAAGAAGAGATTCCATACTCATCGGTTTCTGGAATATGATCTGTTTCAAGCTCTTTCATCCATCCTGCTGATTCACTTGCCTTCTCGAAATCAAAAAGACCTGTAGATAGAATGTCTTTCGGATCTATTTTACCGAATTCTGTTTCAATTAGTATTGCTTGTGGTTGTAATTTTTTCAATACTCTTTTGAGTTCTTCTCGGTCCTCTTTCTTCAATAGATCACACTTATTTAAAACTAAAACATCACAAAATTCTATCTGATCAATTATCAGATCTACCACTTCTCTCTTATCGGTCTCATCTAATGCTGCTTGTCGATCCCATAAGCTTTCTCCGGATGAAAAATCGTTCCAGAATCGATTTCCATCAACTACTGTTACCATCGTATCTAACTTGCATAGAGAAGCAAGATCTACACCTGATTCTTCATCTAGATAAGTGAAAGTTTGTGCAACTGGAATCGGCTCACTTATACCCGTTGATTCTATGAGAATATAATCAATATCACCGTTTTTTACGATTCTTTCTACTTCTATCAGTAGATCCTCTCTTAGGGTGCAGCAAATACAGCCATTTGTCATCTCTACGAGTTTTTCTTCTGTTCTAGATAACTGCGTCTCATTTTTTATCAATGCAGCATCAATATTGATCTCACTCATGTCATTAACGATAACAGCAACTTTTAATCCGTCTCTATTTGATAAGACATGGTTCATTAATGTGGTTTTACCTGCTCCTAAAAATCCACTCAACACGGTAACTGGAACTCGTTTTGTCAGTGTATGTAACATGTATGAAACTCCTTTTAAATCGTAATGATTACGATTAATATCGTAGATCAGGTTTCAAAACAAGTCAAGGCTTAAATGCTTACGTTCTTACTTTTCTCATGTTTATGAATAAAAAAGCACAAAAAAAAGACGTGTGTTCACTACGATACACGTCTTTTTCTTAAAAATCGTTCCATTCAATTTTTCCGCATTTGTTTTCTGGATCAAGTTCAATAGCAAAATTATGCTTCTCATAAAAATGGATAAGCCGCTCTACATGTCCCCAATCTCTTTTTGCAATATCGCCTTTGATTGTTGGAATATTCTTATCTGATGCCGTCTCTTTCAAATAATGCATACAGATTGAGCCGTAACCTTTGTTAGCAGGTCCTTTAATATCACCAATATGCAGAGTGTTTTCATCTTCATAAACTGCATCAATTGAAAAGTCCCATCCATCATACCTTGATTCACAGTCATTAATCATAATTTTACATTGATCCAATTGTTCAGATTTATATACGATCACAAGGTTATCGTCCTTTGTTTGATCCACACCGATCACATCATAACTTTTAGCAATTTGCTTCATATCGTTCTGCATACGCAATAATTGAAACTCGAGTTCGTTGCGATCGAGTTTTGTTTCTTTGTCTTGTTCTTGTCCAAGCAATAGCATTTAATCTAATCTCTCCCCTACAACAAGCTGAAACACACACAGTTTCTCATTGTACTAGAGGTGAATAGATATTTCAAATGTATTTTATTACCACTTAGGCTCGATTAAATAGAATTCTGTTTGCCTGCCTGTAAAAAATTGCATTTTTCCTTCTATAAAACAAACCGTCTCTTCTAGATAGATTGGAACAGCTTTGTTCCATTCAGGTATGAAATGTCTAATGTTAAATTCTAGTGCATAGCATGTGTTATTCTCAATCCTTAGCTCTCCCCGAACAGGAATATATTCTTGTTTATCATACAGTCCGATAATCGGTCCTGCTCCATGACAATGATAGCCGATCGGATGTGAATAAAGCATGGCGTCCATATGATTTAGTTTTGCTTTTTTTAGTACACTTAAAAAAACTTCATTACCCGTCATTCCTACTTTACTTTCTTCAAAGAAAAAATCTTCAAATTTGTTCGCCTCACTTAATGCGTTTATTAGCCCTGCAGGAGGTTCTTTTTCGTTATCTCTAAGAACATAAGCTAATTGTTGTGTATCTGTGCAAAGACCTAGATATTCAATGCCAAAGTCAAGATGTAGAATATCGCCTGGACGTATAACGTCTTCCAATCGGTCTGAAGATCCATCTTTTCTTTGAATATCTACAGTAGGATGAAAGGATGTTTTCAACCCTAGATCTCTAACGTATTGTCTGATCCACCCAACTATTTCTTTTGTTGAGGTTACATGAGGTTTGATTAGTTCGTTCGTAAACGTTTGTTTCACAATTTCTTTTGTTATGCCTTCTAATGTTTTATACGAATTAAGTTCAGACTCTGTCCTTGTTTGAAACCAGTCAATTGCAATGGATTCAGATGACATCAATTTTTCTTTATGTCGCTTCCCTAAGACTTTCACTAATTCCTCATAATTTGAGTGACTTAATCCATCACAAAAAGCATAATGCAATGAAGTATTAATTGCTATGGATTCAGGGTCGTATTTATCAACCAATCGTTTTAAACCGGTAAAAGAGTCTTCACTATCTCTCAGTGGGAAGCATGAGTAATAAGGTTCGAAGTTTTTGTTTGAAGAGATAACAAACCGTTTAATTTCGTCAGAATGGATATCCTTAACAAATGCAAGTATGGTTAGTCTTCTTGAACTATCGATCGAAGATGGAAAGAAAGTTTTCCCTATTGGATCTTCCTTGTATTCTTTGCCGATTGTTACCCACATATCAACGTTATGCTTCTTCATTAAAAAAGGCAATAAATGCTCTAGCCTTTCAAAAAGCCACTGATCCATAATCTTTTCTTGTTCTGATAATGATAGAATTTGATTTGCATTTTGTTCTGTATGTAATGTCACATTAATCTCTCCTTGTTCTGCTATATGCTTATCTTTCTCTTTCAATGTTTAAAGTCCTTCGAGGTCTTGTTTCCTTTTTTTTGCATATGAATAAAAGGACAACGTGTACAAGGAGATGCACTCATCGTATGAATATATTTTTTAGAGGAGTATTGCTGCTTGCTGCTGCTGCATTAGTTGGTGAAAGTCTAGAATTCATTGTGAACATGGTGTTAGCAAGAGAACTAGGTGAATTAGGACTCGGGCATTATATGTCGATCTTTCCAACGGTCATCTTAATCATTATTGTAGCGAGTTTGGAATTACCGATCTCCATTTCAAAGTTCGTTGCAGAAAAAGAGGAGAAACAACACTATAGCATGTTGAAACATGCTACAAAGATGACTATATTGTTGACTGTAGCTATGATTGTGCTCGCTTTAGTGATCCTGCCTTTCATACCCGTATTCAATAGTTATCATCCTTTAGTTAGATGGCTTATGGTCATATTAATCCCTTTAATCTCCCTAACATCTATTGCTAGAGGGTTCTTTATGGGTAAACAACAGATGGGCAAACTGGCATTCTCAAACTTATTTCGGAAATTAGCTCAGCTCATCTTATTAACAGGCATCTATCAATTGTTCTCGTTTGATAATGAAACGGCAATCCTTATAGCCCTAGCAACTTTTGTAGGCAGTGAACTCATCGTTTTCGTCTATCTCTTCACGGCTTATTTAATTCAATACAAAAGAATGCAAAATCACAACAATGAACATCTTTCATCAAACGAAGTGACTAGGAGCCTTATGGCTGTAACCATTCCTACTACTGGCTTACGTCTGTTTCATGCTGTTACAAACGCCATACAGCCGTTTTTGATCAAATATTCACTGTCACTTGCAGGGTTTTCAGGAGTTGCCGCAACAGAAGAGTTTGGTTTATTAGCAGGTGTAGCAATATCAATTGGCTTCTTCCCAGCATTTATTGCTCACTCTCTTTTAGTCGTCTTAATACCCACAGTTTCAGAAGCTACGGCTAAAAAAGATGTAGAAAAATTAAAAAGCCTTCTTATTCGTGTAATGGGCATAACTGCATTATACGGTTTTCCAGCTGTTGCAATCTTCTTAATGTTTTCAGAAAAACTTACCTTAATGTTCTTTCATTCACAATCCGCAGCTACGTATTTAGAATTGTTGTGGCCAAGTTTTTTATTTACTTTTTTCCTAATACCTCTCCAAGCTTATCTGATCGGTCTAGGCTTAATTACAACAGCATTTGTTCAGTCGGTTTGGTCAACAACGTTATCGTTTGTCCTTATGTACATGTTAGGGTCACAACCATCATTAGGGATGCATGGCATCATCATTGGTATGAATGCAGGTTCCGTGCTATTGATGCTTCTTCATTACTTCTCTGTATGTAAAGCGATCGGAATCAACACGTGGTTAAGTGCACGAAATAACTATCAAGATTAAAAAAGCGCTTAAGCGGGATATGCTTCTCGCTTAAGCGCTTTAGTCTTAACTACACACTTGTTGAAATGGTTTGTGCTAAATAAGACTGAACACAGTACTGTGATTGTTCTTGTTTTTTGAAGACCCATTGTGAAGGTATTCGAGAACGAAGAAAATCGAGTTGTTCATCTGAGAGGTTCATGTCTATACCAGATTCATTCATTAAAAAGTCTTCGTTTTCTTTCAGTTTATATTTGGTCTGCAATAAGTTCAACAATCCTCTAATTGTTATAAATTTAAAGGTATAACCCGATGTAATCGCAGAAACAACAGTTTCCCGGTTTTGTTCTGCAAACTCAAAAAAGAAAGTCCAGCTTGATTCTTCTTTCCCAACATGCCGGAGTGCTTCGTAATCCTTAGTTTCAATCACTTCTAGTAGTCTTTCCCCCGAAACACCACCTGCTAATGCTGACTCCATCAACAAACCTACCGGCATCGATAACTTAACCATTCGTAACTCTCCCTCTAAAGTTCCTATTTCATTGCTGTTTCTCCATTTTTTCTAGTGACAGCTCTCCAAATTATAAAGATCAAAAGTAAAATAGCTAGTGAAAAACTCGTATACGTGAGAACGTCTATCTCACCCTTATGTCTAACACCTATTCCGATATAAGCCCAAACAAAGACGAGCGGATAAATGATATCTTTGTTTTGAATCGTAAAAAAGATCGCCAATCCCGTACCAACAATAAGCATGATCACTGTCCAAGTAACAGATGAAAGTCCAAAACCATTCCAACCGCCATACTTTAACACGACCGCTGTATTTACGATTGTTGCCACACTGATCCATCCTAGATAGACCGAGAATGGAAGTCGAACGAACGAAGACTGGTTATCTTGATTTTGGATCTTCGTATAGATCATGATGAGTGACAATAAGAGACCGATCATCACAATCCAAGATAAACCTAGAAGTTCATAATGCCAAACAAATATCCATGTACAATTTAAGATACAGTTCAAAACGAACCATAAGCCGATGCTTTTATACACGGTCTCATTTCGGTTCTTAGGCATCACTTGAATGATCACCCAGATCGTTAATAGCAAATATATGAGTCCCCATATGGAAAATACATAACCTGCTGGAGTGATCAACACATTGTACTTTGCTGATAACTCTCCGGTTGTTCTTCCATTCAAAGGTAATGCATTGGCCAAATAATTAACAAAGATTACTGCGGCGAGTGCTGCGATATTCAGAAAAGCTCTAATTGTTGCTGACATGAAGGTTCCCTCCTTTGGATATATAGTTTCATATATACCCAAATTAGAGTGGAATTATGAGGAAAAGGCAATCTAAGTTAGATTACCTTACCATTCTTAACTGCTAAATGCTTGTGTCCCAATATCCGCTTCACGTTTAAACAACCTGCTGTATACGCCATTATCAGACTTCAGCAATTCATCATGAACTCCGTCCTCGATCATTACTCCGTTTTCTATGACAATAATTCGATTGGCAGCTAAGACGGTTGAAAGTCTATGCGAAATAATAATGAGCGTTTGTTTTGATTTTCTTTTATTGATCGCTTCGTTGACTTGTACTTCTGTGATGGGATCTAAGGCAGAGCTCGCTTCATCAAGAACTAAAATAGACGCATCTTTTACAAGAGCTCTTGCTAATGAAAGCCTTTGCTTCTGTCCTCCTGATAATAGACTCCCTCTTTCTCCAACTAGCGTGTTGAGTCCATCCGGAAGAGTAAGTAAGAATTCACCGAGACCGCTGTCTTCGAGTGCACTTATCAATTCATCATCAGTTGCTTCAGGATTGGCGATTCGTAAGTTATCAGCTAAAGAACCATTTCGAAGCTGTACATCTTGTGAAACGATCGCAACTTGTGAGCGAAGCCACCCTGCATCAATTTTTGATACGTTTTTTCCGTCAATAAAGATGGCCCCACTCTCAGGCTCATACAATCGCAGTAATAGATCTACAACAGTCGATTTACCAGATCCGCTCGGCCCTACAAGTGCTACTGCTTCTCCGGATTTTACGGAAAATGATAACCCTTTTAAAACTTTATCGTCTTTTTCAGGATAACCGAATGCTATATCCCTAAATTCAATTTCCCCTTCAATTTGTTGTGGAATGAATCCTTTTTCTGTTTCAGCACTTGATACTTCTTGGCTGAGTAAAAGTTCAGAGCGATCTAATGCAGGACCGGTCCTTCTTACTGAAAGCCAGTTTCTTAACATTCTCTGCATCTCATTAGCAGCAATTGCCACAAGACCTGCAGCAGTAAGCATCTGACCAGCTGTTAATTTATCGTTCCAGATTAAGTATGCGCTAAGACCATAAACGACTGCTAATGCAAGTCCATTGTAGCTTCCGATTACCACGATGGATTGCATCCTTGCTTTTAATTCATGACGAGATTCTTTTATGAATGATTTTCTAATCTCAGCAACACTTGAAACCTCACCATCGGAAACGCCCAAAACTCGTGAAAGATGGATACCGGTTACAGACTCACGAAGTCTCTCAAGATAACGAGAAGCTTCTTTTCTGGCATTCGCCGAAGATTGTCGTGTGCGTTGACCGACAGCGTTTGATGTTAAATAAAAGATAACACCCAACACAACACTCGTAATCATTAAATAAGGATGAATCCACAAAAGTACGATGCTGTATAAAATAACACCTTGTACAGATGCCATAAAGGTTGACCCTTCCCAAGCCAAGAAATTATGGAGTGTATCCGGATCATCAGAAACACGAGCCATCATCTCACCAGATTGGTTGTTTTGATAAAAGGAAAAAGGTAAGTTTTGCAGATGTTTAAACAGTCTTAACTTTTGCCAGTTCGTTACGGTCTTCGCGACCTGGTGACAAAAATACTCATCGATAACCATCAGGATTAAATCAGCAACTGCGGCAAAGATCAATAGCCACATCAATCCCCATAATAGTTGATTGGACTCACCTGGTAGAATTTTATCCACAAGCCAACCGAGTGCAAGCGTCGGAATTAGCGCGGAAAATACTTGAGATATAGCGATAACAAACGCATCAGCAAATACCCATTTTTTATGTGGTTTTAAAAAGGCTAGAACGCGTCTGCCATCTCGATTTTTTTGTTTCAAATTCGTTTGGCTCATATCGCTCTCTCCTTTTCTAATTCACTGTATTGCGCCATATAAAGTTCGTAATATTGTCCTCGCTCTGCAAGAAGTTCATCATGAGTACCCGATTCTGCTACTACACCTTTGTCTAGGAGTACGATTCTATCTGCATCCCTAACGGTGATCAGCCGGTGTGCAATCGTGATTGTCGTTCTGCCTGGTATGAGTTCATCAAGAGCAGACTGAACGCGTTCTTCTGTTTCCCCATCGAGTGAAGAAGTTGCTTCATCAAAGATTAATAGAGCAGGATGTCGAAGAATAGCTCTTGCAAGAGCAACGCGTTGTCTTTGTCCACCAGAAAGCTTAAGTCCACGCTCACCAACAATTGTTTCATAGCCTTCTGGTAAGGCGGCTACAAAATCTGTAAGTCCTGAAGCATCACATGCCGCATCTAAATCGGCTTGTGTTGCATCTTTTCTTCCATATAATAAGTTCATCCTCAGTGTGTTGTTAAGAAGAAACGTTTCCTGAGAGACGACTCCTACTTGCTGACGAAAAGAATTTCTATTGAACTCAAACAGGTTTTGTTGGTCGATTTCAATAGAACCTGCTTCGGGTTCATAAAGACCAAGCAGCAATTGAATAAGTGTTGATTTTCCACCACCGCTCGTACCAACGATTCCAATATGCTGCCCAGCTTTCATATTCAGTGAAACGCCTTTTAACACATATTCTTCTTTACCTGGATAACGAAACCAAAGATTATCAACATCAATATCCCCACGAATCGGTTGCATGTTTGGTAGGTCATCTTCATGTTCTTTAGGTAAGTCAAAATATTCATAGATTCGTTGAAGAGCAGGGATAGCTTGCTGAATGATCAATGCGTTCTCAGCGAGTGAACGAATGGGAAAAAACATCGTAGGAATAAACCCTAAACAAGCAACAAGTGTTCCTACCGAAATGGTATTATTCCAGACCGCCATTCCTCCAACAAGCATTACTACTCCGGGTGTAGCAATATTGAATAGATTACCAAGACGCCAGTTTACTTTTCCGATCAAAGCAGCACGTATGGAATAATCCTTCCAATCTGTTAGCTTTTTATCTTGTGTATGTATTTCTCTTTCTTGTGTTTGAAAAGTACGAACTAGTCTTGTTGATTCGATGCTTTCTTGAAGGTGGTGATAAATATCTGCACGCATATCCCTCTGAACAGCACTCATTTTTCTCATAGTCGTTCCGAGTTTAAAGGATGGGTACAGATAGATAGCGAATACACAGAACATAACTATAGCTACTGGCCAGTATAGAGCAAACACTGCAATAAAGGCCGCGACCGCACTCACTACTTGTTGTACGAATCGAGGTACGACCGTATTATTTAAGTTCTGTACAGCTTCTACGTCGTGAGTGAGACGATATAGCATATCTCCACGAGGTGTAGTCGTGAAGAATGACATTGGTGTTTTATGCAACCGTCCAAATGCACGCATCTGCATATCTGTGATAACATCTAAACCGATCTGAATTTGAATAAATTCTTGTAAGGATTCAAATATCACCTTAAATAAAAACGAGAAAAGAACCCCTGCCACTAACCAACCGATCATATCCGTCATCTCATTCGGCAGAATCTCATCAACAAGCTTTCCTGCTAGTATGGGTGGGATTACCGTAAAGGCGCCACCGATCAACGAACAGATAAAAGCAAGAAGAAGTCCCCTCCAATAAGGCTTAAAGTGCTTTAATGTTTCTCTTAAAAGCTTCATATTTCATTTCCCCCTCTCGCTTTCAAGCACTTTATTTTATACTAAATTCATAAAATTTTCATTATTTTTACTTGTTATTTTTTTGAAAATATAAGAATAAATTCATTGATATTTAGTTAGAACTATATTAAACATGAAAGATTTTTATTCAAATTTAATGTTTAACCAAAAAAATAACTTATTAAAGCAAAGAAGCACTTTAATAAGTCATTCTTGTTCGTTTATTGTAGTTCTACACGTTTGAGAGGTTTTTTCGCTGGCCCTTCAACGACTGAACCATCGTATGAAAAACGCGAACCGTGACAAGGACAATCCCATGTTCGATCACCGCTGTTCCACTCTGTCTCACAACCAAGATGTGTACAAGTCGTATCTACGATATGAAGTTCTCCGTTTTGATCTCGATAAGCCCCACATCTCTCTCCGTCAACCGTTACGGCACAACCTTCATCTTTATTTAAACTTCTTGGATGTTTTGACGGTTTGTCTAACTTCCCAGAAACAAAATGCTTAGCAACATCTGCGTTTTCCTTGATAAACTGTTTAATATCAGAGGGATCAGCTTGAAATCTTTGGGGCTTGTAGAGTTCAGCGAATTCATTCTTCCTACCTAAGATATGATCTCTAATGATTAAAGCAGCAAGTGTGCCTGTCGTCATTCCCCACTTTTTGTAACCTGTAGCCACAAGAATGTGATCATGCTTATGTGTAAGCTTTCCGATGAACGGTATTTTATCTAGTGTGATTAAATCCTGAGCAGACCAGCGATAAAGTACCCTATCTAAGTTTAACGATTTTTTCGCTTCTTTTAATAAAGCCTCATAGTGCTGATGAGTCGGGATTCCTTGTCCAGTTTGATGACTTTCTCCACTAAGCAGTACAATCTTTTCTCCATCTTGTAAGATAGACCGATAGGAAAATGAGGTTTGATCTACTCCCATATACATCCCATTTGGAAATGTATCTTGTGTTTTTACAGCCAATACATATGAACGCTCTGCCATCATTCTTGTAAAATAAAAACCCATTCCATCAAAAAACGGAAAATGTGTGCAACAAGCTACAAAGTCGGCAGTAATTTTGTGTCCGTTACTTGTTTGCACAATAGCTTTTTTGTGTTTCTCTTCTATAATATCTGTTGCTGTCGTGTTTTCGTAGACCTCAACACCTAGCGACTCCATTTCTTGTAATAATGCTGCTAAATATTTTACAGGGTGAAAATGCGCTTGATTTCTCATAACAAGTGCTTTTTTATGCGGTATGTTAAATGGAATTTGTTCGACCAACTCACCATCGATCTCTAACTGTTGATAAGCATCAGCTTCTTTGTTAAGCTTTTTGATGCCTTCCTCAGTGTTTGCATATAGAAATGCATCGTGTTTCTCAAAGTTACAATGAATATTGTTTTGTTTAACAAGATTCTCAATAAACTGTTTAGCTTGTTCATTTGATTCATAATACTGACGTGCTCTTTCTAACCCTATATGTGAAATAAGGTGATCATAGATAACATCATGTTGAGAAGTGATCTTTGCTGTTGTATGACCAGTTGTTCCATTAATTACTTTACCTGCCTCAATCAGTGTAACCTTTTTGCCTTCTTTCGCTAGAAGATAAGCTGTAGTAATACCGCTTATCCCCGCTCCTACAACCACTACTTCCGTTTGATTATCTTCATTCAATACAGAGTATGTAGGTAGATTTAATTGCTGCCTCCAAATCGGTTCTGGAAACTGCGGCATGTTATTTTCATAGTTACTCATAAGATCCCTCCTGTTTAGACACGTTTTCTCACCATTATTCCCCATACATTGAAAGAACAATCAGTAGAAAATGAATAAAAGAAGGCTCTTTTTAAAAGACTTTTTTCGAATATCTTGAAGCTTTTGGAAGTAGTCGATTTCGTTCCAGGTTGCTCGCTTTCCACGGGGCAGGCGGTGAGGCACATTCGTACGTTTCACGTATAAGTGTCTCACCTGTCTAGTTGCAGTGGCTAGCACCTCGAGGTCACGTCCCTTGAACGAAAACCAACACTATAAAACCAACAAAATATAACCAAAAAGAAACAGGCTATTTAAAATAACCTGTATATCAGTAGGATAGTTACATTTAAATGTCTAACCGCTTTTCAAGTGCATAATCAAAATTTCCACTATAACTCTCTAGGGTTCCCTCTTCTAACCAAATGGTACGTTCAAAGAGTTTGTTCATAAAGTATCGATCGTGTGAGACTGATAGAATTGTTCCATTAAACTCTTCTAGTGCTAGTTCTAAGGCTTCACGTGAATCAATATCTAAATGGTTTGTCGGTTCATCGAGTATTAAGAAATTAAATCCTTCATAAACAAGCTGTGCAAGTCTGAGTCGTGTTCGTTCTCCACCGCTAAGTTCATTTCCTTTTTTATAAACGGATGCGCCGTAAAACAAAAACTTTGCTAAGTGATGCCGAGCTTCTCCTTCTTCCATCGGTACTTTTTCTCTGAAGATATCAAGTACGGATTGAGTTGATTCAGCAATAAGGCCTTTTTGAGAAAGGTAACCGATTGAAACAGACGGTCCAAGCTTTATCGTGCCGCTGCAGTTTTCAAGAGTTTGCAAGGTCTCTAGCAGTGTTGTTTTTCCAGAACCGTTTTTACCAACGAGGGCTACTTTCTCACCATATCGTATCTGCAATTCGAGATTACTTAATATGGAGCGACCTTCGATTTCTTTACTAAGCCCTTTAATTACCGCTACATCTTGGCCACTTCTTTTGTTTACTGAAAATTCGAAAGCTGCTTTTTTACGTTCCAGTTTGGGGCGTTTCATACTCTGTATTCGTTGAAGGGCTTTCTCCATGTTCCTCGCTCTTTTGAAGAATTTTTCATTTCCTGAACGTGCTCCCCAATCTCTTAGTTGTTTGATCGACTCTTTAATCTTTTTAACTTTCTTTTGCTGTTCTTCATATTTCTCAAATTCTAGAAGAAGGTTATTCTCTTTTTCTTTGACAAAACCTGAGTAACTTTGATGATATAAGGTACATTCACCATCTTCTATATCAATCGTCTTTGATGTAACTCTATCTAAAAAGTAGCGATCATGACTGATAATAATTACGGAACCCTTATATTTTTGAAGATAATTTTCTAACCAATTCATTGTTTCGATGTCAAGATGATTGGTAGGTTCGTCTAAGAGTAAAAGCTCAGGCTCTTTTAATAACAAACAAGCTAGACCCACCTTCGTTTGTTCTCCTCCACTTAGTTGCTTAAAAAGGTGTTGAGAGAGTTGAGTTAGACCTAAACCAGCCAGAACGCCATTTATCTTCGACTCAATCGCATAACCACCAAGCTCTTCAAATTCTTCTTGCAGTCTGTAGAGCTTATTCAGATTTTTGTCTAATCGGTGTGTTTGATCTGGATCACTTAACAATGCATTAACATGTTGAATTTTAAATTCGATCTCATTGATTTCTTGAAAGGCTGCAGAAACCACATCATGTACCCTCATATTCTCCGTATGCTCAGGAAGTTGTTCTAAATATCCGATTTCTGCATCCTTCCTGATGGCTATAGAACCTGAGTCCGGATGGTCAATCCCGCTTAGCAGCTTAAACAGAGTCGTTTTTCCTGAACCATTTTGTCCGACTATACCTACTCGGTCTTGTTCGTGAATTTCAAAAGATATGTTTTTTAGTATTTCATTTCCGCCATACATTTTCTTAACTTTATGAACAGTGCATATAATCATTTCATTTTCTCCTTTTAATCCAATGCCACTGCCCTTTTTTGTATACAAAAAAACCATGAGCAACATACCTGCCCATGGTTACTAACAATAAAAAAAGGATAGGGTAAGGTTACTTTGTGATGTACTTTAATGTTTTAACTGAAAATGGACAGACTCCGCCAATTTTAGAAAATACATAAGTAATTGCACGGAAAACAACCAACCAGTTAAACATTTGTACACCTTTAAGCATGCCTTACACCTCCTTTTAAAAATTTATTAAATATTCTAGTAATAGTATATGGTATTATTGCTTAATATGCAATTAGTAATAAAGTTGAGTAAAAAGAAAGGTTATTTGCTTTTTTTGTCGAAATAGTTTTAAATATTTATATTATTCTGAAAAGGGTGTGTCTTATGAAAGTAAAATCCAACTATCTAACTAAATCTAAAGTAACGTATGTAACAGAGAACATGTCAATCAGCGAAGCTCGATATACTATTATCCAATCAGGGTATCGCTGCATACCCGTTTTGGATGAATCAGAACAAAAATTTGTAGGTCTTCTTTTTAAAGAGACTACTTCTGATTATATTATTGATAATGTTGGATCAGTGAAAGACCATGTTAGTAGAATTGTAGAGGAGAAAGACGCTTTTATTCATGAGAATACAGCTTATTTCAAAGTGCTCTTCACGATTAGACGCTTACCTTTTATGGCTGTGGTCGATGATGATCATAACTTCTTAGGAATCATTACTCACTCAAAAGTAATGGATATACTAGAAGATTCTTATGGCATTAAGAAAGGTGGTTATTCTTTAACGGTTTCAACCACAGAAGGAAAAGGTTCGTTAAGAAAGCTATTTACAGCTATTCATGAAGAATACAATATTGAAGGTGTTTTTACCCAAGACGCGGGTAAGCAATTTCTTCGCAGAGTTGTTATCACTTTCAATGAAAGTGTATCGCGTGAAGAGATCGATGAACTTGTTCACCGAGTAGAAGCGAATGGATTCAAGGTGGCAGACATTGAAGATCTAAGAACATTTTCAAGTGTTCAATAATACAAAAAAACGTTCCCTTTTCATGAAAAGGGAATGTTTTTTCTTTACTTTGTAAGATCATTCAGTTGTTCAAAGAATGAAGGATACGAAACAGCTATTGCTTCACTGTTTGCAAGTGTTGTTTCACCTTCTGCTATACAAGCGGCCACACTTAACATCATTCCGATTCTGTGATCACCGTAGCTTTGTACAGATGCTCCTTGTAATGAAGACTTACCCTGGATGATCATACCATCTTCTGTTGCTTCAATATCTGCACCCATTTTCTTAAGCTCGTTCACTACGGTCTCAATTCGGTCTGTTTCTTTAACTCGAAGTTCATGTGCATCTTTTATAATCGTCGTTCCTTCCGCTTGTGTTGCGGCTAGAGCTATGATTGGAATTTCATCGATCAGTCGAGGAATAAGATCGCCTTCAATAATCGTTCCTTTTAAGGCAGAGCTTTTGATGACTAAATCTCCAAAAGGTTCTGAAGCTTCATCATTTTTATTTTGGTAAGCTATATCTGCCCCCATATTCTTCAGCACATCTAATATTCCAGTACGAGTTGGGTTTAACCCTACTTTTTTTAGTGTAATCTCACTGTTTGGAACGACCGCACCTGCCACTAAAAAGAAGGCAGCTGAAGAAATATCACCTGGTACTTCAATATGAGTTCCTTTTAACTTCTGGCCACCTGCGACCGAAACAGATAGATCATCCGTTTCGACTTCTACTCCAAACGCTTTTAGCATGCGTTCTGTATGGTCTCTCGATTTGAAGGGTTCTTTTACAGAAGTTGTTCCTTCTCCATCTAATCCTGCTAGAATAATAGCCGATTTTACTTGAGCACTAGCGATTGGAGAGGTGTAATGAATACCTCGTGTTTCGCCACCTTTAATGTGAAGTGGAACCTTGTTTCCTGAATCATTTCCATCAATCGTAGCTCCCATTTCTTTTAAAGGTTTGGTAACACGATTCATTGGTCTTTTTGCGATCGAATCATCACCTGTTAAGATCGATTCAAAAGGTGTGTTAGCAAGAATGCCTAGCATCAACCTAATCGTAGTACCCGAATTCCCTACGTACAAATCTTCTGAAGGTGGTGTTAATCCAGTAAGTCCTTTTCCTTCTACTGTTACTTTTTCACCTTCTTGTAGAATTGAAACGCCGAGTTTCTTGAAACAAGAAATAGTACTTAAGCAGTCTTCACCTGTTAAAAAACCATCAATTGTCGTCCGACCCTCTGCAATGGACCCAAACATGACTGCTCGATGTGAAATAGATTTGTCTCCAGGCACTTTAATAGATCCCTTTAGTCGTTGAATGGGTTGTAATTGTTTTGTCATAGAATAGTGCCTCCTTATAAAGTAATTTGAGTTAAATAATTCTCATTCTGTAGAATGTCTTGTGCTTGGTCTCGATCATTATCATCTTGGAAGCTCAATCGAAGTACTCCGTTGAGTCCTTCTCTTACTTCTAAAATACTCAAATTAATAATACTAATTTCTGATTGTGCCAGTAGTGCAGTAATGTGAGATAAAGCACCTACCTTATCGAGGATATCCACATATAGATCTGAAAATGGATGAATCGCACCTTTTGATCGAACAGGTAAGGAATCTCGGAATGATTTTGCACCTTCAAAGTAATCATAGAGTTCCGATTCATCTCCCTTTTCAACGAACTCAATCACCGTATCCATCTCATTTTTCCACTCATTTAAAAGTTTAAGAAGATGTGACTTATTTTGACTGACAATATCACTCCACATTTTAGGAGAGCTTGAAGCAATACGCGTAATGTCTCGAAACCCTCCTGCTGCAAGTTGCTGTATCAACGGTTTTTCCTTCGCATGATTTTGCGCAATCCTCACAAGGCTTGAGGCGACAAGATGCGGAAAGTGACTTATGATTCCAGTAAGAAAATCATGTTCATCTGGATCAGTAACGAGAAATTTTGCTCTTGTCCCTTTTAACCATGTCTTTGCTTCATCGATATCTACTTCAGTAGTTAAGGAGTTTGGTGTCAAAAAATAAAAGGCATTTTCCAACAGATGTACCTTTGCACTTTCCACTCCTGTTTTGTGCGATCCAGCCATAGGGTGACCACCAATAAAACGAATACCAGAAACGGCCATTTCCTCTGCTTTATTCATAATTGATTTTTTTGTGCTTCCAACATCCATAACTAACGCTTTAATTACAGGTGAAATGGTAGCTAGTTTCTCCATCACCTGCAACGTTGCTTCAACAGGTGTTGCAATTATAATTAGATCTGCTATTGGGGCAATCCTAGTAAAGTTTGTAACAGCTTCGTCAATCACGCCTATTTCTGCTGCCTTTACACTGTTGTCAGCATAAACGTCGTACCCATAGATTGTTGCTTCGTGTTCTTGTTTGATAGAAAGAGCGATTGAACCACCAATCAATCCAACCCCTATTAGTAAGACGTTCTTCATGTATTCATACTCCTTTTTAAATCTCTCCTATAAAAGAAGATAATTTACGCTCTAATTCTTCTGAAGTAAAAGGTGATAAATAGGGCTTACCGAAACCGTTCAGCAGCACCATTTGAATCATGCCCTTTTCAGCTTTCTTATCTTTTTTCATACGATTGATTAATGAGGAAGAAGATAAATGCTTAGGAAATGACGGATAACCTAAAGATGTTAACCACAGTTTTAGTTCTTTTCCTAAATTTTCTGTGCCCTCGTTTAGTGAAAGTGCAAATAGCATACCTAATGCAACTGCTTCACCATGAGTGATGCCTTTGTATTGAAGCTCTCCTTCTATAGCATGGCCGAGTGTATGACCAAAGTTCAAATATGCCCGAATTCCTTTTTCTTTCTCGTCTTGTGTGACGATCGCATTTTTTATTTCGATGCCTTTTATAAGAGCTTGCTGTAGACAGTCACCTTTTAGATCATCAATGGTTTTAACGTTTTCTCTTAACGAACGATATAGATTTTCATCAGCAATCAATGCGTGTTTTACGACCTCCGCAAAGCCAGATCTTTTTTCGTTAAGTGGTAAGGTAGTCAAGAAGTCTGTGGAATAGATCACCGCTTCAGGTTGATGAAATACCCCGATCATGTTCTTACCTTCAGGGTGATTGATACCCGTTTTCCCACCTACTGCACTATCATGTGCGAGTATAGAAGTCGGGATTTGAACAAAGCGAATTCCTCTCATATAGGTTCCTGCGACAAATCCAGCAAGGTCTCCGATCATACCGCCTCCAAGCGCAATAACAACAGATGACCGGTCGAGTTCTTTAGTTAGAGCAAAACTTTGGCAAGCCATATAATTCTCAAAAGACTTTTGATCATCACCAGCCTGAATTTGTATCGTTTCATGAGTGAATGCATCACCGATCACTTTTTGTACGGTTTCTAAATAGAGGGCTCCAACGTTTTCATCTGTTATGATCAATAGGTTCTTAGGTGAAGGATTCAGATTTTCAAGAACTACTTTAAGCTGATCAATTACTTTTTCACCAATAAAAACCGGGTAGTTCTTTGAAGGTGTTGTTATGTGTATCGTGTTCATTTAAAACACCCTTGCACGTTCTTGGTACTGCACGATGTTTTTCTTAATCACTTCCATGTTATCTTGTCCAAATTGATTGACTAGGGCACTTGCAAGCTCCCAAGCAACTACAGATTCTGCTACAACACTTGCTGCAGGAACTGCACAGCTGTCAGAGCGTTCAATGCTTGCGGCGAAGACTTCTTTTGTTTCAATATCCACACTGTTTAGCGGCTTGTATAGAGTAGGAATCGGCTTCATCACACCACGGACAACAACTGGCATTCCGGTCGTCATTCCTCCCTCAAAGCCTCCTGCGTTGTTTGTTCTTCTTGTATAACCACGTTCGATATCCCAAACAATCTCATCATGCACTTCACTTCCAGGTTTTCGTGCTGCTCCAAAACCAATACCGATCTCAGCACCTTTAAATGCATTGATACTCATAATAGCTGCTGCTAATTTTGCATCGAGTTTATTATCATAATGGGTGTAGCTTCCAACGCCTACTGGCATACCTTCTACGATTACTTCTACAACCCCACCGATCGAGTCTCCGTTTTCTTTTGCCGAATCGATGGCATCCATCATCGTCTTTTCAACATTTTTATCGAAACATCTAACAGGAGAGACCTCCGTTTTTTCACGAAGTTCTTCTAACGATTCATAGGAAGTATTCTCAGCTATTACACCACCTAGTTCTAACACATGTCCTCCAACTTCAACACCAAGTTCTTTAAGGACCTTTTTCGCAACAGCACCTGCTGCAACTCTTACAGTTGTTTCTCGGGCTGAAGAACGTTCTAGCACGTTTCTCATATCTCGATGATTGTATTTGATAGCACCGTTTAGATCTGCATGACCCGGTCGAGGTCTAGAGATAACACGTTTCACTTCTGCGTTGTCGTCTTCGAGAGGTTCAGCACCCATGATCTTCGTCCAATGAGTAAAGTCTTTGTTTTCAACAATGAGTGTGATCGGCGAGCCGAGCGTTACTCCGTGACGTACACCACTTACGATCTGAACCTGATCTTTCTCAATCTGCATTCGACGTCCGCGCCCATGCCCTTTTTGACGTCTAGCTAGTTCTTCGTTAATGTCTTCTGCTACTAGAGGCAAACCTGCTGGTACACCTTCAATGATTGTTGTGAGTTGAGGGCCGTGTGACTCCCCTGCTGTTAAATATCTCATGTTCTATTCCTCCCGTTTGCCTGTTTATTTATAGAAAAATCTTTGCTGAACCGTTTATCTTTGAGTCAGCCTTAGTTGTACATAACATTTCCCTTTTTTACTTATTGCACTTGTAAAAATAGTTCTGATAGTACAAAAAAATCCCTGCTAATAAGCAGGGACGAATTATCATCGCGGTACCACCCTGACAGCAAAGAATATATCTTTGCCACCTTCATTTTGTTAACGGAAATTTTTCCGGCCTTTTTCAAAGCATGCTCAAGAATTGTAATTCGTGAAAGGCTATGTACTGATTTGCACCACCATCAGCTCTCTAATAACAGGGAACCATTTCACTACTGCTGTTCTTTCATTGCGATTTGTTTTATAAAGTTATAAACAGTTTTAGCACGTTGAAGCGCTGTTGTAAAGGAAATTCATTCATTTTTCTTAAAATTTACATTACCTTCATCTATATGTCAAAAAGCTTGTAAAACAGGCTGGAAAATAATTTTTACTTTTTTTGTGTAAGTACTTGACATTCTTTTGAAATCCCTTTAAAGTTACAAACAATACTTTATGAGACACACGCTTTAAAGCGCGAAAGTGTCTATGTAACGATGTATATATATAAGCCTATGAGCGGCCGCGATATAGGAACTAATGACAGTAGTATAAATATGGGGAGGAACCACACATGTCAAACGAATTAGCAGACTTACGCAAACAGATGGATGATATTTCTTTAAAAATTTTAGAACTTTTAAATGAACGAGGTAATGTTGCACAACAAATTGGAAAGCTTAAGGAAATGCAAGGAGTTAAACGGTTTGATCCTGTAAGAGAAAGAGAGCTATTAGATCTGATTGCTTCTCATAACGATGGTCCGTTCGAAACATCAACGGTACAGCACATCTTCAAGCAAATCTTCAAAGCTAGCTTGGAGCTTCAAAAAGATGATAACCGAAAAGCATTACTCGTATCTCGTAAAAAGAAACCTGAAGATACGATCGTAAATGTAAAAGGTGAAAAGATTGGTGATGGTAATCCCCACTTCATCATGGGTCCTTGTGCGGTAGAAAGCTACGAACAAGTGAAGCAAGTAGCAGAAGTCATTGCAGAAAAAGGATTAACACTAATCCGAGGTGGCGCATTCAAACCGCGTACGTCTCCTTACGACTTCCAAGGTCTTGGACTTGAAGGATTAAAAATTCTTCGTAAAGCAGCAGATGAACATCAGCTCGCTGTTGTAAGTGAAATTCTTAATCCGAACGATATTGAGATGGCGCTAGATTATGTTGATGTGATTCAGATCGGCGCACGTAACATGCAGAATTTTGATCTATTGAAAGCAGCTGGATCTGTGAACAAACCAGTATTGCTGAAGCGTGGGTTAGCTGCGACGATTGAAGAATTCATGTACGCTGCAGAATACATCTTGGCTCAAGGTAACTCACAAGTTATTCTATGTGAACGCGGTATTCGTACTTACGAGAGAGCAACTCGTAACACACTCGATATTTCAGCGGTACCTATTCTTAAAAAAGAAACGCATCTCCCGGTAGTTGTGGACGTAACACACTCAACGGGCCGAAAAGACCTTCTCCTCCCTGCTGCTAAAGCGGCAATGGCGATCGGAGCCGATGCAGTTATGGCTGAAGTACATCCTGACCCAGCAGTAGCGCTATCAGATTCAGCACAACAGATGAACATTCCAGAATTCCATGAATTCATGGATGCTCTATTAAACAAGGAAAAAAAGAAGATTCATTCTTAATAGATAGAATAAGCCTGGCTCAATGAGTCAGGCTTATTCTTTGGTCGCTTTTTGGCTTAGCCTTCGAAATATTCTTTGTAGTATCCGCCTATTTTCCCTGTGTTATCTACTACAAAATAAAATTCCTCTGTTTCATTTTTTAGTTCATATGTTTTGCCGGCAGTTAAAGCACGGTTAACCATATATTTTTTTGCATCTGTATGTACGCATTTGATCTCGCGAATTGTTTCTCTGTTCGCCCACTCTAAATGAATCATGAAGTCTCTCTCCTTTAAGAAATTCTTTTGTTAAATCATAATGTGCCCTGCCTTATCTGTCAAATTCATTTTCTAGAGCTCCTTTCCTAGTATTTCACAGATTGTTTCGGTTAATATGATAAGGAAGATAATTATTAGAATGGAGATCTACATATATGAAAGCATTAGTTTTTGACTCATTCGGTGGTCCCGAGGTTTTAGACTATCGTGAAATTAAAAATCCAGTTATTGGTGACCAAGACATTTTGGTAGAAATGAAAGCCATTGGCTTAAACTTCGCTGATGTTTATAGAAGAAAAGGCAATTATCATCTAGAAGGAAAGCCTCCTTACATTCTAGGTTATGAAGGAGCAGGGATCGTTAAAGAAGTTGGCAGTGCTGTTAATGGTGTTTCTGTTGGAGATCGTATCGCATTCGCAGATGTACCCGCTGCAAACGCGGAACTGGTCGTTGTCCCTAATGAAAAAGCAATACCCATTCCAGAAGGTGTTTCCTTTGAAGCAGCAGCCTCTCTTTTGTTACAAGGGTTGACTGCACACTATCTGACTAGAGACAGTTTTTCGATTAAACAAGGTCATGTTGCATTGGTTCATGCTTCCGCTGGCGGTGTTGGACAGCTATTGATTCAGATCATCAAGTTGCTTGGCGGAAAGGTTATTGGTCTAACATCTTCAGAAGAAAAACGTCAGGTCGCTTTTGAAGCAGGAGCGGATTCAGTATTCTTATATAATGATAATTGGACAGAAAGCGTGTTGAGTGAAACATCTGGCAAAGGTGTAGACGTTGTTTACGAGTCAGTTGGTTCTACGATAATGGACAGTTTCGAAGTTACAAGGATTGGCGGAACCGTAGTATTCTTTGGTATGGCTGACGGCGACCCTGTGTCCATTGATCCCCGCATGCTCATGGATACTTCTAAGACGTTGACCGGAGGCGACTTGTGGAACGTTCTAACCTCTCACGAAGAACGTGTAAAACGATCAAGCGAGCTGTTTGAATGGATTAAGGATGGAGATGTAAAAATTAATGAAACATCTTTCTCTTTACGTGACGGAGCAAAAGCTCATGAATATTTGGAGAGTAGAAAGAGTACAGGGAAGATTTTGTTGATACCTTAAGTTATATAATTGAGGGCGGCTGTTGGTTACAGCTGCCTTTTTTGTGTTTTAGTTGCAAAATGCAAATAAATTAATATTTAATTATTCGTACTTTGCAAGTAAAGTTAGTTGCATTTTGCAATTAATATAAAATTTGCAAACAGTAGGTTCATATATCTACTCTTTATTAGACTAATATAATATTATATTGCGTTGATCTATTCAGGAATTGGTAGATGGTAAGTTGCTGAATTAGTAGGTCCGCTCGGGGTAAGATTCATGGATTTTAGAAGATTTTTCATACATGTAGAAGAATCGATGTGTAAAAAACGTCTTAACGTTTTGTTCTTAACTGGCTCATCAAAGATCATTGCGTAATCTTGGATCGCTTTTATATGAGCATCTTTGGACTTTACATTGCACTTAGTACAAACCCAAGTACTTCTCTCTCGTCGCATAGGAACATGATTGCAGTCTGGACAAAAGACTCCAGTAAAAAGATCTGTTTTCTTGATGTTATATGTTTTTAATACGTCTGGATTATGCTTCTCGTGTTGCTTTAATAGCTTTGAAGTAAGTTTTGAGAGGTCTTTCTTTAAGA
Source organism: Fictibacillus sp. 7GRE50 (assembly GCF_015903875.1). Lineage (NCBI taxonomy): Bacteria > Bacillati > Bacillota > Bacilli > Caryophanales > Fictibacillaceae > Fictibacillus > Fictibacillus sp. 7GRE50. Next base: position 191,081 of record NZ_JACZDW010000003.1, read on the forward strand.
GGATTTCTTGATGATGAATCGTTGAAAATTCTTGAATTTTGTTGGCTAGACCCTTAGCTCGAATAATATGAGCTGCTTTTTTACCATAATGCGGTGATAGTGTAATAAAAGATTTAGGATTTGTTAGAACAACGAGGGAATAAAGTGGGATTTTAGGCAACTGATTTCTTGTGAACCAGCTATCCAGATATGATTTTTGTTGTTGGACCTGGTTAACTGGATCAGGAAAAGTTTCATCTATGCCATTTTTCGTTCTTTTCATCTGATCGAAGTGATGATCAAAATATAGATCGCCTGAGAGATTTTTAACTTCGAGCAAAACGCAAAACGAAGAATGAAGAACCAGACAGTCAATCTGAAAGTAGTACTTCTTTTCTTTATCTCTTGGAAGTCGCAAGTCATGAAAAATGAGGTATGAATTCTCATCTAAATCGTGCAAAAAATAATCTAATGCCACTTCACCTCTATAACCTGCTGAATATCTAGCAAATTCAATTTGTAGTTCACCGTGTTTCAGATGATTGTGTACTAATCTTTGTAAGATGGCGTCTAATTTTAATAGTTTCAGGGGCTTGGTACGTGGTTTTTTTATCAAGGTATCACCTCTAGCTATTTTAGTACATATGTCATTCGATAAAAATTGATAAAAAACCTTTATTTTCAGCAATGGTTTGATGAATAATTTTTTGCTCGGAATTTAGGTTGTGCACAATTAAGTCTAAATTGAAAAAATTAAGTCAAAAAAGACTTTCATTAAGTCGTTTAGCCTACCAATTAAGCTGACACCAACCACAATTAAGCCGAAAATTAAAAATAAAGGCCATTCGACAAATCCAGCCAACCTTCCTTCCAAAACACTCGCTAACCTCCCACACCGCACTAACGACCTATCCTCTATTCAAACCCACCAAAAAAACACCCCCTGCAAGCAGGGGGTGTTCCATATCATCATTACGTTACTAAACATTAACCTTCTAAAAGAAGTGATTCTGGATCTTCCAGAAGTGATTTAATCGTTGTTAAGAAGCTTACCGCTTCTTTTCCATCTACAATACGGTGATCATAAGAAAGTGCGATGTACATCATTGGACGGTTTTCCATACGCTCTTTATCGATCGCTACTGGTCTCCATTGGATTGTATGCATTCCAAGGATACCAACTTGAGGTGCGTTCAAGATTGGTGTTGAAAGCATCGATCCGAAGATTCCGCCGTTCGTGATTGTAAATGATCCACCTTGAAGGTCTTCTAATGATAGCTTTTTAGAACGTGCCTTCTCAGCTAAGTTTCCGATTTCTTTTTCGATACCAGCGAAGCTTAGACGATCAGCGTTGCGAACAACTGGTACAACTAGTCCTTCTTCTGCTCCAACTGCGATTCCGATATCGTAGAACTTCTTAAGAACCATTTCATCGCCTTGAATCTCAGCATTGATGGCAGGGAACTTTTTCAGTGCTCCGACAACAGCTTTCGTGAAGAATGACATGTATCCTAGTTTAACTCCGTTTTGCTCATAGAACTTGTCCTTACGGCGAGCACGAACTTCGTTGATCGCCGTCATATCAACTTCATTAAACGTTGTAAGCATCGCTGCTGTTTGTTGAGCTTCAACTAAACGCTTAGCGATCGTTTGACGTCTGCGGGACATCTTCACGCGCTCTACAGGTTTCTCAGGATTTACCGCTTCAACAGAAGCAGCTGGTTTAGAAGCTGCTGCTGCTGGCTTAGATGCCGGAGCAGCTTTTTCTGTGCTTCCACCTTCAGCGTGACGTTTTACATCTTCCGTGCGAACGCGTCCTAGAGGATCGCGAGCATTCACTTCAGAAAGATCGATGCCTTTCTCACGAGCAAGCTTGCGAGCTGCAGGAGATGCGATCGGGCGATCAGAAGCTTTCAGTTCTTCTTCAGCCGCGTCTTTTTCAACGACGGGCTCTTGTTTTTGTTGAGTTGGAGCTGCTTTTTCGTCCGTCTTTTCTTCTGCTGCAGGTTCTGCAGACTCAGAAGCTCCGCCTTCAACGATAGAAGCGATGATATCCCCAACGGCTACAGTGTCGCCTGGTTCAACTTTGATATTTTTTAAAACGCCATCTCGCTCAGCACTGATTTCAATGTTTACTTTATCAGTTTCAAGCTCTACTAGATCTTCACCTTTAACAACTGTGTCGCCTTCTTTTTTAAGCCATTGTGCTACTGTACCTTCTGAAATTGATTCGGCTAACTCCGGAACTTTAACGTCAAACATGTTCACGGCCTCCCTCTCGCGATTGAATGTCTAGTGCTAATGATGTTTGGATGATTTGTTCTTGTTCTTTTTTATAGATGTCTGGTTCCCCACCAGCCGTACTCGAACGTTCTTGACGTCCAATATAAGAAACGTGAGCTTTTGGTGCTACAGCACGAAGTTTTGGTTCGATGTATAACCACGATCCCATGTTTTTCGGCTCTTCTTGCACCCAGATCAAGTCTTCAACGTTTGGATACTCTTTTAATAGAGCATTCATCTCTTCTTCTGGGAACGGATAGATCTGTTCAACACGAACGATATGCATCTCCGTTCTTGCTACTTGATCTTGTTCAAGAGCTTTTTCAAGATCGATCGCAATCTTACCAGAGCAAAGTAAGATTTTCTTCACTTTGTCTTTTTCTTTGCCTAGACCAGGTTGTTGTAACAATGGCATAAAGTGGTCACTTTCAAAAGCTTCCGCCATGGATGCTACTTTCGTGTCACGCAGCAAGCTCTTAGGTGTCATAACGACTAACGGACGAACTTCATCCATTGATAGAAGCTTTGCTTGACGTCGTAGCAAATGGAAGTACTGTGAAGCAGTACTTACGTTAGCAACCGTCCAGTTATTTTCTGCACCTAACTGTAAGAATCTTTCTAGACGTGCACTTGAATGCTCAGGTCCTTGACCTTCATATCCGTGAGGAAGAAGCATCACCATACCTGATTTTTGTCCCCACTTCGCACGTCCTGCTGATAAGAACTGATCGAACAGAACTTGAGCAACGTTCGCGAAATCTCCGTATTGTGCTTCCCAAATAACAAGCGTTTCAGGTGCAAATACATTATAACCGTACTCAAAACCAACAACTGATGATTCTGACAATGGACTGTTATGAATCGCAAACGAAACATCGATGTCATCCATGGCATGCAATGGAGAAAACTTCTTTCCGCTCTCACTATCGTTTAATACAAGGTGTCTTTGCGCGAATGTACCACGCTCAGAGTCTTGCCCCGTAATACGAATCGGCGTTCCATCTTTAAGGATAGAAGCGAACGCTAATGATTCAGCCATACCCCAATCGATCTTTTCCCCTTGGAATGACTTGCGTCTGCGTTCAAGGATTCTCTTGATTTTCGGATATACATTAAAGTCTTCTGGGAACTTCAGCATGTTTTCTGTAAGTTCTTGAAGATCACTAACTGAAATTGTGGTATCGATATCAGGAAGTGCTTTCGATAACGGATCAGGAAGTCTTGTGTCTTCCAATTTGAATTTTTCTTTGCGACCTTGAACTTTTTCATATTCAGTCTGATGCTTTGTTAATACATCATTTTCAATAGACTTTACTTCTTCATCAGATAGTACACCTTCGTTAACAAGCTGTTTTGCATAAACGTCACGAACGGTCGGATGACTGTTTACATGTTTATACAATCGAGGCTGTGTTGCAGATGGATCGTCCATTTCATTGTGACCGAATCGACGATATCCGATCAGATCGATCAGAACATCTTTTTGGAACTTTTTACGATATTCATAAGCAAGATGTACAGCTGCAATACATGCTTCTGGATCATCTGCATTAACGTGAATGATCGGGATCTCAAAACCTTTAGCAAGGTCACTCGCATATTTCGTCGAACGAGAATCACCGCTATCTGTTGTAAAACCTACTAAATTGTTTGCGATGATATGAAGTGTTCCACCCGTTTGATACCCTCTAAGGCGACTTAAGTTCAATGTTTCAGCAACGATTCCTTCGCCAGGAAATGCAGCATCACCATGAATAAGAATCGCAAATGCTTTAGAAGTATCTTGCACCGGATAACCTTTCTTGTCACGCGTTTCCTGAGCTGCTCTTGTATATCCTTCAACAACTGGATCAACATACTCTAAGTGACTTGGGTTATTAGCAAGTGAGATTTTAATTTTATGAGATTGATCTGTTTCAACTAATCGGCTTGCACCTAGATGGTACTTTACATCTCCCGTCCATCCGAAGTTAATTCCTCTAGAACCTTCAGAAGGAATTAGCTCCTTGTTTGGAGAATGATGAAATTCTGAGAAAATTAATTCATAAGGTTTGCCAAGAACGTGAGCAAGTACGTTCAGACGCCCACGGTGTGCCATTCCGATCAGAGCATGTTCTGCTCCGTCACGGCATCCTTCTTTAGCTGCTTCATCAAGCATCGGTACCAGCATATCAACGCCTTCGATAGAGAAACGTTTTTGCCCAACGAATGTTTTATGAAGGAATTTCTCAAATCCTTCAACTTCACTCAGGCGTGTTAAAAGGTTTTTCTTATCTTCAGCCGAAAATTTAGGATAATGTTGGCTAGTTTCAACCATGGTGTTTAACCATTGGCGCTCTTCAGTCTCATGTACATGACTGAATTCATAAGCGATTGTTTTCGTATACACTTCCTGAAGCATTTGGATGGCTTGATAGCCGTCTTTAACACTAGATGGCGCTTCTTTCCAAATAAAGGAAGGTGGTATCGCTTTCAAATCTTCTTTAGTTAAGTTAAATTCTTTCGGGTCAATATGGTGGTTGTCTTTCGGAAATTCCCCTACTGGGTATAAGTTAGCTGCTAAGTGACCGTAAGTGCGAATGTTTTCTGCTAATTTTAATGCAGCTGCTAATTTCTCGAAATCCAATCCATCAAAACTCTGTGCAGTACGTTGATTTGATACAGAGCCCTCAATAGGAGGCCCCCAAGCATCAAATTTCTCTTTGAATGAACTGTCAACAGATTCCGGATCCACACTATATTGATCATATAGTTCAAGGATGTAGGCCATATTTGGTCCACTTAGTCCCTGCCAAGGATTTTCTGATTTGGAACGTTGATGACTCATCTTTTGTTCCCTCCTGCTTCCCTTTGTAAGTATTGTGCTGTTGCTGTTAACAGGTGATTCATCATTTCTCGCCATTGAATTTTTCCCTATTTAAAGCGCTCTCAAACAATGAATGAAAAGAACCTTATCATTGATAAGGTTTCAACTGTAACAATGGTCATTGCCATTATACTATATTTTCGCAGAAAGTGAATTTTGTTTTTTACGATTTATGAGATAATTTGCCCATTTTGTTTTGCTGACCGTAAAAATAAGGAGCGCGATCCATATCAAGGTAAATGAAATGACATGAATCTGACTAAATGTTTCATGATACAAAAATACACCTAATACGAGCATGATAGTGGGAGCAATGTATTGTAGAAAACCGATCATCGTCATAGAGATCCGCTTTACACCTTGCGCAAAGCAAAGTAATGGGACTGCAGTCACAAGTCCAGCTCCCCATAAAAGTAGTGTCGTAGAAGTGCCTCCAGAAATAAATGACGCCTCCCCGTTCCATTGAAGATAGATCAAATAAATGAAAGCTAATGGATAGACAAACATCGTCTCAAATGTTAAGCCCGTTAACGAGTCAAAACTCCCAAGTTTTTTTACAAGTCCATACAGGCCGAACGAAAGAGCTAGAGAAACAGCTACCCAAGGGAACTCTCCATGTTGCCACGTTAATAGAAAAACACCACATGCGGCTAATACAAAGGATACGAGCTGCCAGCTGTTTAATTTTTCTTTCAATACAAGCATGCCCAGAATTACACTAACAAGTGGATTAATATAATAGCCTAAGCTAGCTTCAACAACATGGTCTGTATTGACGGCCCAAATATACATGACCCAATTCCCGCTTATTAATAGTGAAGCGGTAAATACAGATAGAAATTGTTTCTTATTACCAAAGAGCACTTTTACATCTCTTGTAAGAGCGTTTTTCTTATTTAATAAGAACATTACAGCGATCATTAAAAGAAAAGACCATAAGATGCGGTGTGCTAAAATCTCAACGGATCCTGCTGATTGAAGTGGTTTCCAATACAGTGGAAGGAATCCCCATATTAAATAAGAAAAAGCGGCATACCATATACCCTTCGTATGTTCATTTAATTTCATTGTCCGTTCCTCGATCCCATAATTTATATGAAGTTATAAGATTATATAACGGATTCTAGATGATTTGCTACTAAATAAACTTCGCAGCAAAATAACGGGTAACTTTACATTTTATTCGGTGTTTGAACGCCTAATAATCGTAATCCTTCTTTCAGGACGATCTGAACTGCTGCACATAACGCAAGTCGTTCCGGCGTTTCTTTAGTGTTTAATATTTTCACATTTGCATAGTAGTGATTAAATTTATGAGATAACTTTAAGACATATTTTGAAATAACAGATGGTTCTTTTCTGCGAAATGCCTGTTCAACAACTTCAGGGAATTCATTTAATACAGATATGATCTCCCAGCTTTCTGATTCGATAGACAACTCTTTCGGAACACTTCCGTTAAAATTTCCTTTATTTAATATTGTCTGTATTCGAGCAGCTGTATACTGCACATACGGCCCCGTGTCGCCCTCAAATTTAAGCATCGTATCAAGCGAGAATTCCACATCGTTTCCTTTTTCATTTTTTAAATCATGAAAAATAACCGCGCCTACCCCTACTTGTCGTGCGACATTCTGTAAATCTTGGAGTTCAGGATTTTTACTTCTAATATTTTGTTCTGCTAACTTTACTGCTTCTAAGATAACAGTTTCTAATAGTACAGTTCTTCCTTTTCGTGTACTCATCTTTTTACCATTCTGTAAAATAAGCCCGAAAGGAACATGATGCATGTGATCAGCCCAATCGTGTCCAAGCTTTTTCAATACGCGTTTCACTTGTTCAAAATGTAGAGATTGTTCGTGACCGACAACATAGAATGCCTCGTCAAAGTCATAGGTCTTCTTTCTATAGATGGCAGCAGTAATGTCACGTGTAGCATACAGAGTGGCGCCGTCCGTTTTTTTGATCAAACACGGTGGTAGATCTTCACCTACTCTTACAACCTGGGCACCATCAGAGAGTTCTAACAAATTCTCTTCTTGCAGGGCTTTTACGGAAGCTTCCATCTTATCGTTAAAGAACGCTTCACCGTTATAAGAATCGAAATGGACATCCAATAATTTATAGATGTTCTGAAATGCGTCTAAGGAAGCTTCTTTAAACCAGATCCATAATTCTTTTGCTTTGGGATCATTATCTTCTAATTTTTTAAACCACATTCTCCCTTCATCATTTAACGAAGGATCTTTTTCAGCTTCTTCATGAAAGCGAACGTAAAGTTTAGTCAGCTCTCCGATCGGATTATCTTTTACCTTATTTTCCAACCCCCACTTTAAGTACGCACAGATTAATTTACCAAATTGTGTACCCCAATCACCTATATAATTAATTTTAACTGTCGTGTACCCACATTTTTCACTGATCGCGGCTATTGAGGAACCAATTACTGTTGAACGCAAGTGTCCCATTGAGAAAGGCTTTGCAATATTAGGAGAAGAAAGATCGATAACGATTGTCTTTTCCTTACCAAAACGATGATTAGCATAGTTGTTTTTCTCCTTTAATATTTGAGTTAACAGCGATGCAGCAGCTACTTTTTTATTTAAAAAAGCATTCACGTAGCCTCCAACAACTTCTATTTTCTCAAACGCATCTTGACTCGTTCCACCAGCTAACGTTGTTGCGATTTCATTCGGAGACTTCTTATAGATCTTAGCTAATTGAAAACAAGGAAATGCTAGATCACCTTGTTGAATTTGTTTAGGTTTTTCAATAGCGGAATCAATTTCTTCGAAAGATAGTTCACTACCAATTCTTTCTTTTAAATAAGCTGCAAATACTTTTTTACCGTTCATTCTTTAACCTCCCTAAAATAAAAAAATCCGCCTCTTCTAAATTAATAGAAGAGACGGATATTAACCGCGGTACCACTCTCATTGCCTAAAGGCCACTTGACTTGTTAACGGGAAGTCCCGGTTTGCTCTACTTCGTTTTCAAGCAAACATTTCCAAAGTGCGCTTCGTCTGAAGGTTGTGCAAGGCTTACACCAATCCCTTGCTCGCTATATAACATCCTTACAGACTACTCTCTTTTTCATAAATGTTCTGACATATAGTTTTTCATATTATATGAAGGTAAAAGCAAAAAGTCAACTTATTCCTTTTTATCAAAATCCAAGTAATCTCTCATTCGTTTAATGTATCGTTTTAACCGAAATAACGTTTCCGTTCGTAAATACTTTGAGTTGAAGGCAGCTGTAACTGCTGGGACCGATACAAACACTCCATGCTCAGTTACTCTAACCGGTATTACACCTGTATAGATTGTTTCTCCACTGCTTCTATATAAAAGCTCTGTTGAAACCAGTACAATTTTTTCATTGCTTTGCTCTCCTGGCAGAACAGATTGAACTTCAAAAAGAAATTGAACACTCATAGTTTCTCCTTCACGTATATTAGTTATGTTTTATGATATAATTCATTGTCTCGAATTGACAGTTTAACTACTAAAGGAAGTATGCAGATGATACAGACATATTCGTTAAGAAGTAAATATAAAAGTTTCTTAATACTGGTGATTCCCGTATTGATCACTCAGTTAAGCTTATATGCCATGAATTTCTTAGATACGGTTATGAGCGGCCGTTCAGGTGCTGATCAACTAGCAGGTGTAGCTATCGGATCGAGTTTATGGGTTCCGATCTTCACTGGACTAAACGGTATCTTAATGGCATTAACACCTATTGTTTCACAGCTTGAAGGAGCTAAGAATACAAAAAATGTGCCCCGGTCCGTCATGCAAGCTGTTTACTTGTCGGTCGTAATTTCAGTCATCGTTGTTGTATTAGGATCAGTTGTGTTAGATTCCATTTTAGGTGCGATGTCTCTCGAAAAAGAAGTAGAAAATGTGGCAAGAGGCTATTTAATCGCATTATCGTTCGGCATCATGCCGCTGTTTTTATACGGTGCACTTCGATCTTTCATCGACGCTTTAGGTCAGACTAGAATTACGATGTTTATCACACTGATTGGATTACCCGTAAATGCTATCTTTAACTACTTATTCATATTCGGTAAAGGTGGTTTTCCCGAATTAGGTGGTGTAGGTGCTGGTGTGGCAACAGCAATAACGTATTGGGTAACTGCCATTATAACCGTTATGATCGTTGTTAACATGAACCCGTTCAGAAGATATAAACTGTTTCGAACGTTCTATAAACCTTCTTTAACTGCTTGGAAAGAACAGTTGAAGATCGGCGTTCCGATTGGTCTTGCCATCTTCTTTGAAGTAAGTATATTTGCTGCTGTTACACTTTTAATGAGTGATTTCAACACGATAACAATCGCTGCTCACCAAGCTGCACTAAACTTTGCTTCATTCTTATATATGCTGCCTTTGAGTATCTCTTTTGCACTCACGATTGCAGTTGGTTATGAAGTAGGCGCGAAACGCTTTAAGGATGCCGCGCAGTATAGCTATATAGGAATCGTTACGGCTGTTGGCTTTGCCCTAATTCTCTCTGGTCTCTTAATGGTGTTTGATGAACAAGTAGCGAGAATCTATTCAAAAGAACCAGAAGTCATTCAACTTACGACTTCGTTCTTATGGTATGCGGTGTTCTTTCAACTAGCTGACGCTATAGGCGCTCCGATTCAAGGTGCACTAAGAGGCTATAAAGATGTAAATGTCACCTTTATGCTTTCATTTATCTCATACTGGGTGCTCGGTCTACCGGTGGGATACTACCTAGCTAATTTTACGTCGCTTGGTGCATATGGGTATTGGATCGGATTGATATCTGGTCTTTCAGCTGGCGCAATCATTTTATTTGCTCGATTAAAATATATACAATCACATTCTTATTCCTCTTCTGAACAAAAATAAACCAGCCCAAGGCTGGTTTATTTTTGTTCGAACAGAGTGAGGTATTCTCCATATCCTTTTTCTTTTAGTTCGTTCTTAGGAATAAAACGAAGTGCTGCAGAATTGATACAATATCTTAATCCACCTTGATCTCGTGGACCATCTGTGAATACATGTCCTAAGTGAGAATCTGCATCCTTACTTCTCACTTCCGTCCTGATCATACCGTGAGATAAATCTTCCTTTTCTTCGACAGTAGATGAACGAACAGGTTTTGTAAAACTAGGCCAGCCACAGCTGCTATCAAATTTGTCTAAAGAACTGAAAAGAGGCTCCCCAGAAACGATATCCACGTAGATCCCTTCTTCTGTATGGTTCCAAAATTCATTTTGAAAAGGAGGTTCTGTTGCATCTTTTTGTGTAACGTTATATTGCATAGGATTAAGGGTTTTTAGTATTTCTTCTTTTTGCCCACTATCTACCCAGTGTGATTTGATAAAGGCATCTCGCCCTGAGCCTTGGCGATAGCGTTTGTAATGAAAAGGATTCTTTTTATGATAATCCTGGTGATATTCTTCAGCAGAATAAAACGTATCAGCAGGTAAAATTAAAGTTGCGATCGGCTTGTCGAATCGACCGCTCTCTTCTAATTCCTTTTTTGATTTTTCAGCGACCGTTTTTTGTTCTTCATCATGATAAAAAATGGCAGTACGGTACGAATCTCCACGATCGTAAAATTGTCCGCCAGCATCAGTAGGATCAATTTGTTTCCAAAAAACTGAGACGATTTTTTCATACGAAATGATGGATGGATCAAATGTGATTTGAACGGCTTCAAAATGGCCGGTTGTTTCACTGCAGACTTCCTTATAAGTTGGATTTTCTTTGTGACCACCTGTATAGCCTGATTCTACAGAAATGATGCCTGGCCACTCTTCAAATGGTGTGACCATACACCAAAAGCATCCTCCAGCAAAAGTAGCTTTTGCATAGTTACTCATGAGATCAATCTCCTTTTTTCATCTGTTTGTTTCATCATATAAGAATGCCCATAAAAAGCATAGAAAAAGGCTCTTACCCTTTTTTTACAATTGGACCTGATGTTACTGGTGGCATGATCGGTGCAGGAGTTGAACGTCTATTTTGTTTTCGCGTATTTTGCAAGAAGTAATACAGCCCCGCTAACACGATAGCACCACCACTCCATTGGGAAAGAGTTAGTGATTCATCAAGTAATAGGTAAGCTAACAAAGTTGCCCCAACTGGTTCACCTAAGATTGCCATTGATATCGTAGCAGCTGTTACATATTTTAATAGCCAATTGAACAATACATGTCCAAATACAGTTGGTATGATGGCAAGCAGTACAAAGATCCCCCATTCTTTCTCTGGATACCCAGTCATCGGTATAGACAAAGTCAAATTATAGATTCCAAAAACAATGACAGCAACAAAAAATACAGAAAAACTATAAAGTGTAGCAGGAAATGTTCTTAGAAGCTTTTGACCGATCAGCATATGAGCTGCAACTACAATCGTTCCTAAAATAGATAAAACATCTCCTTGAATATGTTTTATTGAGATGCCAATATCTCCCCAACCAATCATAATAGCCCCAACGATCGCAACAACCATCCCAATGATTGCTGCCTTTGAAGTTCTTTCGCGAAACGCTATGTATGCTCCTATCATTACAAAAACAGGCTGTAAAGAAAGCAGTATCGTAGAGCTTGCAACGGTAGTTAATTTCAATGATCCCATCCAAAACAAAAAATGAAGAGCTAGAAAGGTTCCTGATAAAAATAACAAAAAGCCTTCTTGCCAAGTCATTTTTTTCAAAAAACGAACTTGTTTCCAAACGAATGGAAACATCAAGATCAATGTAAATAATAATCGATACATTCCTTGAACAGAAACAGGTGCATCTGACCATTTAACAAAAATAGAAGAAAACGATATTGCGATGATCCCAATTATTAATGGAATAAATACAGGTATCTTTAGTGAATTATTATTCAAGTGGTCACCTTTCACTTTCTAGGCATATTTATGATATTATCTATAACTAATACTTTTATTTTTAAAAAAATATGTTACAGGAGGATATATATGAAAAAAAGATATATCATCTCCTTGTTTGCTTTGCTATTAGTCATAAGTGCAGCCGGGTGGTATTATTATCCGCAATATAAGATAAACCAGATCAAGAAAGAATCTGTGATCGATCAAAGTGATTCATCAGATTCGAAACAAATCACTTATCTTCAATATCTAAAGAATTCTCCAAAATCCACTTTGAATCACCTCGTGCTAGGCGATTCAGTAGCTGAAGGAAGAGGCTCTGAGCAAGGTGGTTTTGCTAACAAAGTGAATGACAACCTGCAGGACTTAACAGAAAAAACCTTTATTCTCGAAAATCAAGGTGTTTCTGGTTTTACGAGTAAAGGCTTACTGAATCAACTGGACATTCCAGCTGTTCAGCAATCTGTAGAGAAAGCAGACATCATTTCAATAAATATTGGCGGTAATGACCTCGTACAAATTGCAAAGAAACAAGGTCCACTAAAAGCTATACAAAGTTACGATGATGTTAAATCTGATTATAAGCAAAACTTAAATGATATTTTCGAAAACATCAGAAAACATAACCCTAACGCAATAATAGTGTTGAATGAACTGTATAACGTTGTTAATGCTGAACAAAAATATTACCCAGCGACGGAAAAACTATTGAATGATTGGAATTTAATCGCATACGAAACAGCACTTTCTCACAAGCCAGCTTTGGTAGTTCCCGTTAGCGATGCTCTTCAAACAGACGATATGGATAAATGGTTGTACGATTCCATCCATCCAAATGAAGAAGGATACGATCGGATCGCTGCCAAAACCGTTACAACATTTCAAAATCAATCTTATAAAGAGGCAAGATAAGGTTCAGAAGAGCTGCACAATGCAGGCAGTTCTTCTACTACCCCATTCCAATGTATAATCTGTGGTAGAAAATAAAATGTAGTTGCTTCAGATAATTTTTGCAACACACCTTCCGGATCGTGCAAAACAACGATTTTCTTATTCCCTAAAGCTATACCCAGTTCAGTATGACACCCTTTCCCACCAGGTAAGACCACGATTGTTATATCAGCTTCCATGACTGCTTCATATTCTTTTATTCCTATTTCAGCCAGATCTTCTTTCGTCTCTGCTCTATCGTTAACAGTCCAATCATATGTAAGCTGCCAATGAAGTTTATTTTGCAGATCTTTACCTAACTTTTTTACACGTTCTATATTTTGAAATCCCGAAGCCACATAAAATTTCATTCACGCTCCTCCTTTGTTTCTTATGTAAAAATCATATTACAATCCAGTGGAAATGGATACAACGACTTGCATCTATTTGTGAACATGTTAACATAGTACTTTATAAATAAGTAAAATCATTGAAAGAGGGGTTGCATGTTAAAATACAGAAATATTACTTTTATTGGTGCAGGTTCAATGGCAGAAGCAATGATATCAGGATTGATCAACAAAGCCAAAATTTCTCCTGATCGAATCATAGCCGCGAACCACACGAATGAAAACAGAAGATTAGAACTAACGAACAGATATAACATTACGACAACTTCAGTTCAAGAACTCTCATTAACGAATACAGACGTGATTATTCTTGCGGTAAAACCAAAACAAGCGGAAGAAGTTCTTCAACAACTTCGACCCGCACTTCAAGATCACCATGTCATTTTATCCGTTCTTGCCGGAATTTCAACAACGTATATAGAGGAGATCCTAAACAGATCTTTACCTATCATTCGTGTTATGCCTAATACATCGAGTATGATTGGTGAATCCATTACAGGTATTAGTGCCGGTAAGTATGTAAAAAATGAAGATTTGGATTTAGCTCAAGAATTGTCGAAAGCTATTGGCAAAGTGAAAATTATATCTGAGAAACAGATGGATGTTTTCACTGGAATAGCCGGTAGTGGACCTGCGTATTTTTATTACTTGCTTGAACATATGGAAGATGTCGCTGTAGAAAACGGACTTGATCGTGAATTAGCCCGTGATATTGCAGCTCAGACACTTTATGGTGCAAGTAAGATGGTTATGGAGTCCGATGACTCTCCAGCTGAACTAAGAAAGAAAGTGACCTCACCAAACGGCACGACTGCGGCAGGACTTGATGCACTTGCAGAAAATGGCGGTGGTGTTGCCATTGAAAAAGCCGTGGAACATGCTGCAAAACGTTCCAGATCACTTAGAAAAGAATTTGAAAAAATTCCTGTTATGTAAATAAAATTCCGGAGAGGAGCTGTCATTATTGTGGCAGCTCCTCTTTTTTTGGTTATTGACTGGTTTTTATTTTTTAAAAATAGAATGCGCTTACGGTACGTGAAATTTTATTGGGTTTGAGTGCGGAACATTTTATCACTCAATTTCAGGAAAACCTAAATCAAACAGTGAAACGGCTATGACTTGATAGCCTTTTTTGTTTGGATGAATCGTATCAAAACAGACGAGCTCACTCTCTCTTCCCATAAAGACACTGTATAGATCTGCTACTTTCACATATGGCATCTTCTCATAGCTCTTGATCAAATCGTTAAACATGTTGACCCATTGCATGGCTTTACTCCATTTAAAGTACGGGTTATACAACGTGCATATTCTGATGATAAACGGCTCTGTTGAGTTTCTTTTTAATTTATAGATCTTCTTAAAAATTTTGTTTAGATTTTTTTTGCAATTTTCTAAAGCATGATAGATCAATTCTTCTTCTTTCGTAAACATATATTTAAAAGCCGCTTGAATAAGATCGTTACCACCAGCTGTGATTAATATGATTTTAGAATCCTTAATCGACCGTTTGATCTCTTTATCGCTTAAGGAATTTAATATTTCTTCGGAAGTTGTACCCGTTACTGCGAAGTTTTTTACTAAGATGTGCTTATCAAAAGTAGTTTGTGTGAAGTTTACAAATCTTCCCACATATCCTTTGCCGAACACCGGTGCTCCTACTCCAACAGTTAAGGAATCACCGATCGCCGTTAACAGCCATTCACATGAAGTATGTTCATCAGACATAAATCCCTTATCCTCCTTTTCAAAGCACACATTTCTATTATTAAAATATGATGTGTTTTAAATTTGGACAGGGCGTTTTCATCACTTCCACGAAAGGGTTATGTCCCTTTTTCATTCGTTGAATATACATATATAGAAACTATTATGAGGTGATTTTTTTTGAAAGAGAAATCTGTAAGAATGTTTCCATATGGCGGATACGACCCTTTTACTACACCAACTGCAAAGGGATATGCAAATAGCCAAACGGTACCCGGCAGACCGCCATACGCTCCAGCAGCTCCAGCTTCTATGCCACAGCAGCAATATTCACAAGGATTAACTCAACAGCCATTCATGCCATATATGATGCCAATGATGCCACCTGGTGCGATGTCACATCCAATGATGCAAGGTATGCCATTTAACCAACAGCAGAGTCAAGGCAATCAAAATTCAATGGGTATGATGCCGAACAATCAAGGATCTGGACTTAACTTCGGAAAAATGATGGGCGGAGCAAATCAAGTGATGGGGCTTGCACAGCAAATGGGTAACATCCTTTCCTTTTTTAAATAGAAGCCTTTATCAAAGGTTTCTATTTTTTTTGAGCATCTTATAATATCGATTAAAGAGAAATACAGACTCTATTTTGTGTAGACCAGACCAATACGTCATCCATGTGGAGGGAGAAGGTTTATTCACTAACTTCATCTTCTTTAATACATACTCTTCATCATCAAACCAATTCGAACCAAGATAAGGTCCACTACAGTTGTGCTTCCATACATCTAGAAGAAATGGACTATATATTTTCGTGTTATTTTTCACTTTGAAAAAAGAGAGCTTTTCTTTAGGAAACTTATCCGGAGAAGGATAGATAGCAGTAAAACTTTTGTGATCATAATCACATCGCGATCCCGTATGAGGAATAGCATTCGCAAACCTGTGTATGTTCGTTGCAAACTGTGTTTGAAATAATGTGGAGTATAAATTTTGTCCCAACCGAATTCTTTCATCAAGGTTCTTAAAATGGTTCATGTTTCTTCCAATTGATTGTTTCAACGGCCATGTAGGAAACAATATTTGCGAAAGTTTCAGCCATTCTTGTAGACGATATGTGATAGAATTTAATAATTCTTTATATTCTTCTGTTTGAACAAGTGCTTTTTCAATATGACTTTGTTCATTAATAATCTGTGCGACAGGAAGTAAAAAGCCCTGATGTTCTTGGCGTATATAAATCTCCCAAACGCCTTCAATAAATGGAGAAATGTTGAAATGATGACTAAGATGAAACAGAGATATTCCTGTTCTTTTACTCTCTTCGTATAAAAGCAGTTGAGGATAAGCATCCTCAAAAATCATACTGTTTCCTTTTTCAAGCATGTCGTACAATTTTGTTAGAAATGTTTCTTCAAGAATGTGTGGTAAGAACTCTCCTTTAAGATCACTCATAAAATATCCAGCGTTTCTAGAAACCATATGAGCTAAAAATGACCATGAGATCTCAGGGTGTTTATTATAGAACGTTAAATAAGCTGTGGTACGTGTGACATTATTTTTGTTATAGCGTTTCGTCTCTGCTTTGATTCTTCGAACTAACTCTTTGCTATTGCTTTGAAGATTTATCTTAACTTCTCCGTGTCTTCTTTTTATTCTTTTCCATTCATCTTGTAGCAACATCCTCTGCTCTTTACTGAGTTGCCAGATTACTTTTTCTCTATGAAAAAAGGGAAAGGCATTTATGACCATTTCGAACGGGATGAGTGTTAATTTTGTAAATAACCGTTTTGATGTCATCAGCTTAACACCCTCCTTTTCTTTCAATGTATGAAAAAAGCAAACGAAAAACACCCTTTCCGTTACAAGGGTGTTTGTTCATCGACTATTTTATTTAGTTGCTACGCCACCAGATAATAAAAACTTCATGGCATCTTCAGGTTTTACATCAAGAACTTTGATCTTGTCTTTTGGTACTAAAAAAGTGAAACCTGCAATCTGAAACGTTTGAGGGATGTAAACAGCAACGTGATCTCTCAACTCATCACTTAAACTACTTACATCTTCAGTCGTAACAAAACCTACACTTTTTACATTCAGTTCCGGATATTCAATCAGCACTACTTTGGAAAAAGATCTTTTCTCTCCAAAAAGAGAGTGAATCGTATCTTTTATCACAGAATAAATCGTCTTAACAAAAGGTGTCTTCTCTAGCACGCGATCGATAAGACTAAATAACTTTCCTGATACATATTGAGTAGACATCCAACCCAAGACAGTAATCAGTACAAGCGTCGTGATAAGTCCGATGCCTGGTATATAATCTTCTTTTAGAACATCTTTTAATAAGTTACCAAGGATGCTGTCTAAAAATCCAAAAATCTTATATATCAGATAAACAGCTAACACGATCGGAAGGATAGTCAGCAGTCCATTTATAAAGTACTTGAGTATTTTTTTCATATTTTCCCCTACAATTTAAGACTAGTTAACGACAGAAGTATTCTTTTTTATCTGTCTCTTAAAGTGGTCTTGCAGTTTAAGTGTTACAGGACCAATGTCGTATGTTTGATTCTCTGAGCCTACAAGTTTGGTAACTGGTGTTACTTCCATCGTTGTACTTGTAATGAAAACCTCGTCTGCGTTTAAAAGGTCATCTACAGAGAATGCTTCTTCTAGAACGGAGATGCCATTTTCTAGTGCTAATGTAATCACGATTTGTCGAGTGATACCATTTAAGATCAGATTTGTACTTGGATGTGTTTTCAATGTTCCATTTATTACGATAAATACGTTGGATGAAGACCCTTCTGTTACTGTTCCATCTCTGTGCTGAATCGCTTCTTGACAGTCAAAATCTGCCGCTTTCCGTTTTGCCATCACATTGCCAAGTAGGTTTAAGCTTTTAATGTCACAGCGCAGCCAACGGATATCTTCTGTTAGATAAGTGCTGATTCCACTTGCTTGAGATTTCGCAATGTTTTCAAGTGAAACGGATTTTGCAAAACCTGTTACAACACTTTGCATATTTCTTTCATAAAGATGATTTCTGGGTGCGACTCCACGAGTCATCTGAATGTAGACCATTCCATTCTCAATGTTGTTCTTACTGATCAGTTCATCTGTAAGCTTTTTAAACGTAGAAACATCATAGGGCATTGCTAGTTCAAGTTTCTTTGCACTTTGTTCAAACCTCGCGAAATGCTCTTTAAACGCAAAAGGTTTTTTGTCATAAACAAATACCACTTCATAGATTCCATCTCCGAAAAGGTAGCCTCTGTCTTGGGGATCAACTGGTATCGATCCGTCTTTAATAATTTGATCATGATACAAAACGTATGAATTTTCCATGATTTTACCACCCCATCACTATAATATGTATACAGTTGAGCTTTCATCTACTTTAAATGAAAAAGTGGATGCCTTCAAGTGTCACTTTGTCAGTATTCACCGTTGCTTTGAAGATCGTTGAATTTCAATACGGGTTGCTCGATTTCCAGGTTTAAACATCATACAAGCAATCATACAAAAAACCGCTTTTATAAGCGGTTTAATTCTCATTATTGCTTTACTGTTTTAACAACTTTATGATCCTCTACTGTAACGATATATAGTTCCTTGTCCATTTCGATCAAGAAGTCATTATCATACTGTTCTTTCAACTCTTCCTCAATCTTAAAAGGTTTCTTAAAATGCTCGTCGATAACATTTAATCGATCTTTTCTTTCGTTCTCGCGATTAATAGTATCATAAACAAAATATGCTAAAAATACGATACCTAATGAGATGATGATCTTAGCCGTTTTACTCAAAGTTATGTATCCCCTTCCCCTTTATTCCAAGAACAAGTATAACCTAAAAGCGGCAAAACAAAAACACCTGGTTTCCCAGGTGCTCTACTCTTACTTCCACCACGTATCGTGAACGGACGCAGGATGGTTTCTCTTATGCATCGTCTGGATGTATCTTTTTTCAATTTTTTCTTTAGATGACGAAGAAACTTCCTTTCCTTCCAGATAGTCATCGATTTCTTCATATGTTACTCCGAGTGCTGTTTCATCAGGAATCAGCGGCTTGTCGTCTTCAAGATCAGCTGTAGGAACTTTTAAATATAGACGTTCTTCTGCGCCTAGTTCTTTTAACAGCTCTCTTCCTTGTCTTTTATTTAATCCGTACAATGGAACGAGGTCGCATGCTCCGTCACCATGTTTTGTAAAGAAGCCAGTTATCGCTTCTGCTGCATGATCTGTACCGATGACCAAACATTGATAAGCGCCTGCAATATCATATTGAACTTTCATTCTTTCGCGTGCTTTCGTGTTCCCTTTTAGAAAGTTAGAAAGTTCTTTTTCAGTTGCCTTTGTAATGGCACTCATTGAAGCATCAACGGCCGGTTTAATATCTACGGTTAAAGATACATCTGGCTCGATGAATTTTAGAGCACGCTGAGCATCTTCTTCATCTTTTTGTACGCCATATGGAAGTCTAACCGCTACAAAAGTATATGTTTCTCCCGTTTCATCCTTTAGTTCGTTCATAGCAATCTGAGCTAATTTACCAGCAAGACTTGAGTCTTGTCCACCACTGATGCCAAGAACATAACCTTTTGCACTAGATTTTTTTACATAGTCCTTTAAAAATTGAATTCTGGATTTAATCTCTTTCTTTACATCAATTTTTGGTTCCACTTTCAACTCTGAAATAATCTGTTTTTGAAGTTCCAATTCTATCGCCACCTTTTGGTCTATAATATCTTTTTTCCACTGTCTATCCACTTTTAATCAAGCTTATAGTCTTTTTCTAATGAAAACAAACAGTCCAAAGAGCGTTTTGCCCAAGGACTACCGTCCACTTCTAACTTGTCTATGTACTGATTTAAGGCATGTTTTAAAGATTCTTTGTAGGAGGGAAGTTCACCATCGTAGCTTTTGATCGTATGAACTGGCACCCATGTTTTCTCTCCATAACTTAGCGCTCTTCTTTCTTGGAAAAATGGGACATCTGCTTGTTTAGGGTTATGAAGATCACCTTGCCAAGGGTGGTGTTTTACTGCCAAAACTTCAAATAACACCATCTGGTTACGCTCTTCTCCTGCTTTTCCTATATACTGCCCGGTTTTATAACTTGCGAGTACAAGGTTTTCATTATTCATCCCTTTTTGTCTCCTTCATCGCATTGATTTCATTAGACACTACAAAGGCAAGGTCTTCATTGCCGAATAACGATAAAACTTGTAGTACAGTATCATGAGGGATATGCTCTGCTTCTTCTATCGACACAGTTTGCTCTAGCATATGCATTACATACTCATTATTACTTTGATCTGGATACGCTTTAAGATAGACACCTTTAGGATCAAGCTTATTATTCACACACCATTGAGCGTAAATGATGATCATCATACCTTCATCTTTTTGATAATTACTTATCACTTGTTCAGAAACATCGTTTGCTTTATTATTCATCTCTATCACCTCTTTAATCACTCTTTTACGCTGTTTTTGCATTCCATTTTGAATAAAAAGTCATCTATATACCGTTAACTTTAAAACAGGAAAATAAAAAAAGCCAGTATTATCACTGGCTTTGTAGCTTAAACAGTTTGTTGTTCTTTTTGTTCTGTCTCATAACGGTTACGCGGGTGATCTAAACATTCTTTCGAACAAGAACGCTTATGCTTCACTTCACACTCCGTACAGCAAACATGTTGTTTATTACATTCTGGGTTTGCACAGTTCACGTAACGGTCTTCTGTCTTTCCGCAATAATAACATGTAGCGATCACTACATCTTCTTCTGTACGGTTAACGGGAACAGAGATTCGTTCATCAAACACATAAAGTTTGCCATCCCAAAGCTTTCCTTGGACTTCATCATCTTTACCGTACGTTACGATTCCGCCTTCAAGCTGTGATACATCTTGAAAACCTTCTTGAAGAAGAAAGCCTGAGAACTTTTCACAGCGGATTCCACCTGTACAGTACGTTAACACTTTTTTATCTTTAAACTCGCTAATATTTTCGCGTACCCATTTTGGAAAGTCTCTTGAAGCTTTTACATCTGGACGGATGGCACCACGAAAGTGTCCGATCTCATATTCATAGTCGTTACGACCATCAATTACGATTACATCTTCATCTTGGAGCGCTTCGTAAAATTCTTTTGGAGATAAACGTTTACCTGATAACTGGTTCGGGTCAACATCATCTTCAAAGCGCCACGTTACTAGTTCCTTCTTATGGCGAACAAACATCTTCTTAAATGTATGTTCTTCTACTTCATCTATTTTAAAAACAATATCTTCAAATCGCGGATCCGCTTTTAGATGATCCATATAGATTTGAGTCTGTTCATACGTTCCTGACACAGTTCCATTGATTCCCTCAGGAGCAACGATGATTCTTCCTAAAAGACCTAGATCTTTACAGAACTTTAAATGTTCGTCTTTATAGCTCTCTGGATCATCGATCGGAACATACTTGTAATACAATAGTACTCTCATTTTTTCTGACACAATTAATCACCAACCTGCAACGTTAGTTTATTTTTGCGACGCCAAATAAAAAACCACCGGTCCCAATAGCCTTCCCCGTGGTGAGTACCGGTCTAACCGATATTCGAGATATTTAATTGGAAGTGGCGCGCCCACCAGGATTCGAACCCAGAATACGAGAGCCGAAATCTCGTGTGATATCCATTTCACTATAGGCGCTAATTACGTCACGAATAATATCATAAGCTTTTTCAAAGAATAAAACAAGTATTTTTTACATGAATTAAATAAACAAACCTTAATTTACCAAATGAAGCAGATCCATTTTTTCTTCTATACTCTCATAAACAGTAATGACTGGTTCTTCTGGATGCCATTTGAATACACCTTTTTCTCCATTTAAAATAGCTGGGAAATGGAGTGTAGAAGAAAAAGCATCTTCAAACCATACACCATGAGACAAAATATTTGAGATAAACATTTCAGCTTCAAGTTCCATGAATTGAATTCTTTTTTCCCAAGCAGCTTTTTCTTCTGCATTCAACTGAGGTTCGACTTGCTGAAAAGATTCATACCACAAGTCAAACTCCCTTTGTAAGTTATGCAGAGAATCAAACTCTTTTGAGAGGACTGGAAGCAATTGGTTGGCTTCTTCTAATGTATAGCGCTTCATTACATCGGACTCCTTCATCTTCTTGTTCGTATTATATCAAATGATAAATACTTTGCACACAAAAATGACAAGAAGAAAACCTTTTGGGTCACCAAAAGGTTAAACGGTAAGACATATTTCTTTCTTAGGATTCTTTAAGTCTAAATAAAAATCTCTAACTGTTTCATCTTCAAGTAATTCTGGAAAATCTCTTCTGTATTCTGAGCTGATTAATATTTGCTCAACTAAATCCACAGATCCTCTTCTAAGCAGAAGCCTTAATGTCAACCATTTATCCCGTTTTGATTTTAGATGGAACTTTGTTATAAACAACATAATTCTATCATCGCTTGTGAACGTTTTTTCCTTTTCTTTTCGTAAATTAATTTGAGATACCGTTTTCATAGAGAACACCCTCCCTTTAATTTGCGAGCTCTTAATACCATTATTATTCAGTTTTTTCTGAATTATACTTGTCCATCCTAGAAAACTAGTTTTTTTTGGACGGGTATTAATAGAAAAGCTTGCATTTGCCTCATCAATCTTAATTTGATTAAATATGTTTATAAGCAATTAACTAGGAGCTGTGTTTAATGAAAAAACATCAAAATGAAATCACACTTGGTAATTTCCATTCTATACTGTCTGAATCCGAAACATGGAGGATCGGAGGTTTCCCTCTTCCAGATGGATCCTTCCATGAGTTTAGAGAGCCTGAGGCAGTCGTTATCGTTAGAAATGACGAACTGTATGTGAGAGTAAATCCTTTCACTAAATCCCACCCTTCTGTTCAGTTCTTAGATAATGCAAAACACATGTATTATTCAAATGAACCGATCAAAGTGCCACAAGACGGAACAGTCACTTTTCAGTGGAAGATGCGTTCACGTCCGATCGGAACGAATGCAAATGACCTGTATGATGGTTTTGTTTCTGTAAACTTATTAGATTTTACGACAGGAGCAGCACTTGATTTCTTTGCAGGTAACGATAAATACGCTAGCGTCTATGCCGTACTCCCATTTCCAGGTGTCTCCGTACCTGAGACAGATAAAACAAGATACTTTTGTATCTTTAAAGAAGAACAAGAATTTAATCAAAGAGAATGGAACAAATACCAAATCACATATAATCGTTCAGGCGATGAGGTTATATTCTCTGTGAACGGAAATATTGTTCGAACCGAAAAACACGTGCCGATCAAATTCAATGAGTTCACGGTAGCATTAGGACTGATGACCGAAAAAGACCTATCTTCTGAAGGAAGTACATCCCTTCATGGTCAAGGGATTATCGGTGAATGGTCACCTATGAAAGTATTGATAAGTGAATAATACAGAAATCGGCTAAATCCTTTAAAGGTCTGCATGATGCGGGCCTTTTTTTATTTATTCTATAAATACTTTGAAAATTCCTTTTTTTGCGACAGTTTTATATAATAAGTATTGAGTAATTAAGAGAGGAAGCGGCAAAATGTCACAAAATATTGTGTTGGATTTAAATGAGATCACACTTGAAAAGGTACAGCATT
The DNA here is from genome assembly GCF_015903875.1 of Fictibacillus sp. 7GRE50. Lineage (NCBI taxonomy): Bacteria > Bacillati > Bacillota > Bacilli > Caryophanales > Fictibacillaceae > Fictibacillus > Fictibacillus sp. 7GRE50. The sequence goes on from NZ_JACZDW010000003.1 coordinate 214,820, forward strand.
ATTTTGAGAACGGTGACTTAACATCAGTTGAACTGGTCATGTTTTATCTTGATCGCATCTCTAACTACGATAAACAAGGACCTATGATCAACTCCGTATTAGAGATCAACCCTGATGTATTATTCATTGCGAAAAGTTTGGATTTTGAAAGACAGAACGGCAAAGTTCGAGGACCTCTACACGGTGTTTCTGTCATCATTAAAGATAACATCGACACTGCCGATCAGATGCATACGAGTGCAGGTTCTCTGGCTTTAGAGAACCATTATGCCAAAAGTGATGCTTATGTCGTTAAGAAGTTGAGAGATGCTGGTGCAGTCATCATCGGAAAAGCAAATATGACGGAGTGGGCTAACTTCATGGCATATGATATGCCTAACGGTTTTAGTTCACGAGGAGGACAAGTACTTAATCCATATGGACCAGGAGTATTGGATGTGAGTGGATCTAGTTCAGGCTCAGCTGCTGCTGTCGCCAGTAATTTTGCTGCACTTAGCATAGGAACTGAAACTTCAGGCTCTATCCTATGTCCCGCCGGAAATAATAATATCGTTGGGATCAAACCAACTGTTGGTTTAGTCTCTCGATCAGGTATCATTCCGATTTCAATCAGTCAAGACACGGCTGGTCCCATGGCACGAAATGTTAAAGATGCTGCGATTCTCCTTGAAGCTATACAGGGAAATGATCCACTAGATGCTGCAACATTGTCCGCTCCACAGCATTGTAACTATATAGAAGGATTAGAACAAGCCACTTTAAAAGGCAAACGATTTGGTGTATCTTACGAATTTTGCATTAAGCATTTAAATCATACACAAAGGTCAGTCTTCGATGAAGCATTAAAGCTCATTGAGGATGAAGGTGGGGAAATTATTTATTTAGATCAGATCTCACCTTTAGAGAATAATGAATCAGATTATAAAGTGCTCTTACACGAGTTCAAGAGTGGTCTTAACCATTATTTACGTTCTGTTTCATCAGAGATTAAGATCTCCTCTTTATCTGATGTCATAGATTTTAATGTACAGAATAAGGAAAAGTGTTTAAAGCACAACCAAGAGCTGTTGTTAGATAGCAATATGACTGAAGGAACATTAACGAGTCCAGAATATCTTAATGCGAGATTAAACGATCTTGAGATGACGCAAAATAGAGGAATAGATCTTGTTATTAAAAAACATAACTTAACGGCTCTCATCAGTCCAAATGACGTATGGTATGCTATTCCTGCCAAAGCAGGATATCCTTCCATTTCAGTTCCTTCTGGGTTTGATGATGATGGGTTACCACTTAGTGTTATCTTTACTGGAGAAGCATACTCCGAGAAAAAATTGATACATACAGCTTATGTCTTCGAACAGATTTCTCACAAGAGAGTTCCTGTAGTATTTTAATACACACGAATGATTTAATTCGCCAACATGTTTCTTTATAACTCTCTTTTCTAAATGATTGTCGTTTTTCCTTTGTCTATTGATTGGAATGGAGATCAACTACTTCCAAAAGCGACAAAGCTTTCATAAAGATTGCCATAACAAAACAAAGGATGAGCCTTCTTGAAGAGGCTCATCCTTCTATTTTCAGCTCTTTTTTCAGTTAAAACTATACGTTATATTACCCTACTACTGCTTTTAATGCAGAGATTGCATGATCGATATCTGCATCACTAACATCATAATGCGTTGTTAACCGGATCTGACCTTCACCGAACGATACGGCAAGAACTCCCTCTTGTTTTAGTCTTTCTAAAAACTCTTCATTTCTCTGTTTTGTTTTTTCAATATTGACGATTACTATATTAGTATCAGGTCTATTCACTAATACTAGCCCGTTTATATCTTCAATGGCACCTGCTAACTTTCGTGCTTTATCATGATCTTCAGCTAATCGGTCGACCATTTTTGTTAATGAAATGATTCCACTAGCCGCTAAGAAACCAGCTTGTCTCATTCCCCCGCCTAGACGTTTTCTCCACTTACGGGCTTTTTGGATAAACTTTTTGTCTCCTGCAAGAATGGAACCCACTGGTGAGCCTAATCCTTTGGATAAACAGATTTGTACAGAATCACAGTATTGGGTAAAATCCTTCACATTCTTGTTCGTTGCAACGACAGAATTAAAAAGTCTCGCCCCATCGATGTGGACAGGAATACCTGCATCTCTAGCCACATCATAAATGCTCTTCATGTTATCTAACGAAACAACAGATCCACCTGAACGGTTATGGGTATTCTCGAGACAAATCAGCGATGTATCCGGAAAATGGATATCATCAGAACGAATCGCTTGTTTGACTAAAGCAGGATCCATCTCTCCTCGAACACCTGTTATTACTCTTGGCTGAACACCTGCTAATGCAGAGATAGCTGCTCCTTCATAAAAGAATATATGAGACTCTGATTCAACGATGATCTCATCTCCGGGTGAACATTGAGCAAGCACCGCCAATTGATTTCCTTGTGTTCCGCTTGTTACAAACAAAGCAGCTTCTTTTCCAGTGATCGCAGCGGCAAGCTTCTCAAGCTTATTGATTGTTGGATCCTCTCCATAAACATCATCACCAACTGTAGCCGTGTAGATAGCGTCTCTCATTTCTTTAGTAGGTTGTGTTAACGTGTCACTTCTAAGATCAATCATACTCCACCTCATCCGGTTTTTTCGTATCTTTTATCATTCAATCACACCATATAAAAAACTAGCATTTCGTTTAATCACAGAAAATCCCAAGTCGTTAAACTTCGTACTGCTTTTATTATCTTTCATCACGACTCGTTCGGACGCTACTCTTTTTGCTTCTTTAATGATTGTGTCGGTAAGCTCTCCGTAATCCGCACTGCTCTTTAATCCCTGTATACCAGGAGATGAGATTGTGGATTCAAACATCGGATCAAAATAGACCACATCAAAACTGTTGTCGTGCTGTTTTTTTAGAAAATCATAATGATTTTCATGTACCACATCAATTCTTCTCATCGCGTCATTCATTTCTTTAGAGTTGGACTCCCACACTTGAAGACCGCTCTTCACGACAAATGAAATGGCTCTACTACTCTCCACTCCAACTACAGCCCCTCTTCTACCCGTTACCAAACTAGCAACGATCGCATCAGATGCTAGTCCCAACGTGCAATCTAAGATTTTCATTCCCTCTTTGAGCTGCGACGCTTCTATAAAAGCATCTTTCTCTCCTCGAAGAATCTGTTTAACGCGAAACATAGAAGAATTCGGATGAAAAAAGAACGGTGTGCTGTCGTCTTTTGGATGATACGAGATTTTGTCCACTCCGATCATAAGAACATGGTCATTATATTTCCTAATGATTGAAGAGATAGAGTGGCTATCTCTATCCACAAACATCCCGTCAATCGAGACGGCAACTTCTTGCGCTTTGTTTTTTAATCGTGTTGCATTTTTACCAGCTGTCGTAATGATCATTGTTTTCACCTGTCTGTTTTATTATGTACGATTCCTATTAATCCTCTGTCTCCTATAAACCTGCAAGTAGAATCACGTATCATTTGCATATCTCATGGAACAAACCTAAAATATGGGAAGATAGAAGTATGAGGAGGCTCCAATAATGAAAAAGGGTTTATCGTTTCAAACCTTAGGAAATTTTACATACCGTTTTCGTAAGCTTATTATAACATTTTGGGTTCTAACTACCATTCTCTTAGGCTTTTATGCTGTTAAACTTCCTTCGATCTTAAGCGGCAGCGGGTTTGAAATGGATGGATCTTTCGCAAAAGTAGAAAATATTCTTCAGGATAAGTTTGATCAACCAAAATCCTCCGTGATGCTTGTCTTTGATTCTAAAAAATATGCTCCTGAAGATCCTGAGTATAAGGCTTTTGTATTGAGTTCGATCAAGAAAATGGACGGCGTCCAAGACGTTGTTGCTATTCAAAGTCCTTATGATGTTCCTGACAAAACGATTAAAGAGAACGTTTCTTTTGCTTCTGTTCAGTTTGATAAAAGTTTCGGAGACCTTAAAACGTCTATTGATCAAATAAGAGATCGGTTGCCAGAAGACAAAGATATCTCTGTTTCTTTAACAGGTGGACCCGTGATTGCTGAAGATATGAATACTGCAAGCCAACATGATCTCGCTAGAGCAGAGGCGATCGGAATACCTGCGGCTCTAATCATTCTTCTCCTCGCTTTCGGCGGTTTAATCGCAGCAGGTTTACCAATCATTGTCGGTTTGATCTCGGTTGCAAGTTCACTTGGCCTTCTCTATTTTTACGGACAGACAACCAATGTGAGCATTTTTTTACTTAATGTTGTTCCAATGATCGGTCTTGCGTTAGGAATAGACTTTGCTCTTTTACTAGTCAACCGTTTTCGTGAAGAGCTTCATCGCGGTATCGAAAAGGCTACTATAATTTCTGTACAAACGGCTGGCCGTTCTATTGCCTTCTCAGGTTTATGTGTGTTCTTAGGGCTATCCGGCATGCTGTTGATCGATATTGATATTTTTAAAACCGTTGCGATCGGGGGCATGGTTGTTGTCGTCCTCTCGGTTCTAAATGCTATTACGTTCTTACCCGCCATGTTAGCAGTTCTAGGACAGCGAGTGAACGCTTTAAAATTATTTAAGACGAAAGAGAACAGTAAATCGGTTTGGCATACCTTTGCTGCTTTTGTTATGAAACGACCTATCATCATGGCTGTAGTCGCCGCTCTTGCACTCGGTTTATCTGTTACACCCGTGAAAGACATGAAACTATCCATACCAGAAGCGGACGCACTGCCACCAGATTACGAATCAAGACTTGCGTTTGAAAAATTCGAAAAAACGTTCGGCGAAGATGAGTTATATCCCGTAACATTAGTAGCTGAATCTAAGAAATCATTTCTTACAGACGAAGGTTCACTCGTAGCTCTTGAAAAACTAACAAATGATCTTCAAAGTGAAAAAGAAGTAAATAAAACCGAATCTGTTTTTACTTACACAAATCAATTAAACGGGTCAGAGCTCTTCCAAGCCCTGCAGACCGATCAAGGTAAACAGCAGTTCTCCCCTGTTCTGAAACCTTTTATCAATGAAGATACTGCAGTTATTAAGGCTTATTTATCAGTTGATGTGACAGGTGATGATGCGAAACAGTTCGTTAAAAAATGGGAAAAAGAACATGAAGGTCTGTCCATAACAATCGGTGGAGTTACGAAGTTTAATCAGGAGATTTTTGATGAGATCATAGAAAAAGCGCCTTATGGGTTAGCTATTGTTCTTATTACGACACTCTTCATTCTCATGATCGCATTCCGATCCGTTTTTATTCCGATTAAAGCGATCTTTATGAACATGCTTAGCTTATCCGCTACATTCGGCATCCTTGTTTGGATCTTCCAAAGCGGTGTCATTATGGAACCTGTTGATATCGGACTGATGATTCCCGTCTTCACTTTTGGAATCGTTTTTGGACTCAGTATGGATTACGAAGTCTTCTTGATCTCTAGAATACAAGAGATCTATGAAGAGACAGGCGATAATGATCGTGCTACGTTACTCGGATTAACTTCCACATCTAAAATCATTACATCTGCTGCAGCAATCATGATCGTAATCACAGGATCATTTGCTTTTACAAATGTTATGCCTGTGAAACAGATTGGTATAGCGATTGCACTCGCCATATTTATTGATGCAACCATCGTGAGGATGGTCTTCGTTCCTTCGCTCATGAAACTGCTAGGAGACTGGAATTGGTGGATGCCATTCATAAAGAAAAAAGAGAAAAATAAAAGCGGCACCCTTTCTTAAGGGATGCCGTTTTTAAAAGTAATTGTGGGAAAACCGTACATTATATCCTATAATAAGATTAGCAAGTCTCATATTTAAGGGGTGTTCATATGTTTGAAATCATCATTATTCTTTTACTTTCTTATTTACTCGGCTCGATCCCCTTTGCACTCTTAGTTGGAAAAATAGGATACGGCATTGACATTAGAGAACATGGAAGCGGTAACTTAGGCGGTACGAACACATTTAGAACACTAGGAAAGAAAGCTGGATTTATTGTTTCTGCAGCAGATGTTTTAAAAGGAACACTGGCTGCGAGTCTACCGATATTGCTGGATGTTGACCTTCATCCTCTTATCGCAGGAGTACCTGCTGTAATCGGACATTGTTATCCTGTGTTCGCAAAATTCAAAGGCGGCAAAGCAGTTGCTACTTCTGGTGGCGTTTTATTATTCGCTCAACCGTTATTGTTTGTACTCGTCTTGTTCACTTTCTTTTTGACATTATACATAAGTAAATACGTTTCTCTGTCATCCATCATGGCTGGAGTTGGTTCTGTAATACTAAGTTTCTTCATAGCAGGTGATTGGCTGACTACGTATATCTTAATCGGTTTTACACTGTTCTTAGTCTATCGACATAGACAAAACATTGTACGAATCGCTAAGAAAACTGAGCCAAAAGTTAAATGGATTTAGGAATCGTTCTTTTAAAAAAGGACGGTTCTTTTTTTATTCCATATTGATCTACATGGACAAGGTTTACTTCATACCTTTTCATATGGTTTTCTGATAAAAGTCGAAAAATAGGCTCTTCTCCTAAAAAAGTACAGGCGATTTCACTAAAAACTCCGCATTTGTCCGTGTCCGTTTAGGTGTTTCGGTCATATGGTGTAATGTGACGTTGACCTAGACTTAAATATTTGGAGGGACTGAAATGGAAAATAAAAAAATGAATATGCCTTATGGTGACAATATGAACATGAACATGAAGCCGGTAGCGAACATGCCGATTCATCATGGTGATTATCATGGCGGAGGCTATGGTGGCTATGGACACGGATGCGGCTTTTTAATTATTGTTGTTCTATTCATCCTGTTGATCATTATCGGTGCTACTGCGTTTCATTGTAAAGAAGAAGAAGAATACGAATGTGACGAATCTTCATCTTCATCTTCATCCTCATCTCATTAAGTCATCATATTTTAAAAAAAGAAAGAGAGAAGCAGATCAGCTTCTCTCTTTCTTATGTTCAAAAATCCATTTATACTAGACGTAGTGATTTAACAATGCTCATCATATGCTCCGAGAAGATTCTCAAGAATCTCTTCAGGTGCATGATTTTCAATGTTATGACGATGAATAAAATGAACGACTTTTCCATCCTTTAATACAGCCATCGACGGTGAAGATGGTGGGATCTCCCCAAAAAACTCTCTCATTTGAGCTGTCGCTTCTTTATCTTGGCCAGCGAAAACCGTTACAAATTGGTCAGGTTTTACCGTATGATTGATAGATGCAACAGCGACTGGACGAGCAAGACCAGCAGCACATCCACAAACAGAGTTGATAACAACTAGTGCTGTACCTTCTGTTTCTTGCATAAAATAATTCACTTCTTCTGGTGTTTTTAATTCTTCAAATCCAGCACGTGTTAGTTCGTCTCTCATCGGCTGAGCCATCTGTTTCATATATTCTTCATAAGCATTCATATTATATATTCCTCCTGAAAACGATTCATTTACATACAATGTTATTATAACGTAAACCGTCTATCTTTTTAAAATGTTTCTGCTTATCTCATGAATCTTCTTGTTCTCTAGAATTTTCACTGTTTCGTTATGAGCGTTGAAAGCTTCTTTTATCATTGCTCTTGCAACAGCGCTTGCTTCAATAGGTTCATATTTATTAGGATATATAAAGGGTAGAGCTTTATATAATTTTTCAGCAAATCTTTCTCCCAACCTAAACTCTTCCCGATCCCCTATTAATAAAGACGGTCTAACAATCGTCAAAGTCGGAATGCTCATTGAGATCAACTGAGATTCCATGCTACCTTTTACTCGATTGTAAAAAAACGTAGAGTTTGCATGAGCACCCATAGCTGAAATTACAGAAACATGCTGTATATTTAACGTATGAGCAAGTCTTCCAAGTTTAATTGGAATATGTAGGTCTACTTCTTCAAATGCTTTCTTAGATTTTACTTTATTCATCGTCGTTCCGATACAGATGAACATAACATCCGCTTCTGTTTGTTCTAGCTCGTAATCAGCTGCTGTAAAATCAAAAATAACTTCTTTTATCTTTTCATGCTTTATATCAGATGACTTTCTAACAAGCAGAATGATCTCTTTACACATAGGATCAGTCAATAATTGCTTCACAACTTCTTTTCCTACTAATCCGCTTGAGCCTGCTATAATTACTGTTTTCTTATTCATATCATACGGTCCTTTCTGCTACTAATAAACTTATCTTACCATGAGCTGAGGTGTATATGGATGAACCATACTTATTTTATTACCGGTTACCCTGGATTTATAGCTTCAAAGCTTGTAGATGCTCTTCAAAAAAAGTACCCTTCTTCTACGTTCTATTTATTAATTCTAAAGCATGAACGTGAACTAGCTGAACGAAAATTAGCACCACAACTCGATAACGTTTTTCTGATAGAAGGAGATATAACAAAACAAGATCTCGGACTATCTTCTAACACGATCCTAGAACTTAATGAACGGATTACACATTCTGTACATCTTGCGGCTCTTTATGATCTGACCATTGCTTATGAACCTGCACATCTCTGCAATGTTATCGGTACAAAAAACGTCCTAACTTTTGTTAGTAAATGTCCTAACCTAAAGCGTTTTTGTTATTTCAGTACCGCTTACGTTTCTGGGGATGAAAAAGGATTGATCTTGGAAAATGACATAAGCATGCCTAATCGTTTTCGTAACTATTACGAACAGACAAAACACGAAGCTGAAGTGCTTGTTCGTGATATGATGGACCAACTACCGATTACAATCATCCGACCTGGTATTATTGTGGGTGATTCAAAAACAGGGGAAACTCTCAAGTTTGATGGTCCCTATTTTATGATGCAGTTTATAAAACGGCTAGCTATGTTCCCAATTCCCTATATAGGAAAAACATCTTCTAAGATCCACCTTGTTCCAGTGGATTTCATTATTGAGGCTTCTCTATTCCTCATGCACGATCGTGTAGGTGAATCCAAAACGTATCATGTGCTTAGTCCCGATTCACCCTCCATACAAAAAGCATATACTCTTTTATGCCAAGAGCTATCAGGAAAAAAGCCAAGCTGGACGTTAAACCTGAGAGTAGCTGAACGTTGCTTATCCATTTCTTACATTTCCAAGTGGCTTGGTGTTCCACTTGAAACCCTATCTTATTTTTCTCATGATGCTATATATGATACTTCACAACTCGTAAAAGACTTGGAAGGGTCAGGCATCGTTTGTCGGTCATTTGAAGAGTATGTAGGATCAATGGTTCACTATTATAAAAACAATGCTAAAGATAAAAATTTAATAAGATACTAAAAAGGGTGACGTGCTTCGTCACCCCTTTTCTTATACTGAATTATGATTCTTACTGACAACACTGGCACCAAGTGTATCTTTAAAGTGGGATAGTCCCCTTCGTGACCAGACGCTCAAAAACTTTAAAAGTGCGTTTTTGTGAACGACAAGCGTGAAGCCTCTATTGTAAGCATCCACAGCAGTAAGTAGTGCACATATATCTGTACAAACTCCTGTCAAATACAGCCCTAGTATCCCTTTTCTCTCCGTTTAATCTCCAAGTCGGTTCCAGCAAATGCGCTGTACCTCGTCTTATCTAACCATAAATTTGATTGCTTCGTCTTTTTGATTATCAACATATACTTTGTTCAATTCACCATAAGAGGAGGAAACAGTTTACTTTCAGGTTCATAACGATCGTTTCTTCGTGTATATCATTTGAGAATACAACGTAACCTTCTTCCGGCAGAAACTGCTCTTTTCACTCTATAACTCGACATTGAATCTGCTGACCGGGTCTGCCACACGTTAATTTAGCATCATTCTTTCACAAGACCCTCTGATTAACCAAGTGTTTCAATTTCTACACTACGGATACCATCAATCTTTTTCACATCATCATAAAGATCTGTAGTATACCTTTTTTCGTAGATGGAAGCTGCCATCTCCATTTTTTTGTAGTCATTCTCAAGGTCCTTAATTCGAACATTAACGATTTTCACTTTTAGTTCATTGATTTCTTTCATAACATCACTCATTATCGTATCTGGGTTGACGACTAATTTCAACTTGATGTCAATCTGCCTTAATGCTTTTGGACCGATCCATTTCATGATTAGAGGAATCAGTTCCACACTGATAAGAATTAAAAACGCACCTGCAGCAGCCTCTTTATAAAAACCAGCTCCTGCCGCAATTCCTAATCCAGATGCTCCCCATATCATAGCTGCAGTTGTTAGTCCTGAAATGACATCGTTGCTTCTTCTTAAAATAACACCGGCTCCAAGAAAACCAATCCCACTAACAATCTGAGCAGCTAAACGCATAGGATCCATGACTGTTTGGCCAGATAGAAGTGAAAATTGTCTAGCAGATTCTATGCTAACAATCGTGAGCAAACAACTGCTGATGGAGATTACAAGGCTCGTTTTAAGACCAACGGGTTTGTTCTTCAACTCCCTCTCTATACCGATAATCAACCCGAAGAATGCCGACATTCCAAGTTTTACTAAGACAAGACTCATGATGTTTACACCTCTCTCCTGTTTTTGCCCTCTTTTAATAATACGCAAATCATCCCATTAAATCCTTCTAACTTCAAGAACGATTCCCGTTGAATCATGACGTTGCTCCGTATATAATAGAAATTGATTTTATCAGAAAATAAAGATTATTCAGTAAAAGGAGGTATAGAGAACTAATTTCATTCATTTTAATAAGAGGAGGAAAAGCATTGTTACCAAAAAAACAGCAAAATTACGAACATTCAAGGTACAGTGAAATCGTTAAAACGAATCAGTTTCAGCAATTAATGGCTGAGAAAAAACGTTTCATCCTTCCAATGACCCTGTTTTTTTTACTGTTTTATTTCAGCCTTCCCATCCTAACTGCTTATACAAATGTACTGAATCAGAATGCGATCGGCGATATTACCTGGGCTTGGATCTTTGCTTTCGCTCAGTTTATCATGACGTGGGCTCTGTGTATGATTTATACAAAACGAGCGAAACGGTTTGACGAACTCGCTGAAAAAGTGATAGCCGATATGGACAAGGAGGCTTCCTCATGAATGGTACAGCATTTTCTTTGTTTCTAGGAATCGTTGCTCTTACTTTAGTCATAACCTATTTTGCTTCTAAAAAAACAAAAACAACGAGTGACTTCTACACAGCTGACGGTGGATTGACCGGGATGCAGAATGGTCTTGCAATCGCCGGAGATTATATGTCGGCCGCTTCATTCCTCGGTATTGCGGGCACGATCGCATTATCTGGGTTTGATGGCTTCTTTTATAGCATCGGTTTTCTTGTGGCATATTTGGTCGTGCTGTTCTTAGTAGCTGAGCCTCTTCGTAATCTAGGGAAGTATACGATGGCTGATATGATTGCTGCGAGGTTTAATGATAAGAAGGTTCGTGGTGTTGCGGCATTGAATACGATGGCGATCTCAACATTCTATATGGTCGCTCAATTAGTAGGTGCTGGTGCTCTTATCAAACTATTACTAGGTATTGAGTACATATATTCGGTACTTATCGTAGGAGTATTGATGACGGTTTATGTGGTATTCGGTGGTATGACAGCCACATCATGGGTACAAATCGTAAAAGCCATTCTATTGATGCTTGGTACGTTTATCATCTCTGTCATGGTGTTCGCAAAATTTGGTTTCAGCTTTACAGAAATGTTCAATCAAGTTAAAAACGCCACCCCACTAGGCGAATCGTTCTTGAACCCCGGTAATAAGTTCAAAGATCCGCTTGATACGATCTCTTTAAACTTAGCACTTGTCTTAGGAACTGCAGGTCTTCCTCATATACTTATCCGTTTCTTTACGGTAAAAGATGCTCCTACTGCTAGAAAATCGGTTGTTTACGCGACTTGGTTGATTGGCGCTTTTTACATCATGACAATCTTTTTAGGATTTGGTGCTGCAGCTTTTGTAGGACAAGATCAGATCGTAGCTGCAAATGCAGCTGGAAATATGGCAGCTCCACTGTTAGCCGAAGTACTTGGAGGAGAGTTTTTGTTTGCTTTTGTTTCTGCTGTTGCGTTCGCTACCATCCTAGCTGTCGTAGCTGGTTTGGTTTTGTCAGCAGCTTCTGCTTTTGCTCATGACTTTTATACACATATCATCAGAAAAGGTCATGCAACAGAAAAAGAACAGATGAAAGCCGCAAAATGGGCTTCAGTAGGGGTAGCGATCATCTCCATCATACTGGCATTGTTCGCACAAAAACTAAACGTCGCTTTCTTAGTCTCTCTCGCCTTTGCTGTAGCAGCTAGCGCGAATCTTCCAATCATTCTTTTAACAATTTTTTGGAAGCGCTTTAATACAGCAGGAGCCGTGACGGGAATGTTAGTAGGACTCATTAGTTCACTTGTTTTGGTTATGATCTCACCAAGTGTATGGTCTCCTGTAGAAGGAGCGGCAATTCTTACGGGGGAAGCCATCTTTCCACTTGCTAATCCAGGGATTGTTTCCATACCACTAGGGTTCTTAGGCGCTATCATCGGAACGTTGCTTACTAAACCATCAGACGTTGATAAGTTTAATGAAATTTTAGTAAAAGCAAATACAGGGTCCGGCCTTCGTAAAGGTGCTTGATGATAAAAGGCTGTTTTTGTATTCATTGTTGCTATTGAAAGTATTGATTTCCGTTTCAGATGCTCGCTTTCCGTGGGGCAGGCGTCTCGATCCTTCCACTACAATCAAAAGTCTAAGAAGTAAATAAAAAGACTTAAAAGTACAATCTATTAGAAAACGCTTTATCAAAAAAACCGGCTATTAATCAGCCGGTTTTTTGATGGATTCAGATTGTTTTGGAACAAAGGGATAAAATAAGATCCCTGATGCCAGTAAAGCGATTCCGAACAAGAAGGTTTTGATATCTGCGGTACCAGCATAGATGACCCACAACGAATAAATGGCAGCTACTGCTGCAATGATCCCATCTGTTGTTCGATTTCTTCCTGATTTTTCATACGTCTCTCCTCTCATAACGAGCTTCAACTGATAAAGAGACGCGAACAAATATGGTACTAGAAAAGCTAATGTTGCTATAAAAATCATAAAATCAAAAGCAGATGCCATCGATTGAGAAATCACAGAAAACAAGAAAAGCTGTGTGCATAGGTTCGTGATCCAAAGAGAGAAAAAGGGTGCGCCTTTTTTGTTTTCTTTCAAAAAGTTTGTTATGAACATTCGTTGCTGTGCTGCCTGAAAAGGGACTTCTGCAGAAAGTAAAACCCAACCTACAGTTGCTCCCAATAATGAGATCACTCCTAAGGCAGCCATGATCATACTTCCAGAAGGCCCGATAGCTGCCATTAACGAATCAACTAGAGGTTTTTGAGAGTTGATCAATTCCTGTTGCTGCAGTGTTCCCATAACTAGCAATGTAATACTTAGATATAAAGCAAGTGCTATTAAAAGTCCTAGGATTGTCGCTTTTTTTACATCGCTTTTCTTTTTAGCACGTGTTGCAAAAACAACTGCAGATTCTACTCCTACAAATGCCCATAATGTTGCGATTGCAGCATTATTTATCTGTGATAGAAAACCAGAAGTAACACCGCCTTCACTCTCGATCGGCTCATAAAAAGGGACGAGATTGCTGCTTTGGAACGCAAATAGACATGCTAGTATAAATAGTAAGAATCCTAAAACTTTAGCTAAAGTAGCTATAAAGTTTACCTTCCCTGCTCCCTCAATACCGTTAAGAATCAAAAAGTGAACGCTCCATAAAAGAATGGAACAGATAATAAAGGTGATGACTCCTCCTAGTTTCACAGATGTACCCATCACAGTAAATAAAATTGTTCCGTTCGTCATAACAGGGAAAAAGGTAGAAAGATAACTTGCAAACGTAGTGATGATCGCCACATTACCTGACCAATTAGCTACCCAATATCCCCAGCTTACAAGGTACCCGGCTAATAGTGATGATTGCGAATCTTGTTTGAACAAAGCTTTCGCATAGTTTTGTGGCCCTCCATTTAACTCTGGCTTTCTTAAACTCAAATTTCCGAATACAAGAGCTGTCATCAATACACCAAAACCTGTAATCACCCAGGCTGTTAATACACCAGATGGACTAGCTACTTCTGCTAATGATCGTGGCAACATGAAAATACCCGATCCTACCATATTTCCTACTACAAGCGCTGTTAAAACCCAAAAGCCCAGATTTCTTTTCAAAGTAATTCCACCTTCCTCTAGGCTTATTTTACCCAATGAAGGACATTGCAAATCCTGTTGTTATATGGATTAGAAAGGCTATATGAAAAGTAAGAATCGAAAATAAAAAAATTAGTGATAAAAAATATAAGCATATATATATAGAAAATACCCCTCAAAAAGAAAAAAAGCCTGATTATCAGGCCTTTCCCCTTAGATTTGAAGATATGTTTTTCCGTCTTCTTGAACGATTTTTTCTTCTTTCATAAGTTTACCAAGAGCTCGTTTGAATGCAGCTTTACTCATCTGAAAAGTCTCTTTGATCTCTTCTGGAGATGACTTATCTGTTAGAGGCATCTGTCCTTTGTTTTCTCTTAAATATTGATAGATGCGTTCAGAATCCTCACTATAGGCAATTTCTTTTCTAGCTCTCATCGATAAGTTCATTCTTCCATCTTCTCGAACGAACGCTACACGAGCTCCTAGCTTCTGACCAAGACGAGGCTTAACCTTTAACTCATCGTTATGAATGAATCCGATGTGCTGTGACTCAGTGAACAGAAGTACACCCGCTTCATTAATCTTATAAACATATCCTGAAGTTTGTTGATTAAACATTTCTTCTGTTGCCGCTTCTGCTTGTTCTACCATCTCTTCTTCTGTAGCTAAGTCAGCAAAGATTCGGCCTTTTTTATCTAATTTCATGCCTGAATATACACGGTCACCAAGATGCGGCCATTCATCCCATGATTCTGGAAGATCGTCTTTTGATAAGAGAATATCTTTCTTAATGCCGATATGAAGAAATACCCCTAACTTCCGATTCACACCTGCTACTTCTAGCCAAGCTAATGAATCGAGACGAACTTTTGGAATAGTTTCTGTCGCAGCAAGTCTGCCTTCGTGATCTTGATATAAAAAGACTTCTACCATGTTTCCTTCTTCATGTTTGCTCTTTGCTTCAGATCGATGTAAAAGAACTTCTTTCCCATCTTCAAGATCTAAAACATAGCCTAGATCAGAAATCCGAACAACTTTAAGTGTATACACTAAACCAGGTTTTTTTGTATCCATATTTTCATTCCTTTTTTTAAAAGATAGATAATAAAAAAGAAAAAACCTACATAGTAGGTTTTCGCCTTCTTGTTCTTAATTATTCATCCTTATTTTCTTTGGATGCTTCCAATTCCATCAGCTTTTTTACTAAAATATGCTGAGGCATATGCATCAACTGTTCAAGAGGCACGTTTAGCGCTTTTGCTAATTTCACCGCAGTATCAGCTGAAAGTTGTAATGGTTTCATATGCATCCCTCCTACAGAAGTATAGCAGTTTATAAGGCTACTTTACACTATTTCTTAAAATAGTCCTACTGCTTTCCCGTCTTCTGATACATCCATGTTGTTTGCTGCAGGTACTTTTGGAAGTCCTGGCATCGTCATGACATCACCTGTAAGAGCAACGATGAACCCAGCTCCAATCGACGGTTTAAGTTCTCTAATCGTAATCGTAAAGTTTTCTGGACGACCGAGTTTTTTTGGATCATCTGAGAATGAATATTGAGTCTTAGCCATACATACAGGTAATTGATCCCATCCGAAATCAGTGTACTGCTTCATTTGCTTTACAGCTTTGGGTGAGAACTGTACTTCTCCTGCTCCGTACACTTTTTTACAGATCGTCTCTATTTTTTCCTGTAAAGAAACGTTCAGTTCATAAAGAGGTTTGTAGTTATTCGCTTCTGTTTCAATGGTTTCCAACACTCTATTCGCCAATGCCTCTCCACCTTGTCCGCCTTTAGCCCAAACATCAGCTTCTTCGGCAGCAACACCTTTTCTATTGCACCAATCTTTTATGAAAGCGACCTCTTCGTCCGTGTCCGTCACAAATTTGTTGATCGCAACAACAACAGGTACCCCAAATTCTTTCAATGTTTCTAAATGTTTCTCAAGGTTTGGCATCCCTTTTTGAAGAGCATCTAAGTCCGGGTTCTTCAAATATTCTTTTGCAAGACCTCCATGCATCTTAAGTGCTCTTACTGTAGCAACAATAACAACTGCACTTGGATGGATACCCGCATATCGCGCTTTAATATCTAAGAACTTCTCCGCTCCAAGGTCAGCCCCGAATCCTGCTTCTGTTACGACCATCTCACCGAGTTTAGAAGCTAGCTTTGTCGCGATAACACTGTTACAGCCATGAGCAATGTTTGCAAAAGGGCCACCATGTACAAGTGCTGGCGTGTTTTCTAATGTTTGTACAATATTCGGGCGAATCGCATCTTTTAAAAGTAATGTAAGTGCTCCATGAGCATTCAGATGTCCGGCGGTAACGGGTTGATTGTCGTAATCAAACGCCACTACCATCTTAGAAAGTCTCATTTTCAAGTCTTCTAGGTCATTTGCCAAACAGAAGATCGCCATCACTTCTGATGCAACCGTAATATCGAATCCATCCTCTCGTGGAACACCTTGAACGGGTCCGCCTAAGCCGATGACGATCTTTCTTAATGCTCGATCATTCATATCTAATGCACGCTTCCAAACGATTCGGCGCGGATCTATGTTCAATTCATTTCCTTGGTGTATATGGTTATCGATCAATGCTGCTAATGCGTTATTAGCAGTTGTTATGGCATGCAGGTCTCCTGTGAAGTGAAGATTAATATCTTCCATCGGCATCACTTGAGAGTATCCTCCACCTGCTGCACCACCTTTAATACCCATGCTAGGGCCAAGTGATGGTTCACGTAAAGCGATAATCGTTTTCTTTCCAACACGATTGAGTGCTTGTCCAAGCCCCACGGTTACCGTAGACTTGCCCTCTCCAGCTGGTGTTGGACTAATTGCTGTTACTAAGACGACTTTTCCATCTTCAACATTCTGAAGTTTTTGAAACAGATCTAATGATAGCTTTCCTTTGTATCTTCCATAAGGCTCCCAATCATCTTCTTCAATTCCTAGTTGTCCTACAATTTCTTCGATTCGAAGCATTTTCGCTGATTGGGCAATCTCGATATCACTTTTGAACGTAACCTTTTCTAGCATGTTGATTTAACCCTCCATCATATGTAATTGACTCCACTCTCTATTGTATATGAAACAAGTATGTGATGCGATTAGTTTTTCTATTACAACTTCTAATCATGTAGTTTACTTGCTAAGAGGTTATCGTATAATAAGAATGGAAAGAAATACTAAGTGTTAATTTTAAGGAGGCAGGTAAAATGGCAAAAATTGATGTACGTGGATTTGGTACATATGAGATTGAAAATGGAAAAAAACTTGTAAATGCACTTGAAGACAACGGAATTGACATTCTTCACCGCTGTGGAGGCAAAGCGAAATGTACAACATGCCGAGTGGAAGTATTGTCAGGAGATCTAGGACCGATCGGTGAGAATGAAGCTAATATTATCGCTACGAAGGGTCTATCAGGTAATGTAAGGTTGTCTTGCCAGATTTGTGTGAGTGAAGATGCATCGATCAATCCAGTTCTTACAGTAACATCAGAAGGATTAGACGCTGGACCTCGACCAGCAGAAGAGTGTTAGTCTAGATTCTAAATAACTAAAAAAGGCCATTATTTTGGCCTTTTTTTAATACAGATCATTCACTTTGTAATGACAACCTAAATTAAGAATGTTGATTTTGGATGTTTATTTTCTCTTCCTATGAAAACTTACTCACTTTTTGCCTTCCCACTCTCCAAAAAACTGCTCTAGAAAGTTTTCTAGAAAGGCATGCCGGTCATCTGCTAGTTTTTTTGCATAAGGAGTATTCATCCCATGCTTTAATTTTAACAACTTTTCGTAGAAGTGATTAATAGCTGTACTTCTTTCATTCCGATACTGCTCTTTTGTCATCGTCTCTCGAACAGGAATCGCAGGGTCATACATTAATTGTCCTTTTGCTCCGGAATACGCAAATGTTCTTCCGATTCCGATCGCTCCAATCGCGTCTAAACGGTCGGCATCCTGGACGACCTTACCCTCAATTGATTCCATCTCTTTTCCACTGCCGCCTTTAAATGACATCGTAGAGATGATCGTCATAATATGCGTGATGTATGCTTTTTCCACGGAAATGGATTCTAACCATTGTTTCACTTCTTTTAGACCTTCTTCTTCAGTTTCAGCAATTTTTTCGTCAGCTATGTCGTGTAAAAGTGCAGCCATCACACAAACAAAATGGTCTGCACCTTCTTTTTCTGCAATGTTCAGAGCTAGATTTTTAACACGATAGATGTGATACCAATCATGACCACTGCTCTCATCTCTTAACTTATCTTTTACAAACGTCTCTGTTTGTTCAATCATTTTCTCTTTCATGCTTACCCCACTGTACAAGAATGTTTTCTTTCGTTGTTGGTTTGTAACCGGTCTAGTAGTTCATACGCTTTTTGCTTTGAGGTGATATTTTCGTTTACTAAAGACTCTAGTACTGCAATAAAGTAACTTCCGTCAAACGATAACTGTTTAATTAATGTGACTTCTAATGCTATTTTCACTTGAGGTTCACTTGCGTCCGTGTAATGTCTCCCGAAATCTACAAAATGAAGGTCTCCATCACTTAGACGAAACCCTTTTGAAGCTAATAATGCTATATAGTCGTCTAGAACGTTCTCATTCATGTCTACCTCAACCCCAAAATCAAAAGATTCTAGTAAATTGTACCAGTTATATTTAGGAATTATCAATGACTTCTTTCTTAGCTCTTATGATTTTTCCGTTCAATGCTTGTGTTACAAGATGATCTGCATCTTTGTTCTTGTTTCTAGCCACCCATTCATAAACAGGTTCGATCTGAAGTTTCTTCAATAGTGTTTCGATTTTATCTGCCCAGTTCTGGAGGTTCGTTTCATAACATGGCCATTCCCCTTTGAGCTGCTCGATGACAACCTTCGAATCTCCTTGAATCCTAACTTCTTCATATTGGACGCCAAGTTCTTCAAGTTCTTTTACAGCAATCCACAATGCAGCATACTCCGATTCATTATTCGATTCAATATTGGTTAGACTTGCATTCTTTTTAATACGATAGGTTATACCGTTTTGAGAAAAATGAATAATAATGCCTTGACCACTAGTTCTCGTTTCCGACTTAAAACCTCCATCAAAATAAATAGAGATATCTTTTGGTTCTTCTTTTTTGACTTGCGTTAATTTAGTCAGCTCTTTCTTCGTCCAAGTTACATCTTTTGTATCGATGAAGACCAATTCAGACACTCTTCCGGTCTTCTCTAAATCAGTTGCAGTAAAAAGGGCTTCAGTAAGCGGCATAGGGTCAGAAACAAACCGAACCTTAAAGGGGGATTTTGGATGTTTATACATATACTCGATTGAGAAGTTCATAGTAATCTCCTTTTTGTTTTTTATAAAGTCCTTTATAATACGAATATAATCATATAGAGGAGAGAAAGAATTGATAGAGATATACATTGATGGTGCAAGTGCAGGGGATCCCGGGCTTTCAGGAGCTGGCGTATATGTAAAAGTCGGAAACGGCACTACACATTCGTATCGTTTTCCAATCGGTACGATGAGTAACCATGAAGCAGAATATAGAGCTCTTATACATGGTTTAGAATTATGTATTGAACATAATTGGAGAATCGTATCGTTCCGAACAGACTCTCAAGCAGTTGAGAGCGCTGTGGATAAAAAATTTGCTAAAGATAAACGGTATACAAAACTTTTAGAAGAAGCTCTAGCGCTTTCAGAGCAATTGGATCTGTTCTTTATTAAGTGGATTCCTTCAAAGCAAAATAAGATCGCTGACGAACTTGCACGACAAGCCATTCAATTAAACAAGAGACCGTCAGATGTTTAGAAAGACTTGGTTTGCAGACTTCAATCTACTCCTTGTAGCTCTGATCTGGGGTTCGACTTTCGTTATCGTCCAGAAAGCAATTGCATTTTTAGAACCTTATTCATTTAACAGCGTGCGTTTTTCCATTGCCGCCATAACATTATTGCTAATTATCTTCTTGTTTAACCGTTCGTCACTCAGTCATTTTACAGACAAAAGTATATGGATCAGCGGTATCATACTTGGCTTTTGGCTATTTTTAGGGTACGGATTTCAGACCGTCGGATTGTTATATACCACGTCTTCAAAAGCTGGGTTCATAACAGGATTAAGTGTTGTCTTAGTGCCTTTGTTCAGCTATTTATTGTTAAGAAACAAACTGAATTGGCAAGTAGGGATTAGCTCTCTTTTAGCTGTAATCGGTTTATATTTATTAACGATCCACAACAGCCTCTCGTTGAACACTGGCGATGGTTATGTACTATTATGTGCTATTTCATTTGCTCTTCATATCGTGTTCACAGGAAAGTTTGCTTCATCATACAACGCTATATGTCTAACGATTATCCAACTTGTGACCGTTGCTGTATTTAGTTTTATAACTGCAATCATGATGGAAGATTGGCAGCAGTTGTTCACGGCCCAGTTGGTTCAACAGCCGGAAGTAATCAGTGCTCTACTAATTACCTCATTCTTTGCAACTGCTCTCGCTTTTTTGGCTCAAACACACTTTCAATCGTTTACAACGCCTGCACGAGTGGCTTTAATCTTTGCGATGGAACCTGTTTTTGCGGCACTTACTGCTTATATCATGCTGAATGAACGACTGGGTTCAAAATCATTGTTAGGATGCGGGTTGATTTTACTCGGCATGATTTTATCTGAAATAAGGTTCAATAAAAAGTTGATAAAACGCAAACAAAAAGAGTGGGATCTTACTTAACCCACTCTTATTTGAATCTCTAATTCTTCTAATGCGCTTCGAACACTCTGTTTATCTAAAGTATATCTGCATTCTTCTAAGTCTCTGTCGACTACTTCAGGAACATCTGTAAAAATCGTACATAAATCTTTGCTAAGAACAGCCATCTCGCGCCCTGCTTCAAGTTTCTTCAGATACCTCTTATATCTAGGATCTAGAGTCTCAAAATTTTCATAAATCGATTCAACAGCACCATATTGTTGTATGAGTGGAAGTGCCGCTTTATCACCAACTCCCGCTACACCAGGAATATTATCACTCTTATCACCTAATAAAGCTTTCACATCAATCCACTGTGCAGGTGTGATTCCATACTCTTCTTGGAAGTGATTCAGTGTATACTTCAGCTCATCTCTTTTTACTGTAATAAGCTGCGAAGTCTTCTCGCATAGAAGCTGTAAAAGATCGCGGTCGTTGCTGTAGATGATACATTCTCCGTCACGTTCGTTTCTCCAGCGATACGCAAGTGTACCGATGATATCATCCGCTTCATATCTAGGAATCGTAAGCTGCGTGATTCCGATGTTATCAAAAAGTTGAACAAGTGTCTCAAATTGCTGGATAAGAGGCTCAGGCAACTCGTTTCTTGTCCCTTTGTAATCAGCAAACTTTTCTCTTCGGAGTGTCTCATCACGTTTAACATCCCAAGCTACTACAATGTGAGAAGGCTCATGATCTCGAACGAGCATAAGCAGTTTCTGAATGGTAACACGTATGGCATTCGTAAACTGCCCTTTTGAGTTTCGAGGAAGATCATGCATTTCTTTTCCATAAGCTGTTGCAAAATAACATCTGCTAAGGAGATTAAATCCATCAATTAACAGTAATACTTCTTTCTTTTCCATCTTCTTTTTATCCCCCGGTAGAAATATGTTATGAAAAAAGCGCATTTTACATGTGATGTAAAATACGCTTGTTGTCGTTTAAGTAAAATCCGCTCTGCCGTGACTTTATATGCCTTTGGAACCTGATCTCTCAGGTGGGTATCCGCAGCTGCCGTTACAGCCTTCCAAGTCGAATGCTAGGCTTGACTGTCTGACAGATCATATTGGATTCCCGTCATTAGCACATAGGTTAAAGACATGGAAAAGCCACGAACATCGCAGAATTTTATTATACTACCAGTTACTTAAGAAGTAAAATCATTTTGTTTTTTTGCCGTGATGCATCTTTTCCACTTCCATCTCAGCATAAGACGCAAATTCGGTTTGGTGTTCTGCACCATTTTCTTTCACGTTGTTATTACGCTGTGCATTAGCGTTGGCTTTTTTCTGTTTACCCATAATGTATCCCTCCTTTTTCTTACTATGGCTAAAGAAAATAAAAATATAACTTACATAATATTTCCTTGACTGGTTAACTTAAGACTAAAAAGGAGGGTTTCGTTAAATGGCAAATCCTTATTTATGTCCAAACTGCAAGACGAACAGAACGCGTTTTAACGTGATCGAACAAAATCCTGTAGCTGTTAAGCTAGATCCATCCACTGGTGATGTTGTTCAGCAATACGTTGATGGCGAGTTAGATATGTTTCATCTTCCGTATAAAGGTTCAGAACGATTGATTCAGTGTGGCGCATGTGGAATCGTTGGAGAAGAAGAGATGTATATCAAACGTGCTCAAAGTAATCCGAGAGCGTAGAAAAAAGACTGCCGTTTAGCATTGCGGCAGTCTTTTTTCTACTGTTTATTAAGTCCAGGAAGTTTTAAAGGAACTTCTACCTTTTCTTTTAAAGGGTGAATTTTTGCTATTTTTGAAAGAGTAACGGTGAGGTCACCTTTCGGAAGTCCGTCATGAAAAAATAATAAGAACCCCGATTGCTCACTGTCGTAAGTTCCCATCACATCAAAATTTTGCAGTGTTTCTCCTGATGAATTTTTGATCGTGACGAGGTTGTTCATAAAACGTTCTTCGTTTTGGATTCTATTCTCATTATAGTTGGGCTGAAAATAAAGGTATTCGTCGTGTCCTACATTCTCTACTTTGCTTTCTATAGAAAACCGAATTCCTTTTTCGTTATTGGAAACATCATTTTCAATTCCTCTGTAAACCACTTTAAAATCAGTGTCGTCAGCGATCACTTCATTTTTCTTAATATCTTTTTCAGGATTGCTGGCAAATTGCACTAGATCTTGTTTAGATACTGAAAATGCATACGATTTGTCCGTTCTATGAACGGAGTGAGTAAACGACAATCTTAAAGAATCTGAATCATTCATATTAAGAAGTTCATCTAGAGCTGAATACGTTTCCAGATAGTAATCTAAATCCTCATTTTCTGTGATATCTGTATGTAACGTGTAAAGACTCTGTCCATTTTCAATGGTTCCAAATAGCGAAACAAGATCCTGATCAACCTTTGAATCCAACTTGATTCTAGATCCCATTTGATAGACTTCAAATGCATCTAAATGAATCTTTTGGTCATTGAAAAGCTCTAGGGATTTATCAATCGTTTCGGTAGCCAGAACAGGCGGTACGTCAAAGACATTATGAGGCTTGATATTAAAAGTTAAGTTATCAATTTTCGTCTTTCCTTTGTTCGAAGTGAATGTTGGGTTAAGCAGCTTAACCGTCTCACTGCTAAGAACCTCTTTCCACTCTTCATCCGTTTCAACTTTATCGTATTGGATATGTATCGTCATGGACCGGTACAATTTATGCTTGTACACAACACCACCGATCGCGCCTTCTCCTTCATAGATATCGATAGGAAAATGAAAAGTTTTTCCCTTCTTGGATGTAATCTCAACTTGATTAAACGATAATCGAGGAATATCACTCTCCTCTTTATCCCGTTCTGCAAGGTCTACACTGTATAGTATGTACAGCTGTTGCCCGAAGCTATATGTTCTTTCAACCTGGAACTTCCGCTGATTATTCGCTAACGGAATAGAGATCTGACTATTTTCTAATAACTTGAAATGATCGGCAAACTTAAGGTCACTAAATTTTAATTTCTCTGCATCCATTAGTTCTTCCCAGTCTTTCATCACAAGAAAATTTTCATCGTTAACTTGCCATGTTGGCTCTGCATTTTTTTCATATTGCGTGTATATAACAAATCCAATTAATAACAAAAGCCCAATGATGATCTTATTTCGCTTGGTGCTCAAAGTAACCTATCTCCTTTACCACATTCATCGGTATGATCAGTTCACGATCATGATGTTCTTATACTTAATGTCCACCGGATTTTTAAGAGGCTTTAAATAAGAGAGATTCGATATCGTGATCGTCAAGTCACTCTCAGGAATCATGATTGGTTTCATCTCACCATTTTCCATCTCTTCTTTGTTATAAAACGTGATATAGTAGGTAGCTTTATTTTTTTCTTCTGAACTATGCACTTCAAAGTTATTGATTCTCGTTTTCTTCTCATCTGAAATCGAGATAGTATTGTTTTTATACACCCGTTCATAATCGTCAGGTACTTCGGCATCACTATAATAATGATCAGGAATAAGGCGCAGGTGATGTAAAAGCTGACTAGAATCCGTGGATATGCTCACCTTAATCCTAGGGCTCCCCTCAAACATGGTCATCCCTTCATAAACTATAATCGTATTACCGATCTTTATTATTTCTTGGTTTTTTAATTCCGGTTGATTTTTAGTCGCTAAAAACGTTTCAATATCTTTCTTTGGAATTGTCCATGAGAATGAACGAGGATCTTTATGTACAGAAGAAGTAAACGTGACAGACCTTTCTTTTTTCTTGTTAACATCGCCTGTCATATCATAGATGGGAATGTAAAACCCATTTTTATTAGTTCCAAGAATTCCATATGTCAAAGGTTGATCTTGTAATTGATTGTCTTTGCTAGAAAAGCCGATTAAATCTTCATCATTTGGGATTTCTACGCTTAGTCTCTGTTCATAAAGTAATGCATCTATTGATTTAATCTTTACTTTTTTGTTATCTTCATATGTAAACGTTTGATCGATCGGCTCACTTTTCAATACTTTTGTGTAAGGATCATCTGAGGGCAGCGTTAATGCAATATCCTCAATCGAGACTACCCCATTGTTTTTAGAAGAAATCGTAAGATCCTGTAGCCGAACGATGTTAGCTTTTGATACGATCGACCAATCGTTCTCTGAAGAATCGAACATACTAGGCATCAGCATCATAGAACGGTATAAACGATGCTTATAAACGAACCCTTCGTCCCTTGTACCTGGCTGACCCATCTCTTCACCAGCCTTGAGGACGAGCTCCTTACCTTCTTTTGTTCGAAACTGCATGTTATTAACAGAGAGCCGTGGAATATTATACTCGTCCTTATCTCTCTCTTTTACATCCACACTGTATAACAGATACATACGACCATTCATATTCCAAATCTTTTCGATTTTTAACGTCCGATACGATTCTTTTAGCGTCACTGTCTTGTTTACCTTTTTAAGAAAACCGTATCTATCTATCATCTCTAATTCATCGAACTTAATATATTCTCTTTTCATTCCATCTTTGAATGAGTTTACGACCGAAAATTGTTCCTTATTTACTGTCCAAGTTGGTTCAGCACTTTTTTCGTACTGTGTATAAACAACAAATCCTCCGATTAAGACAGAACCAATCATCAATTTTTTTATGATTTGCAAATCGTACAGCCCCTTTTGTATCTATACCATCATATTAGCATAATTTTCCGAATTTTCATTCCGTTAATATCCATTAATTTGAAAAAAACCTTTGAAATAATAAAGTAACCTCGTCTGAAGAGACGAGGTTACAATCCGTATTTATGACGATACCATTTCACTTACCTTTGCGAGCTGTTTCTCAATCACGTTCAAACCTTTAAGAAGCTGTTCATCAGAGATTACAAGTGGAGAAAGAATACGGATAACGTTACTGTAAAGGCCAGCCCCCATAATGGCTACACCATTTTGGTTACAAAGTGCAATGATTTTTTTCGCACGATCTGGGTCGGGGGTTTTCGTCACTTTATCTTTGACGATTTCGAGCGCACACATGGCTCCTATACCTCTGACATCACCGATAAATTCGTATTGGTCTCTCCATTTTGAAAAGGTATTGGTGATCATTTCACCAATCTGATTTGCTCTTGTCAACAATCCTTCTTCTTCAATCATGGAGATGACCTCTAACGCAGCAACGCATCCTAATGGGCTTCCTCCATAGGTACCCCCGATCTCACCAGGAGCTGGTGCATCCATGATTTCCGCTCTGCCTGTTACAGCTGAGATCGGCAGGCCAGCCGCTATCGATTTTGACAGGGTCATGAGATCTGGGACAACATCAAAGTGTTCCATCGCAAACATTTTTCCTGTACGGCCAAATCCAGTCTGTATCTCATCGGCGATTAACAGGATATTGTATTTATCACAAATCTCGCGAAGACCTTTAACGAACGTTTTAGAAGGAATAACGAATCCTCCTTCACCTTGAACGGGTTCAAAGATGATCGCTGCAATTTCCTCAGGTGGAACCTCTCCTAAGAAAAAGTCTTCGAATTTCTTTAAGATCGCTTTATCGGTTTCTTCAACGTTACGGTCTTCTCGGTAATAATATGGATAGGGCATCTTATATGTTTCTGGCGCAAAAGGTCCAAACTCAAACTTATATGGTTTTACTTTGCTTGTTAAAGACATGGCGAGCAACGTCCTGCCGTGAAATCCTCGTTCGAATGAGATGATGGCTTTTCTGCCCGTATATTTTCTTGCGATTTTAACCGCGTTTTCTACAGCTTCTGCACCACTATTCAAAAAGAACGTTTTTTTATGATGGTCTCCTGGTGTGATTTCGTTTAGTTTTTCTGCTAGCTGAACATAAGGTTCGTACATCATCACGTGAAAACATGGATGGATGTATTTTTCTATTTGGTTTTTTAGGGCTTCCACTACTCTAGGCGGACAATGACCGACGTTTAACGTTCCGATCGCTCCAGCAAAATCAATATATTCGTTACCATCAACATCAACCATCATACTTCCGCTAGCATGATCCACAAAATTTAAGACCGTATTAAAAGGGCCCCTTGGGACGTTTAATTCTTTTCGTTTTAATAGCTCTTCTGATTTCTTCATCCATTCTCGCCTCCACACCAGTCATAGATTGTTAAAGCTATGATTTCAGCTGCTTCCATGATCTTTGAAATCTCAATATATTCGTTCGGATAATGGGCGACCGAAGTAACGCCTGGCCCGAACACGATCGCCGGAGTGTCGCCTACATGAGATAATAAGCCACCATCCGTTCCCCATGGGGACGCTTCGATAATGGGTTGACCTCCAACTACATCTTCATAATTCTTTGAGAGCATGTTCATGAGGGGATGATGAGTTTCAATCAATCCTGGCAGCCACTGTGCACCGAACCATTCAACAGAGATCTTATGCTCTTCTAGCCACGGATCAGAAAGATTGGATAGATAGCTCTCTAGTTCGTTTTTTACTTCTTCCAATGTTTCATTAGGAGCAACGCCAATCCTTCCTTCAACTTCAACTGTATCTGGAACGGATGATGGCCAGTTACCTCCTGAGATCTTCCCTACATTGATCGGGACGGGGATAGGAATATCCTTGTATAGAGGATCTGTCACTCTATCATTTCTGATGATTTCCAATTGTTTAATAGCATCTAGTACGACTACCGCTTTTTCGATAGCACTAACTCCTTCATAACGAGTTCCGCCGTGTGCTGCTTTCCCTTTCACGGTTAACCGGAACCACATAGAACCTTGTTGAGCAGGAAAGATCTTCATATTAGTAGGTTCTGGAATAATAGCTGCGTCTGCTTTGTACCCGCGTAGTACCGCAGCAAGCGTACCTGCACCGCCACTCTCTTCTTCTATTACACTATGAAAAAATAAATCGCCTTGTAATTGGATCCCGGTTTCTTTAAGTGCTTGAATGGCTAGTAAAAGAGAGAGGTTTCCACCTTTCATATCTGTTGACCCTCTGCCGTAAAGTTTGCCATCTATTATTTTCCCACTGTAAGGATGGTCGTTCCATTGGTTCAGATCACCTTCTGGGACGACATCAACATGACCGTTTAGAACAAGTGAACGCCCGTTTCCTTTTCCCCGCCAGATCCCAACAACGTTAGGACTTGTACTGAAATCTGTCCGGCTAGCACAAAAATTAGGATGGCTCGCTAATTCTTCACCGTCCGGATACCACATATCCACCTCGAGTCCAATTTCCTTAAGTTTTTTTGCGATCAATTTTTGTACACCCGTTTCATTTCCAGTCGTGCTCGCTTCTTGAACCGTCTTTTGTAAAAAATGAATCGCGTTTTCTTGTTCGTTCATCAACCAGTTTGAGAGTTTTTCTTTAACTAACATGTTTTACCTCCCTAACTTCTCATTGGAAAACAGAAATGTGTTCATCTACAACGATAGAAGCACCTGTTGTCTGGATAACATCCTCTAACGTATAAGGACTCATGATCTCACGAAGAACTAGCTTTCCATCTTCACAATGAAAAACTGCTTTCTCTGTGATGATCATGTCTGCGCCTTCCTTGACAGTAAGCGGAAGTGAACAGTTTCTCACAATCTTAGGATTTCCATACTTATCGGTGTGGTTCATTAAGATGATGACTTTCTTTGCTTTTTGGGCAAGATCGATCGCACCACCCATTCCAGGAACCCGCTTTCCTGGTACGATCCAATTGGCAATATCACCACGTTCACTTACTTCTAGAGCTCCTAGTATCGTCACATCAAGCAATCCTTTTCTAATGATTCCAAACGCAGTAGCGCTATCAAAATAAGAGGCACCTGGGTGAATGGAAACGGGATATCCCCCTGCATTGGATAAGTTACCATCCTCACTGCCTGCTTCTGGTGACCCACCCATACCTAAGATACCGTTCTCTGTGTGCAGCATGATATGTAGGTCATTTTCAATATAATCTGCAACGAGAGTGGGAATACCGATGCCAAGATTAACGATCATTCCATAACTTATTTCGAGGGCTGCCCTTCTTGCGATCCTGTGCCTTGTTTCAATTCCCAGACCCATTTCCAGTCCACTCCTTTACTCTGAATGATATAGTCAATAAAGACACCTGGCGTGACGATCTCTTCCGGGTCAAGGGAGCCTACCGGCACGATCTCTTCTACTTCTGCAATCGTTATCTGTCCGGCTGTAGCCACGAGTGGATTCGTATTTCTCGCACTCTTATCATAGATAAGGTTTCCATACCGATCGGCTTTTTTTGCATATACGATCGACACATCTGCAATTAAAGCGGGTTCGATCATATATTCTTTGTTGTTTACACTAACTTTCTCTTTGTTCACTTCAACAACCGTTCCAAGACCAACATCGACCAATATACCGCCAAGCCCCATACCACCAGCTCTTATTTTTTCAGCGAGAGTGCCCTGCGGAACAAATTGCACTTCTAATGAACCTTCTTGCATCTGTTTACCCGCTTCAGGATTTGAGCCTATATGAGAGGCGATTAATTTCTTCACCCTTTTTTCCGTAATCAGCTTACCAGGTCCGATCCAAGGAAAACCTGTATCGTTACTAATAAGAAAGATATCGTTAATATTCTTTTCCAATATCAGATTAACAAGTGTAGGAGGAGCACCTACTCCTCCAAAACCACCGATCATTAGTGACATGCCATTACGAAAATAGGCAGAAGCACTTTCAAGTGTAATTTGTTTATCTACACCTTTGGCCATTCACAACACCTCTTTCAACTGGTCGCCTCAGTAATATATAAACCTTCTGTAATAAGCTCTTTGGTCAGTTCTCCGATGGATTGATCTAGGATCTCCATGATATCTGTAATCTGTTCCTTCGTAACGTTCAATGGTGGGGAGATTAAAATAGAGTCTCCTGAAAACCCTGTTACTCCACCTACTGCCGGGTAAACGAGCAGTCCGTTGTCAAAACAGATGGATAATAGCCGGTCTGTAACTTTTGAAGTGATCTCAAAAGGTTCTCTTGTGATCGGATCCTTAACAAATTCAATGCCACATAATAAACCCTTACCTCTTACATCACCGATTAACGGGTACTTCCACTGAAGACGTTGCAGATGATTAATCAGATATTGGCCCATAGCTTCTGCATTTTCCTGAAGTCTATTTCTTTCCATATAATCGATAACAGCAAGGCAAACCGCAGCTGATTGTGGATTTGCACTAAACGTGTGTCCGCTCATAATAACTTTACTTCCTGATTCGATGACGTTCATAATACGGTCTGACACGATGGTTGCCGCCATCGGTGTATAGCCTGCACTCATGCCTTTTCCTATCGCAATAATGTCAGGAGTTACATTCCAATGATCCATCGCAAACATTTTTCCGGTACGACCCATACCTGTCATCACTTCATCTGCTATCAATAAAATATTATATTTATCACATATCTCTCTTATTTTTCCGAAGTATTCGTCTGGTGGAACGATCGCTCCTCCAGATGCACCGATGATCGGTTCTGCTATAAATGCAGCGATTTGATCTGGACCAATGGCTTGAATCGATGTTTCCAAATCATCTGCACATTTCACACCGCAACCAGGGTATGTCTCTTTTAATGGACACTGATAACAATAAGGTGGGTGCGCAGCAGGGAAATCTTCAAGCAATGATGTGAATCGTTGTCGTCTTAATTTGTGACCAGACATTGATAGTGCGCCGAGTGTGATTCCATGATAACTGGTCCATCTTGATATGATTTTTGTTTTCGTCATGTTTCCTTGTTCTTGAAAATACTGAATAGCAACCTTTAGTGCTGTCTCGGTTGCTTCTGATCCACTATTAACAAAGAATACTGAATTTAAATCGCCTGGCGCATAATGAGCTATTTTTTCTGCTAGATGTTCTGCTGATTCACTCGTAAACTGCGAACGGTATACGAATGATACATGATTTGCTTGATTCCACATTGCTTCTGCAACTTCATGAACACCGTGACCGATATTACATGTGATCGCACCTGACGATCCATCAATATATTGCTTACCGTCTTTATCGTATAAATAGATTCCTTTGCCGTGACTAATTACAGGATAATCGCTTCCTAGA
Source organism: Fictibacillus sp. 7GRE50 (assembly GCF_015903875.1). Lineage (NCBI taxonomy): Bacteria > Bacillati > Bacillota > Bacilli > Caryophanales > Fictibacillaceae > Fictibacillus > Fictibacillus sp. 7GRE50. The sequence goes on from NZ_JACZDW010000003.1 coordinate 245,831, forward strand.
ACCGGTTTGATGAGATGTGATTTTCTCATAAAAAAGGCTCCTTCCTCATGAAGGTTAAAAAGGAAATATCTTTATTTAAAGCTATTTTCACTGTCTCTATCAAAAAGTTTAGCGAGCAGCCTGAAACGGAATTCAACACTTCCAATAGCAACAAAGTTTGCGAAAACAACCATATAAAAAAGATATTTCCTTACTCTACTGATGTTACAACTTAAAATAATTTTTCTTTAAAAACCTCGGTATGCTCATTAATTCTGAATAGGAAATCTTTGAATCTATCTTCTTTGTATCTATTAACATGAGTTGATCTTCAATCTCATCTACAATATGATCCTCTTGATATTCCATACCACAAGAAGAACAGGATACAGAAGGGATTACAGTTATTTGAACGGCTCTTGAACCATCCGGCAGTTCCCAATACCCTGTTAATCCTGCCTGCTCTGCTTCTTCACTCTCACACCATAAGCACTTCATGTTATCCTCCTCTCTATGCATTTCTTTGTTCTTCAGTAGTCGCTGAAATTCCTTCGTCTTTTGTCTGTTCAAACTTATATTTTTTCTCTTTCAATTCATCACGTTTATCACGCTTATCTTTTAATGAACTATGCTCCGGATTCGTATCATAATTTTCTCTTCGTTCAAGGCGTTTTAATCCTTTAGGAACGAGGTTGAACGCTTCATCGCTCATGAGCGCCGAAACTCCAATCGCAGGTTTGATGTGATCTGTTCCCATCACTTCATTGAAATAAGCATCCGCTCTGCCAGCTTGATAGTTTTGAGGCTCAGGATAAGAGGTAATCACTCCTTCAAAGTTACGTAGCACTACTTTTTCTGGTGATTGAGAGATAAGATAGTTTGGTTGAACAGCTATTTTCCCTCCGCCTCCAGGAGCATCTACCACGAACGTTGGAACAGCATAACCAGACGTATGACCTCGCAAACCTTCAATAATCTCTAAACCTTTTGAAACAGGTGCACGGAAATGTCCGATACCTTCAGATAGATCACATTGATAGATATAGTATGGTCTGACTCTAATCTTAACGAGATCATGCATCAGCTTTTTCATGATAGGAACACTATCATTGATCCCTGCAAGAATAACAGATTGATTGCCTACAGGGACCCCAGCATTCGCGAGCATTTCACACGCTCTTTTAGACTCTTCCGTAATCTCGATTGAGGTGTTGAAATGCGTGTTTAACCAAACCGGGTGATACTTCTTTAAGATGTTGCATAAATTCTCTGTAATTCTTTGCGGAAAAACCACCGGAGCACGTGTGCCGATCCTAATGATCTCTAGATGAGGAATTTCTCTTAAGTTCTTTAATATATATTCTAAGATGTTGTCATTAATTAATAACCCGTCGCCGCCTGAGATCAAACAATCTCTAACTTGTGGATTATTTCTAATATAATTAATGGCTGCATCCAATTGTTTCTTTGGTACCCCCATACCGATCTGCCCAGAAAAACGTCTTCTCGTACAATAACGGCAATACATGGAGCACTGATTCGTTACAAGAAAAAGAACACGGTCAGGATAGCGATGTGTAAGACCTGGAACAGGCGAATCTTCATCTTCGTGCAAAGGATCTTCCAAGTCGTATTTCGTCTTTAAGATTTCTTTACCGATCGGAACGGACTGCATACGAATCGGACATCTAGGGTCATCTTGGTCCATGAGCCATGCATAATAAGGTGTAATGTTTAAAGGTATCGTCATCGTGGAAATTTTGACACCTTCTTCTTCTTCAGGCGTCAAGTTAATGATGCTCTTAAGATCTTTTAAATTTCTGATGGTGTTAGTAAGCTGCCACAGCCAATCATTCCATTGCTCTTCTGTGACATCTTTCCATAATTCAAATTCACTCCAATGTTTCTTCGGTTTGAATAATCCATTCACTACAGGCATTCTAATGACCTCCTTTATTTCTACACTATTGTTTCATGCAAGAAGCGTGCCAAGTTACAGAAATTTCAGAATATAACGATTAATACTATAGTTTATGCATACTCCTTTCAATGTGGGCCTTTAATTGAGAGGAATAAAACAAAAATGAACTGCCGAAAATTCGGCAGTTCATTTTTGTTTTATTTTATATTGCAGGGTTTGTCTCGGTACTCCTAGAATTTTTGCAGCTTGAAGAATATTGCCAGAAGTATGTTGGAGTGCCATCTCAATGATTTGTTTCTCATAATCTCCTAGCGCCTGTCTCAATGAAGGTATGGTTGTTAATTCTTGTCTTATTGCTACTTCAGGTTCATTATTGATCGTTACATGTTTCGGAAGTAATGAAGCCTCGATTAATGAATCATCTTCAGCAAAATTCATACAGTGCTCAATCGCATGTTTGAGTTCTCGAACATTACCTGGCCAGGAATAACGTTGTATGAGCTTTTCAGCTTCAGGTGTGAACCCTCTTACCTTTTTGCCGAACTTAAGATTAAAGTGGTTGATAAAATAATTCACTAAGTAAGCAATATCTCTTTTTCTATCCCTTAAAGGTGGGAGTTCAAAATAAACAACATTCAATCGATAATAAAGGTCCCTTCGCAACTTTCCTTTATCCATACAAACGTCAGGTCGTTCGTTTAACGCAGAAATAATCCTAACATCCACGCTTCGAGAAACATGACTTCCTATTCGCTCTACTACTCCTTCTTGAACGACCCTCAAGAGCTTTGCTTGTAGTTCAACAGGCATCGAATTGAGTTCATCTAAGAATAAAGTGCCTCCATCTGCCAATTCAAACACTCCTGGCCGATCAATGGCACCTGTAAAGCTGCCTTTAGTCGTACCGAATAAGATCCCTTCAAGCAGTGGCCCCGGAATCGCAGCGCAGTTTTGAACGACAAAAGGTTGGGAAACACGTTGAGAAGAATTGTGTATCGCTTGAACAAACATCTCTTTACCTGTACCTGTTTCTCCAAATAACATGATCGGCGAGTTGGTTTGAGAAGCTTGGTTACATTGTAGTTTAACCTCTTTTAGCTCGGAATCGGTCGTGATGATATCAGAAAAATGATAAGCAGCAAAAGGTTGATCTTTATTTGTTTTTTTCTTAACTTTCATCTTTTTTTGCAGATCGATCAGCTGTTCAGAAAGCACTTTTATTTTCGATAGATCTTTCGCTACCTCTACAGCCCCGACCAGTTCTCCATTCAACCAAAGTGGCAGCGTAGAATTCACCGTATCGATCTGTTTACCTTTGCGATTCGTGTAGGATTGATGTTCATTATAGATGGGTTTACCTGTTTCTATTACTTTGAGTAGTGTGCTCGTTTCCTTTGTTAGAGATGGAAACGCATCAAGTACATGATGATGATGAACCTCATCTGTTGTTAATCCATCTAATGAAGCCGCTACTGAATTATAAAAAATAGTGATTCCATCTGCATCCACGACATGAATTCCTTCATCAATCGTCTTTAAAATAGCATTTAGAGTTTCTGCCGTTTCTAATGATTTAGATATCAAAGTGATCACCACCAAGAGTGCTTAATTTTTGTCACTTATGCCTAAAATTCGGCACTCATACTGATAAATCCTTTACCCAAATGTTCATATCCTCGTATTTATCAAAAATCTTACAGTTGTTCGCGAGCCTTCCTTTATATACATAGCTTTTATGATGAAACACAGCATTCATTCCAAAAGATAGCGCTCTAGCGATCGAATAAGAACAATAGATGTTTCTTTGAAACAACTCTTTTTCAAGCTGATCGATCAAATGCTTCATAAGACCAAACTTTCGGTGCTCGGGTGTTGTTGCACAATCTGTTATCTCCGCGTTGTTATACGTTTCGTTCACATCTGCAGAAGCAGCACTGATGATTCTTTTTTCATGCTCAATTACACAAAAAAGAGTGCCTGATTCGATCATCTTCCTTACATACTCTGCATCGTTCATAGGTGTTGGATATACTTCAAACACTTCTCCATAAAGCTCTGCTAGGGACTTTGCATCCTGAATGTCAGCCATCCTTAACAAATAGTTGCTCGGTAAAGGAAGATTTTTTGCCCCTTTTGGTATCTTTATGACATCACTTAAAATGCGATCTTCGTCCACCCAGTACTCACTGTTTCTTCTTTCTTTTTTTAAGTATTTGCACATTGCGAATGCTGATCCACCATTAAAGTAACCTTTAAACTCACCTTCATTCACATAGCCAAGCTCCTGCCAATAAGAGACATCATCTACTTTGGATTTTACAATGATTTTATGAAAATTATTCTTTTGCGATTCTTCTTCAAGCCATTCTGCAAATAGAGTTACGTTACCTCGATAATCATCTGCTCTTAAGCGTTCGCTATAATAATCAAAACATATATCTGCGATAAAATGAGTCTCTTTGATTTTTCTGTTTTCGTAATATGTAGTCTTCATTGTTTCGCCTCCTATAACTTCCTGTTTCATAATTTCCATAATATATGCTTAAATTCCTGCACAAAAAACCACCCTCTCTATAGGGTGGTTAAGATCAAAGGCTATTAAATTTAGGTTGTTTTCGTATATTTGATGCTTTGACAGGAGTTGATTTCCGTTCACACTTGCTCGCATTCCATAGGGCGTGCTGTGAGCCTCTTGCTGATTCATTCTTTTAGAAAACATAAAATCAAATCACAAAGCTCTATGTGGAAGTCTCCAATTCAGTTTGAGTGACAACATTCTAAATATAACTAAAGAAACAAAGAGAATCATATATTCCACTGTGCTGTTCACTATGTTAAGGCCAACGACTAAACCGCCTAATAAGGCCCATACTGCATATATTTCTTCACGCAATACGACCGGCTTACGACCAGCCAACACGTCACGAATCATTCCACCGCCAATACCTGTTAAGATCGCGGCAACGATAACCGCACTTATAGGATGATTCATGCTTGAAGCAGCGATCGCACCTTGAATCGCAAATGCTGAAAGGCCGATTGCATCAAAAAAGTGAAGGCTTCTCTTTGAAAATTGAATCATGCTCTCTGGCATAAAGAATACGATCCCCATAGAGGCAAGTGCTGATTTTAAAAGAAGCCCTTGCTCCCAAATCGAATCTACAGGGAGACCGATCAATACATTACGCAATATTCCTCCACCAAATGCCGTGACTAGCCCTAAAATAAATACGCCTAGAATATCATAATCTTCTTCCATTGCAACTAATGCACCTGAAATGGCAAATGCGATCGTTCCAATGATGTTTAATAAATCCCAAGTCAAACCCTTTCTTCCTCTCCAATCAATATGTTCCGTATTGAATCTTATAAGGTTCTCGGCCGACTGGCAAGCATTATTTTCTAAAACTTCTCAAAACATCTAACGTGCTGATCGGGACAGAACAGCTGCCAAGGTCTCCATGAAAAACTTCTCCGTTACGGAACCCATGAAAATCACTACCTGCTGTTTTTATTAAGGAGTGTTTATCTGCTAGATCTTCATAAAAGGCAACTTGCTTTCTCGTATGATCAGGGTGATTATACTCAAGTCCAACCAAGCCGTTCTCACTTAAGATTGGAATGAGTTCATCTGCTCCGTAAATGCCAGGATGAGCTAGTACAGGAACTCCCTTAGCTTTCTTGATCATTTGGACCGCTTCGATCGGAGAGATGCGGTCAGTTGAAGCGTAAGCAGGTTTTCCCTTTCCTAAATACTTTTCAAAAGCTTCAGGAAGAGATTTTACGATCCCTTTTTCCATTAGAATCTCTGCAATGTGCCCTCTTCCTACATTTCCTTTGCCATGTCTTTTCGCTTCTAACTCAGATTCCTTTACAGGGATTCCAAGGTTGTTTAAATTTTCTAGGATCATTCTATTTCTTTTATCTCTGACAGAAGTTAGCTTGCTTAATGCTTCTAAAAATTCTACATCTTCATAGTCAATAAAATAGCCTAACATATGAATATCTTGACCTTCGTATAAAGTACTTATCTCAATACCTGGAATACAAGAAAAACCTTCATGCTTCTTGGCTTCTATCATCGCTTCATGAATTCCATTGACTGTATCATGATCTGTGATTGCTATCGCGCCAAGACCCTTTTCAACCGCTCGCCTAATATTTGAAGCAGGAGTAAAGGTCCCGTCAGATGCAGTGGTATGGGTATGTAAGTCGCTTTGTTTCATTTTCATCTCCTAAAAACATTATTTAATTACGGTACGTGAAATTTTATTTAGTGATTTCTTTTATTATTGGATTCTCATCATAGCTGATCCAATCACTCCAACTGCCAGCATATAAAGCTTTATTCGTGATTCCCGCTTCATCCATAGCCAGTATGTTGACGCAGGCCGTTACACCAGAACCACAATATACTACAACAGGTTTGCTTTCATTCATTCCACTATACTTCGCTTCTAGTTCTTGTCGGCTTTTCCACCATCCGGGCTTTTGTATATGACTTTCCCAAGGTATGTTTATGGCATTCGGTATATGCCCTGCCTTATGATCGATTGGCTCGATCTCTCCTTTAAATCGTTTTGGTTCTCGTGCATCTATGATAAGAGTATCTTTATTGTTCATTTCATGAATGACGTCATCTTTATTCCTTAACATTTCATCTCTTACTTTTGGTGTAAAATGTACAGGTTTTTCGACAGGCATTTTACTTGAGATGACATATCCTTTTTCTTTATAGTGTGTATAGCCGCCTTGCATGACATATACGTTACCGTGCCCTAAGTATTTCAAGATCCACCAAAGTCTTGCAGCCATGCTGCCGGATTGATCATCATAGGCGACGACAATTTTTTCTTCGTCAACTCCACAACGGCCAAAAAATTGTGATAGTATGTTTACGGAAGGTAATGGATGCCGGCCACCATGGGTTGATACGGTGCTCGAGAGATGTTGCTCAAGATCAGCATAAATGGCACCTTCGATGTGATCGTTCTTATACAGTTCATAACCCTTTAATGGTTCAGCTAGTGAGAATCTGCAATCAAAGATCACGATATCAGCACTGTTTACTTTTTGGTTCACCCATTCAGGACTTACGAAATTTGACATATTTGACCTCCTGTTTTATGAAGTAGTTCGTTATTTTAACTACATCTAGGGAAAGCTGTAACTATTAGAAAAAGATAGAAAGAAGTGACGTACAGATGATACATAGTATTCCTAACGCATCCATCGTTTTGTTCGGAGCGACTGGTGACCTTGCTCACAGAAAACTTTTCCCTGCTCTATATCAATTGTATCAAAAGGGACATATGAAAGAGAACTTTTCTGTTGTTGGTGTTTCAAGAAAAGAATTCTCTCACGAAGAGTTTCAAACTGAAGTTATATCTGCTATTCATGAACATGCACAAGGTGCAGATCAACAAATCGTAGAAAAGTTTGCATCTCATTTTTATTACCTAAAGATGGATGTATCGAGTGAAGCGAGCTATCATGAGCTCGAAGAACTATTGAACGTACTTGATAGAGATTATCAAACAAACGGAAATCGCCTGTACTATCTTGCGATGGCACCAAGGTTCTTCGGAACGATTCCTACTTTCTTAAAGTCAGAAGGAATCACGAACACTGAGGGCTGGCAACGAATCGTAATCGAAAAACCATTCGGTAATGACTTGCCTTCTGCGACAAAATTGAACGAAGAGATTCAACAAAGTTTTAATGAAAATGATATTTACCGTATCGACCACTATCTTGGAAAAGAGATGGTTCAAAATATACAAGTGATCCGTTTTGGAAATGCGATCTTTGAATCGATCTGGAACAACAAGTATATTGACTCTGTACAGATTACATCGAGTGAAACACTAGGTGTTGAAGATCGAGCCGCTTATTATGAAAAATCGGGTGCTCTACTTGATATGGTTCAAAACCATATGCTACAGATGGTCATGATGGTTGCAATGGAACCACCAGGTGAACTGAAACCTGAACATATTCGAGACGAAAAAGTAAAAGTTCTTCGATCCCTCCGCTTCTTTAATGAAGAAGAAGTGAAGAAGAATGTGATCCGCGGACAATACTCTGAAGGAACGATGAATGGCAAACAAGTACCTCGTTATTTGAACGAAGATAATGTTGACCCTGAGTCTAAGACTGAAACATTTGTTGCAGCTAAGCTATTTATTGATAATTTCCGTTGGACAGGCGTCCCATTCTACATCAGAACAGGTAAGCGCATGGCTGTGAAATCTACTGAGATCGTCATTCAATTTAAACAAGGTCCGATGGCACTCTATCATGCCAACACAGAAAATTATCAGCCTAATTTATTAAGAATTCATGTTCAACCAGATGAAGGTGTTAGCCTTACACTTAATGCTAAACCAAAAGGTGATACTCCTGATCTGTTACCGATCGATATGACTTACAACAACAATAATACGGCAGAAATGAATTCACCTGAAGCATACGAGAAGCTTCTGCACGATTGTCTTCTAGGTAATTCCACTTATTTCACAAGATGGGACGAAGTTGCACTCAGCTGGGATTTTATTGACCGCATCACAAAATCTTGGGCTGAAGGAACAGGAGCTCCGATCACAAATTATCCATCAGGCAGCATGGGACCCATCGAAGCAGACGAACTTTTAAAAGCTGATGGGCATTCTTGGTGGGAACCTACAAAAGTTAGAGAGGAATGTTAGTACGTGAAAATATTTGATGTTTCGTTACCGATTTTTGAAGGAATGCCAGTCTATAAAAACAAGCCTGAAAAACAACCAGAGTTCAACACAGCACAAAATGGTCATGTAACCGAAACACGTATTTCTATGGATGTTCATACAGGCACACATGTGGATGCTCCTCTGCACATGGTTCCTGGTGGAGATACGATTGAAACCCTTCCGATCGAAAAACTCGTTCGTAAAGCTAAAGTAATCGACCTTACAAGTTCCACAGGTTTCATTTCAGCTGAAGATCTGGCTGATAAAGATATTCAAAAAGATGATTTTGTCCTTTTTAAAACAAAAAATTCCTGGGACACAGAATTCAATTTTGAATTTATCTACGTTAACAGTGATGCGGCTAAAGTATTGGCTGAAATCGGTGTAGCAGGTGTTGGAATCGATGCTTTAGGTGTAGAGAGAGCACAAGAAAATCATCCAACTCATAAACAGCTTTTCCAAAACAACATCATTATTATAGAAGGACTTCAGTTAAAGGACGTTCCTGAAGGTGAATATTTAATGGTGGCTGCTCCTCTTAAAATAAGAGGGCTAGATGCATCACCTGCAAGAATCGTACTCATTGAACAATAATAAAAACAAGGGCTTGCATATATTTTCATGCAATGCCCTTGTTTTTTCACTGTCTTTTTCTATTCTAAAGCAGGTTTTAATGGTTGCGTTGGTTTAGGGTCTTTTTTCTCTTCGTCTCCCCCACCCTTTTCCTTTTCTGGCTTGATAGCAAAAAATGCAGCTATCGCACCAACCATACTCACACCTGCGGAAGTGTAGAAAACAATCTCATGTGACTGTTTCATCAAGATAGCATAGATGGGAGGTCCGAGCGCGACACCAACAAACCTCATCGAACTATAGATCGAGGTTATCGTCCCTCTTGCCTCTTTTTCAATTCCTTCTGTAATAAGGGCATCTAAACTCGGTAGAGCAGCACCAATCCCTATACCAGCCACAAATAGAGCACCTAAAAGAAAATAGACGTTCTCTGTAAACGTAATTAAAAAGACTGACCCGCCTAACAACGCCATAGAGATAAACGTACACCACTTCATGACGATTTTATTTTGTTTGATCTTCTTTCCTGCAATAAAGGAGGCTATGGAAAGTGCTAATAACGGTACAGCGATTACTAATCCTTTCATAACACCCTTCACACCATATTTCTCTTCTAATATGGTCGATAGATAAAACAAGATACCAAACAGAACAAACATGATGATGCCACCGATTAAAAAAATGGCAAACAGCCATCTTCCTTCGTTATGGAAAATTTTCTTTACATTTTTTAAATATTCTTTAAAAGGTTGTTGTTCTTGTTCCTTCTTTGGGACTTTGACTAAGAACATGACTAACAAAATAGAGAGAACACAAAACACAGGGATGAGCCAAAACGGTAAAAACCATACGATTGTTGCAAGAAATGCCCCTAGGATAGGACTTAATACTTTTCCGACTGTATTGGATGTTTCGATCAACCCTAACCCTGAACTCACTTCTTCTTCATCCTTAAACATGTCTCCTACTAATGGCAGGACGACGGGTGCAGCTCCTGAAGAACCAACACCTTGAAAAAATCTTCCAATAAGTATAAAAGTAAATGCATGATCGGATTGCCATGCTGCCCAACCACAGATTAAACCTCCGATTCCGGCTATAAAAAGACTTGGGATGATTACTTTTTTACGCCCAAAACGGTCTGACAGATATCCAGCGATTGGTATTAGCAAGATCGCAACGATCGAATACACCGTAATGATCAACGAAACCTGAAAAGAGCTTATATTTAGTTCTTTACCGATTTCAGGCAAAACGGGTATGAGCATAGAATTCCCCAACGTCATCACAAGGGGAATGGATGCGAGTGCAAGTAAGTCCCACTTTTTCTTTGCTTCCATAATTTCCTCCAAAACCGTACTATTACATCTTTAGTATTGTAAAAAGTCATAAAACCATACAAGAAAATCCACCCATTGACTCATGAAAGCAAATAAAGCTACACTAATGGCAACGTTTAATTTGTCAAATGGTGCTATATGAAGAAAGGAAGTTATTATTTGTGGAACATTTATTAAACAACAGAGCAAAAGACATACAAATTTCAGGCATTCGAAAATTCTTTAATGAAGTGACTCAGTTCCCAAACGCGATCTCTTTAACTTTAGGACAACCTGACTTTCCAACTCCAAGGCATGTAAAAGAAGCTGCGATAAGAGCGATACATAATAATCAAACGGTATATTCTCATAACGCAGGATATATAGAGCTAAGAGAAGCAGCATCTTCTTTCTTACAAGAAAAATATTCTCTTACTTATGATCCTGCTTCAGAAATAATCGTCACAGCCGGGGCGAGTGAAGCGATCGACATAACCTTGCGAACCATCTTAAGTGAAGGTGATGATGTTCTTCTTCCTGCTCCCATCTATCCTGGTTATGAACCCGTAATTACCCTTTGCGGTGCGAACACTATCTATATAGATACAACACAAACAGGTTTTAAAGTGACGCCCGAACTAATTGAAAAACATATAACAAAAAAGACGAAAGCCATCATCATTCCCTCTCCTTCTAATCCGACAGGTATTGTTTTAGAGGATCATGATTTACAGGCTCTTGCTCACTACTTTTCTAATAAAGAAATCTTTGTAATATCTGATGAGATCTATAGCGAACTAAAATACGAAGGTGAACATCGATCGATCGCGAACTATGAAGGCATGCGGGAAAAAACATTTGTTATCAACGGACTTTCAAAGTCACACAGCATGACCGGTTGGAGAATCGGATTGCTTTTCGGACCAAGTAATCTCATGCAGCATGTTTTGAAAGTTCATCAGTATAATGTCACATGTGCTTCAACCATTTCTCAGGCCGCTGCGATCCGGGCATTAACGGAAGGCAAGAATGACGCGTTCGATATGCGTAACGCTTACAAAGAACGGTTAGATTATTGTTACGATCGACTTCACGAGATGGGGTTAACGTTCGAAAAACCAAATGGTGCATTTTATCTCTTTATTTCGATAAAAAAATATGGACTCTCCTCTTATGATTTTGCTTTAAAGCTTTTACAAGAACAAGAAGTGGCTGTTGTACCAGGTGATGCTTTTACAGTTATCGGAGAAGGATATGTACGAATCTCCTATGCAGCTTCGCTAGAACAGTTAAAAAAAGGTATGGATGGCATAGAAAACTTTATAAATTCCCTTACGTAAACTGCCCTCAAACTGGGCAGTTTTTTCGAATAAGTTAACATAAACATATTACGGTTAATTTAAAGTTCCTGAATAAGAACTTAAATTAGAAAAAAACTAAAATTAATTTATTCAAAGGATGCGTTTTTGTGAAGTTAAAAGCTATATTAAGTCACTTATCTATACGATCTATCATTGAGGATGACCCAGAGATCACCGGCATTACATCCCACTCTAAGAAAGTTAAGCCCGGAAACTTGTTTTTTGCGATCTCAGGTGTTCAAGCTGATGGCCATCAGTACATACAAGAGGCATTTGAGAATGGGGCAGCAGCTGTGATCGGTGAATATGATGAGAACATCGGTCCTGGTGTTTATATTTACGCTGAAGAAACGAAGCGTTTATTAAGTCTAGCCGCTTCCTACTTTTATGAAGAGCCCTATAAGAAACATAAGATGACGGGTATTACAGGAACGAACGGAAAAACAACAACATCCTTTTTATTACAGCATATCCTCCATGTTCACGGTATGACTTCCGCTCTTCTCGGTACGGTATATCATTATATCAATTCTGAAATTGTGAAAAGTTCACACACTACACCAGATCCTGTTACTCTACAGAAGATGCTCTTAGAAAGTAATGATGATGTAGTTGTTATGGAAGTGAGTTCACATGGGATCGAACAGAATAGGATTGATGGGATTACGTATGATCAAGCGATCTTTCTCAATTTAACTCACGATCATCTTGATTATCATGGAACGATGGAATCATATTTCCTCTGTAAATCTAAATTATTTTCATATTTGAAGAATAGAGGAACGGCCATCATCTGCAGTGAAGGTGAATACGGCAAGCGGTTACGGGATGAACTGCGGTCAGAAAATGACTTGCAGATTTGGACCTATGGTAAACGAAAGTCTGATGATTTTTATATTGAAGACGTCGGAATAGATTCCTTTAACCTTGTGCATGAAACACTACAGGTAACCGTTTCGTTACCATTACCAGGAGAATATAACGCCCTTAACACGACTGCCGCGATCGCCGCTGCTTTAGATTATGGGATTCCTATAAAAAACTCTGTTGAATATCTAAAAAGCTTCGGTGGAATCCCTGGTCGCTTTGAAGAGATCACACTTCATAACGGGACAGAAGTGATCGTGGATTATGCGCATACTCCTGATGGAGTCTCTCAAGTGCTTGAAGCAGCGAGTAAAAAAGCGGGAGACAGACCCCTTTATCATGTATTTGGTTTTAGAGGAAACAGAGATCTAACAAAACGGACTGATATGATTAAGATCTCTTTAGAGTACAGTACGAAGACTGTCTTAACGGTAGATGATTTGAACGGTATAGATCGTGATCAACTTCTTCTAGAAACAAAAGAAGCGATCCCTAGATCTTCTCAGCAACCTGTAATCATAGGAGATCGGACTGATGCTATATTCTTTGCTCTAAAAGAAGCTCCAGCAAACTCAGTAGTAATCATAACGGGTAAAGGACCTGAAAAGTATAAAGAAACATACAATCATCCTTCAACCTCTGATCTTGCTTCTGTAGAGCTGTATAAGACTTTAAACAAACCGACTTTCATATAAAAAATAGCAATCCTTATAAAAGAACAGCATCCTCATCAATGAGGATGCTGTTCTTATTTTTTTAAAGTCTTTATGAAATCTTAGTTGCATTTGGATGTAGTTGGTCTTCGTTCCAGGTGCTTGCTTTCCACGAAGCTATCGAGTACATGTTAAGATTATTCTTCAAGTTGTTCAAACTTTGATAAAGATTGATTTAATTCTTGAATTCTTGCCTCTAGATCGCCAGGCTTTTTCAATTCTTCAAAGTAGGAAACTACCTGATTTACAATGTAAGTCTTTGCTTCTTTTTCTGTGTTGACTAACACATCTTCATAATGCTGTGTAAGCTTTTTATCAGCTTCTACCAACCAATTCTCTACTTCATGATCTATCTCATCCACAAGATGATTTTTCAGCTCATTCGAACCACTTTGTTCAAAGAACTGCTTCGGATTTTTAAAATATGATAACCATTTCTTAAGTTTCGTTTCATCCTTATTTTCAAAATCTAAGGAAAAGGATGGTGTTTTAAATTGATTCCCTGTTTCATCTCTCTCCTGTAAACTCACACCTTCTTGAGCTGCTTTAGAGATCAGATGCTCCATTTTATCTTTCATATCTTTTTGTATCCAATGATCTAATCGTAATGAACAGGCTTTAAATTCTTGGTGCAAATCGTGTGAGATCTTTGCGTGAAGTTCTCTTATACATTCAGCTAAAGCATTCTTAGAATTTTGAACCGCAGCTGGATGGATCGTCTCTTTATAAAAATCATGATAACGAATCAATACACGCTGTTTTATATAATAGAGAAGTTCTTTTTGTTCTTGCAGAAATTGTTTTTTCGATAAACTAATGAAATCATTACTGAAATCAACTAACGTGTTCTCTCTCTTTTGAAGACTCTCTAAATACTCGTCTTCTTTCTCCATTCTTTGAACGGTTTCTTTGATCATATTTTCTATGACCGCGCTTGCGTGTTTTAAAGATGATCTTGCACTCTTGATCATTGCATTTTCTAACTCATGTTCGATGTAATGAGTTAAGCTAGATGAAAATGCATGAAAACCACTTTCTGCACGCTTACTAGGAATCAGTTCATTTTTACTAGAAACCGGAAATAATCTTGGATTTCGGATACCAAATGTCAGAAGATTGCTCTTCACATGATGTACGACATCGTTCTTGTCTTCTTCCGTTTCAGCTAGATCGGCAGCATTGATCGCAAAGAACATCTTATCTGATGAAAAAGTATCTTTAATTCTTCCTAACTGGATCAAAAATTCGCGGTCTGCATATGAAAATGCATGGTTAAAGTACGTAAGATAAATGATGATATCTGCATGCTTCATGTATTCAAACGCGACTTCAGTATGGCGAGAATGAATCGAGTTAGCTCCTGGTGTATCAACGAGCACAAGACCTTTTTCTGTTAACGGACAGCTGTAATAGATCGTGATTTTTTTAATGAAACAAGCTTTTGTTTCATCTGCAGCATATTCGCCAATCTCAGAAATTTCTTTATTTAGTACATTGCCTAGATGTTCTCTCGCCCATGCGTAGCCTGCTTTGTATGAAGCCAGTTCCTTGTCTGATGAATCCAATAAATCGTTCAATTCTTTATCTGTTGTTTTTAAGACATTGTTAAGCTCTTGTTTTAGTTCTTCTTCACTCTTCATCTCAATCATGATCGAACCATGGTGGTGATCACGATCTGGGCATCGTATCTCATTAATTGCAGCTGTCGTAGGGTTTGGTGAGGAAGGAAGAATACTTTCCCCGAATAAGGCGTTGGCAAACGATGATTTACCAGCTGAAAACGCACCAAAGAGAACCATCGTAAACGATCGTTTATCTAGTCTCTTCTGCAGCTCTTCCATCTCTGACGCTAGGTGAGAAAGCCCTCTGATCGGCTTTAGTATAGAAGCGGCTATTGATAATTTTTCGGTTTCTTTCAAGAGAGAATCATTACTTGAATGTAACGTAACGTTATGTTCCTCTTCATATTGCTCCTTCAAGTTATCAATTGGTTCTTTTTCAAACTTTTTCTTAAACATCTCGATAGATAAAGGCTGATATTCAGCAAGAAACTTTCTTTCAAATTCATATACAGATCGATCACCTGGTAAATCAGCATACAGCACCTCATGAAGTTCATGTTTTTGCTCATCCCAATTTTCTGCGATCTCTTTTTCCTGCTGCAGCGTTTTTATCTCATCTTCTAACCTATTCAACTCTTCTTTTAAGTTGGATAACTCACGGCCAACTTTTATGTTTAAACATGCTTTTACAGAATTTATACAATTTGTAATCTGGTGACGGGCTAGCCTTTTCACTTCATTTGAAATGTTGTTGCAATAGTTTAAAAGACCTTGCCCTTGAGCTGAAAGACCTGGTGTAACGAATGAATGTAACAATTCTTTATTTACTTTAACAGGTTCCCAATCTGGGAGGTTATGGTCCACTTCTTTTTGAAGAGTGCTTACATAGTTTTGCGCATGCCAGTTGATATGAGCATCGATCGACTTTTGTAGTTTTTCTGATAAATCTTTTGTTCGATCGTTTCGTTCTTGTTCTGTTTTTTGTTTAGAGAAGAAAATCCCTACTTTAAAGTCTTTTTTAGCAGATTCGATAAACAAGCCTGCGCTTTCTCTTGTCTCATAGGGCATTAATTGCGCAGATTCTAAAATGTTAACAAGTTGGTTCTTAACACTTTCCTCTTTTTCGATGATAACCTGTTCTTTTTGTGATAGTCGTTTTAAAAGATCTTCATGTTCTTTAGAAAAAGAAGCTAGTCTCTGACTTACAACATCAATAGTTGCTATACCTTCTTCTGTTCTTTCTACATAGTCATGCACAAAATGCTGAAGCTGATTATTCACTTGTTTTAATAGAAGAGCATCTTTGTTTTGCTCGATTCTTTTGATATAAGCCATAAGAGCAGTTAGGTCATTATGAGCAACATTTTGTTTCTTAACACTTGTGAAAAAGATATGTTCTTTCGGTATTCCATGAGATTGAAAAGAGTCAAAAACGTTTTCTTTAAAAGCTGTAAACTTCAACTCTTCTTCACGATGCTTATCAATTTGGTTAACGATTAGGCGGACATCTTTTCCTCTCTGAATCAAAGATGAAATGAATTCTATGTTCGTCTCAGAGAGTATATGGTTATAGTCCATTACATAAAAGATCAGATCAGCTAAATAGACAACGTTTTCAGTCGCTTTTTTATGGAGCGGATCTGTAGAATCGATTCCTGGTGTGTCGTAGTATGCTATATTCTCTGTATCCTCTTCATTACCGCCGTAATAGATCTCGATCGCCTCAACTAGTTCGGCATCTTTACATAGTTCTTTTATTTCATTTACGTCATAAGGATGCTCAAAAGTAACCACTTCTTTACTTTTGAGCTGAACAACCGCCTTTTCCTCTCCCTTGACCATTTTGACGATGTTTGCACTTGTAGGAATTGGAGAGGATGGTAGAATTCCTGTTTGAGAAAGTGCATTGATCAAGCTTGATTTTCCTGCAGAAAAATGGCCGCAAAAAGCTATAGCAAACTCTTCCTTCGCTACTTTGAGGAATAGTTTGCTTAATTGTTCTTCTTCTTTTCGATTGTTCATTTTTTGGAATGCTTCATATAAACCGATCAATCTTTGTTTTTCTGTTATCAATAATTCTTTTTCAGTTGACTTCATCGTATCCACCTGTCTTCAATACTGTATCACTATCCACTTTACCATATATATGATAGCGATTTCACCATTGATTATCTATTCTCTTGGAATCCGATTGAGTTTATTTTGAAGTAGATCTAAAAAAATACGCCATGAAGTATTCATCTTCAAACTCACCTTCTATGATCACCTGATCTTTTTGTTTCCCTTCTATAATAAAACCGGCTTTCTCATAAACCTTTACTGCCTTCTCGTTTCCGGAGAAAACAGTAAGCCATATCTTATGTAGGTTATTTTTCTCACCCCACCTTAACGTATGAGCCAGCAGTTCTTTTCCTATTCCTAGACCTTGAGCCTCGGGATGAATCCAAGTTCTAAAGACACCGGTGTGTCTTTTCATTTGAAGTTCACCTTTTAGTACTCTAGCTATACCTACTACCTTTCCGTTTCGTTCGACCGCTGTGTACAAATTACCCTTACGCTTAACATCAAGAATAAACTCAACCTCTTCTTCAACTGAATGAGGCTCCTCTTTTTGAAGATATCTACCTGCTTTTACGATTGCTTCTACGTGTCGAGTAATATCTGCTGCATCTTTTTCTTCTACGGGTCTTAAGGTGATCTCTTCACCATTTTTCGCTGTAAAGAAGAAGTTATCCCCATTCGGCATGATTTTTATTCCTCCAAGTGTTGTGTTGTGATTGTATTATTATGTCTTCTTTACAGGTTGTCATTCATCAGGAAAAATAATGATGAGTGAGTATAATGGTTGATTGATCAATCTCAGCAATACCAAACGAGAATTGTTTCTGCCTTCTTTTATCTGTTGGCGAACCGGGATTAAAAAGTATACTATCACCTTTTTCATCATGAAAAGGAATGTGGGAATGACCAAATATGATCAGATCAGCTCCATCTCTTTGACATTCCCTGTATGCACGTTCAGGTGTCGATCTTCCCTTTCCAAGATGACCATGAACCATCGCAACCTTCACATTCTCAATATCTACAAGTACTTTATCAGGAAGAGTACTACTCCAGCTATCCTGATCTACGTTACCTCTCACTGCATAGACAGGTGCAAACGTTTTAAGTTCTTCGTATACAGATTTCGCCGTCCAGTCTCCTGCATGAAATATGTAATCGATATGCTTGCTTAATATATCTAGAATGGGTTCAGGAAACGCCGTTCCTTTTTTAGGCATGTGGGTATCAGAAATGATTAATATTTTTTTCAAATCCCATTATTCTCCCTTCATTATGAGCTGTTAGTTTGAAATCAGTGTTTTTTGCTGTGAGATAGAAACATTATATTTTTAATTTAATCATAGCTTTCGTCCAACACAAAAAAAAGCAAGGGAAAACTTCTCCCTTGCTTCCTAAATTCTTATCTGTTTTTAAAATCTTCACGAACACGTTTTTGTGAACGATATGATTGATCACGGCTGCCGCTGCTACTGCGGTTTCCACCATCGCGAGAACCACTGCGCTCGCCTTTAGAGTATCCAGAACGGCGATTATCTCTTCCGCCTCCACCCTCTCTTTTAGGGCCTCCTCCAGAACGTCTACGATCAGAGAAACGATTATTAGGACGTCTCTTTTTAACTGATAGTGGCGGCTCATCTGTAAGATTGATCGGAGTCATATCAGGTTCTTTTGTAAGAAGCTTAAGCGCTGCAGCTAAAAGTGTAACAGAATCGTTCTCTTCTAGTAACTCAACTGCTGTTTGCTTATAACCGTTAAAGTTATCTTCTCCAACAACTTCCATCAGCTTTTCAAGCGTGATTTGCTGTTGTCCTTCCATTGCTTCTGAAACAGAAGGAATCGCACGTTTTACCATTTTACGCTTTGTGATTTTTTCGATCGTGTAAAGGTGATCGATTTCACGAGGCGTGATAAATGTTAATGCATAACCTGTTTTTCCTGCACGGCCAGTACGTCCAATACGGTGAACATAGCTTTCTGGATCTTGAGGAATATCGAAGTTATAAACGTGAGAAACACCAGAGATGTCAAGACCACGAGCAGCTACGTCAGTTGCAACAAGAACTTCAATCGTGTTGTTCTTAAACGCACGTAACACTTTGTCACGTTTTGCTTGCGGAAGGTCACCGTGAATCCCTTCAGCGGAATAACCGCGTTTGCTTAAAGCTTCAGACAATTCATCTACACGACGCTTCGTACGTCCGAAAACGATCGCAAGCTCTGGAGAGTGAATATCCATGAAACGGCATAGCGCATCAAACTTTTGACGTTCTTTTACTTCAACATATTCTTGCTCAATGTTCTTAACTGTCATTTCAGAAGCTTTTACTTTAATAAGCAGAACATCCTTCATGAATTTAGCAGCCAAGTTTTGAATCTGCTTAGGCATTGTTGCAGAGAAAAGCATCGTGTGACGTTCTGTAGGAACGTTTTCTAAGATCTTTTCAATATCTTCAACGAATCCCATGTTAAGCATTTCATCCGCTTCATCAAGCACAACTGTATGAACGCTATCAAGCTTCAATGTTTTTCTATTGATGTGGTCTTGCACACGTCCTGGTGTACCTACTACGATGTGTGGACCATTTTTTAATGCTTTAATTTGTCGAACAATGGATTGTCCACCATAAATCGGCAATGTTTTAATTCCTTTAAATTGACCGATTTTGTTGAGTTCTTCTGCTACTTGAACAGCTAACTCACGAGTTGGAGCTAATACGATTCCTTGAACGAATCGTGATCTAGTATCCATTTTTTCGATTAGCGGTATACCAAACGCAGCTGTCTTACCAGTCCCTGTTTGTGCCTGGCCAATAAGGTCAGTCCCCTTAAGTGCTGTTGGAATGGTATCACGCTGAATCGGTGTTGCTTCCTCAAATCCCATATTATTAATGGATTGAAGCAACTCAGGACTTAGTCCTAGTTCTTGAAATGTTGTCAATGTTCTATCTCCTTTTCTGTGACGAAAAAGGTTTTACGATAACCTCGTGGATCCGGCATGGTTTGTAATGTTAAGCTGCCGGCCAATTTGTTTTTTCAAAATACATCATGATTTGCACATAAAATAGCATTTCCTTATAACATATTGATGGGAAATGCTTAGCCATGTGAATATGCGTAAAAATTAAACGTTAATAGTTACAAGGCTATCCGTAATTCAAACTTGTTCCGTCCATATATATTCCGTTGTTAAACTTATCACGTAAACCTAATAAATGCAACTCTTTACATTTAGAAGTGGTGTTTAAAGTTTATTCACCCCACTCTTTAAACATGTGATGTTTCACTTGGACGCTATTATTCTAACCAATGGGGTTTTAGATGAAACGTCTTTTCTTTTGTTAATAAAGAATAAATTTTAAAAAGCATCACACGCTAACAGTATTATCTCTTGTATGAAAGAAGGACCTCTCATGGATCAAAATTGGGTTTCTGTTATTCCGTTCTTAGTGGTAATCCCTATAGCTATCAAGACTAAACAAGTTCTCCCAGGTTTGATCGCTGGTCTTTTGACCGGCTCATACCTTCTACACCCAACTCTTGTGGGTGGTTTAGAGAAGATGGTCCAATTTCTAGTCAAAGGGCTTGTAGACCCTAAAAACATAAAAATATTAGTGTTTTTGTATGCTTTTTCCGGACTCATTTCCATGATTAAACTTTCTGGTGGAATCAAAGGCTTTGTAGAAGAAGCTTCTAACAGGATTGAAACAAAAAAAGGGGCCTTGTTGCTTACTTATGTGTCTACGATCGGCACTTTTGCTGCTCCAAGTTTTCGTTTCGTCACGATTGCTCCGATCATGAGAGCTCTTTTAAAAAAGGTAAAGATGTCTACCCAAGAGCTCGGCTTTGTCATTGAAACAACAGCAACTCCCATCATTGTGTTGATACCAATCGCTACCGCTTTTGTTGGATACATGACTTCTATTGTAGATATCTCGTTGAAAAACGAAAACATTAACGCAGATCCATACTCTCTTTTTATACAAAGCATCCCGTTTAATTTTTTCTCTTTTGTCATGATCATCGTAGGGGTATACCTCAGCTTCTTTCACCATTCAAAATCAACAGAAGAAACAGATCCTAAAGATGTTGGAGAAAGTGAAGAGGACGACTGGCATAGTTGTGATCCTGCCGTTAATAGAGAACTTCCGAACAAACCATTGAACTTACTCATTCCGCTCATCTTAGTCGTCTTCCTTACTCTATTGTTAACATGGTGGGATGGTTACAAAAAAACGAAAGGTAGTTTTTTTGAGGCTTTCATTTCAGCAGATGTTATGGATGCGATGCTGATCGCTCTATTGTTTACAACCATATTCACGTTTCTTTTTCTACGATTTCAGAAAATGAAAACGGGTGATCTGTTGAATGGATTTATTTTCGGTGGCAACGAATTGATGAGTGTTATCGTGCTGTTAGCTGTTGTTTGGGGCTTATCGTCTGTTACTGAAGAACTTGGTTTCTCTGCTTTTGTAACACGATACGCAGGATGGATCCCTGGATCAGTTATCGTCCCATTGCTGTTTATCTTCGGTTGTGCCGTCTCCTATTTTATCGGATCTGCCTGGGGTACGTGGGGAATATTAATGCCTCTAGGTGTATCAATGGCAGGAGTGGCAGATGTTTCTCTTCCGCTTGTGATTGGAGCGGTCTTTGCAAGTGGGACGTTCGGAGCATTCGCTTCACCGTTAAGTGATGATACGAATACGATTGCCCGTATTTTAAACCTATCTGTTATCACCTATGCACGATACAAGTTAAAACCTGCACTAATTGCTGCTGGCATAACAGCGGTACTATACGGAGCAACTGTATTCTTCATTTGAACCTCCTGATTTTAGGAGGTTCTTTTTTTTCCTTCTTCTCTTACTTTATCTATCACTTCTTGATAGCGATCTCGAGACCATGAATGATAAGAAGGATGTGGTACACCTTCTATAATGGTTAACCTGTCTTTATTAGACAGTTTGTTAACGTATTTTTCTGCAAATCTTCCGCATGGAACGATGACCGTGTTTTCTTTAATCAGTGAGGTTAACCTACTTTCGAATTGGTTTAAAAGCAATTGATCGAAATGAGCTCTCGCTTCGTCTTTATATACTTTTACCGAACTCGTTCTTACTGCTTCAGCAACTTTAATCTCATCTCTATATCTGTTAACAAAAGTATGATCGGGAAATGCAGCACCTTGCAAAGGAAACGGACAAACATTTACGATTCCAAATACTGTCTTCTTTTTTTCGTCTATGTACTGTTTTAACACCTTTCCCATCGGAGGACTATCTTCGACTGCAAATAATTCTTTTGCCATCGATCTGCCTGAGAGACCGGCCAAAGGTACTCCAAATTTGATTTCCTCTTTATGAGGCGATTCTAAAATAAATATCATATTCGTATGTTCAGAAATTAGATCTTGAACACGATATCGTTCTGATGCTTCTTCAAAAAATGAATGAATGTCCACCAAATCTGCCTCCTTCAATCGTAAATAATTGTGCTTTCTTTATTCGTATGCCACAATATCATCATTACTTTAAAGACATTCTTAAGGAGTGAATATACTTTGAAAATCATTATGAATGAAGATACTGCAAATTATGTGATCAATGACCTACAAGCATCATCGGACGATTCCATCCGTTTTTTCGTTCGCCTTGGAGGATGCAGCACGGTTCAAGACGGCTTTTCATTAGGACTTACAAAAGATACACCAAAACATCCTGCTGCTGAAATCGTTGTAGAAAATCATAAATTCTTCATCGAGCAAGAAGATGAATGGTTCTTTGACGGAAACGATCTAACGGTTTCCATTACGGATGGAGAAATTAAATACGATTTTAACGAGAACAAAAACTAGGCTATATGAACTTTTGAAGTTCCTGGATTCTTCCTTCTCTTTTCATGATCTCTACTTGCTTATCCCCGATAAGGTCAAAATGGGGGTAAGCATCTCGTTCATGAATCCACTCTTCCTTTAAACCGTAAGTTCTTCCCCACTCAGATAATCTTTTCCGATCGTTACAACCTACTTTTGTTACACTCTTTGCTGTTGGAAATCGTGAATCATACCAAAAATGGGTGAGGAATGCGATGTTACCCATCTCTACTTCATCTTTCCATCTTTTTAAGTCAGCACGTTTTATTCCGAAAGCCATTATTCTGCTGAGCTCATTTCTACGTAGGCTTCATGCCAATCAGGAAAATATTTTTTTATAGAGATCGGTCGAAAATTTTCTTTTTTTACACAAACATGAGTGGATTCGCCTATAACACATAACTCGTTTTGATCGTTAAAGATCTCATAATAATAAACAACCTTGATTCCCGAATATTCTTTTACAGCTGTTTTAATATGGGCTTTTTGTCCATAAGTCAATGGCCGTTTATAGGAAGCTTGAATATCTGTTACGGGAGAAAGTATACCTTCCCTTTCCATGTCTGCATATTTAAACCCCAAATGTTCAATCAACTTTGTTCTTCCAATTTCAAACCATACCAAATAATTTGCATGATACACGACACCCATTTGATCTGTTTCTGCATATCTAACATCAACGCTATTTTCAACAAATTTCATAAATCATCTGTTTCCCTTCGTGTTGTCTTTTCTTAACACTTTAGTAGAAAATGAAAAAAAAGACCAGCAATATGCCGGTCTTTCTCTTATTGAAGGTCGTTACCTTCTCTATAAGCCTTTTCTTCTTGAATCTCATTTTGAAACTGCTCTATGGATTCTTGTCTATGTTGATTCTTCTCTTTGATCTGCTCTTTTTGGCTTGCAGTCAGCTCTGTGTTAGCAGCAGTCTGATTAGCTTCAGAAATATTTTGTTCTGTGTTCTGAACCATTTGTTCTAATCGTTCAACGTTATTACTTCTATCGTCTCGGTTTGGTTTGTTCATGATGATTCTCCTTTGTAGAAAGTTCGTACCATCATAGTTTGTACTAATCACCAATGGGATTATTCTTTAATTTTTTTGTAATAAGATCGGACTCATGTTTTGAACGCTGGATTGACAAAGTTCAGACAGGTATTTCCAATATTCCACTACACTGTCATCTTCAAGATTTTTCATTGTAATCTCAAGCCATGCTAACTCTTCGGCGAGCCTGATCGATGAACCAATCCAATATTTTTTATTTTTCACTGTTATTTGAAATGGTTCTTCAAATCGAAACGGAAGATAGAATCCTTCCGTGTTCGGATGCAGGATAATATGCTGATAAACGGTTCCTTTTGTAAGCTTGGCATAGAACAAAAATACCCCATCATTTTTTGCTGCGGCTTTTTTTAACTTTTCTAGCGTTTCTACATTTCCTAGTTCCATCGTTGTAATTTCTTTATCCCAGTTCAACTCTTCACGAAAAGGAACAAGATGCCCTAATCGCTGCATTTCAATCTCTAACTGACGATATAAATAATCCTGATCATCTTTGTTATGTGATACAGGTAATGGTTTGACAGATGCCGTGATCAAACGTACCCCTCCTAATTCTTTCACTACATACACTTTTTCGACAAAATCTTTCGTATATGGGAGTCAAAAGAAAAAATTATGGAGAGGTAATTTTTAGAAAGTACTTTGTTATTTCCCTTTAGGTGGTACATAATCTGCATGATCGTGCGACTTATTAGCCATCTTTTTTCCATTATTACTGTTGCTCTCACGCGGCTGAGTGCCAATATGATTTGGTACGAAATCTTCTGGAAAACGTTTTGGATTACTCAAAGGTCCAACCTCCTTTCGTCTTCTTTATACTTTTCCATTAATCAAAATCAACTATTCATAAGTAAAGTGGCAATTATTTTTTCAAAGTCTGATTATTTCGATTTTATCTTGGCTATATTGGTACTATCCCAATAAAGAGGTGCAGTGATGAGGAAAAATAGAAAAATGAATTTCAGAGAGCTCGTGAACGAGAACAAAAGACAATTGTTGAAAGATGAGTCCTATATTGAACAACTCGAGATCAAACTCGACGAAAAACATACGAAAAAAGCATAAAAAAATCCTTTGCCTAAAGATATTGGCAAAGGATTTTTTTTTAGTTTTGCGTTTGAGAAGAATGAGCAAGCTTGTTACGAAGCACCATTGGAAGGATACCACCATGACGGTAGTACTCAATTTCAACTTCGCTGTCAAAACGAGCTACAACTTCAAATGTTTTTTCAGTTCCATCTTCAAAAACTGCTTTAACTTGAACAAGATCACGCGGTTTAACCGTTTCATCAACAGAAACCGTGAAAGACTCTTTTCCTGTAAGTCCAAATGTCTCAGCACTCTCACCATCTTTGAATTGAAGAGGAAGTACACCCATCAACACAAGGTTTGAACGGTGGATACGTTCGAAGCTTTCAGCAAGTACAGTTTGAATTCCTAGTAAAGTAGTACCTTTTGCTGCCCAATCACGAGATGATCCCATTCCGTAATCTTTTCCTGCGATTACCATAAGACCCGTACCATTCTCTTTGTATTTCATCGCAGCATCATAAATGCTCATCACTTGGTTAGTCGGCCAGAAAGTTGTCCAGCCACCTTCAGTACCAGGAGCTACAGCATTACGAATACGGATATTCGCAAACGTACCACGCATCATTACTTCATGGTTACCACGACGAGAACCGTAAGAGTTAAAGTCACGTGGCTCAACACCATTTTGAATCAAGTATCTTCCTGCAGGAGTATCTTTTCCGATCGCACCAGCCGGAGAAATGTGGTCAGTCGTTACAGAATCTCCGAATTTAGCGATAAGCTTAAGATCTTTAAGCGGTTGGATCTCTTTAAGTTCTGCAGAAAGCTCTTCAAAGAACGGAGGGTTTTGAATGTATGTTGATGATGTATCAAAACCATACAATTGGTCAGCTGAAGTCTTCAGTTCGTTCCAGCGTTCGTTCTCATCAAATACACGCTCGTATTCCTTTTTGAACAATTCTGGAGTAACTGCCTTCTTCATCGCTTCATTGATCTCTTCTGATGAAGGCCAGATATCTTTAAAGTAAACTTCGTTGCCCTCTTTGTCTGTTCCGAAAGAATCAGATTGAAGGTTGAAATCTACAGTTCCAGCTAGTGCATACGCTACTACTAACGGTGGAGAAGCTAAGTAGTTAGCTTTTACAAGCGGATGGATACGTCCTTCAAAGTTTCTATTACCTGAAAGGACTGAAGTTACAGTAAGATCGTTCTTAGAGATCGCATTTTCAACTTCAAGCGCCAAAGGACCTGAGTTACCGATACATGTTGTACAGCCGTAACCAACAAGATTGAACCCTAACTGATCCATATAGCTCATTAAGCCTGCTTCTTCTAAATAACGTGTAACAACTTTAGAACCTGGGGCTAATGATGTTTTTACATAGCCAGGAACTTTTAAGCCTTTTTCAATCGCTTTCTTAGCAACTAATCCAGCACCTAACATAACGTATGGATTAGAAGTGTTCGTACAGCTTGTGATCGCAGCGATCGCAACAGCACCAGTCTTCATCGTCGAAGTTTCGTTGTTCGGATGCTTAACAGTAACTTCTTTGTTGATCTCATCAGCTGTTAGTCCGAACCCTGCATTTCCTTGTGGAGCTACAAGCGCTTTATTAAAGCTTTCTTTCATCTGAGATAAAGGAATCAAATCTTGTGGGCGTTTTGGTCCTGACAAGTTTGGTTCGATTTCAGAAAGATTGATTTCGACTACGTCTGTAAATTCAGGATCAGCATCTCCTGCTGTGTAGAACAATCCGTTTGCTTTGCAATACGCTTCTACAAGCTGAATTTGATCTTCAGTTCTACCTGTCAGACGAAGATAGTTTAATGCTTCTTCGTCAACTGGGAAGAAACCACAAGTTGCTCCATATTCAGGAGCCATGTTTGAAACCGTTGCACGGTCTGCAAGCGGCATATCCGCAAGTCCTGGACCGAAGAACTCGACGAACTTCCCTACTACTTTCTTTTCACGCAATACTTGCGTTACTTTAAGTGCAAGGTCAGTTGCAGTCGTTCCGTTTGGAAGCGTTCCTGTTAATTTAACACCGATTACTTCTGGAACTGGGAAGTAAGAAGGCTGTCCTAACATGCCTGCTTCTGCTTCAATCCCACCGACACCCCATCCTAATACACCAAGACCGTTGATCATTGTTGTATGAGAATCAGTACCTACTAATGAATCAGGGAATGCGATTGTTTCACCTTCAGATTCGCTCGTAAGGACTACAGGCGCCAAGTACTCTAAGTTAACTTGGTGGACGATTCCTGTTGCAGGAGGTACAGCACGGTAGTTGTCAAACGCAGATTGAGCCCAGCTCAAGAGTTTGTAACGTTCTTCATTTCGAGCAAATTCAAGGTTCATGTTGAAAGCAAGTGAGTCTTCAGTACCTGCCTTATCAACTTGTACAGAGTGGTCAACTACAAGATCAACTGGAATTTCAGGGTTGATCTGAGAAGGGTCTCCACCCATATCCTTCATTGCTTTACGAAGAGAAGCTAAGTCAACAACAGCTGGTACTCCTGTAAAATCCTGAAGAATAACACGTGAAGGCTTAAAAGGAACATCGATATCTTTTAGTTCACTCGTGCCCCACTTTGCAAGATTTTCAACGTGTTCTTTGTTGATTACTTTTCCATCAAATTGTCTTAATACAGATTCCAATAATACTTTTACAGAGTAGGGTAATTTCGATACATTACCAATTCCCGCTTCTTCTAACGCTCCTAAACGGTAATAGCTATATTCCTTACCGTTCACATCAAAAGTAGAACGGGCATTAAATACATCATTTCTTTTCATGTTCCACTCTCTCCCTTCACTAACAATCATACACGATTATGAGAAAAATTGTCGAAAAAATGTGTTCAATTTCACAGTCAATCACACAGAATCTTTTTTTCCCTCTATTATCATACGTAAAACCCTTTCATAAGTAAAATAGTTAATGGTTATCAATCGACATAAGTTTTACTTATGGTGTGAATATCACCATCATTCTCTTGCTCGCATATAGTAATTTACGTAATACTTCTTTTTGTTTTCCGCTTAAAAACCACTCTTCAATAGATCGGAGGGAAACAGGATGGAATGGTTAAAAAAACTTGCTGCGTTACTCGTGTTGATCGGAGCATTAAACTGGGGAGCGATCGGACTTTTTGATACAAACTTTGTTACAGAAATTTTTGGAAGCGCTACCACGGTGACAAAAGTTTTATACAGTTTGATCGGACTTTCTGGCGTCTGGCTCTTGCTCAGTAAATATAAATCGTGAACGTAAAGAGGCACTCCTTATTTTGGAGTGCTTCTTCTTTTTGATATTGTGCAAACTAATGATTACGGAGGTGACAAAAAAATGGGAAGAAATAAAGCAAATCACTCGCGTCCTGGAATGAACGCAGCAAAAGCTCAAGGTAAAGGTGCTGGGTATGATACCGAATTTGGTAATGAATCGCTTTCCTTACCGAACGAAAAGTTAAGTGAAGCTGAGCGTCAAAACAATAAGAAAACGAAAAAACGACATTAAGGTTTTGGAAACTGGCTCTGAAGCTGTTGAAGCTCATTTAGAAAGCTTTCTAACTGTGGCTGTTGATGTTCTGAAGCCGTTTCAAGTGCGTTTTGTATTTGTTGACAAGCCTTTTCATTTTCTGTCATAAAATGAGCATAGAACACTCCATATTCACTGTTTGAAGCATCCAATGTTTTGGAGATATCCATCGCATGTTGATAACCTTGCTCAGCAGCTTGATATGCTTGTTGTTTGTTTTTATGATAGGGCATAATTACCATCCTTTGTTTTGGTTTACCTTTAACGTTCCAATTCTAGCTATAATTATTCAATAAATTGCTTTCTGTTGTTGATTAAGGTGTCCATACGAAAGACATCTTTGACAAGTTGGTTGGAGTGTAAGGTGTGAGACTCCTGGGGGATCGGTGGGACAGGTGAGGCACCTAAGGGCGCATAGTGCCGAGGTGGCTCACCGCCCGCCCCCCGGAAAGCGAGCACCTGAAGCGGAAATCAACTGCTTTCAAGGCGCCGGATAAAAAAAGGAGGCTTATTATGGGAGAGCATAATACGTTTAAAGATATTCGAAAGAACGCGCCAAAAGGGGAAAACCCTGGACAACCAGCTCCTATGAGCGGTTCTAAAAAAGTGAAGCAGCGTAATCATACAGGACAAAACTCTGGAGAAGGCAGATAATACAAAAAACATAAAGGACTGACAGATTCTCTGTCAGTCCCTTTTCTTAGTCGATTGAACGTATCGCATCTTCAAGTGTCAAAAGCTCTTCTTCTGAAATCGTTCTAAGATCTAATAGAACTTCTTCCTCTTTGATCCTCACGATAATAGGGGTTTGATAGTTCCGAAAAGCTCTTGCTAAGTAATCTGCACCTTTAGAGTGTTTAATACCAAGACAAAAAGTTGGCAACTTCACATCTGGCATCGTCCCTCCCCCAACTTGAGAGAAATCTTCCAGAATTCTGATTGTTAAAGAAGAATGATCTTCAACCTTTCTTTTTAGTCTCCATACTATCTCTCTGATCTCTTCAGGAGTTTTTAAAATATCTCTAACTGTAGGAATCGTTGAATATTCTTCGTTTAAATACGCCTGCAACGTTTCGTTTAAGGCTGCGATCGTAAATTTATCCACTCTTAAAACGCGAGCTAGTTGATGTTTCTTTAATAAGCCGATGATTTCCTTTTTCCCTGCAATAATCCCAGCTTGTGGGCCTCCCAAAAGTTTATCTCCGCTAAAAGAAACAACATCTATACCTTTGTTGATAACAGAGGAGATTAAGGGTTCATCACCTATTCCAACGGACTGAAAAGGATAGAGTGCACCACTTCCCAGATCTTCATATACAATCAGTTCCGGGTGATTCTTTTTCAACTGCATCAACTCGCTAGAAGAAACTTCTTTTGTGAACCCAATCACCTTGAAATTACTTGTGTGAACCTTCATGATCATACCGGTTTTATCCGTTATCGCTCGTTCATAATCAAAAAAATGTGTTTTATTCGTAGTTCCAACTTCCCGCAGCTCCGCACCACTTTCTTCCATTATAGAAGAAACACGAAATGAGCCTCCGATCTCTACAAGTTCACCTCTTGAAACAATGACTTCTTTATTTTTTGCTAGTGCTTTGAGAACTAAATAAACGGCTGCAGCATTATTGTTCACGACCATTGCTGCTTCTGATCCTGTCACTTGTTTAATTAGCTCCTCTGTTAGATCATGCCTAGAGCCTCGTTTCCCTTCCTCCAAGTTATATTCTAAATTCGAATACATTCTTGCTGTTTCACTCATCCGCGCTACGCTTTTTTCACTGAGTCTAGAGCGACCAAGATTTGTATGAATAACGATTCCGCTAGCATTGATCAGTGAACGGATCTGATCGGTAGGATGAGCTAATTTTACCCTTGCTGAATTCAGTACAAGTATTCTGATATCAGTTTTCAAGTCAATAGCATGGGGGTCTTTAAGAATATACTCTCGCCAATGATTGATCGCATCTTGAACAGCTCGTGTTATTTCCTTTTCTGGTTTGCCATTCACTTCAGAACTGATATCTTTCACTGCCTCATGCACGGCAGGAAGCTGCCTTAATAAATCTGATTTTGACAAAATGAAGCCTCCTTAAGGTATCAACGATCTCCTTAAGGAGGCTATCGTTGTTAAGCCTTTAATTTTTCTAAGTGTTGAATGATCAGGTCGTGATCCGGAAATTCTCCGGTCTCTTTTTTTGAATAAATCTTATCACCATCAACAATAACTTCAAAAACTCCGCCAGAACTTGGAATCAGTTCAAGCGATGAAACTTTAGATCGAAAATGGTTGAACAGGTCTTCCGCGAGACTCGCGGCTTTTGGTGCAAAGTTTCACATCATGCAGAATTCAATAGATACTTTCATAATACATCCTCCTTTTTTTAAGACTATTTTAGTATATCCTTAGGCAAATCACAAAAATAATGTTTATACTAACAAAAGGAGGTGTCGTTAAATTATGACAAGCGAAGATAAAGTAAAGCTCACTCACCTTTCCTCAAAAGGTGGTTGAGGCTGTAAAATTGGTCCAGAAGACCTGGCGCAAGTTTTGCGTCATCTACCAAAACGCGAATATGACCCTAACCTTTTAGTTGGTTTAGATACTTCAGACGATGCAGGTGTCTATAAGTTAACTGATGACCTTGCCATGATCCAGACAGTCGACTTTTTCACACCTATTGTAGATGATCCATATATGTTCGGACAAATCGCCGCTGCTAATTCACTAAGTGACGTTTATGCGATGGGGGGACACCCTACAACAGTAATGAATATTGTAGGCTTTCCGATCAACACACTTGGTCATGATGTGCTCGCCGAGATTCTAAAAGGAGCAGCTGACAAAGTGAAGGAATCAGGTGCGGTGCTTGTTGGAGGACACTCGATCGATGATTCTGAACCTAAGTTTGGTCTGTCCGTCACAGGACTCGTACATCCTTCTAAAGTATATAAAAATGTAGGAGCAAGACCAGGAGATGTTCTTGTATTAACAAAACCTATCGGTGTCGGTATTCAAACCACTGCTATTAAAAAAGACAAGCTTACTGACGATCAGCTTCAGTTAGTCAGCAAAACGATGGCCACATTGAATAAAACAGCAGCAGAATGCTTGGAAGGTCTATTTCCAAACGCTGTAACCGATGTAACAGGTTTCGGCCTTCTCGGTCATGCGACTGAGATGGCAAAAGGAACGGGAGATATTACCATCGAGATTGATTATCACAGTGTACCTCTTTTACCAGGTACCACAGAGCTTGCGCAAGAAGGAATCGTGCCTGGTGGTACTAAAGCAAATCATCGCTGGATAAAAGATGATGTGCTCTATGGCAATGAACTTTATGAGTGGCAGCAATGGATTTTATGTGATGCTGTGACTTCTGGCGGTTTACTCGTGAGTCTTTCTGAAGAAGAAGCTGCAGAATATCTTAAGAGACTTCACGATAAAGGTATAGATGACGCAAGTATCGTCGGTCGTGTTCATGAGA
The DNA here is from genome assembly GCF_015903875.1 of Fictibacillus sp. 7GRE50. Lineage (NCBI taxonomy): Bacteria > Bacillati > Bacillota > Bacilli > Caryophanales > Fictibacillaceae > Fictibacillus > Fictibacillus sp. 7GRE50. The sequence continues at coordinate 277,919 of NZ_JACZDW010000003.1, forward strand.
TCTCTGAAAAACCGATCAAAGCCAATTAAAAACAAAAAACTCCGACATCGGAGTTTTTTTGTTTTTTATAGATGGTTATAAATCTCCGCGTACACGGTTTCATCAAAATCTTTAGGTGCACCGTCAAAAACTAGCTTTCCGTTTTTTAGCGCAATAATTCTTGTGGCGAATTTTTTTGCAAGAACCACATCATGCACATTAATGATTGATACGAGATTTCGTTTTACATGTGTTTCTTTTAATAGTTGAAAAATCCTTTCAGCTGTTCCAGGATCTAAGCTTGCGACAGGTTCGTCTCCCAAAAACACTTTAGGGTTCTGCACGAGTGCTCGCGCGATCGCAACTCTTTGTTTTTGTCCACCGCTTAACTTCTCCACTCTTCTTGTTGGTTCAACCGTTAGCTCAACTTGTTCAATAGCTTCTAGAGCTTGCAATCGATCAGTGGGTTTAAACAAACCTAACAGATTTTCATAAGATTTTTTGTATCCGAAAAGACCTGTTAAGATGTTCTGAACCACACTCATCCTCGGTATTAAGTTAAAATGCTGAAAGATCATACCTGTTTTACGCCGGACTTCTAACGTTTCTTTGTGAGTCATCTCACTCAACGTTTTATCTCCCCATTTCACATAACCCTCAGAAACAGGCTGGAGACCGTTAATACATCTTATAAACGTTGATTTACCTGCACCGCTTCTACCTAGTACACAAACGAACTCCCCTTTTTGGAAAGTAATATTTACATCTGTTAAAGCAGGTTCTTTAGCACCAGGATATGTGACAGATACATTCTCAAATTCAATCATGTTATCACCTAAATAACCTTTTCCCGAATTTTCCCGCCAATATAATCCACCAAGATCACCATGATCATGATGAGTAGAACGTCAACAGAGACTAGCTGATATTGAAACGTTTTAAAATGAATAAACAACTGTTGTCCGATTCCCCCACCACCAATAAGACCTAAGATGAGTGAAGTACGTATAGCTACTTCAAATCTGTAAAAGAATTGAGACAGTACATTCGGCCATATTTGTGGTAGCACTGCAAATAGATTTCCGATCCACTTACTTGCTCCAACCGCCGACATCGCTTCGATCGGACCCTTATCTGCCGCCTCGATCAGTTCTGAAATCAACTTACCTAATACCCCGATGTTATGCAAGACGATGGCGATAACAGCAGGAAATGGTCCTAGTCCGAGCGTTGTTAAAAGAATTAAGCCGAACACGAATTCAGGAACTGATCGTAAGAAGCTAAGTAAGAAACGTGTCATTGAATATACAAAACGATTTCTACTCGTGTTTCGAGCGGCGATAAAGCTTAACGGAAGTGCGATGATTAATCCGAATAAGCTCCCCAAAAATGCGATAGCGATCGTTAATAAACTTTCTTGAAACAGATATGGTAGACTCTCTGTGTTCATCGGAAACCATTTCGACAAAAAGTCACCCATATTCTGAAAGTCACTAAATTTTGAAAGATCAAACTCGGTTAACTTCATGCTACCTAACACGAGTATTGTTAAGCATAATATGATTAATAATTGGCTCCTCTTAAACCAAACCATGGTTCCCCTCTATTCTTGAATGGTACCCTCTTTAATAGCCGCTTTTCGGATACTTTCGTAATCCTTATTTGCGGCTTTCGTAAATCCAGTTGCGCCAAAAGCATCCAAAATTTCTTTATCTTTAATATCTAAAAAGATCTCTTGAAGTTTTGTCATCGTTTTCTCATCTGTACTTTTAGATACAGCCCAAGGATATTGGAACAATTTCTCTGACTTCCAGATCACTTTAAACTGATCTCCGTCGATCGTTCCTTCTTCGATTAATTTATCGTATATCGCGCTGTCGATCGCACCAACATTTACTTGTTTGTTTTGAACAGCAAGAGCGGTTGCATCATGAGAACCGGTAAACCTAACATTATTAAAATCACTATCAGATTCACTTCTATAGATGCCTTCATCTTTTAGTTTGATACTCGGAATCAAAGAGCCCGAAGTTGAGGATGGATCACCAAAAGCAAACTTTACGTTCTTAGCATCAGATACCATATCCTCAAGGTTTGAATATTTGCTGTCTTTATGGGTGATCAAATAAGAATAATAGAATGGTTCACCTTTGATCAATTGTGTTACGATCGCTTTAGCTCCACTTTCTTCATGAGCAACAACGTATGTAAGAGGTCCGAAATAAGCCATGTCGATCTTATCATAGTTCATCGCCTCAACAACACCGTTGTAATCCGGATAAGATGTGATCTTAACTTCTCTGTCCATCTTCTCACTAAGCACTTTCTGAAGTTTATCAAGTGCCCCCTTCATCTCACCTTCCGTTTGGGCTGGGATTACCCCAATCGTAAAGACCTCATCTTTATTCGATTTTGCATTCTTCTTATCATCGTTATTCGTTCCGCAAGCTGATAAGAGTAAGATCATAGTCAGCAGCAACAAACTAAGTTTTTTCATTATATTCTCTCCTTTTTTCTATTAATTTTTATATAGTTCCATGTATGAAGCTATTTCTTTTTTAATAGTGTGCTTCAATTCTATGGTTTGAAACCCTCTATCACTAAGTTGTTTATAAAATTCTTGATCAGATATCACAATCTTTATAGATTGGTATAATTCTTCATGAGATTGAAACAGCAATCCGTTATTTCCGTGTTGTATGATGCTAGAGTTTCCAACGTTCTCCCTTGCGATTACAGGCTTCTTAAAACTCATCGCTTCTAATAATGCTGTCGACTGTCCTTCTGAGATCGATGTATTCAATACAACATCTCCCCATTCATAAAGCTTTTTCATCTGACCGAGCTCTACTTCTGGTAAATAATACAGCCAATCATACTTATTTTCTGCTTCTTTCATTTTTTTAAATTCTTCAGAATCTAAGTTGGGTCCTACTATTAAAAAGGTGAGATCAGGATAATCGCTAGACAATTTAATCATACTCCGCAATGCAAAAAGAACATCCTTAACTGGGCGAATTCCAGCTGGCAGTAACAGTTTAGGCTTTCCATCAGGCAAAGTGAACGGTTCATTCTTATTTTCAATAGAAGGTAAATAAATACTTTGAGGTATTACATGGATCGAATGATCACTTAGTCCATAGTCTTCGACGAGCAATTGTTTAGCTTTTTGAGTAAAAACTGTGATTGCTTTCGCTTCACGCAACAGAGGAAGATACCTTTTTTCGTCTTCTTCTAGCGAGTGGTTGAGATCTGTTCCTCCAGAAGTAACGATATAAGGTTTATCCAACGTAACCTCATTTTTTTCAGCCCATTGAACGAATCTAGAAAAATGAAGGATGTGATAGATATCCGCTTTCTCCATCCATTCAAAAAGAGTAGGATTAACACCAATTTCTTCATATGGAAAAAAAGAAAACTCAACTTTCTCAGACAATCCATGTTCTAATCGTTTGGCCGTAGTAGAATTTCCACGATTTTGTTTATAATACGGAGTGAAAAAGACGACTCTCACTTATTGCACCCATTTCCTAACATTAGATTCCCGCATCGTATGCCCTTTTGAATCCATACATTCCAAGATCGGTATTAAGAACTTTCTTGATGTATGAAGAACCGCTTTAGCATCCTGCACGGAAAACGTTGAATCCGTATTGATTCGCAAATGTTCAACTGCTGAATCAAATGCCTTTCTACTCAACATCACTTCATCAAACAGCAATACCACTTCATTGGATTTAATCAAAAAGTACTTAAACTCATGATAAAGAGGTTCTGGAAGTTGTTGAGCGTTATAGATGTTCTGTAGGTCATCCGGCTCGAGCTGTGCTTCTTCCAAGGCGGCAAGAACATTCGCCATCCTTTTCGCCCATTTTTCCGGATAATGCGGTTTAAAATGTGATAAATGAACAAAATGGTCTGTGATCGAAACGGTTGAATCTGTTATCCATTTTTCAAGAAGCGTGTTAACTATTTTCGGATTTACTTCATTTTGGAACGATTGAACAATTTCTGCCTTTGGAATACCTTGCCTTAAACTATACTCGCTATGGAAGTTTTGAAGTTTGTTCATGATGCTAGATTTTATATGCTTTACCTTAGAATCAGCAACCAAAAAATTTTGTATTCGAGCAACAGAACCCTCACTTATTAGTTCATCCAACGTGTGTTGAAGAACTTCATCATCCATTCCACTCGAGCTCTTAAGTTCTCGTTCTGTCATCGATCCTACTTTATTAAGCAACTGTAGGACCCGCTCATTTGGAGTTCCTTCATGTTTACTCCTCAATCGTTCGATCGTCTCCGTTCCAAATCTATAAACAGATCCGTTCGGGTCGATAACCTCTCCTCCTCCGATCGTTTCCTCAGGAGTCGGCCGTCTTAAGATGAAACGATCACCTCGTTTTGTTACGACCTCTTGATCTAATCGAACTTGACAATATATTTGATCTTCATTGACATCTAACTCATTTCGGTCAAAAAGAACGAGTTTACCCATCACTTCCGACGTACCACTATAAAACTTCACGGAAGAGCGCTGTTTCAACTTCCCTTTCCACCCTTCACCCGTTGATAATACGAGATCGATAGTGTTCGTGGTCGAATAGACATTCGGTTCTACTAAAACATGCCCTCTTTTCCAATCCGCTTTAGAACCTCCTGAAAGATTTATCGCTGCTCTTTGACCGGCTCTAGCGGAATGAACTTCTTGTTTATGCACTTGAAGTTTTCGAATCTTCACTTTAACGTTCCCAGGCTGAACAAAAAGTTCATCACCTTCCTGTACTTCACCTTCATAGACAGTACCTCTTATAACAGTCCCTTGCCCTTTCACGGTAAAGATATGATCGATCGGCATGCGAAAAGCGCCTTGTGAAGATCTAACAGGTGTGTCTTTTAAGAGGTTAATGATTTCACTCTTCAACTGGTCTATTCCAGCAGAAGAAACACTGTCTACAAAATGTATTGGAAAACGTTCAAACACCGATGAGTTTGTAAGTTCCAAAATGTCTTCTTCAACTAACAAACGCATCTCGTCATCAATCATATCTGACTTCGTAACAACGATGATTCCCTTTTCAATGCCTAAGAAGGAAAGAATTTCAAAGTGTTCTCTCGTTTGAGGCATCACTCCTTCATCTCCCGCGATTACAAGGAGAACAAGATCAATTCCTGCTACACCAGCGATCATTTGACGGATGAGCTTTTCATGCCCTGGTACATCCACGATGGAAGTATGCAGATCCTTCGTTAACGAAAAAGGTGCAAACCCTGGTTCTATCGTTATCTTGCGAGCTTTTTCTTCTTTGAGCGTGTCTGTGTCGATGCCACTTAAAGCTTTTGTAAGCGTCGTTTTTCCATGATCGATGTGTCCTGCCATTCCGATCGTATAATATTTAATCGTCATATGTTTAACCACCTATATGTACATACTCTTCTACACTTTATGAAAAGGAGATGTAAAAAACAAGGATAACGCATTATTCATTGTTGAAAAATAGCGAAGTTTGCCTGAACACTATTATTTCCCAAGTCGCCATAAACGGATGTATATTTATTCACGCCTGTATACCCACAGGTTATCCACAGAACAAGTTATTCACACTTGTCCACAGGGCAAACTGTTATAGTGGTGAAAACAATCTGTTATAGTGGAAAGCTGTTATAGTTCGTTATCCTCTCTGTTACAGTCGTTCTTTTCCATCGTTCGACAAACCTACACTCCCCTATCGTATGTAATAATTCACAAGCCTTGTCCTAACGTGGTAAAATGCTGTATAATGCAATAGCGAGCTAGAGATTCTATTTGGGGCCAGATGCGTAGCTGGTGCTTGCCTGGGTCTTCAAAACCTTTTGGGAGGCGCGTGACGTCTCCGGTGGGTTCGATTCCCACATGGTCCCGCCAAAAAATTTATACATATGAGGTGGACGCATTGTCTGGATGGTTCATCACTTTTATCGTGTTATGGTCCGTTTTTTTATTTACAATGTTTGCGATCGGTGGATATTTTATGTTCCGTAAGTTCTTAAAACGTCTTCCAAAAGAAGATGGAAAATCGATTTTAGATTGGCAAGAACATTACATCAACCAAACCATTCATCTTTGGACGGATGATCAGAAAAAGCTTCTCAATGAATTGGTAGCCCCGGTCCCTGAACTCTTTAGGGATGTAGCTAAAGAGAAGATCGCTGGCAAGATCGGTGAGTTAGCGTTACAAGAAAAAGCAAGTTCTATGTCACAAGACTTAATCATTCGCGGCTATATTATCGCAACTCCAAAAAGAGACCACAAATGGCTGATTAAGACTTTAAAAAAGAAAAACATCGACATTAAACCTTATCATTCTTTACTCGCATAAAAAACCCCCTGAATCTAAGGATTCAGGGGGTTCTCTTCTCTATGTTATAATGCGATCTCATTTTTCTTTTTGTTGAACAAAACGAGCATGGCAAGTCTCCACGGTAAGATCATCCCAAACGCAACGATGAAGAATAATGAACTTGTTTCAAAGATAGATATTGTAGAACCAATATACCATTTTAAAGCTAAACGGATGGCAAACAATCCGATAATGATAAAGATAAAAGCTTTCGATCGAACCAAGTATACATGATCACCTTTAATTTCGAATTTACTTGTCATGATAAGAAATATCGAAAACATGATACCTACTAAGAACGCCTCCCCTGCTTCCGTCCAGGTGATGTGAAAAGCAGGAATCACGAACTGAAGAAAGCCTGTGCTCATAGCCAACGGGGGAATGATGATCTTTTTTGTGGTAACCGGTTCTCTTGTTTCTTTCATTCGAAAATTAAAAATAATCACTGCCATAATAATGGCAAAGCATGTACTCGCAATAAAAAACACGGTTAGTTCCCTTCCCCTACTTCTTTCTCGATCTTATCTTCTGCAATTGAGAGGATAATGGTCATCGTAACTCCGATTACTGTCAAATATACACCTAAATCAAAAAGCATCGCTGTAGCAAGCTCTGTTTTCCCTAACAAAGGGAGTTGAAAATAGCCAAAACTGTGACTCAAAAACGGAACACCTAAAACAAAGGAACCTGCGCCGGTGAGAATGGCGATCAATAATCCAGCTGCGATCATGTACGTAAAGTTTATCGGCAATATTCTATGTACAGGTTGTAACCCGTAGGAAACATAGAGAAGAAGAAATGCTCCCGCTCCCATCAATCCTCCGATAAATCCTCCACCTGGAGCATTATGCCCTGAAAAAAGCATGTTAATTGAAAAAGCTAGAATAACAAAAACAATGATATTTGTTGTTGTTTTTAAGATAAGGTCATTCGATCGTGAATGCATGATGTATATCCCCTTTCCATATTACTCTTAAAAACCTTTGAATCCTCCAAACACACGGTTTGTTAGAAATGACGTTAATTGTGTCAGCCAATCAAAGTATAGCAGGATTCCCATAACGACCATAAGAGTCCCTCCTACCAACATAAACTGACGGTTGAACTTTTTTATTACCTTTAGTTTATCCAAAAAGAAGCTTAAAACAAAGAAAGGAACAGCAAATCCTAAAACATACGCGACCATATACGTCATAGATGCTGCCGGATTTGACACCCCAAGCGCAATAACGCCTGCTAGAATGGGACCCATACAAGGTGTCCATCCTGCTGCAAAACCAATACCGATCAACACGGAACCTAGATAACCAGTAGGACGAGATTGAAACCTTACCTTCTTATCCTTCATCAAAAATGTAGGAGTTATGAATCCCATCACGACAAGACCGAAAAAGATGATTACAATAGCTCCAATTTGCCTTAACAGTGTTTGATATTGTACGAATAGATCACCGATTATCGTAGTCGATAGACCAAGGAAAATAAATATGATCGAAAATCCTATTAAGAAAAATGTAGTATGTAGAAGCGCCGTTTTTCTTAGCATGGCGTTTTCTTCTTTAAGTTCCTGAACAGAGATCCCAGTTATGTAAGATAGAAAAGCAGGATACAATGGTAAACAGCAAGGTGAAATAAAGGAGAGCAAGCCAGCTCCAAAAGCAAGCAGAATATTAAGATCGGTCATTTTTTAGTAAGCCCCTTTTTTACAGTTCTCTCTCTATATTAAAGGGAATATCCATTTTGTTCAAACATAAAGAAAGACAGCTTAGAAAAAAGCTGTCAGAGATGTTTATGGTTTTTGTAAATACTCTTCGAGCGTGATGCCCTGCTCGTGAATTGCTTTGGCATGATCTACCCCAACATATCGGAGATGCCAAGGTTCATATTGATATCCAGTAATATCTTCTTTCCCTTTCAGATATCTGATGATGAATCCATACTTATGAGCATTATCTGCTAGCCATTTTCCTTCTTTTGTTTCGCCAAAGGCTTCTACAAGTTCAAAGTTCACTTCTTGTGATGTAACATCCATTGATAATCCAGTCTGATGTTCACTCTGACCTGGCTTGGAGCTCGTTTTGTTCGCTACTTCTTCCCCTTTTTGCTCAGCATTAAAGGCGAAGATAGACACTTGCGTATCATAAGAGCGATACCCGGATTGTGCTAGCAACTCGAGACCGTCCTCTTCAGCTGCCTTAAACAATACTTCTAAAGAAAGAGCGGCCTCTTTTCTTAATTTTTTCTTAGGTAGATCCTCTTTAAAAGGAAACGGAACATTTGGTGTAACTAGATCTTTCGGTTCATAATTATCGGGTAGGTTTCTTTCCTTGTTCGCAACGATTAAAAGATCGTCTAGATTCTGTACCACCGCTTTCCCGTCTCCAGATACCGTTACCGTTTCTTCTAACCAAGGCAGATCAGCTTCTGCTGATGGTTGTTCATCGTTATTTTCTGTTTTGTTTTCATCATTTGGTTTTGGCTTTGTTTGTTCATTTGAAATCTGTTTTTCGTTCTTTTCAGAATTTTCTTCATTAAAGGCAGCGTCCCATTTCTTTTCTGCCCAATCAACTGGCTTACATGCCGAAAGGACAAACATGCTGCCGATCAACATTGTTGGTAGAACATATTTCTTCAAAGCATTCTCATCCTTTTATTCAGTTTGTCTGTACGTGTATGCTATCTTATAATAGAATAATTTGCAAATAAGTCAATCACTTAAAACAGAAGTTCATATTTTCGAAAAATTAAAGTAAAAAATTTGTAGCTCTTGGAAGTAGTTGATTTCCGTTACAGGTGCTCGCTTTCCGCGGGGCAGGCGGTCAGCCGCATCCTTGCGATTCACTTTTAAGTGTCTCATACTAGATTCCATGCTCCTGCGCCTACAAGTTAAAGCTACCGAATTTAGCTTCCTCGTCGCATGCCTTGCGAGATGTATTTCAGGAGGTAGGCACTCACCTTCCACTCCAATCAACTATCAGATAAGACAAAGATTTGAAAGCAAAAATCTTTTTTATAGAAAGTCATACAAATTAAAACAGCTCTTCTTGGAAGAGCTGTCACATAATACATAAACCATTAAGTATGTTAACCTACATCGTTCATAGAATCTTTTCCATGTTGCAATAGGAACATCTTATGATATAAACCTCGCTGTCTTAAAAGTTCTTGGTGAGTCCCTCTTTCAACAATTTCTCCTTTATGCAACACAAGAATGAGTTCTGCGTCTTGTATCGTGGATAGTCTGTGTGCAATAGCAATTGTCGTTCTGCCGCTGCGCATTTTATGAAGCGCTTCTTGTATCTCTTCTTCGGTCTCTGTATCGATGTTTGCCGTCGCTTCGTCAAGTATCAAGATTTTAGGAGAGAAAGCCATCGTTCTCGCAAAAGAGATCAGTTGTCTTTGTCCACTTGAAAAGGTTGCCCCTCTTTCTCCTAACTCTGTTTGATAACCCTCAGGAAGTCTTTCGATAAACGATGATGCCTGAACAAATCTTGCTGCATTCATTACGTCTTCGTCCGTAATGGTTTTGTCGTATAATCTTACGTTTTGCATAATATCACCAACAAATAAAAAGGGATCTTGCAAAACGAGTCCCATCTTGTTTCTTAACTCATTGTTTTCGTAGTTTGATAAAGGAATGTCATCGATCAAAATCTGACCTTTATTCACTTCATAAAAGCGCATGAGCAAATTGATGATCGAGCTCTTACCACTTCCGGTATGACCGACAAGAGCCACTGTTTGACCCGGCTCTGCAGTGAAAGAGATCCCTTTAAGAACTTCCTGCTCTCCATCATAAGAAAATGAAACATGTTTAAATTCAATCTTACCTCTTGAAATCGCCGGAACCGTATTCCCTTTCTTCACCGGTGCAAACTCTTCTTCATCCATGACTGTAAATACGCGTCCTGCTGATACGATAGCTTGCTGAAAAATAGAAAGGCGCATCATCATCATATTAACCGGTTCAAAAAAGCGATCCAGATAATTGATAAAAGCATAAATCACACCGATCTCAACAGGAGAATTAAATGATTTAATGCCAAAAAAGGAAAGAATCATCAACAATGCAAGCATATAAACAAGATCAACGGCAGGTCTAAGCAACAAACCGTTGTATTTTATATTTCTGAACTGTGCATCATTATGTTCTTGATTGATTTTTGCAAACTCTTTTCGAAGCCTCTTTTGCTGGTTGAACGCTTGTACGATGGACATCCCTTGAAGAGATTCATTTAATTTTGCATTCAACTGGCTAAGTTTTTCTCTCATGTCATAAAACGACCTAGAACTATATTTACGATACAGCCACATGATCAAAACAATGAACGGCAAGATACACAAACAGAATAGTGCAAGTTTGACATTCAAATAGAACATGAATCCAAAGATACCAAATAAGAATACGATATTTTGAACAAACGTCGAGAGTACACTTACATAAAGATCTTTAACTGCTTCTGTGTCGTTCGTAATTCGTGAAACTAAGCTTCCTACTGGTGTGCGATCAAAGAATTTTAATCCTAATGAATGGACCTTTGTATACACTTGGATCCGCAGAGTTTGAATAATGTCAAGTGCTACAGATTGGAACAAAACAAATTGAACATAGTTTACAACCGCTGAGATTATGATTAATCCAATGTATCCTGTAGCGAGTATCACCAAAGCTCTTTGTTCAAAATTTCGAGGTGTGACAAAATCGTCGATGAACGTTTTAACGAGAATTGGACCCGTTAATTCAGCTGCTGTTGCGACTAATAACAAAAAGAAGGCGAATGCCAAACGTTTTTTGTGTGGTTTTGTATAAGACATGAGTCTTTTAAAAACAGTCCACTGCTTCATTTGCTGCAATTCATCGAGTGTAGGTTCTTGTTCGGCACTCATTTGATCACACCTCCCTGTGAAATCAGCGTTTCCAAAGCTTGTTTTTCATATGTTTCTTTGTACCATCCTTCTTCGTTCAACAAGCTGTGATGAGTACCTCGTTGTACGATTGTTCCATTTTCCAAAACGATGATTAGATCGCAATGCGCGATCGATGATAGTCGATGAGCAGTTATAATCGTCGTTTGATTTTGCCGTTTGTTCTTTAATTGCTGAAGGATGGATTCCTCTGTTTTAGCATCAACTGCAGAAAGGGAGTCGTCTAGAATTAACATTTCTGGATTTTTTATCAATGCCCTTGCAATTGAGATTCTTTGCTTTTGTCCTCCAGAAAGTGTGACTCCCCTCTCACCTACTACTGTTTCATATCCATATTTAAACTGAGAAATGTCTTTATGAATCGAGGCAAGCTCTGCCGCTTCTTTTATTTCTGAAAAAGGTGAATCGACTTTTGAAAAAGCAATATTTTCTGCAATGGTAGCTGAAAATAAAAAATGGTCCTGTGGTACATAACCGATCGAACTTCGTAACGCATCCAATTTGTATTCACAAATATCATGATTATCTAAAATAATGTCGTCTGATCTTAATTGAAATTCACGCAGCAATAACTTGCATAGTGTTGTTTTACCGCTACCTGTCTTTCCGACGACCCCAAGAGTCTGACCTCGTTTTAAAGTAAAATGAATATCACTTAAAACAGAAGCACCTGTAGTGTAAGAAAATTGCTTTAATTGAAATGAAATATCACCTTTGGGACTGTTTTCGATTGAACCATTGTCTTCAATCTCTTCTTTTACAGCAAGAAGTGATTCAACACGATCATAAGAAGCTCTTCCTCGCTCTACAATATTAAACAACCAGCCAAATGCAAGCATCGGCCATATTAACAATCCGAGATAACTAGTAAATGAAACAAGTTCTCCTATTGTTAGTTCATTACGCGTTACGAGAATCGATCCATAACCGACCGCTAGAAAAAAGGAGAATCCAATGATCAGAGATATAGTAGGGTCGAACAAAGAATCAACACGAGCAACAGCCATATTTTTCCTAACTGCATCTTTCGAGAGATCCGAAAAGCTGTCAATATCATCTTTTTCTTGACCAAAAGCTTTAATTACCCTCGTACCAGAGATACTTTCTTGCACTTTATCGTTCAAAGTTGAGAATGCTTCTTGTGCACTATGAAACCTTTTGTGCAGCATCGTACCATATTTGTTTGTTGCCCACGCCATAATTGGTAAGGGCAGAAGACTGACAAGTGTTAATTTCCAACTGATCGTTGTTGCCATTGCGATTAATGTAAAACCACCCATCATCAATGAATCTACTAGCGTTAAAACGCCATCCCCAGCAGTCTGTTGAATAGCCTGAAGATCGTTCGTAGAATGAGCCATCAAGTCTCCTACACGTCTCTTTTGATAGAACTCCTGTGATTTTTTCGTAAAATGTTCGTACAGCCTATTTCTTAGTAACATCGCCAATTTAACAGCTGAACCGAAAATTAATATTCTCCAGATATACCGAAGAACATAGATACCTATCGCAATGCCGATTAAAACTGCAGCATATTTCCATAAGATCTCTTCGGTTATCGTACCTTCTTCAATATGATCGACAATGAGCCCGACCACTTTTGGAGGGACCAATAATCCCAGTGACACGAAGGCAAGCATTACGATTCCGCCTATATACCGCCACTTTTCTTGTTTAAAATACCACATCAACTGCAGAAAAACCCTCAACGCCCGTTCCCCCTTGATTCTATATCAAAACAATTCTAGTTTACCAATATATGAAAATTCCGAAAAGGAAAAAGTTTCACAAAAATAGACCCCATTAAAAGGGCCTTTTTGAAATCATCTGTAACTGATTTAGATTTTTTAGCGCAAATACTGATCTAATACGTTCTTTACTTTTGTATAGACGCCTTGATAGGAATCACTATTCAGTTTGATGCACTCACTTTCATATTGCTGTTGTGCGTAATCATATTTAGGATCATAATAATTCTCAAGCAGCAGTGATACTACATTTTCATAATTTAACGTTTTCAAGTTTTCTTGAATGTCTAACATGATTGCTGTGGGAATTCTTTTTGACAGCTTATTGACCGCTTCAATAATCTCATCTTTATGCAGAAGCGGCTCGTACACATTACAAATATATTTAACCCTTAAATGAAAAGGTAGCTCCACATGAATTCGAACACCGCTGTATTTACCTTCTAACAGAAAATTGGGAACGACTACTCTCCCAATACGTTTACTCTCTGATTCAATAATAATCGCTGTAGATTTCTCCGACTTCTGAAGTTGTTCATAAAGTCTTGATTCAAACTTCTTCTGCGAAGAGGGGTGTTCTCCGATCTTTCCGAAAATCGAGCCTTTATGTCCTGCCATTTCTTCAAGGTTCAGTACTGGATATCCTTCTTCTTGCAGTTGTTTCAGTAGTTTCGTTTTCATCGTACCAGTATGACCTTCAAGTACGATGATCTTTCTTGGTTCAGCCTCCATCTCTCTAAAAAAAGCATCAATCTTCTTTCTATACGACCGTATGCCTCCATCGAGCTGTAGGGTCTTTATCCCCATCATGCTCATCGTTTGAGCGATACTCCTTGAACGAAATCCACCTCTTGCGCAATAAATAACAACCTGTTTTTCAGGATTTTCTTTACTTTGGGAATTTATCTGATTATATAAAGACGGAAGTTTGGGTGCAACAACTTGCAGTCCACGCTCCATCGCAGCTTCTTTACTTTCCTGTTTGTACAACGTACCTATTTCTGCTCTTTCCTCATTTGAAAATATACTCACATTAAACGCACCAGGAATATGATACTCTTCAAATTCTTTCGGAGATCTTACATCAAAAAGCAAATAATGATTTGCATCTATCTCATCTATGGAAATCGTCTCAACGTTGTTCATTGCCATCATCCTTTATTGATACATAACGCTATTTGTAAAGAGAACGAAAACAAGCACCCGATTATTCATCAGGGTGCTTGTCCAACTCTTACTTCATCTGCTTGTTCATAGCCTGCATCATTTGATTAATTTTCTTCTGTGAAGGCTTTTGCCCCATCTGCATCATCATCACACGCAACATATTTTCATTAATCGGTGGATTTTTTTGTAAATAACTCATCATATACTTGCGGGCAATAAAAAATCCGATCGCAACACCTGCAATCAGTGAGAGTGCACACACAAGGATTATCATACCAGTACCCATTGTTAAAACTTCCTCCTTCATGTTGTCTAGAACTAGTTTACTACAAGTTTACCTACACATACAAGATTGAAAGAGAATTAAGTGGCATAGACCATGTTCAATTTAAACGGTGAAAGCCATCCAAATTTTCTTTCACCATAGTCCATCGCAAGAAAGTAAGGTTCATATTGGCGAAGCGCCTCAAATATAATCGTTTCTGCTTCAAAGTTTCCGATACTGTAAAGGTGGATATATTGATCAGTGAGTTCTATTCTCACGATGCTATCTTTGCAAGATAAAGAATATGTTTCTCCTTCTGAACGCCATTCCTGTGCACCACTTAAATGGTTCCAAAAGTGTTTTTCTAGTTGAGAAACAGATAATAGAGAGGTTATGTAACTGATCTGCTTTTGTAGGATGGTTTTAGATAAGCCATTTGAGCGCTGTTCTTCGAAAAACAACTGAAACAGCTTATTTTCCTTGCCATAATAGGAATGAGCAACTTCTTTTGTGATTAGATAGATATAAAATTCTCTCATGAACAAGCTCCTCTCCAATCATTTTCTAAAAGTATATACAATATACGTAAAGAAGCTTGTCTAAAAAGGTGTGCAGATTCTAACTACTTTTGTCGAATCAGTAAGAAAAGGAGGTTTCCTCTCGGAAACCTCCTTATTCATGCGAATTTTTTATTTATTTAACATGTCTTTAACACGTTTTACGATGTTCTCTGGAGTAAATCCGAATTCTTTTTGAATGACTTCTCCAGGAGCAGATGCACCAAACGTATCGATTGTTAGCGTATCTCCTTCAAGGCCAACATATTTATGCCAACCGAGTGAAGCTCCCATTTCAATCGCTAAACGCTTCGTAATATTCTTTGGAAGTACAGATTCTTTATAGTCGTTATCTTGCTTATCAAAACTTTCCCAAGATGGCATAGAAACGACTGAAGCTGAAATTCCTTCTTTTTGAAGTAGTTCTTGTGCAGCAACTGCAATACTAACTTCAGATCCTGCAGAAAGAAGCAATACATCTGCATCAGCTTCAGCTGGCGAAACAACATAAGCTCCTCGCTTAACACCTTCATAAGCATTCTCTTTTGTGTTCTTTAAGATCGGTAGGTCATGACGGCTTAATACCAATGCAGTCGGCTGGTTCTTGCTCTCAAGCGCTAACTTCCAAGCTGCGTTTGACTCATATCCATCAGCCGGACGAATCACGTTAAGATTTGGCATCGCACGAAGAGAAGCAAGTTGCTCAACTGGTTCATGAGTTGGACCATCTTCTCCTACCATTACACTGTCATGCGTTAATACATACGTTACAGGAAGCCCCATTAGAGCAGATAATCGAATAGCAGGTCTTACATAATCAGAGAACACAAAGAATGTTCCACCGAACACATTCAGTCCGCCATGCAGAGCCATTCCGTTCAGTGCTGCTCCCATAGCGAACTCACGAACACCAAACCAGATGTTACGTCCGCTGTAGTCGTTGCGACTGAAATTATTTTCGCCTTCAATAAGTGTTTTATTTGATCCTGCTAAGTCAGCAGATCCACCAAATAGTGATGGCACACTCTTAGCTAAAGCATTGATCGCCTTACCTGAAGATGAACGAGTAGCTATAGCTTTGTCGTAGTCAGGAAGGTCTTTGTCCCAATTCTCAGGAAGATTTCCTTTGATCGCTTCTTGAAGCTCGTTAGCTAATTCTGGATAAGCTTCTGCATAAGCATCGAATTGCTTGTTCCACTCTTCTTCTTTTGTTTGTCCTTCACTCTTCAGTTGTTCAAAATGTGATTGTACTTCTTCAGGAACATGGAAATCTTGCTCAAACGTCCATTTGTACGCTTCTTTTGTTAGTAAGATCTCATCTTTACCTAGCGGCGCTCCATGAGAAGCAGATTTTCCTGATTTATTTGGTGAACCATGTCCAATCACAGTCTTCACTTCAATTAGAGTAGGCTTGTTAAGTTCTTCACGCGCTTCTGATAGTGCTTTTTCGATCTCATCAAGATCTGTTCCATCTTCCACATAAAGGACTTGCCAGCCATAAGCTTCAAATCTTTGTTTTACACTTTCAGAGAATGAGTGATGAAGGTCACCATCCAAAGAAATATCATTTGAATCGTAAAGTACGATCATTCTACCAAGCGCAAGATGACCTGCAAGTGAAGCTGCTTCAGCAGAAACACCCTCCATAAGGTCTCCATCACCACAGATAGAATAAGTAAAGTGATCGATCACTTCATGTCCATCACGGTTATATTTTGCAGCTAAGTGACGCTCAGCCATAGCCATACCTACAGCCATCGCAATCCCTTGACCAAGCGGGCCAGTTGTTGCTTCAACACCAACCGTATGACCGAATTCTGGGTGACCTGGAGTCTTACTTCCCCATTGTCTGAAATTCTTCAGATCATCAATTGTTAATCCATATCCACTCAAATGTAGCAAGCTATATAACAACATCGATCCATGTCCTGCTGATAGTACAAAACGGTCACGGTTGAACCATTCAGGATTTGCAGGATTATGGTTCATGAATTTAGACCATAAGCTATATGCCATAGGCGCAGCACCCATCGGCATACCTGGATGCCCTGAGTTCGCTTTTTCTATGCTGTCGATAGAAAGTGTTCTTATTGTATTAATTGCTAATTCATCAATAGTTCGTGACAAAAAAATCATCCCTTCATATGTACTAAACAGTTTTGACTTTCATAATAAACGTTCAAATGCAATTAGACAAGACAAACACATTTTTAACTATAGTTATTTTACCATCTACTCATGAAAACATACAAAAACCGCCTGTTATCCTACAACTTTTTCGTTGTATTAGAACAGGCGGTTAAATTTTATTATGCAAGACCTGGTAAGTGACATGAAAAATGATCCGTATTTTCATCATAATCAAGTTTCATATTCTCAACGAACCATTTATCTTCGTTTCGAACAAAAAATCGAAGACCTTCAATCTCTTGAATGTAATCGTTCTCTTCAGGCACATCAGCGGTCACACCAAGGGAAAAACCTCCCGAGTCACCACTTCCTGCATATTTTACAAAAAGTCTTAAAGCCTCAGACGCTTCTAAAGCAATATCCTTATAAAGGTTCGCAGCTGCACTTGTAATTGAAAAAGTCAAAATATTCTCCCCTTTCAAAGTTGTTATATAACAGTATATACTAATATGTATAGATTGCAACAGAAAAAAATGCCTATTTACAGTGAGTAAATAGGCATTTCTTATTAATGTTTGAGGTTATTTTTATTATCTTTACTTCGTTTTAATTTTTCAGGTGTTACATCATCCCCGTTCGGATCAACAAAGGTCATACCATGCAAATCTTGAACGAAGGATTTACGGAAAACTTGTAAATATTCTTCTCGTAGTTTTTTTTGTTCAGCTTTTTCTGCTGATGTTAAATCTGATTGTTTAGATTTTCTAGACAGTTCATTTATACGTTGCATCTTATCTTTAGATAACATAGTAAAAACTCCTTTTTAAAGCATTCTTCACTCTATCCTACAGCAGAATGAAAGGAATTTCTAGTTATCTGTATTTTCCACATGTTCTTTATATCTTCTATGTACGGTTGCTTTAGACACATCAAAGCCCAGCCCTCTAAGCGTTAAAGCAATGTCATGAAATGTAAGCTTCATGTTCTTTAATCGTACGATTTCAGAGATTGGCACTTCCTTTTTGTCTCTGCCACCACCAGTTTGATTTTTTAAATTCTTTTGAGGTTTATACCCTTCTTTAACAGCTTTTCTCATTCCACGCTTGATCTTCATATTATGAAGCTTTCGTTGGTATTCTTCTACAGTAGACACAATATCAAGCACCATTTCGTCCGCTTCTGTTAATGTGTATTCTCCGTTATTAGAGAGCGTATAAACTTTAATGTTGTATTTGATCAACTGATGAAGTAATGCCATCTTAGCTTTTCCTCTGCCTAAACGAGTATCATCTTGTACAAGAAGGCACTGAAACTCTCCATCCCTTGCAAGATCTAATATATTTAGCAACTCTTCTCGATCTAAAGAGAAACCACTTGCTTTTTCACGGTAACAATTCACAACTTCAAATTTAAATTGTAGTGCTAACTTCTTTAGTTCCGCTTCTTGTCTTTCTAATGAAGTTATTTGTTCATCTTTATCTGTACTAACTCTGGAGTAAATGATTGCTTTCATTGTTTAAAACCCGCTTTTTTATTTATTGACTGGTATGATTACTTTCTGACCTGGAAAAACAGCTGCCGCATTTACACTGTTCTTCTTTTCGACCCATTTTATAAATTCCCAATTGGAATAATGGTGTTTGGCATTATACTCTTCAGAAAGACTCCACAGTGAGTCCCCCTCCTGTATGGTTACTTCGATATATTGAGCTTCTTGTGAGGCAAGATTTGATAACGTAAAAAATATACCACCTAACAACCCTAAAAATACAATAACATGCATTGTCCCTTGTTTCATTGTGATATCCCCTTTCAACAAACGTTTGTTCGCATCTCTTACATTCATAATAACTGGAACGTTTGTTCGGTGTCAACTATTTTTTCGAACTTATGTTTGTATCTCTTAATTCTCCATGATATACTTTTTATAGATAAAAAATTCGGTGAGGTGCTAAAAAATGACTAAATTATCCAGACGACAATTGGATATATTGGCTTTCATAAAAGAGGAAGTATCACAAAAAGGGTATCCGCCTTCAGTTCGTGAAATCGGAGAGGCAGTTGGCCTTGCATCAAGCTCTACCGTTCACGGACATTTAGCAAGACTTGAAAAAAAGGGGCTTATAAGGCGAGATCCAACAAAGCCAAGAGCAATTGAAGTATTAGGTCTAGAAGACAACATCCCTTCTGTTCGTTCTGTTTCAATCCCTGTGATCGGTAAAGTTACGGCAGGTCTTCCAATCAGTGCAGTTGAGAACGTAGAAGAATACTTCCCTCTACCTGAGCACGTTGTTGGGGACGAGAACGTATTCATGTTATCTGTTGTTGGTGATAGTATGATTGAAGCAGGAATTTTCAATAGGGACTTAGTTGTTGTAAAACAGCAGCCTACAGCAAATAATGGAGATATCATCGTAGCTATGACCGATGAAGATGAAGCGACCGTAAAAAGATTCTTCAAAGAAAGAAACCATATCCGCTTGCAACCTGAAAATTCATCGATGGAACCGATCATCTTACAGAGCTGTACGATTTTAGGTAAAGTAATCGGCGTATACCGAAGTATTCATTAATCTAATAATTCTGAATTTTCCTTAGAAGAAGTATCTAATTGACTAGATACTTCTTTTTTTCGTCCTATTACTTTACTAATTCATAGATTAATAATACTTTTAAAAGATCATTCATAGGCACTCCGGTACTCGACTAATGAAGGATTAGTTCTATTAATTGACTGAATATTAAGTCTTTTTATCCATTTACATATTATACCTAAATAGTTTAAATTGGCAATGTAACGAGGTTAACCAAAACTCCTTTGCTCTTCGTTTAACTTTAATCATTTTAATAACAATCGTATGAATTGATAGGAGGTGATCGAAGGGAGGACAAGTGTTATTATTTCAGAATAAAAAATTACGAATAATGGGAGTGAGAATAATGCGCAAAAAACTATATCTTTATATGATTTGTTTTGCTCTTGCCGCAGTAGTATTTTCACCTAAGACATATGCAGAAAAAGAGTATACGATTAAGTCATTTGACTACGTGAATGTGGACGGTAAAGCTGTCGAATCTAATGCTTTTAAGCTACTAGATGATCACATCAAAGTGACTATGGTACTTCCAAAACAGAATAAGAGCGGCGATTGGTTGGCATATGGATTCACAAACATGAAAGAATTAAATGCCTATATCGAAAAGGACAAGCTTAAACAACAAAAGAAAATCGATACGATGGGTACAGGTGCTTGTTGTACAGACTTTTATGAGAACAAGAACAAAGGTGGCGCCTACATTTATTGGAGAGACGGTTTTAAGAACCTCCCTTCAAGCTGGAATGATAGAATCTCATCACTAAGCACTGCATCACCTTCATCAAGCTACTCGACCACGCTCTGGCAGCATACTTCATCACAAGGCTATGGAAAAGGAGTCTTATTTAAGCACTCTGATTGGTATGGTAAGACTGCAAACATGGCATCTGACTGGAACAATATTGCATCCGCTATCGAGATCAAATGATTTTAAAACCCCTGACTTCTTATGCTGTCAGGGGTTTTGTTTCTAAGTAGTATAAAGTTATTCAGTGTTCCCTTCCCATTCTTCCATACCACCTACCATATTGATCACATTAAAACCGTAGCTTTGAAGAAGCTTATATGCCCGACTGCTTCTACCTCCAGAACGACAAACTAATACGTACTCTTTAGATTTGTCCAATTCATGTATACGAAACTCTAACAAACCTAGTGGGATATTCATGGTTGTTGGTATTTTTCCTTCTTTCACTTCAGATGTTTCACGAACATCAATCATATGAAGAGATTGCCCTTCTTTTAATTTTTTCTCAAGTTCTTTAGCCGTTAACTGTTTCACTCTCTATTCCTCCTATACATGTGACCGCAATATACCCTGATGGGGTATATTGTCAAGGTGTTCCTCTCTCCCAAATGTCAGAAGCCAATCTCATTAAGCTCTTAATAATCGAGAAACTTTGTTATACAATAGTACGATAAAGAATAGTCCTACCGCTGTGAGTAACAGTCCAAGAGACAATATCGTTAAAGATAACATTTTAAAAACTACACTCAATGCGACTACAATATAAAAGAGAGCAAGCATTTCTTTCACCCTATCTTCAGAAAACTTCTTCAAATTGAAGATACCAAATGGAGTACCAATAAGTGCTCCGACGATCAGTAGCAAACCGTGGCGATAATCCATTTCTGCTCCTCCATACACATAAGATCCGATTCCAGAGATCACAATAATCGAAGCTGCCGCAATACTTGTACCGATTGCTTTATTGAGTTCAATACCAACTTTCTTTGTAAGTAATGGTGTCATCACGAAACCACCACTAACCCCCATAAGTGATGATATGATTCCTGTAAACAAACCAATTAATGGAATCCAAGACTTTCCCCTCTCTTTTCTAACAGATTGTTTATTGGTTAAAAATTGAAGTGCGAACCAGCTCAAGATCAGAACATATACAGTTGAAATAACCGTTGATGCTCCATTTATTTTTTCGAGCCAATGTACGATTGGCACAGTTGAAACAGCCCCTATTACCCCGAATAATCCGAGTATACACGCCAAACGAACGTTTACATTTTTCATTTTTATGTGAGATAGTGTGCCCGTAACTGTTGAGCCCAATGTCAACATTAAAGAGAGTATAATGGCTCCGCTAGGTTCGTAACCAAGTACTAAAAGGACAGGAGTCAGTATAATACCCCCGCCAATCCCAAAAAAACCGGAGATAACACCGATTGCTGCTCCACCAATAATAAACAAAAGCCACTCCATTTCATAACACTTCCTTCCTCCTTTAATTGTAACTTCAGTTAATTTATAATAAAAATGAATAAATATTATTGGAACCATTACGAATCTTAATGGAGGAATCATTATGCAATTAGATTGGATCAGAAGTTTTGTGACACTTGCTCACCTAAAACATTTTACAAAAACAAGCGAATTCCTAAACCTATCTCAACCCACTATAAGCGTCCACATCAGAAAGCTAGAGGATTATTTAGGTTTGAAGCTTATTCAAAGGTCTGGAATGAATCAATCTTTTGAATTAACAAACGCTGGGGTACAAGTATTCGAACAAGGTAAGAAAATGTTAGAAATATCAAGAACGATTGAATCAATAAAAGAAAAAAATGAAGAAATTCTACTCCGAATCGGAGCAACACATACCGTAAGCGACGTATTATTACCAGACTTCGTAAAGAAGATAAAGTTACTCTATCCATTTATCCGTCTAAAGCTCATGATTCATAATCACGAACAAATAGTCGAGGAATTACAAAAGAAGAAGATTGATATAGCTTTAGTTGAAGGAACAAGTGGATTAGATCCTTTTCAGGTAGAAGTAGTCAGCAGAGATGAGCTGCGCTTTTATGCACAGCATAAAATGTCTATTGAAAACTCTCCACTTATTCTTAGAGAGAAAGGATCTGGTACAAGGGAATATGCTGATCAACTTCTGCGTTCCGAAAGAATTGAACCGACGGAGATCATTGAAGCAAGCAGTCATTATTTGATTAAACAGTTAGCTGTTAGAGGACTTGGCATTGGATTTCTATCCTATTGGATGGTTAAGGATGAAGTATCAGAAGGAAAGCTTGTCCCACTCGATCCACATGTTGTTTATCGTCCCTTTTATGCGGTATATGCTGAAGAGTACGCCTCAGGGACCATTTACTCAGAAGTATTGAAGCTACTTCGGAAATTTTCTTAAGAACAAAAAAACCCCTGATAATGATATCAGGGGTAATCCTTTTAGTACATGCTCATATATTGTTCGCGTTCCCAAGGGTGAACTTGTGTACGGAACATATCCCACTCGATCTCTTTCGCTTCAATGAAGTGCTCTGTAGCATGTGCTCCTAGAGCTGTTGTAAGAACTTCGTTTTTGCTGAATAGAGTTAGGGCTTCTTTTAATGTTGCTGGAAGATCTTTGATTCCTTCTGCTTCGCGCTCTTCTTTATCCATCACATAGATGTTTCTATCGATTGGCTTTGGAGCGTTTAGCTTGTTCTTGATTCCATCAAGACCTGCTGCAAGCAATACTGCCATAGCAAGATAAGGGTTAGCCGTTGGGTCAACGCTTCTTACCTCAATACGAGTACTGATGCCGCGAGAAGCTGGAATACGAATAAGCGGGCTTCTGTTTTGCATAGACCATGCAACGTAACAAGGCGCTTCGTAACCAGGTACAAGACGCTTATAAGAGTTTACAGTCGGGTTCGTGATCGCTGTAAAATCTTGTGCATGCTTTAAGATACCTGCTAGGAAATGCATTGCTGTTTCGCTTAATCCTGTTTCAGATTTTGCATCATAAAACACGTTTTCTCCATCTTTGAATAGAGACATATTTGCGTGCATACCTGATCCGTTCACACCGAACAATGGTTTAGCCATGAATGTTGCATGAAGACCATGTTTACGTGCGATTGTTTTTACAGCTAACTTAAACGTTTGAATGTTATCACAAGTGCTTACTGCATCAGCATATTTAAAATCGATCTCATGCTGTCCAGGTGCTACTTCATGGTGAGAAGCTTCGATTTCAAAGCCCATATCTTCAAGTTCTAAAACGATATCTCTACGGCAGTTTTCACCAAGGTCAGTTGGAGCTAAGTCGAAATATCCACCTTTATCGTTTAGTTCTAGAGTCGGCTCACCCTTCTCGTCATTCTTGAATAAGAAGAATTCTGGTTCAGGTCCAATATTGAAATCAGAGAAACCTAGGTCTTCCATCTCTTTTAATACGCGCTTTAAGATTCCACGAGGATCTCCATCAAACGGATTTCCGTCAGGCATGAAAATGTCACAGATCAAACGTGCAACTTTGCCTTTTTCAGAAGTCCATGGGAAGATCATGAATGTATCTAAATCAGGATAAAGATTCATATCTGATTCTTCTATTCGAACGAATCCTTCAATAGAAGATCCGTCAAACATCATCTTGTTCTCTAAAGCTTTTTCAAGTTGACCAATCGGAATCTCAACATTTTTGATAACACCCAATAAATCAGTAAATTGCAAACGGATAAATCTTACGTTTTCTTCTTTTACCATTCTTAAGATATCTTCTTTAGTGTACTTAGACAAATCTTTCTCCTCCTTTAAATATAAAGCGCCTGGTTATGGCGATTGTTCACATCGTAAGTATTATTAAATGATTTTAATGAAAAAACCTGGATAGTTCGCCTTGAATCAATGAGGTTTTTCCATGTCTGCCAGCATGAATCAATTCCCTTTTTAACCTGCGATGAAGCGCAGATTCGGAAATTTGTTGAACACCTTGCACATTCGGCTGGTTCTTAATTAATTCTGCTGCCTGTTCATTTAGCTCAAAGACTCGTTTGATACCGGCTAAATTCACACCTTGTTCAAGAAGTGCTTTGATCTCAAGAAGTTTATCAACATCATTAAATGAGAATAAACGACGGTTCCCTTCAGTTCGTGCAGGATGAATAAGATCATGCTCTTCGTAATAACGAATCTGACGAGCTGATAGTTCAGTCAGCTGCATGACGATGCTGATGGGGAACAAAGGTAAGTTCCTACGATTCATATCGTTCATATTGCCTACCTCCTTTCAACTTCTTTTTATATCTTATGTCACAAAAGCTCACATGTCAATCCTAATGTTAGAAAAATTAACATCAAAACAAAAAAGAGGCTTACCGCCTCTTTTTCTTGTTTCTTTTAAGGATAAGTTATCTACTAATAAGCCCTTGTGTTAAAAGTTCATCGACAGCTGATAATACGGCAATCTTAACATGTTCAAAGGTAAGACCACCCTGTACGAATGCAATATACGGCGGACGGATCGGACCATCAGCTGTTAGCTCGATGCTTGCACCTTGAATAAAAGTACCTGCAGCCATGATTACATCGTCTTCATAACCAGGCATATAATCAGGGTATGGAATCGCATAAGAGTTGATCGGAGATGCCTTTTGAATAGCTTGACAGAATTTGATCATACGCTCGCGATCATTAAAGACTACAGATTGGATAAGATCTGTTCTCTTTGCATCATATGAAGGACGCGTTTCCATTCCTAATTCTTCTAAGAAAGCAGCTGTAAACACCGCTCCTTTCAATGCTTGTGCCGTTACATGAGGCGCAAGGAAGAACCCTTGATACATCTCTTGAAGACTGTAAAGTGACGCTCCTGCTTCACGGCCGATTCCAGGGGAAGTTAATCGGTAAGAGATCCTGTCGATCAAATTCTCTTTTCCAGCGATATAGCCACCTGTTTTAGCAAGACCACCGCCAGGATTTTTAATCAAGGAACCTGCAATAACATCGGCTCCTGCTTCGATCGGTTCTCTTTCTTCAACAAACTCTCCATAACAATTATCCACAAATACGATCACATCAGATTTGATTTCTTTTACGAAAGATATCATTTCTTCTATTTCATTCACTGTAAAAGATGGACGATCAGCATAACCTTTTGAGCGTTGAATTCCGATCACTTTCGTTTTTTCCGAAATTGCACGTTGGACTTCTGTAAAGTTAATCGCTCCTTCAGAAGTCAGATCTACATGTTGATACGAAATGTTGTAATCTTTTAAGGACCCTTCACCTGTTCCCCTGATCCCTACGATTTCTTCGAGCGTATCATAAGGTTTCCCCGTGATATAGAGGAGTTCATCTCCAGGACGGAGCATTCCGAATAAAGAGAGAGTGATCGCATGAGTACCAGAGATGATTTGTGGCCTAACGATTGCAGCCTCTGCTCCAAAAACATCCGCATATACCTTTTCGAGAGTATCACGACCCGTATCATCGTATCCATATCCTGTTGAAGGATGAAAATGGTGATCTCCTACTTGATTATTTTGAAAGGCTCTCAACACCTTTAACTGATTAAATTCACTTTTCTCATCGATCAGTTTATGTTGTTCTGCAATTCGTTCTGTTACTTTTTCAGTAGTTTTTTTAAGTACGTCTTCATTTTGAAACTGTGAATACATGTTATTCTCCTTTGTTGCTGATGGACGGAATGGAAGAGGAAGATAACGCGTATCCCTTGCATTCATAGACCAATTCTTCTTTATTGAATTCTTGTGTGATAAGTATGGTTTCTCCACGAAGTTGTGATAGAAGCTTACCATCATGTGCTAAAACTTTAACTTCATAGTATGTCATCTGCTTCATCACTTCTTTTTCAATCGTTTCAAGTAATGAAGAAATATCCTTATTCTCTAATGCAGAAATAGAAATGGACGGATTCTCTGGAATGAAATCGTCTTTGAACTGGTCTTTTTTATTATAAACCGTGAGCATCGGTATGTGAGATGCCTTCAACTCGCTTAAAATACGTTTAACCGTTTGTTCATGTTGAATGCGATCCTCACTAGAACCGTCGATCACATGAATAAGAAGATTTGCTTCTGCGGCTTCTTCTAAAGTTGACCTGAAGGCCGCGATCAATGATGTTGGTAGATCTTGAATGAAGCCTACCGTATCTGTTAACAGCATCTGAAACCCGCTTTTCAGTTTTACTTTTCGAGTCAACGGATCTAACGTCGCAAATAATTGATCTTCTTCATAACTATCAGCTTCTGCTAATTTGTTAAAGATCGTCGACTTTCCTGCGTTCGTATAACCAACAAGTGCTGCTTGAAAAGCGCCTTGATGTTTGCGGCGTTCTCTATATCTTTCTCTATGACTTACAACAGAATTGATCTGTGTTTTAAGCTCATGTATACGAAACCGAATATGACGTCTATCTTTTTCAAGTTTGGTCTCACCAGGACCACGTGTTCCGATTCCCCCACCTAACCTCGAAAGACTGGCGCCGATACCTGATAAACGGGGCAGTAAGTATTCAAGCTGAGCGAGTTCTACTTGAAGCTTCCCTTCTCTCGTCTTCGCTCTTTGCGCAAAGATATCCAATATCAGTTGTGTTCGATCAATGACTCTTGCGTTGAAATGCGATGATAAATTGCGAACTTGAGAAGGAGATAATTCACTGTTAAAAATAATGATATCTGCTTCAAGTTCTTCTTCAAGGGTGATAATTTCCTCTACTTTACCTTTACCAATAAAAGTAGCTGAATCATATCGGTCTCTTTTTTGTGTAACAACAGCACACACAGTCCCTTGAGCTGTTTTTGTTAAAGATTTTAATTCTTCCATTGAATAAAAAAAACGCTCGTCGTTCTGCCGTGGAAGCTGACATCCGACGAGTATCGCTTTTTCATGAACTGAATCTTTGTTTTTGTTCAAATTTGCGATCCCTGCTTTCCATAGTCTCCTCTCATCATATCAAATCGAATCCCGTTCTTCTAGCACAAGGTCATCACTTTGAATCGTCATTAACGCTCTTCTGTCTTGATTCGTTTCGTTCAGTAGCCTTACTGATTGCCTTCTGACCGCTTTTTCAACCATATTACGAATGTATCTTCCATTTGAAAATGATCCGGGATTGCTGTTCTTTATCCGCTCGATATGACTTTTTAGTTTCCATTCACAATCTCTTGTCAGCATGTATTCCCTTTCTGCGATCATTCTTTTAGCAATTTCCATTAATTCTTCGACCGAATAATCAGGAAACGATATAACAATTGGAAACCTAGAAGGTAAACCCGGATTGAGTTTTAAGAAACGATCCATTTCTTTAGGATAACCTGCCAAAATGAGTATAAAATCGTGTTGCTGGTCTTCCATAGCTTTTACGAGTGTATCAATGGCCTCTTTCCCAAAGTCTTTTTCTCCTCCGCGGCCTAAGGAATAGGCTTCATCTATGAACAATATCCCACCGCTTGCCTTCTTTAAGAGCTCTCGCGTTTTTTGAGCAGTATGCCCAATATATTCACCGACAAGATCAGCGCGCTCTGCTTCGATCAGATGACCTTTTGAGAGTACTTTCATCTCATGAAACAAAGTGCCTAATTTTCTAGCTACCGTGGTTTTTCCAGTACCTGGGTTTCCTTTGAATAACATATGAAGAGCTTGTTTCTCAGCTTTTAACCCTAATTCTTGACGACATTTATTAATATGAAGCCATGCATAGATCTCTTTAACATGAAATTTTAAATCATCCATTCCGACTAAACGGTTCAAATCTTTTTCCATCTTTATTAGCGGTTGGTGCTTTTCAATTGTCTTCTCTTTTTTTCCTGCTAGTGCAGCTCCATCATCAATCTTTGATTTTTCATTCGTTTGATTCAAAACGATATTGATCTGCCTTTGCTTTTTTATCGCAATAGGTTCATTCAAAAGGAACCACCTCACTTTGCCAGTCAAATCATTATACGCAACACTATATGTTTCCGTGACAGATGCCTAAATTGTTTCTTGATCCACTGTTATCAATTTATGTTGTAGTCTTATGATCTACTACAAAGACAAGCCTTGTTTTTACAATGAATAAATACCAATGAATTTGTAAGCGTTTTCTATTTTCAGATGAATAAAAATACTCAAGTATGCAGTATTTCCGTGTTATGTTAAATAATGTGAAAAAAGTACGAATTGAATGGAAGAAGAAATCATGCATATAAAATTACAGAAAAGCTTGTATATCTTGATCGGGCTGTTTTTAACAGCGATCGGGATAAAATTACTAAACATACACACATTAACGTTCGGTGGAACTGCAGGAATCGCAACTTTGGTTTCATTTATGACGAATTGGACATGGGGCATTCTATTCCTTATTGTGAACCTACCTTTCTTTATTTTATCAATCAAAAAATTGGGATGGAATTTCTCACTTTTAACGTTTCTTTGCATCATCCTCATTTCAGCCATATCCGATCTCATGGATTATCTTGCTCTTCCGCTAATATCCCCGATTGCTGCTGCGATCATTGCCGGAAGTTTGATAGGTATTGGCGTAAGTTTTGTATTGAATTCAGGAGCATCATTAGGTGGCATACATATTCTAGCTCTATATTTAGAGCAAAAATCTAATATAAATCGAGGAATCTCCTTGTTTGTTACAGATTTTATTATCGTGTCATCTGCTGTAGTCATGTTTGGTTTTAGAAACGCTCTGATATCCATCATTGCAATAACTATAGCTTCCTTCTTAACTGGAAAATTAAAAAGCACAGTTAAGCCATCAGAAGCTGTGTATCGATCAACTGATACAGAAACACTTCAAAATAGTTAAAAGCACTCTCCGCAATAGGAGAATGCTTTTTTTATTCCTCTAAACACCATTTGTTTACATAGTAATTATTATGTAAACAAATGTCTATTGTTGTCATTTTCTGCGCTTGCTTAGGAAATAAAAGCTTTTATTGGTAGAGGTCATCCCGCGTGCGGTTCTTCTCTTCGTGCATTTCTTGCCTCTCGGTTGATTTCGACTGCCCTTTTAACGGCTTAATTTTCCCAATTAATATCCCTAGCTCATTATAGACTCCACTTTTTGAATCATGTTTACTATGTGACGCAGTGTTTCCAAGTTTCTTTATTTGCTCTATCTTATCAGGGTCCGTAGTGATCGCTGCATTCCTTCCATGTGCATTCCCCTTAATTCCATTATAAACTTCTCTTCTTAGTTGATCGTTTTCTTTCCCCGGTGAAACAGGCTCATTCGGAACGATGCCAACTAGTGTGTAAATACCACTTACAATGACATACGCCTGATCTACTCCGTTTATTTTTTCCGCAAGCTGCACAAGATCCTTTGATTGATGAACTTCATCAGACTTTTCAACGACTAATGGTGAATCTATCTGTGTGTTTGGTTTTCTTTCTGATGAATCGTATTTCACTTGCTCTGTATCTAGAGTTTCATCTCCAGAACCGGTTTTGCCTGAACAAGCACTAAAAATGAAAACTGAAGATAGAACGAGCACTCCTAATTTCCGCATATTTAACCATCCTTTTTTCTATAGTTTCCTTTGGACATTGTAGAAATATGCAAAAAAAACACCCTTTGTTATAATGGGAAAAAGAGGTTATAGGAGGCAATTATGGAAGATTATCCACACTTACCCGAATATGCCGATTCATTTATTGTGCACTTACAGAAAAAAGATAGAACAAAGAGTACGATAAAGCGTTATTATTATGATCTTTTAGATTTTTTTGCATGGGTTCGAGTTATTAAGAAAACAGATGACTTACGAGTGATAGAAAGCCTAGATACGTTGACGCTAAAAGAATATTTTCTTTTTCTTTCAGAGCAGAGAGAATATCGAACTGCCACAAGCAAACGAGTTTTCACAGTTATAAAAAGTCTCTTTTCCTATCTGCATACAAATAGAAAAATTTCATCGAATCCATTTAATGAACTGGAACAAACCCTTAAAGAAGACACTCAATTTACAGATGATGACTTTATTTCGGATGAAGAATACAAGACCCTTTTCCAAACTCTCTCTTCTTATGAGGGACTAACGGAGAAACAACAAAAATATAGGCACCTGTTGATCAAAAGAAATGAAGCCATCCTTTCACTTCTTTATCGGTATGGCATTACACTACAGGAAATCACGAATATTGAAATGAAACATGTTCATTTCACACAGCATGAATTAACAGTGATCAACAAAAAAGAAACAAGACTGATCGCTCTTGATGATGAGACACAACAATTATTATATGAATACAAGGAAAAGATTCCTGAAGTTATTCGGCCAAGGGTTTATTCTTCAGATCGTTTCTTTATCGCGTTTGATTACCAGAGAGGAACGTATCGATTTGATTATGGGAAGTATGAGCCAAAACCGTTAACTGTTATCGCTATACAGAAGATGCTGAGACAAGAGGTCCGTCGTTCTGGACTAAGAGAAGGGATCAGTTCTCAACACTTAAGAAGAACAGCCATTTTAAATCTTTTAAAAGAAGGAAAAGATGAAGAAGATGTTCAATTGTGGTTCGGATTAAAATCAAACCTTACTTTAAACCGCTATGAAGCTTACTTAGAAGCAGCTGAAGTAAAGCAATAAGACGAATATGTAGACATTAAAAACTCCCTATCGACCTCTTAAAGGTCAACAGGGAGTATTTTTTATTCATTTGTATTTGCAGAAGACAAATCGACATTTCGATGTGGGGTGAACGTTGAAATGGCATGCTTGTAAATGAGGTGCTGTTTTCCTTCTGCCTCTAGTACAACCGTAAAGTTGTCAAACCCCTTTACTAAACCTTTAAGCTGAAAACCATTCAGCAAATATACGGTCACATAAATGTTTTCGCGACGTAATTGGTTTAAGTAATGATCCTGTAAATTGATTGATTGCTTCATGTGAACAGATCCTCCTCTTTGGGCATTACCCTTATACATTC
Source organism: Fictibacillus sp. 7GRE50 (assembly GCF_015903875.1). Taxonomy (NCBI): domain Bacteria; kingdom Bacillati; phylum Bacillota; class Bacilli; order Caryophanales; family Fictibacillaceae; genus Fictibacillus; species Fictibacillus sp. 7GRE50. The sequence goes on from NZ_JACZDW010000003.1 coordinate 309,360, forward strand.
TCGGAAATTTCTAATTTCCCTTCAACAAAGTGCTGAATTTCTTGAAATTTTTTGTGAAAGGGATCTTCGTCCATACTAAACCATTCTACATCCATCTGGTTGCGAAACCATGTGAATTGTCTTTTTGCGTATCGCCTTGAGTCTCTTTTTAACAAGGTGATCGCTTCTTCTAAAGTACTTTCCCCTGAAAGATATGGAAAAAACTCTTTGTAGCCTATCGCTTTAGCTGCCAGACTATTCGTAATGTCTTGTTCAAAAAGCATCTTCGCTTCGTTAAGAACCCCTTGTTGAACCATAAGGTCCACTCGCTCGTTTATTCGTTTGTATAAGTGCTCTCTATCCATCGTTAATCCAACTAAAGCTAGCTGATAAAGCGATTCCTCATCACTCTTTTTCTTTCCTTGTTCAATAGAAGGAGCATTTCCTGTTGTATAGTAAATTTCAAGCGCTCTTATTACACGTTGTACATTGTTCGGATGAATTTCTTTAGCACGCTCCTGGTCGACTTCTAGTAGTTCAGCGTGCAATGCCTCTGGCCCTTCGATTTCTGCCTTTTTTTGAAGTTCATTTCGCATCTCGTTATTTCGGTTCGCATCAGAAAATTCATAGTGATGAGTAACAGCCCTTACGTACAACCCCGTACCACCAACAATAATCGGAATCTTACCTCTTCTATTTATATCTGATATTCGTTCTCTAGCTAACTTTTGGAACTCAGCAACTGAGAATGCTTCCTTAGGATCTTTAATATCAATAAGATAATGAGGGATCCCTTCTTTCTCTTCCTCCGTAATCTTTGCTGTACCTATGTCGAGACCTCTATAGATCTGCATAGAGTCCCCGCTAATGATCTCACCATCAATCGCCTTAGCAAGTTCGATACTGGTTCTTGTTTTCCCAACAGCCGTTGGGCCTACGATCACAACTAATTTATCTTTCATCATTAACTCCTACATCACTCTTTTGAACATCTTCTCAAGTTCATACGTTGATAGATGGATCGTTATTGGTCTGCCATGTGGACAAGTATAAGGATCTCTTGAAGTTCGAAGAGATTCTAACAAAGCAAAAATTTCATCGTTCCTTAAATGATGGTTCGCTTTGATAGATCCTTTACATGACATCATGATCGCTGCATCTTCTCTTAATTTCTCGATATCGATTTTTTTATCATCGAGTACCTGCTGGATAATATCGAGTATGATCTCTTTTTCATATCCGTTCGGAAACCATTGTGGATGCTCTCTAACGATAAAAGTATTCTGTCCAAAGGTTTCTAAAAACAGACCCACTTCGCTGAGAGTCTCTAAGTGACTCTCTAGAAAGGAAGATTCACTCGCTGTAAATTCAAAGGTATATGGAACTGCTAACAGTTGAGTTTCTCGATCCACTTGCCCCACCTTTTTTCTGAAATACTCATATTTAATGCGTTCTTGGGCAGCATGCTGATCGATTAGATATAATCCCTTCTCATTTTGAGCAATGATATACGTACCATGCATCTGTCCGATCGGATACATAACGGGAATTTTATCAATTGACTTATCTTCAATATGTTCTTGCTCTAGGAATTCTGGTGCTTGATTCAATTCGGGATGAAATGATTCCACCGGAAGATCCTCATTCTCGATAACTGGATGCGATGCTTCTCTAATATGAGAAGGAACAGCATCAGATTCAATAATTGAACGGTTGGCACTTAGAGTCGTTTCTAAAATTGCATTTATGTCGGTTTGAACTTCTTCCTTTTTCCTTTGATAATCAAAAGAAAATGAAGGCTGTTCTTCTCGATCATTCGGTCTTTGTTCTTTTTTCTTAAACTGAACATCAGGGATCAACTGCTGATTTCTGATCACATTTCTGAGTTCGTTTTCAATAAGCTGAACCAGTTCAGTTTCTTTACTCAACCTTGCTTCATGTTTTGAGGGATGAACGTTGACATCAATAATTGTCGGATCCATCTTAACCGATAAGATAGCGATCGGAAAGCGACCGATCGGCAGGAACGTATGATAAGCATTCTGTACAGCTTTTGATAGTGCATAGTTCTTAATATATCTTCCGTTCATAAAGAAGGACATATACTGACGTGAAGCTCGGTTCATCTCTGGTTTTGCTATATATCCCCTTACTTCATAATCTAATGAAGAAAAAGAGACTGAGATCATGTTTTTAGCTGTTTGTATCCCATAAACAGATGCAATGATCTGCAGCATATTTCCGTTACCAGATGTGTGAAGAAGTTCTTTTCCGTTATGCTTTAAACGAAAAGAAACATCTGGGTTAGCAAGAGCCAGTCTGTTCACTAGATCACTGATCGTGCCTAGTTCCGTCTGAATGGTCTTAACATGCTTCAATCTAGCTGGTGTGTTATAGAATAAGTTACGAACAGTAAAGTCTGTGCCTTTTCTGCTGTTCGTCTGCTGCTGTTTTATGATTTTACCATTCTCGATAAACAAGTAAGCACCTGGTCCGTCACCCGTTGATGATTTCAGTTCGACTTGAGAAACAGAGGAGATACTCGGTAATGCTTCTCCTCTAAACCCCATGGTACGAATGTGGATTAAATCTTGCTCACTTTTAATCTTACTCGTTGCATGGCGGTTAAAAGCGAGCACGCAATCCTCCGGCTCGATTCCGTCCCCGTTATCTAGTACACGAATGAGTGATAACCCACCTTCTTCAACTTCGATCTCTATTCTCGTCGCGTTTGCATCGATTGAATTTTCAACTAGCTCTTTAACGACAGAGGCTGGGCGTTCAACAACTTCACCAGCTGCGATTTTATTGGAAAGATGTTCATCTAGTTGTACAATTTTGCCCATTCGTCACGCCTCCTTTATCTTACTTTTTTTTGCAGTTTATATAACGCGTTCATCGCATCAAGAGGAGTCATCTCTAATACGTTTAAATTTCTTAACTCTTTGATCAACTCTTGCTCTTTATTGTCTCTTCTATTCGTCGTATCCTTTTTTTCTACAAAAAGACTCAATTGACTTTCTTGAAGATCCTCTTCCCTGGTCACTGAAACTTCTTGAATGGGAAGCGCCTCTCGTTTTTCTTGATTTTCATAGGTTTGTAAAATTGTTTTTGCTCTAGAGATCACTGGTTCTGGTAGTTCAGCGAGTTCTGCCACTTGTATACCAAAACTTTTATCTGCTTGTCCATCAATGACTTTATGCAAAAATACGAGACTTCCATTCTCTTCAACTGCACTTACAAACACATTTTTTAGAGATTGAAGAGACTCTTCTAAGACAGTAAGTTCATGATAATGAGTAGAGAATAATGTTTTTGCTGCTATTTCTTCATGAATGAATTCAATGATTGATTGCGCTAATGCCATCCCATCATATGTGGAAGTCCCTCGTCCGATCTCATCTAAAAGGATCAAACTGTTCTCAGTTGCACTCGTTAGAGCAAAGTTCGTCTCGAGCATCTCGACCATAAACGTACTTTGCCCTCCTACTAGATCATCAGCAGCTCCAATCCGCGTAAAGATCTGATCAAACATTGGAAGCTCAGCACGATCTGCTGGAACAAAGCAGCCGATCTGCATCATGACCGCTGTAAGTGCCAACTGGCGCATATACGTACTCTTACCTGCCATGTTTGGACCCGTTATAAGGAGCATATTTCTATCATTATTTAGAACAATGTCGTTAGGTACGTATTCTTGGGCATCCATGACTTTTTCTACAACCGGATGTCTGCCGTTCACAATATTAACGATTCCATCCTCTGATACTATCGGTCTTACATAACGGTACTGCTCACTGATTGCAGCAAAAGATTGCATGACATCTAGTTCAGAAATGGCTGATGCAAGCTCTTGAAGCCCTGGAATGAATTGTTTTACATACTCTCTCACTTCCAAAAAGAGTGTATATTCTAATCCTGAGATCTTCTCTTCCGCTTCTAATATGATTCTTTCTTTCTCTTTCAGTTCTGGCGTAACATATCTTTCAGCGTTCGCGAGCGTCTGTTTTCGTTCATAACGATCTGGTACTTGTGAAAGGTTCGATTTTGTAACCTCAATGTAGTATCCAAAAATCTTATTAAAACCTATTTTTAAAGACTTAATGCCTGAAGCTGCCTTTTCTTGTTGCTCAAGAGAAGCGATCCAGGCTTTACCGTTACTGCTCGCATCTTTATATTGATCCAGCTGCTCATTGTAACCTGCTTTGATCAGACCACCTTCTTTAATTTGAATGGGTGCATCATCATGAATAGCAGAATCTAAATAGTCTCTGAGTGTTTTATGTTCATTCATCTTCGCATGAAGCTCGAGTGCGTATTTCCCTTCAATACTCTTGATCTTTTCTTTTAAGACCGGAACACTGAACAGAGATCTTTTCAATTGTACAAGATCTCTTGGACTAGCGTTTCCATAAGATATTTTGGCTATCAATCGTTCCATATCATAAACAGACTTCAATTGTTCTTTGATCTCTTCACGAATAAAGAATTCTCCGATTAAGTTTTCAACGAGCTGAAGCCGCTTCTCAATCGTTTCTTTTACGAACAACGGCTCTTCCACCCATTGTTTAAGCTTTCTAGCACCCATTGCTGTCATGGTGGCATCTAACAGCCATAATAGTGAACCTTTTTTTCCTTTTGCTCGGATTGATTCTGTTAATTCTAAATTCCGTTTTGAAAAGGCATCAAGCTTCATTCTTTTATCGTTCTGCTGAAATTCAACAGCTTTTATATGGTGGAAAGATCGTTTTTGCGTATGAGATAGATAGTTGAACAACCGTCCTGAAGCACGTAATAAGATTGGATCAGAGATCGTCTGAACAAGTTGATTAAACTGACTATCAATAGAATTCTCTTCCTGGATAGAAACGGAAGCTTGTCCTGTCTGTGTAACTGTGTGCGTCCAAGCATCATACAATTCTTTGTTTCCAACAATCTCTTTTACACCGTGACTTAAAAGTAATTGAATGAACGATAACTGATTTCCGTCATATGTATATCCCTTCAACTCACCTGTTGAAAGATCACAAAGAACGTATCCATAAGAATCGTTTTCTTTTTCTATCGATACAAGAAAATTGTTCTCTCTATCTTGAAGAAGGTGGTCATCAATAACCGTTCCTGGCGTAATAATCTGGATGACTTCACGTTTCACTACCCCAACAGATAGTTTAGGATCTTCTACTTGTTCACAGATCGCTACTCTATGTCCGTTCTCAACTAATGTTTTTATATAACCTGCTGACGAATGATAAGGTATCCCACACATCGGAATTCGATCTTGAGAGCCTCCATCTCTGCTTGTTAGTGTAATTTCAAGGATTTGAGATGCTCGAACAGCATCTTCAAAAAACATTTCATAAAAATCTCCTAGACGGAAAAATAAAAAGGCATCCTGATGAGCTGCCTTAATTGATAAATATTGTTGTATCATTGGAGTATATTGAGCCATAATTTCACCTTTTTCATAACATTTCAATGTCGCTATTATAACATAATTCACAGCATCTATCGTTTTCTCTGCATGAAAAAAACGGGAAGCTCTCTCCCCGTTTTCTATTCTTCCAAATCACCTATTAAAAAGTTCGGATCCAGGTCTTCAAAATTCTCATCTTCTACATCATATTCCCAATCTCTTGTCTCTACATCATCAAAACCGTCCGGATTCACATATACACAAACTTTTGTTTCTCCGATAATTTCACAAACGAACTCTCTTTCTACTTGAACGATCACTTTATTTCCGTTCGGAGAGATCGTCGCTTCTAACGTATTGGGTTCTTGAAGTGCACGGCACGTAACTTCATATTGATTGCCTAACGCATTCTTATCTCTTACACTGAGATCCACTTTATCTACAAAATGAATGGTCTCTGTTACGACTTCCGTACGAGTATTATCATTGTATGAATACCACACGTTGATATCATAGCTTCCTTCTACATCTACTGCTTCACCATTCCGCTTCGGTTTATATGCATGGTTGATGATCCAGCATCCTAAAATGCTGCTCGGACGATGACTCGGTGCAATGGTATGCGTTGCTTGAGAAAATTTTCTCCCTTTGCCGCAGACCGCTTTTGTGATGATTTCTCTGTAAGTCAACTCTTGTTCTACGCGTCTTGACATACATGAATCCCTCCTCTACCAATCTCCATACAGTATATGCTGGGCGGATGCCTATTGTGTCTTCATTTATTTGAAACACAATTAGTCTAAGTATATGGGCGTTTGTTGTCCAATGTTCTCAAAATATTATATGTGGTGAACGGTACGTGAAATTATTTTTGCGTTTTTATTGCTTTTGCAAGTGGTTGATTATCCCTCTAGGATACTCTCTTAACGGGTATGTGAGTCTAAAACGCAATGCGGAATTTGTCGAGGTTTGTAGACTCGTGGATAAATGGGGAAAACTTTTGGATTGAGAGCCAAATCTCGTGGATAAACAGCAGAAACTTTTGGATTGCATACCAAAACTTCTGGATTGAAGGAACCTAATACCTCTATGGGTATGTGCGAAACATCCAATAAACTGGAATGAATCTCAAATAAAAACACGATGTCTACAAAAGACATCGTGTTTATGGTTAGTGACAACCGCAGCCGCCCGGAGAACAGCCTTCTTGAGAACCAGTAGTTCCTTTTAAAAGGTCCCCGCCAGTGGATTCAATGATCTCATCTGTTACTTTGTTCGAGATCGTATGTGAAACCATCTGTAAGATATCATTCACATCACTTTGAGATTGTTTGAACTCTTGTACGACTGGAATGCTATCAAGCTCTGCCATCAGTGCATCGATTTTTTCTTCTACTTCTCTTGATGCTTCATGCTTTTGATAATGTTGAAGATTGACAGCTTGTTTTTGAAGATTCTTAATCTGTCCCATCAATCTTGCTACATTTGAATTTGTATTGATCTGAGCTTCTGCTTTTTTGAAGAATTCTACTTCATCAGTCGTTGCGATCATTTTAGCCAGTTCTTTAGCTTTTCCCAAGATTTCTTCTTTCGTATATGTGCTCATTAGCCTACCACCTCTGATTTTTCTTCTACCCAATCGCCGCCAAGGTTCCATGTTTTAGCATCGGTAATCTGAACTTTGACGATTTCACCTATTAAGTGCTTAGGAGCTTTAAAGTTTACTACTTTATTGGAACCCGTGTGACCTGTTAGTACATCGGGATTCTTTTTACTTTCTCCCTCCACTAACACTTCTACAACTTTACCAACGTATTCTTTGTTCTTTTCTAATGAGATATCATTTAGCATAGCGTTAAGCCTCTGCAGACGTTCTCGTTTCACTTCCATCGGAACATTGTCTTGCATCTTCGCAGCTGGAGTGCCTTCACGCGGGGAATAGATAAACGTGTAAGCAGCATCATACTGCACTTCTTTTACTAGAGATAAAGTCTCTTGGAATTGTTCTTCCGTCTCATTTGGAAACCCAACAATAATATCCGTAGTTAATGCTACATTCGGCATTGCAACTTTGATCTTGTTTACAAGCTCTATATAATGTTCACGTGTATATTTACGAGCCATTAATTTGAGTACATCGCTGTTTCCGTGTTGGACAGGCAGATGCACATGATCTACAATGTTACCGCCTTTAGCTAGTACTTCAATTAACCGATCATCAAAATCTCGTGGATGACTTGTTGTAAAACGCAGTCTTGGAATATCGATCTTACGGATCTCATCCATTAGATCGCCAAGACCATACTCTAGATCTTCAAAATCTTTGCCGTATGCATTCACGTTCTGACCGAGAAGGGTTACTTCTTTATATCCTTCTCTCGCAAGCTGTCTTACTTCTTCGATGATATCTTGAGGGTAACGGCTTCTTTCTTTTCCTCGCGTGTAAGGAACAATGCAATATGTACAGAATTTGTCGCAGCCGTACATAATGTTGACCCAACCTTTAACGTTCCCTTTACGCTTTCTAGGAAGATTCTCAACGATATCTCCTTCTTTAGACCAAACTTCAACTACCATCTCTTTTGAGAATAACGCGTTCTCAATAATTTGAGGCAAACGATGAATGTTATGAGTACCAAAGATCATATCGACTTGTGGGTACGTAGAAAGTATACGGTTAACAACAGATTCTTCTTGTGACATACATCCACAAACCCCTAGCAGAAGATTAGGGTTGTTCGCTTTCGTATGTTTCAAATGTCCCAGTTCTCCAAACACTTTGTTCTCTGCATTTTCTCGAATGGCACATGTATTAAGAAGGATTACGTCCGCATCTTCAGTAGAATAAGTGATTTCATAACCCATTTCATTCAGAATTCCTGCCATAACCTCTGTATCATGCTCGTTCATCTGACAGCCATACGTACGAATATAGAACTTTTTACCAACACCAATATTTTTTAAATTTTCCGGAATAGAAAAATCTTTTAATATTTGTACTTGCTCTTTACCACGCTTTTTCGCGTCTTTTAAAGAAGGCGGTGCATACGTAGATTGAAAGTATTGTGAGTAGTCTCTTTCTTTTTCGTTCGTCTTCACTTTTTGATTGTCTTTCGTAATATCCAAGACATATTCACTCCTTATTGCCTTTACTGCTTGGTAATCCGTTCATCTTAAATCTAGTTTTTCATCCAACTGTAACATTATATCAAAAATTGGATTATAGTTAAACTTGTAATCGTTTTAGTTTACATAATAAAATTATGGTTTTCAAAAGAACCGTTTAATAGGGTCAATAAAAAAAGTTGACTCCAAAAGCTTCCTAATGCGCCTTTAAAGTCAACTTTACACGTATTTAAATGATATTTAATTCTTTTCCTGCTTTTTCAAATGCATCTAACGCAGCTTGTAGTTCTTCTTTCGTATGCTGAGCTGTTACGATCGTACGCACCCGAGCTTTTCCTTTAGCCACTGTTGGGAATGCGATGCCTTGAGCGAATATACCGTATTTTAATAAAGTATCCGATAGTTTATGCGCAAGCGCGTCATCACCTACAAGTACTGGTGTAATAGGTGTCTCACTTACTCCTGTATTGAATCCTAGTTCTTTTAATCCCGCTTTAAAGAACTTCGTGTTTTCCCATAGTCTTTCCATATGTTCTGGCTCTTCTTCTAAAACGTCAATCGCCGCTGAACTCGCTGCAATAACTGCAGGCGGATGTGATGTGCTGAACAAGAACGGACGACCTTTATGAATCAGGTAGTCTCTTAACGTTTGCGTACTTGCTATGTAACCACCAAGTACACCAATTGCTTTACTTAATGTTCCCACTTGAATGTGAACACGACCGTTCAAGTTAAAATGATCGATCGTACCGCGACCGTTCGTTCCTAGTACACCACTCGCATGAGCATCGTCTACCATTACGAGTGCATCGTACTTCTCAGCTAATTCTACGATTCCAGGAAGTGGTGCAATGTTTCCATCCATAGAGAAAACCCCGTCTGTTACGACGATTCTTTTTCTAAACTCTTGTGTCTCTTTTAAAGCCGCTTCTAAATCTTCTAGATCAACGTGTTTGTAAATTCTTCGTTTCGCTTTTGTCAAACGGATACCGTCAATGATTGACGCATGGTTCAACTCATCAGAAATAACAACGTCTTGATCTGTTAATATAGCAGAAAGAATTCCTTGGTTCGTTGAAAAACCAGATTGGAAGACAAGACATGCTTCTGTGTGTTTGAATTCAGCCAATTTTTTTTCAAATTCTTCATGCATAGAAAGTGTTCCAGCAATCGTACGCACAGAGCCCGTACCAACGCCAAATTCTTCTACAGCTTGTAGGGCTGCTTCTTTCATTTTAGGGTGACTTGTAAGTCCTAAGTAGTTGTTGGAAGAAAGCTGAATCACTTCTTTTCCGTTGATCACAACTTTAGAACCTTGCTCTGATTCTAGTGGTACAAGCTTTCTAAACGTACCTTCTTCTTTCATATGGTCCAATTCTTCTTGTAGGTATTCAAAACCTTTCATCACGATGTTTGCCCCTTTCGATTTTAAGGAATAAGTACTACTTTCCCGCAATTCCCCTTTATCATTAAATCAAAGCCTTCTTCAAACTTTTCAAGTGGAAGTGTATGAGTAATGATTGCTTCTGGGTGCATGCTTCCTGACTGTAAAAGTCCTGAGACTTGTTGCCATGTTTCATACATTTTTCTTCCTGTGATCCCTTGTACGGTAACTCCTTTAAACACAACATCGTTTGTTAGATCGATCTCAACAGGTTTAACAGGCAGACTTAAAATAGAAACACGACCGCCGTTTGTGATCATTTTAAACCCTTGGTCGATCGCAACAGGATGACCGCTCATCTCACAAACAACATCCACACCATTACCATCTGTTAGTTCCATTACTCTTTCAACAGGGTCGATCGATTTTGGATTGATCACTTCTGTCGCACCTATCTTTTTAGCAAGATCTAGACGATAATCATTCAGATCGATAGCGATCACCTGGCTTGCACCTGCCGCTTTAGCAACGTTAACCGCCATGACACCGATCGGTCCGCATCCGATGACAGCCACTGTTTTTCCAGCAACATCACCAGCTAAAACAGTATGAACAGCATTTCCCATCGGCTCTTGAATCGATCCATGTTCAAACGGCATCTTAGGATCGTTTTTCCAGATGTTCTCAGATGGCATTGCTACATACTCTGCAAAACACCCATGCGTATCGACACCGATGATCTTCGTGTTCTTACAGATGTGAAACTGTCCTTTTAAACATTGTGGACAAGAATGACAGACTATATGTGTTTCAGCTGATACATGATCTCCAACAGATACATTAGTAACAGCGCTTCCAACTTTTTCAACAACCCCTGAAAACTCATGTCCAAATACATATGGCGTCTTCACACGACTCTGTGACCACTCATCCCATGTGTAAATATGGACATCTGTTCCACAGATTGAAGTCGCTTTAACTTTGATTAATACTTCACTCTCGTTGATTTCAGGAATATCTACTGTTTCTAATCTAGCTCCATAACCCGCATGATGCTTAACAATTGCTTTCATTTTTCCTTGCACAGAAACACCCCTCACTAAAACCTTAAATATCATATCCATAATAATTGTACATGGATTGAACAACAAGGTAAAGAGCAGTGTCCATTTCACGTGGACAATCGCAGATACCAAAAAAAATTGCGGAAATTTTTTTATTTAGAAAAAGCCCCTCTCCTAATTTTAGGAGAAGGGCTCGGTCTTACATGAATTCTGACATCAATTGATTGAACTTTTCCTCAGGTAAATTCAAGTCTACCTTCGCAAGTGCTTCCTTACTGTATCCATGAGCCAGATCTTGGTATGAAGGCTTTACCTTGTCTTGATAGATGATCCCTTTTACAAGACCTTTGTTTTCCATCAATGTCTGCATAGCCATCATACGGTTTGAAGAATCATAGTCTTCGATCGTGCCTAAGGATACGAGATGCTCTTTAAACCAATCATATGTGTTTACTTTATTGTAAGTAACACATGGAGAGAATACATTGATCAACGAGAACCCTTTATGATTGATCCCAGCTTCGATAATCGAAGTTAACTCTTTTAAGTCTGTTGAGAAACTTTGAGCCACAAACGTAGCACCAGCCGTTAAAGCAAGTTCCATAACGCCAATCGCTGACTCTACAGATCCTTCTGGCGTACTCTTCGTTTTAAAACCAACATCAGATCGAGGTGATGTTTGTCCTTTTGTTAAACCATAAATCTGGTTGTCCATAACAATATAGGTAATATCGATGTTTCTTCTGATCGCATGTACGGTATGACCCATTCCGATCGCGAACCCATCTCCATCTCCACCTGAAGCAATTACAGTCAGATCACGGTTTGCCATCTTAACACCTTGTGCGATCGGCAACGAACGGCCATGGATTCCATGGAAACCATAAGACTTAATATACCCTGAAATACGTCCTGAACAGCCGATTCCTGATACTACAGCTAGATTATCTGGTTCTAAACCTACATTTGCAGCTGCTCTTTGAATAGCCGCCTGTACAGAAAAATCTCCACATCCTGGACACCAGTTCGGTTTGATGCTGTTACGAAAATCTTTAAATGTAGCCATATTAAACCAGCTCCTTGCATTTCATGACAACTTCTGATGGCAAGAAAGGATTCCCATCATATTTTAACAAGTTTTTAATCTTCTCATGCTGTCCAACATTCATCTTTAAAATGTTCGCCAGCTGTCCTGTCGCATTGTTCTCGACTACAATTACGTTCTTTGCTTTGTCGATCATTGATCTCATCTCATCGGCAGGGAACGGATGAATCAAACGAATATGAGCATGATTGACTTTTAATCCATCTGCTTCTAAACGAGGGATCGCTTCTTCAATAACTCCTCTTGTTGAATTGAACCCGACTAAAAGGATATCTGCTTCTTCATGAGGGGCCTGCTTAACAACCGGAACGTTAAAACGCAGATTTTGAAGTTTACGTAAACGTTTATCCATCTGCTTTTGACGGTTAGCTGCTACTTCAGAAGGCTTTCCTGTCTCATCATGCTCAACACCTGTTACATGGTGGATACCATTCTTCATACCTGGTATTACACGAGGAGAAATACCGTCTTCTGTTACTTCATAGCGCTTAAAGTACCCATCTTTATCATCCGTATCAGGTAGCTCTTCTTTCGGATCAAGCTTACCGCGACGAATCTCTACGCGGCTATAATCTAACGGTTCTACCGATTGCTTCCCTAGAGAAAGTTGAAGATCTGTCAGTAAGATAACAGGAATCTGATATTCTTCTGCAATATTTAACGCCTCAACAGCATCATAGAAGGCTTCTTCAACCGTACTTGGTGCCATAACCACTTTTGGAATCTCACCATGAGTACCATAGATCATCGCCATCAAATCAGATTGTTCTTGTTTTGTAGGCAGTCCTGTTGATGGACCTCCACGCTGTGTATCTACGACAACTAAAGGAACTTCTGTCATTCCAGATAGACCTAACGCTTCCATCATTAATGATAGACCTGGTCCTGCTGATGATGTAATCGTACGAACACCTGCATAGTTCGCTCCGATCGCCATCGTACAAGCGGCAATCTCATCTTCTGTTTGAATGACAGTCCCGCCAAACTCAGGCAGTTTTTTAATCAGGTATTCCATGATCTCAGATGCCGGTGTGATCGGATAAGCGGACATGAACCGTACGCCTCCTGCAACGAATCCTAGAGCAATCGCATCGTTTCCGATCATGAACATTCTCTTCTTGCCATCCGCTTTATTTAATTGAAAACCATCGATCTGGCCACCAGATAATTCATTGAAACGATCAGCGCCTTTTTGGATAGCTTCCATATTCTTTTCTACTACTTTTGCTCCTTTACGAGCAAAAATCTCTTCTACAACTTCTAAATAGCTTTCTACAGGAAGACCTAAAACAGCGCTCGTCGCTCCGATCGCTACCATGTTTTTCATTAGAGATGTGCCAAGTTCACTTGCAATCTCTGTAAATGGTACAGCATATAATCTAACATTAAGGTCCTCAGGAACAGTAGGATTGAATTTTGAATCTCCAATCACAACTCCTCCATCGCGAAGCTCATGTACATTCACATCAATTGTTTCTTGATCGAATGCTATTAAAATATCAAGATCATCAGAGATCGAACGGGTTTCACTCGTGCTTACACGAATTTTATTGTTGGTATGACCGCCTTTAATTCTGGAAGAAAAGTGTCGATAGCTATACAGATAGTAGCCTTGGCGGTTGAGTGCCATCGCAAAAATTTCACCTGTACTATCAATTCCTTCACCTTGCTGTCCGCCAACTTTCCAAGAAAGTTGATCAATCATGTACTCCACCCTTTCAGTAACCCAAACGTTAATTTTTTCAATCAATAGTTTGATTTAGTATGGTTTCATGTTGTGTTGAACGCGCATTATCACGTTTACTTAAATTATGTACTAAACGTCTACAATTCTAGACTTAACTTCATAAAAATGCAAGTATTCGCCTAGTATAATTCAAACTATTACAAAAAAAGTAAATAGATGAAAACGCTTTAATTAAGATGCTGTTCTGTATAAATTCTAGATTTGTTTCCGCATTTCCTTCTACGATTCTCGGCATCCCTTACAAAATGAAAATAAGTCTACAAAACTAAAAACCTGCTTGCTCTATCGAACGAGCAAGCAGGTTTCACTTTAATTAGCGCGGTTCAACAATTAATTTAATGGCCGTTCTTTCTTCCCCATCGATTAAGATATCGGTAAATGCTGGAATACAAATGAGGTCAACTCCGCTCGGTGCTACGAACCCTCGTGCGATAGCTACTGCTTTAACAGCTTGGTTTAATGCACCTGCTCCGATTGCCTGAATTTCAGCGCCTCCACGTTCCCGGAGAACACCAGCAAGTGCACCAGCTACAGAGTTGGGGTTGGATTTTGCTGAAACTTTTAATATTTCCATTGTTTTGAACCTCCTTCAGGATAGATACCTGTTCTACTATATTCATTGATTAAGGCTTGTATTCCTGCCGAAACAAAATTGTGCTTACTCTCTCTATTTTGTTGTTTTGTTAAAGCAGCTGCCCTATGAATAAACCCCGGTATTCTAGTACCCTTAACAAACTTCTTTCAAACCATAATGTGGTTTTTTCGGAAAAAAACTGCGATTCACTGTATTCGTATACAGCTTTTTATGTGAGCGAACTTCGGTTTACTCCTGCTCAAATTCCACACCTTCTACTAGTTACGAAATTTCTTCATATAAAAAAGCGATGGGATTGATCTCCCACCGCTTTGTTTGTTTATTTTGCGTATTCAACTGCTCGAGTCTCACGAATGACTGTAACTTTAATGTGTCCTGGATAATCCAGTTCACTTTCAATCTTTTTCGTAATATCACGTGCTAGTCGGTATGATGCTACATCATCGATCAGATCCGGTTTAACCATGATACGTATCTCACGGCCTGCTTGTATCGCAAAAGATTTTTCAACACCATCAAATGATTCTGAAATCTCTTCTAACTTTTCAAGTCTGCGTATATACGTTTCAAGTGTTTCACGGCGTGCTCCTGGTCTTGCTGCAGAAAGTGCATCTGCTGCTGCAACTAGAGTAGCTATGATCGAAGTTGCTTCAGTGTCTCCGTGATGAGACGCAATGCTGTTGATGACTACTGGGTGTTCCTTGTACTTCGTAGCAAGTTCCACACCAATGTCAACGTGACTGCCTTCAACTTCATGATCAATCGCCTTACCAATGTCATGAAGCAAACCAGCTCGTCTTGCAAGATGAACGTCTTCTCCTACTTCAGCTGCCATTAATCCAGCTAAGTAAGCCACTTCAGTTGAATGTTTTAGTACGTTTTGACCGTAACTTGTACGATACTTCAAACGACCAAGAATTTTAATCAAATCAGGATGAAGTCCGTGAACACCAACTTCGAACGTTGTCTGCTCTCCTACTTCGCGGATATACTCATCCACTTCTCGACGTGATTTTTCAACCATCTCTTCAATTCGTGCAGGGTGAATTCTTCCATCCTGTACAAGCTTGTCCAAAGCCATCCGTGCAATTTCACGGCGGATCGGATCAAATCCAGACAGAATAACGGCTTCTGGAGTATCATCAATAATTAAGTCAATTCCAGTTAACGTTTCTAACGTCCTGATGTTTCGCCCTTCACGTCCAATAATTCTTCCCTTCATTTCATCGTTAGGAAGGTTTACTACAGAAACTGTAGTTTCTGCTACGTGATCGGCTGCACAGCGTTGGATAGCTAGGGAAAGAATTTCTTTTGCTTTCTTGTCCGCTTCTTCTTTTGCACGGTTTTCCATCTCTTTTACCATCATCGCCAACTCATGTGTCATCTCGTTCTCAGTTTCCGTCATGATAATTTGGCGGGCTTCATCCCTGGTAATGCTGGAAATGCGCTCAAGCTCTCGCTGTTGTTCTTTCAGCAATTCCTCCACTTTGCTTTCAATCTCTTCAATTTGTCGCTGTTTTTTGGTGAGAGACTCCTCACGTCGCTCTAAAGATTCCTCTTTTTTGTCAAGAGTTTCACTTTTTCTGTCTAGGATCTCTTCTTTTTGAACCAATCGATGTTCTTGTTTTTGAAGCTCGTTTCGACGTTCGCGAATTTCGCGTTCAGCTTCGGTACGTAGCTTATGGATTTCATCTTTTGCTTCTAACAGCGCTTCTTTCTTGCTGGCGTCAGCATCGCGCTTTGCATCTTCAACAATTTGCGCAGCTGCTCGTTCTGCGCTTGAAATCTTCGCTTCAGCAATTGATTTCCTAACAAGATATCCGACAATAGCACCGACACCTAGTGAGACAAGCAAACTGGAGATGAATACTGCTAAACTTGGCATATTCCCACCTCCTCTTGCTTTCTGCTTTTCATACTGCATTTTTGGCGTCAATCGTCTTACATGTGCTGTGCACCATTCATGTCGTACAAATTCTATACATATCTTTTAATTTCATAAGAAATCAAAATATATCTTCATTTTATAGGTGTGCCAAAGGCTTGTCAAGAGAGTCAATCTTCTATAATAATTGGTTGACTTAAAAATAGCAAGGAGCATATTTTGCCTGCAATATTCGCTATTATTGCTTTGGTTATATTGTTACACTCGAAAAGGAGTTCACCTCCATCTCCAACTTTTGCTCTTCACTTGGCTATGAAAATATATCGTTTTAAGCAACCATTCTTTTAAAAATGATCCGGTTAAAGAAAAAAGACCGGTCGCACTTGACCAGTCTTCACTCTTGACTATTCTGTTAACTCAAACTCTTCTTCTGCTGAAGGAGCTTCTACTTCAGCTGTTGCTTTGCCTTCTAGCTGATAATAGTTGCGGATCTCTGCAACGATTGCTGATGCAATCTCAGGGTTTTCTTTAAGGAATTGCTTAGAGTTCTCACGTCCTTGACCTAAACGTTCGCCTTCGTAAGAATACCAAGCACCACTCTTTTGAACGATATCAATGTCCGAACCGATATCGAGAATCTCACCTTGATATGAAATTCCTTCTCCGTACATAATATCCACTTCAGCCGTTCTAAACGGAGGAGCAACTTTATTTTTTACAACTTTAATCTTTGTTTTATTACCAACAACATCCTGACCTTGTTTCAACTGTTCAGCACGACGTACTTCTAAACGAACGGATGAGTAGAATTTAAGCGCTCTTCCCCCTGGTGTCGTTTCAGGGTTTCCGAACATAACGCCAACTTTTTCACGAATTTGGTTGATAAACACTGCGATGGTTTTCGATTTATTAATGGCACCCGAAAGTTTACGAAGTGCTTGGGACATAAGACGAGCTTGAAGACCAACATGAGAATCTCCCATTTCCCCTTCAATCTCAGCTTTAGGAACAAGGGCAGCAACGGAGTCAATAATTAAAATATCTACTGCTCCACTTCTTACAAGAGCTTCAGCGATCTCTAGTGCTTGTTCACCTGTATCCGGCTGAGACAACAAGAGCTCATCGATATTCACGCCTAGCTTTTGTGCATATTCAGGATCAAGCGCATGCTCTGCATCAATAAATGCAGCTTGTCCACCATTACGTTGAACTTCTGCGATGGCATGAAGGGCAACAGTTGTTTTACCTGATGATTCAGGACCGTAAACTTCGATAATTCTTCCGCGAGGATATCCACCGATTCCAAGTGCGATGTCCAAAGTGATCGATCCACTGGATACTGTTGAAATTCGCTGTTCGGTTTGTTCACCCAGTTTCATAATAGAACCTTTACCGAACTGCTTTTCAATTTGGCGTAGAGCCATATCTAAAGCTGCTTTTCTATCGCTCATTCAATTCACTCCTCAAATTCATTTTACATGTATTTTTGTTTCATTAATTCTGTTACTTGCTACTTCTCTATCATATCTCTTTTTAGTTCATTTGCCAATCATTTTGCGAACATTTATTCGATTTTTTTATTGTCCTTCTTTGACCAATTGATTTAAATAGCGAAATCCATGCTTTACTGCTCTTTCACGAATCCCTTTTCTTGATCCTGCAAGTTTTAATGAATATGAATAGGTTTGATCCCCAATTGAAATTCCGATGAAGACTGTTCCTGCAGGCTTGTCTTCTTGTCCATCAGGACCCGCAACACCAGTAAAGCTGATGCCGATGTCAGTCTTTGACTGCTTTCTAATCTCCTCTGCCATCCACTCTGCACATTCTGAGCTAACAACACCATGATCTGTGATCAAGTTATGAGGTACTTTAAGCATCGATTGTTTTAATGCGTTTGAATAAACAACGACTCCTCCCTGATAAACGGCAGAAGCACCAGGAAAATCAGTGATGATCTTGCTGAATTGCCCTCCAGTCAAACTCTCTGCCGAAGCGATCGTCAGCTGATTATTTAGAAGAAGGTCGAAAGTTTGACTCTCTAGCGTTTCATCGTTATATCCATAAAAATAGGAACCTGTACGACTTAATATTTCTTGTTCTACTTCATCTAGCAGTCTCTTCGCCTCAGTTTCTGAAGGGTGAGCTGCAGTTAGCCGAATCGTAACTTCATGTTCAGATGCTAACGGCGCAATAGTAGGATTGCTTTGTTTTTCAATCAAATCTTGAAGCTTCGTTTCTAAGACCGATTCTCCAATACCAAAAAACTTTAATACCCGCGAATGAAACTTAGTCTGTACATCCATCTTAGAATAAAGATAAGGAATAACATAGTTGTTAAACATCGGTCTCATCTCACTAGGTGGTCCAGGTAGGAGTATACACGTGTTGTTACCATGAGTAAACGCCATTCCAGGCGCCATACCGTTATCGTTTGGCAAGACGACAGATCCTTCTATTATGAGGGCTTGCTTCTTATTGTTAGGTGTCATCTCTCGGTTGGTTTGAACAAAATAATTGGTTATATACTCTAACGCAGCTTCGTCATGAACCAATTCCTTCTGAAACAGTTTTGCGATTGTTTCTTTAGTAAGATCGTCTTTTGTTGGTCCAAGACCTCCAGTAAAGATGATCAGATCGGATCTTGTCCTAGCTGTTTGAATGACAGATGAGAGACGGTTTTGATTATCACCCGCTACTGAGTGATAAAAGACGTTCACTCCGATGTCAGCCAGTTTTTTTGAAATAAATTGAGCATTCGTGTTTGCGATCTGTCCTAATAAAAGTTCACTGCCAACTGCTATGATTTCTGCGTTCAACTCATACACGCTCCCTGATTGTATTCTCTGATATCACATCATTCAACTTTAACTATTCTAAGATTCTCTATCTTTTCTTCATGTTTTCTGCAATTTCTACTACGGCTAATAAAAAAACAGGAGTTATCTGCTCCTGTTTTTTCTTCATTCTGGATTACTTTGATTTTAATAGAATATGTTTGCTGTTCACGAAATACTCCCAGCCAGAATATAAGGTAATGAGTGTTGCTGCCCAAAGACTGATCGTTGCAAATGGTAATCCGATCCATGCAAATGGAAGATTATGAAGCAACAACGCGGAGATCGCAATAATTTGAATCCACATCTTCAGCTTGCCCATCTGTCCTGCTGCAATGACCTCGCCTTCTGCTGAAGCAACAGCACGGATGCCTGTAACAGCAAACTCTCGGCTAAGGATAACGATAACCATCCATGCAGGTGCAGCTCCAAGTTCAACTAATCCTACAAGTGCAGCCGAAACGAGTAGCTTGTCTGCTAGTGGGTCCAAGAATTTCCCCAAATTCGTAACGAGATTATATTTTCGTGCATAATAGCCGTCAACCCAATCGGTGCTGGATGCAAAGATAAAGATCAGCGCAGCAACAAAATGAGTGACAGGCAATTCTTCACCAGCAATTTTCCAGACTCCCCAATCAAAATCGCCTAAAAGAACGATCATAAAGAGTGGAATTAAAAAAATTCTAGAAATGGTAATCTTATTAGGTAAGTTCAATGAAATTCCTCCAAAATACGGTCAAAATCAATTTTGTTATAACTATTGTTGAGCCTTACGAATCACGATTTTTTGATGGATCAGATCAGTAGCAGGGACAGGATATGTGAATGCTTCCCCATTGATCTTAATAGATGTTACATGAGACGCGCCAATATTTAGTGTTACCTCTTTTGCAGAAGATAGATCAAAAGTTTCTGTTTGACCCTTTTTCATCTGGTTATCGAAATAGCTTTTCTTCGTCTCATCTTGAATACCTACGTAACTAGGACCATTTGCGCTAAGCTCTACAACGAGTTTATCCGTATCTTTCAGATCATAAGTCGTTACTTTTCCAATCGTTTCAAGCTTTGTTAAGGTTTGTTGTTTCACTTCTTCTTTTGGAACTTCAGAATCTTTTTCTTCAGTAGAATCATCTTCTTTGTCTTTTTTTGTTTCTTCTTTTTTCTGTGGTTTGTTTTCATCTGCATCTAATAAAACACCTGGCGCATCATTCCCGCTTTTAGCTTGATCATTCCCATCAGGAAGAAGCTTCCAAACGACAAAGAGAACAACCACGATTAAGATTCCAATAAGTATGATTGGAATCAATCTCTTTAAAAGTGAATGGTCTTCTGATACTCCCGATCTCTCTCTTTTTGAACGGGGTTCGAACTCTGTTGTCGGTTCTTTTGCCGATTTTGGAATCTCATGAGAATATTCATCAAAGATGGTCTCATAATGCAAACCTACAGCTTCACAATAATTTTTAATAAACGCTCGAGCATAAAACGATCCAGGAAGTACTTCATACTTTCCTTCTTCAATCGCTACCAGATATCGTTTTTGTATCTTTGTCGCTGTTTGAAGTTCTTCGAGTGACATTCCTTTTTCTTCACGTTTTTCTTTTAATAACTTACCGAGTTCTGTCAACCTTCCCACCTACTTACGTCATTCTAAATTTCCGAATCCTGTTTGATCTTGTTTCAGAGCTTCATATGTAATTTCTTCATCACGATGACTTTTTAGCTCGATAATGTAGTCAAAATCATCAAGTGTATATTCCGTTTGCTGAACAAAAAGATCAGGATGTTCCACAACTTTCGCTGCAGGAAGCCTCATGATCTCTCGTATGAGCTGCCAATGCTTATCATTCATATTACGTGCTGAGACTGCACCATCAATAATAAAAACGTGGTCAGAATCGTATTCATCATCCGCTAGCATGCTCCTAACGGTCTGACGCAATAACGTAGATGAAATAAAGACCCAACGTTTATTCGCACAAACACTGGATGCAACGATACTCTCAGTTTTCCCCACACGCGGCATGCCTCTAACGCCGATTAATTTATGTCCTTCAACTTTATATAATTCAGCTAAAAAGTCAACTAATATACCAAGTTCATCTCTAATAAAACGAAACGTTTTCTTATCGTCAGCGTCGCGTTCAATATATCTGCCGTGTCTTACAGCGAGACGATCGCGAAGCTTCGGTTTTCGAAACTTGGTTACTGTAATGTTATCCATTGAATCTAAGATCGATTGAAGCCGGTTAATCTTTTCTTCGTTATCAATGATCAGAAGCATTCCACGTCGCTCGTTATCAACACCGTTAATCGTGACGATGTTAATTCCAAGCATACCTAATAAGGAAGATATATCCCCTAGGAGACCCGGCCGGTTTTTATGTATCTCATACTCTAAATACCATTCTTGCTCTCCCATAATTCATCTCCTTATTCTTTCAAAATGAAACAAAATTCTACATCTATTCTTGTTTCTAATAATAAATGATTTCAATTTATTATGAAAGCAAAATAAAAGGATGTTAAGAAAAAATTCTTAACATCCTTCACCATTTAGCGGCTACCGTCGTTTTGAACTAGCTTTACCATCATGTTAGCGATGGCGTGTCTTTCGTTTTCATCAGCCACTTTCCAAAGATCGGCAAGAACTTTTTCTTCCTCGTTTTTTGGTTCAACGTGGTTCGCTAAGTATCCACCGATCTCCGTTGCTAAGTTCGAGATCGTATCGTGGTTCATACCTTCGTGTTCCGCGTGATTTAAACGCTCTGCCAAGAAATCTTTCCATTGACCAAAGTTGTCTAATACAGACATGCTGTCTCCTCCTTCAAGGTTGATACAGCATTAATATCTCTTAGTTTCACTCTTTTTATACATGTTTTTTTAAGTAAACCACGATCCGTTTATAGAAAGGATGTGACCCGAGATATAGTCTGCCTTTTCGCTCAATAAAAATTCAACAGCATGAGCAACTTCACGTGGTTCTCCAAAACGTCCAGCAGGTATGTCCTCAGTTAACATACGCTTCTCCTCGTCTGAAAACTGATCCATCATTGGCGTCGAGATCACCCCAGGAGAAACACCATTCACTTGAATGTGACTAGGAGCTAATTCTTTTGACAGTGCTTTAACAAACGTATTCAACCCGCCTTTTGCAGCAGAGTATACAGTTTCACACGCAGCACCTACTTCTCCCCAAACAGAAGAGATCATGACGATCTTTCCTGATTTTTTCTGAATCATGTTAGGAACAATGGCTTTTGTTAGTGAGATCGCACTTAAAAGGTGCAACTGCATCGTCTCTGTTATGGATTGTTCAGTAAAATCAGTGAGTAGACCAAATTGAGCAGAACCACAATTAAAAACGAACACATCGATGGGCTCTTGAATTTGATTCAACAATGCTTTTGGTCCTTCTGCTTTAGACAGGTCAGCAGACACGATAAAGACAGGTACTCCGTATTTATCCTTTAATTCTTTCTGCAGCTTTTCTGCTACACTTAGATTGGTGTTGTAGTGAAGGTATAATCCACAACCATTTGATGCCAACATATGGCTGATCTCGCTCCCGATTGCTCCGGATGCTCCTGTGACAAGCGCATTTTTCAATGTTAATCCCTCATTGCTCTAAAAAAACACCCTACCTCAGCAGGATGTTTTTTTCATTTATTATGACTTCTTTTTTTGAACTTGGCAAACGGTCATCGCTTCTTTTTTAAAGTGATTCTGTAAGACTTCTTCAACATCGGGAACTGTAAGTGATTCGAAAACCGGAATCACATCAAAAAGGTCCATTTCATTAAACGCATAGCGAGTGAACTGATTTGCAATAAACTCCGGTGAGTTCAATGATCTTAAAAAAGCACCGATCTTCTTTTTACGAGCACGATTAAATGAACCTTCATCGATCGACTGTTGTTTAAAGGCTTCAACCATCCCAGAGATTCTTTCAACAAATCCATCTGGAGACCGAGTATCTCCTCCGAGCATGCTGAATCCAAATCCATTCTCTTCTGTGTAATCAAAAGAGAACGTCTGGTCGATCAATCCTTCTTCATACAATGTTTCATAATTTGGCGAGCTTTTCCCGAACATCATTTCTAGAAGAAGGTTGACACTTAGTTCATGTTTCATCAACTCTTTTCCTTGGCGATTAGGAGTAGCTTCTTTATAACCCATATAGCATTTCGGCGTCTGCACCGTCATCTCGATGACTTTCTTTGATTTTGCGACCGTTTGTGGCTCCTCATCAAAAAATCTTTCGATGTGTTCTTTTTCCTTAAACGATTTTTGTGATTGATTGTCTTTAACGAAATTTAAAATTTCTTTAGCATCTATTGGCCCTACGATAAAAAGAATCATGTTGCTAGGGTGATAAAACGTCTCATAACATTCATATAGATCATCTTTTGTAATCTTAGCGATGGATTTTTCTGTTCCAGCGATATCGATCTTGACCGGATGATGGTGATACATATTTTCAATCAGGCCAAAATAAACGCGCCAATCCGGGTTATCATCGTACATTCTGATCTCTTGACCGATGATTCCTTTTTCTTTCTCGACCGTCTTTTCTGTAAAATATGGTTCTTGTACGAAGTCGATCAAAGTGGTTAAGTTCTTCTTCACATCACCGGTTGTCGAAAACAGATAAGCGGTTCTGTTAAATGTCGTGAACGCGTTGGCAGATGCACCTTGTTTACTAAAATCTTGAAAAACATCTCCATGCTCTTTTTCAAAAAGTTTGTGCTCCAGAAAATGTGCGATTCCATCAGGAACTTTGACATTTTCATCTTTACCTAATGGTTTAAAGTGATTATCCACAGATCCGTAATGAGTCGTAAACGTAGCATAAGTCTTATTAAAGCCCTTCTTTTCTAAAACATATACCTTTAACCCGTTCGGCAGTTCTTCATAGTGTAGCGTTTCATCTAATTGATCAAACGTTTTCATTCCCATTCGTGCCAGCTCCCTTCAAGAAGAAAATCGTATCAAGTGTTACTTTTTTTGCTACTGCAACCACATCGTCTTTTGTTACTCTCTTTATTCCTTCCATCCACTCTTCGATGGAGCGATCTGTCCCTGCAACAACATTATGATATAGTACTTCCGATAGACCGATCGGATGGTCGATCGTCTCTAACACTTGGTTGTTGATCATCGCTTTCGTCTGTTCAAATTCAGAGTCCGTGATATTACCCTTTTTCATTTCTTCATGTTGTTCTTTAATGATTTTTACAGCTTTTTCGTAATTGGCAGTCTCAATTCCGCTCATTACAAAAACAGCTCCTTTATGGCTCTCGAACCGAGAAGCTGCATAATAAGCCAAACTTTCTTTTTCACGAACGTTCATGAACAACTTGGAATGAGAAAAACCTCCGAAAATACCGTTAAACACTTGTAGAGCGAAATAATCATCATCTGCATAAGTGGTATACGTGCGATAACCCATGTGCAGTTTTCCTTGTTGCACATCCTGTTCTTCAAAGATTTCTTTAACTTCAGAGATTCTTTTTTCATCTCTAGCATTCACAGCTTTAGTCTCATCTTCTTTTCTATCTTTCGAAAAACGAAAATGCTTACTAACCTTCTCAACCATCTCATCTGTTGAAATATCACCGATCACATAAAGATCGATCTTATCGTTTCTAATCACTTCTTGATAATAATCATACAGCTCTTTTGATGTTATCGAATCCACTTCATCACCGTTTCCATACACATTTAACCGGTATGGCTCTGTGTCATACATCTCTTCTAACAGTCGTTTATTTGCATAACGCATCTTGTCATCATAGATCGATTCGATCTGTTGTTTCAGACTGCGTTTTTCTTTTTTTACAATTCCCTCTTTAAACACATCACCTTCTAAAGGTGGGGCTAGAAGAACTTGAGATAATAGATGGAAGGCTTTATCTAGAACAGGTTCTGAATTGGATAAAAATTTCTCGTTCGCTACCTCCATCCGAATACTGATCACTTGATTCTCACCTTTTTTAGAAAGATCAGCATTCAATGTAGCTCCATAAAGATCATCCAAAGCACTTCTCAGCTCTTTTGAAGAAGGAAAATCCTTCGTTCCGCTCTGTAAAACATAAGCAAGCAGAGCTCGCTTTGTTACATTCTTTTCGTTGATCGGTTCTTTTACCTGAAGTATGAACGATGTGGTCTTATACTTTTTTGTTTCGATCGTATGTACAGTCATGCCGTGGAGATTGGTTTTTTTATGATTAACAATTCCCATTGAATAAGTACCCCTTTCATTATGTCTACATCCTAGTTTACCCATTTTCGATACCTGACATGACATTCCTCCTTGTAAAACAAAAAAAGTCCACCGAATGGCGGACTTTTTTGTTACCTTTTTCCTTTTTCGTAAGGTGTACCAAGAGCTTTCGGCGCATCCGCACGTCCTACTAGTCCAGCTAAAGCTAATATCGTAAGAACGTATGGTGCGATCAGCAGAAATACTTTTGGAATATCTTGAAGACCTGGAATCTGTGCTCCAGAGATGCTGATCGCTTGTGCTAGTCCGAAGAATAAAGCAGCTCCTAAAGCTCCAAGTGGATGCCATTTACCAAAGATCATAGCAGCTAGAGCCATGAAGCCTTGTCCTGTGATCGTAGAGTGCGTGAAGTTACCTGAGATAGAAGCTACATAAACAGCTCCACCTAGACCAGCTAGAGCACCACTTAACAGAACTCCGACATAACGCATCTTTTTAACATTGATTCCCATCGTATCTGCAGCCATCGGGTGTTCACCTACTGAACGAAGGCGAAGACCAAATGGGGTTTTGTAAAGAACATACCACACGATTAAGGCTACAAATACCGCTAGATAAGAAGTCAGATAGGCATTTGAGAAAAATAGTTTACCGATTATCGGAATATCTGATAAGAACGGAATGTCACTTTTTGAGATACGTTCAGAAATAACAGGTGTTTGTCCTGCATTAAAGATTTTTTTCGTTAAGAAGATTGCGAGTCCCGCTGCCAAGAAGTTGATTGCAACTCCACTAACAACTTGGTCCGCTTTTAACGAGATACTTGCAACGGCATGAATAGATGCAAATAGTGCTCCTACGATCATAGCTACAACAAAACTGACCCATGGTGCTGCACCAGCTAATCCGAACTGTTCTCCGTAATAGATCGTTACGGCTCCTGTAAAAGCACCAAAAAGCATGAGACCTTCTAATCCGATATTTACAACTCCAGACCTTTCACTAAAAACGCCACCTAGAGCGGTAAAGATTAAAGGAGCAGCAGACACGATTGCAGCAGGTATGATTAGTGCTAGAATATCCATAAAACTCATCAGATCTTACCTCCTCTGTTCACACGGTTCATCAACCAATGAACAAGATAGCTGCACGCTACAAAGAAGATGATTAGAGCAATTACAACACCTACAAGTTCAGTTGGAACACCTGCAATAGCTTGCATGTTCAGGGCACCAATCTTTAGTCCGCCGAATAGTGCAGCACCTAAAATAACACCGATCGCACTGTTCGCACCTAAAAGTGCAACGGCGATCCCATCAAATCCTACACCGGTAAATCCAGCATTGATCGTCATGTATTGATACGTACCCAATCCTTCCATACTTCCTGCAATCCCTGCGAATGCTCCTGAAATCGCCATGGATAGAACGATGTTTTTCGAAACGTTGATTCCAGCGTACTGAGATGCATGTTGATTGAAACCTACAGCACGTAGTTCATAACCTAATGTTGTTCTCCATAATAAGAACCACATGATTACTGCTGCAACGATTGCTACAATGATTCCAAAATGCAATGTCGAATATTCAGTAATACTTTGTAAAAACGGTGAAGCAAGAGAAGCAGATTCTTTTACGTTCTCCGTTCGCTCACCCGGAGCAAGCATAAAATTACGGATGATTTCATTTGTGCTATAAAGTGCGATATAGTTCATCATAATCGTTGTAATAACCTCATGAACTTTAAAGCGCGCTTTTAAAATACCAGGAACAGATCCCCATAATGCACCGGCAACACCTGCAGCAAGTACAGCGAGAGGAATATGAATGATCGCTGGGGCATCAACAAAAATCCCTACATAAACAGCAGCTAACCAACCGACTAAAAGCTGTCCTTCTACTCCGATATTAAATAATCCGGTTCTAAACGCAAATGCAACAGCAAGTCCTGACAAGATAAGAGGTGACATCTGCCTAATTGTTTCACCTATATAATATGATCCACCAAAAATACCTTGAAAAAGCGCTACATAAGCTTCAATCGGCTTATATCCGCTGATCAGCATGATGATGCCACCAATCAATAGACCTAGAAATACAGAAATAAGAGGCACTATAAATTTTATTTTTTTTGTATTATTCTGCATGAACGGTACCTCTCTTTCCTCCAGCCATCAGTAGACCCAGTTCTTGTTCTGTTGTTTCTTTCGGATTTACGATCGCAACGATCTTTCCTTCATACATCACTGCGATTCGGTCACTCACGTTGATGATCTCTTCCAACTCAAAAGAAACAAGCAGAACCGCTTTTCCATTATCCCTTTGTTCGATCAGCTTGGAATGAATGAATTCAATCGCCCCAACATCAAGACCGCGAGTTGGCTGAGCGGCGATCAAAAAGTCCGGATCACGGTCAACTTCTCTAGCGATAATCGCTTTTTGCTGATTTCCACCGGATAGTGCACGTGCTGGCGTATAAGCATCAGGTGTACGAACATCGTATTCTTCGATCAACTTTTTCGCTTTATCAAAAATCGGTTTAAAGTTTAAAATTCCAGACTTAGAATATGGCTTTTGATAATACGTTTGGAGTACCATGTTCTCTCCTACTGAAAAGTCCAATACAAGCCCATGTTTATGCCTATCTTGCGGAATATGACTCAGACCGTTCTCTGTAACATTTCGAGGAGACTTATTCGTAATCTCTTTATCACGCAGATGTATAGATCCTTCGTGAACTTTATGAAGACCTGTGATTGCTTCTAATAGTTCAGATTGTCCGTTTCCGTCAACGCCAGCGATTCCAACAATCTCCCCAGCATGAACAGTCAAGTTCAGTCCGTTAACCGCAGGCACTTTTCTGCTATCCTGAACGACAAGATCTTTAATCTTCAATACAGCCTCTTTAGGAACAGCATCATTTTTTTCAACTTTAAAGTTTACTTCACGACCAACCATCATCGCTGCTAAAGAATCAGGGTTAGAATCGCTAACGTCTACCGTACCAACGCCTCTCCCTCTTCTTATAACCGTACAGCGGTCACAAACTTCCATGATCTCTTTTAATTTATGAGTGATAAGGATGATAGACTTGCCTTCATTAACAAGCTTTTTCATGATCTGAATAAGTTCTACGATTTCTTGAGGAGTTAACACGGCAGTCGGCTCATCAAAAATGAGAATATCCGCTCCTCTATAAAGCGTTTTCAAAATTTCTACACGTTGCTGCATACCAACTGAGATATTTTCAATCTTTGCGTTAGGATCTACACGAAGTCCATATTGATCTGAAAGAGCTTGTACTTCTTTTGCAGCTGTTTGTAAATCTACTCTTCCGCCTTTAGTAGGTTCTTTTCCAAGAATGATATTTTCGGTAACAGTAAACTTATCAACGAGCATAAAGTGCTGATGAACCATCCCAATACCAAGCGAGTTGGCAATATTCGGATCATTGTTCACCACTTTATTTCCTTTTACGAAGATCTCCCCTTGTTCAGGTTCGTAAAGACCGAACAAAACATTCATTAACGTTGATTTTCCTGCACCATTCTCTCCTAGTAATGCATGGATCTCCCCTTTTTTTACTTGAAGCGTGATGTTATCATTCGCGACGATTCCAGGGAATTCTTTTCGGATGTTGCGCATATCGATTACATATTCCATATTCTTGCTCCCCCCTTATTGCATAAGGAAGGACTTGGCTTATGCCAAGTCCTGGCCAATTATTTAACTTGTTTCACTTGAATTATTTTAAGTTCTTCTTGAACTCTTCAAATTCAGCGTCTGTCTTAGGAACTTTCACTTCGCCAGCGATGATTTTCTTTTTGAAATCTTCTACAGATTGAAGTGATTTCTCTTCAACGTTCTCTTGAGTTGGAGCGATACCTACTCCATCTT
The DNA here is from genome assembly GCF_015903875.1 of Fictibacillus sp. 7GRE50. Classification (NCBI taxonomy): domain Bacteria; kingdom Bacillati; phylum Bacillota; class Bacilli; order Caryophanales; family Fictibacillaceae; genus Fictibacillus; species Fictibacillus sp. 7GRE50. The sequence goes on from NZ_JACZDW010000003.1 coordinate 338,620, forward strand.
CTTTAAGACCGAATTCTACGATTTTCCCACCTGGGAACTTACCGTTCATCGCTTGTTCAGAAACTTCGTAAACTGCTTGGTCTACACGTTTTACCATTGAAGTAAGTGTTACGTTCTCAGGCATACCTTCTTCGTGTTGGTCACGGTCAACTCCGATTACCCAAACATCTTCACCGTTTTTCTTACGATTCTTCGCTTCAGTGAACACACCCATACCTGTTCCACCAGCAGCATGATAGATTACATCAGCACCTTGTTGATAGAACGTGTTCGCGATCTGTTGTCCTTTTTCAGCTTTGTTGAAGTCTTCTGCATATTGAACAAGAACTTCAGCTTTAGGGTTCGCTGTTAGAACTCCCGCTTTAAATCCATTTTCAAACTTCTTGATCAGTTCACTGTTAACACCACCAACGAATCCTACTTTGTTCGATTTAGATTGCATACCAGCAACTAGACCTACTAAGAACGAACCTTCATGTTCAGAGAAAGTAATATTCGCTACGTTATCACCTTTAACAACCATATCAACGATTGCAAGTTTTGCATCAGGCTGTTGTTTTGCTACTGTTTCTACATCAGTTCCCATCAAGAAACCGATTCCAAAAACTACATCGTATTTTTGACGAATAAGTGAGTTTAGGTTCGGCTTGTAATCACTTTGTGCAGTAGATTGCAAGTACTTGTATCCTTTGCTCTCTTCTAAACTATTATCTTTACCAAACTTTGTTAGACCTTCCCAAGCTGACTGGTTGAAAGACTTATCGTCTACACCGCCAGTGTCTGTTACCATCGCTACTTTAAAGTCTTTTTTCTCTCCTCCGCCAGAAGACTTCCCGTCATCAGAAGATCCACATCCGGCAAGAATCGTACCGGCAGTTAACATTGCAGTTACCATTAATCCTAATTTCTTTTTCAAGTCATTTTCCCCCTGTAAGTGTTTTCATTTTAATGACTAAAACCAATGCTGCAAAATAAAGTACCGATCACCCCCTAAAAAAGACTTTAACTATAAGCGCTTTCTTAAAACAGAGAACAAAAACTTATCAGATCTAAAATAGTTGCAAGAATAGAGTACAGGTTCATCAAATTGATCGTAATGCATTTGTTTTAAGATGAGGAGTGGAACGCGTTCATCGCTTTCCAATATTTCAGAAACTCTTTCGTGATATCCGATTGGTTCAATGTTTGTTACCGCATACATAACACGTCTACCCGTTTCTTTTTCCAACATCTCTAAGAATGATTCATAATCGTGCAATCCTTTTGCAGGGAAAAGGTGTGCTGGCATATGATCTATACAAAAAACGACTGGTTCACCATCTGCCGTACGGACACGCTCCATCATCATGAGTCCTTCAGGCAATGAATCGTTAAACTTGCTAAGCAGTTCTTCTGTAACGTCAGTCATCTGCGACTTTAGGAAAATAGTCCCAGCACGTTTGCCGCCTCTTTCTATCATATCGGTCACACTGTAAAGTTCTTCAATGCCAGATGAGAACAAAGCACGAGTTCTTACAAAAGTACCCACACCATGTTTTCGAATGAGTACGTTTTCATCTTCTAAAATACGAAGCGCCTCACGCAGTGTAGCTCTTGAGATTCCAAGCTGTTTTGATAGTTCAAACTCAGAAGGAAGTTTTTCTCCTTCTTTATAAATACCTTCTTCAATATCTTTTTTTAACTTTTCAATCACTTTTATATATAACAAGCGATGGTCAGCCTTTATTGACATTCCAAAACCACCTTAACTAAGTTGTTCGACGTATGACAAATTATTAGTAGAATCGACATTACTATACCATTTTTATTTCTATAAATAAATACTATTTTTACAAATTTTTAATAGGTATTCTTTGGATTTTACATAAATTGAATTAAATTCCAACAGAAAAGGAAAACGAGCCCGTATGAGCCCGTTTTCCTATGACCTATGAACTAGAAGCTTCTTTTTCGTCCGGCATAGCAGATATCAGCACTTCACGAGGTTTGGATCCCTCATAGGGTCCTACGATTCCTTTCGATTCCATCGAGTCGATTAATCTTGCCGCCCTTGAATAACCGATGCGAAATCTTCTTTGAAGCATAGAAACTGAAGCTGTCTGCATATCAACGACTAATCTTACAGCGTCACCAAACAGGTCATCTTCAGACTCCATGACCGCAGGTTCTGCTTCTTCAGTAGGAATCATCTCTGCTTGGTATTGAGCTCTTTGCTGTGTCACACAGTGATCTACAATCGCTTCTACTTCTTCATCTGATAGAAACGCCCCTTGAACGCGAACGGGTTTTGATGCTCCTGAAGGGAAGAACAACATATCTCCTCTTCCTAAAAGCTTCTCTGCCCCTCCCATATCAAGTATCGTTCTAGAGTCAGTTTGTGAAGAAACACTAAACGCAATTCGTGACGGAATGTTCGCTTTAATAACACCTGTTATTACATCAACAGACGGACGCTGTGTCGCAATAATTAAGTGAATCCCTGCTGCTCGAGCCATCTGAGCAAGACGAGTGATCGCATCCTCTACGTCACCTGAAGCAACCATCATCAAATCAGCTAGTTCATCAACTATAACTACGATATAAGGTAAAAAAGGCTGTTTTGCATCACCTTTAGCATTTTGTTTTCTTATCGATTCATTGTAACCTTCGATGTTTCGTGTACCGCTATGGGAAAATAGCTCATACCTACGCTCCATCTCAGAGACCACTCTTTTTAATGCTTGAGCTGCCTTCTTCGGTTCAGTGACGACTGGCGCCAAGAGATGTGGTATCCCGTTATACATATTTAATTCCACCATCTTTGGATCAATCATCATCATTTTCACTTCGTGTGGTTTAGCTCTCATTAGAATACTCGTAATAATGCCGTTTACACACACACTTTTACCGCTTCCGGTTGCTCCTGCCACAAGTAAGTGAGGCATCTTAGAAAGATCTGCGATGATCGGTTCACCTGAGATATCTCTTCCTAGACCGATAGCGAGTGGTGATTGTTGTCCAGAGAATTGTGGTGCCTCCAGCACTTCTCTTAATGTTACCATCGAGATCTCCTGATTGGGCACCTCGATTCCAACAGCTGATTTTCCTGGTATCGGTGCTTCGATCCGTATATCTTTAGCTGCTAATGCAAGAGCCAAGTCATCTGATAAATTTACAATCTTACTTACTTTAACACCTACATCTGGGTACACTTCATACTTTGTAACGGCCGGTCCCAGGTGAACTTTAAGAACTTTTGCTTTTACCCCAAAGCTTTCAAACGTTTTTTCAAGTTTCTTCGCGTTGCTCTTGCTTGCAGCATATTGCTTGTCTTTGTGCTGACCACTATTTTGAGGCGTTCTAAGATGTTTCATCGTCGGAAGCTGATAATGTTCGTTCTGGATTACTTCATCACCAAAATTAACAGGTAAAGGTGAAGGTGTCGGCTCATCTTCAGACCCTCTAGCATCCTTTACATCTTCTTTTTCTTCATTCTCACCGTACACCTGAGGAGCAAATTTCAACTGAACGCCGCTCTCTGTTTGTTGAACCCTTTTTGTAAAATCTTCAATTACTGGATCTTCAGAGATGATGATCTCTTCTGTATCTTCTTCATCATCTACAGTTGCCGGCGTTAAATTTTTCTTTTCTTTTATTTTTTTTGTTCTTTCTTCAGCAAGTGACGTTTTCTTTTCTTGTATGTATTCTTTCATTTTAGAAGTTGCTGAACTGGATGTATCGACTAGTTTCTGAAGAAGAACGGATAACGATTTACCCGAGATCAACAAAAGGCTCCCTATTATTAAAAAGAAGATGACAAGCTTTGTTCCTCCAGCTCCAAACAAAAAATAAAATAGAGCAAAACCGATAGCTCCTACAAGTCCCCCGCCAATATCGTTGGTTGAGGTTTCCCCTTGAAGCTGCATCCAATACAGATCCCAAGTGTTTCTTATAACAGAAGCGTCTTTCCATTCCCCACCGTTTGTTAAATGTTCAAACAAGGTTAGGTGGCTCAATACTAGAAATGAGAAAAAGAGTATATACACACCTGTTAATTTTTTGGATACTAAGACCGGCCAGCTTCTTTTCCATATCAAATAAAAAGATAATAATATACAAGCAAGCAGAAGTATACCGTACCATTCTCCACTAAAGAATCGCAGTAGATGAACAAATGCCATGCCTACATTACCCATCTTAGCAAGTGCTAGAGATGATAATGCGAGGATGGTGAGTCCTGCAATCTCAAACGTCAGCTGCTCTTTCCATCTGCCTTTATTTTTAGCTTTCTTTTTTTTGTTTTTTGCCATTTTTTTCACCTCACTAGCATGCAATATTATGTATGTATGAACAAAAATAGAAAGAAAAGCAGCCCTGCAAATCAGAAGGCTGCTTTAAGATAGTATAGCATAATTCTTAGATGACTTTTTTAAAAATTTCGCAGCACCATTCCAGGTTGACAGTCTTCTAGTAAAAAATGAGAAGGATCTGTGCTCATGATTTGAACGATTCTTTTCTCATCACCGATACGTTCTACGAGGACAGGGACATCATTATAAAGTATTACATTCTGCGCCGACGGTTCGTTTCCTTCTTCCGGAAACATCAATTCAAAAGGCTGCATCGTATACCAGATCATTGCGGCAACCCTTTATCCTCTTCTTTTTTGTTCGCTTCGATCAACTCATTCAACTTCTTGATCGCTTGACCCACTCCGCCTACTGCGTTTATGAGTCCATCACTCACCGCATCTGTTCCAATGACATTCGTACCGATATCTCGTGTCAGGTTCCCTTTAGAAAACATCAGTTCTTTAAATCGCTCTTCCGTGATATCTGAATGGCTCGTTACGAATGAGATCACACGGTCCTGCATCTTATCTAAATACTCAAACGTTTGCGGTACCCCAATGACCAGACCTGTTAATCGAACTGGATGGATCGTCATGGTAGCCGTTGGTGCGATGAACGAGTAATTAGCGCTTACCGCTATTGGAACTCCTATGGAATGTCCTCCTCCTAATACGAGGGATACACTAGGCTTTGAAAGAGAAGCGATCATCTCAGAAATAGCAAGGCCAGCTTCCACATCTCCACCAACTGTGTTCAAGATTACAAGTAGCCCTTCGATCTTATGATTCTGTTCAATGGCTACTAATTGCGGAATCAAATGTTCGTATTTGGTCGCTTTGTTGTTAGGAGGAAGCTGCATATGTCCTTCGATCTGACCTACAATCGTCAAACAATGTATGCTTGAGCCTTCCATTGTGGGAACGTTCGTCTGTCCTAGCGACTGTATCTTCTGAATAAGTCCTGAGCTTTCATCTTTCTTTGATGGTGCATCTGTTTGTGGTGCTTCTGTTTCTGGTGTCTGATCCATAATTCATACCCCTTCTAAGTTAGGTTCTTCTTAGTATGGGCGTAATTTCCATTCATATGAGAAAAAAATAAAAACCCGCTTTATCAGCGGGTTAAATTTCCATAATAATCGGCATGATCATTGGTCTTCTCTTTGTTTTTTCAAATAGATACTGACTTAATGTATCTCTGACGTTTGATTTCAGACTAGACCATTCTTTCATATTTTCGTTCATGCACTTTTCAAGTACATCACGAACTTTTGTATTTGCTTCGTGAAGAAGAGCTTCACTTTCACGAACATATACAAAGCCTCTTGAGATGATCTCAGGTCCTGAGATCAGCTTATGTGAATCTTTGCTGATCGTAACGACAACGACTAAGATTCCATCTTGTGATAAAAGTTTACGGTCACGAAGCACGATGTTTCCGATATCTCCTACACCGAGTCCATCTACTAATACGTTTCCTGAAGGCACTTTTCCGGTTTTTTGCGCGAATCCGTTAGCGAACTCCACCACTTCACCTTTATCAACGATAAAAATGTTGTCTTTTTCAACTCCAACTTCAATCGCTAATTTTTGATGCGCTTTTTGCATCTTATATTCACCGTGAACCGGCATAAAATATTTAGGTCTCATCATACTGAGCATGAACTTAAGCTCTTCAGCACTACCGTGTCCTGATACATGAACCTTCTTCTGACCAAAGATAACATCTGCTCCTGTACGCATCAGTTTATCAACCATCTTCGCGACAGAAGTTTCATTGCCAGGTATCGGGGTAGCGGCAATAACGACTGTATCTGAAGGTCGAAGTGCGATCTGTTTATGTGATTTTTGCGCCATTCTAGACAACGCCGCCATTGATTCGCCTTGGCTTCCTGTTGTTAAGATGACAACCTTTTCATCGCTGTAATCGTTTGCTTGATCGATCGTAACTAACAGATCTTTTTCAATCGTCAAATAACCTAGCTGTGATGCAATATCAACAACTTTTACCATACTTCTTCCGTTAACAGCTACTTTTCTGTTTGTTTTGGCAGCTGCGTTCATTACTTGCTGAACACGATGTACATTTGAAGCGAATGATGCGATGATGATTCTTCCCTTTGCCGCTTGGAATACATCAAGGATCTCTTGTCCAACTTGTGCTTCTGGACCTGTAGATCCTGGTCGTTCTGCATTCGTACTGTCTGAAAGCAGACACAGTACTCCTTCTTCAGCTAGGCTTGAAATCTTCCCAAATTCGGTATGCTGTCCATCGATCGGTGTATGATCGATCTTAAAATCACCAGTATTTGCAATAATTCCCTGTGACGTGTGAATTGCAATTCCTACTGCATCTGGAATACTGTGATTTACGTGGAAGAAGCTTACCTTCGCACTGTTGAATGAAAGCTTTTGGTTCGTTTCAATCATATTTAATTCTGTGGAACGCAAAAGTCCCGCTTCTTTTAATTTTGCTTCTACTAGTCCTAATGTCAAACGCGTTCCATAAACAGGTACAGGTACTTGTCTTAAGACATATGGAAGGCCACCGATATGGTCTTCATGGGCATGAGTTAAGAAGATTCCAGTCACACGCTCCAGGTTTTCCTTCAAGTAGGTCACATCTGGTATGACGATGTCGATTCCAAGCATTTCCTCTTGAGGGAACATAAGACCTGAGTCCATAACAAAAATTTCCTCACCTGTATCCACTACATACATGTTTTTGCCGATCTCACCGACTCCGCCCAAGGCAAAAACTTTAATTTTATCTCTATTTTGTTTTGACAATGTGTATATTCCTCCTATGTTGTATGTAAAAAAATATTTCCCGATCACGTCACTTAAAAACATTATACTCTATGAGAGGAATACAAAACAAGACTGAGCAAAAGACAAATAAAAATAAGGTTATCGTTGTACGTAATAGTTTTGACACTTTGGACTAATTTTTTCTGTATTTAGACACCAGCTGGCAGTACGATCAATTATGAGTAGAATTAAGTCTCTGATTCGATGTTTCTTGATTGAATCAGGGCTTTTTTGTTTTACATGGTAGCCTTTGCCGCTGTTTGATCTAGATTGAAACGTTCGTTTTGTTTGTGGAAATCGCAAAGTTAAATAATTTCACGGTAATATATTTTATTTTCACGGTAAATCAAAATATATTCACATATAGAGCCAATAATTTCACGGATAAAATTATTTAACCGATTTTCGACAAAATGCGGCAACATCAAAAAAAGGGCAGCGCATATAAATCACATGCGAAGCCCTGTTTTACTGTTTTACAAGCTGTTTAATCTGTTTGAGAGTGCTTCTCTTTCAGATTGATTTAAAGGTAATAACGGCAATCTGACTCCACCAACATCAAGCCCTCTTAATTGTAGCGCTGTCTTTACAGGAGCTGGACTCGGTGCTTTAAAGAGCTCCTGCATAACCGGAAGCAACTTTCGGTGAATACGAGCAGCTTCTTTATTTTCGCCATTGCTAAACGCTTTAATCATCGTTTGCATCTCGTTACCGATCACATGTGAAGCCACTGAAACGATTCCCGCACTTCCTATTGCTAAAGAAGGAAGGGTTAGACCGTCGTCACCGCTGTAAACAACAAAGTCGTCCGGAGTATTCTCAATAACTTCACTCATTGTATCTAAATTTCCGCCTGCATCTTTTAATGCAACAATGTTCGGTACTTCAGCTAGTCGAAGCACGGTTTCAACCGAAAACGTAATTACTGATCTTCCCGGTATGTTATACGCCATGATTGGAAGGCTGATTGCACTTGCAATTGCTTTATAATGAGCGATGATACCCTCTTGACTTGGTTTATTATAATACGGTGCTACGATCATAATTGCATCCACACCGATTTCTTCAGCTTTTTTTGAAAGATCAATGGATGCTTTCGTATTGTTACTTCCTGTTCCTGCAACCACAGGTACTCTGCCATCGACTACTTTTACAACATGTTTAAAAAGTGCTATTTTTTCTTCTGTAGTCAAAGTCGCAGACTCTCCGGTAGTCCCAGCTACTACTAGACTATCCGTTCCATTGTTAAGCAGATGGTTAACCAGTTTCGTCGTTCTGCCAAAATCGATGTTCCCTTTGCTGTCAAAAGGCGTTACCATCGCAGTGCTAATACTACCAAAATTCATTTACTTCACTCCTCAATACTCATTAAACTGCTGCTGTACAATTTCTTGTAAGTTCGCAGATATTCCTTCCTCATTCAAACGAAAAGCGGAATGAAGAGCATTTACCGATTCAATCAGATCTGCTTTCTTAACCAGTACCCAGATCGTCGTATGCGAATCAGCAGATTGTAAGATTTGTATGTTCCTGCTAGATAATGATTCTACGATAGCTGCTGTAACCCCTGGCGTTCCTGCGATGCCCGCTCCCACTGCTGATACTTTAGCACAATCACGGTTCACTTCAGGTTCGTATCCAAGATCTTTTAATTTTGCTAAAGCCATATCCGTCTTGTCTTCCATGATCGTATATACGACACCTTTTGGACTGATGTTGATAAAGTCTACTGAAATTTGTTCTTGGGCCATGGCTTTGAACACTTTTGTATGAAGGTCATACTGACCATCGTTGGCATACACTTTAATTTGAGTAATGTTTGAAACATGTGCAATACCCGTGATGATCGATTCCTGAACGTCTTTACCAGCAGGTCCCTTTACGGCTGATGTAACAAGGGTTCCTGGAAGATCTGAATAGGTTGAACGAATTCTTAACGGGATCTTGGCTTGCATGGCGATCTCTACAGCACGTGGATGAATGACCTTTGCTCCTTGATAAGCCATGTTGCAGATTTCAGCATATGTTACGACGGATAGCGGTCTTGCATCTTTAACAAGTCTAGGGTCAGCAGTCATTACCCCTTCTACATCTGTAAAAATATCAATAAACTCAGCTTCTAAAGCAGCTCCTAATGCCGAAGCACTCGTGTCACTTCCACCTCTACCAAGTGTTGCGATATCTCCAGTTTTAGATTGGCCTTGAAAACCTGCAACAACTACTACTTGATGATGTTCAAGTTCTGACTTTATCCGATCTACTTTCATATCTATAATTCTAGCATTTGAGAAGTCATCATTGGTTCTAAAGCCTGCTTGTGGACCTGTTAAGGCTACAGATGAAAGACCTGTTGTATTTAACATTCCAGAGAATACAACTGATGAAATGATTTCTCCGCAAGACAACAAGAGGTCTTGTTCTCTGTTAGAAATCTTATTTTTATCCCCTACAAGGCTTAATAAAGTATCAGTAGCGTAAGGATCACCGAAACGTCCCATTGCTGAAACGACACAAACCACTTTATAGCCTTCTTCTACAGCATTTTTAATATGACGGATCGCTTCAACACGTCCTGTGTCATCTTTTAAAGAAGTTCCCCCAAATTTTTGAACGATTATCTTCATGAATGCACCTTCTTTATAAAATTAAAGCAGATCTAATTTGATTAAGCTCTCTGCGATTTGAACGGAGTTATATGCAGCACCTTTAAGTAAGTTATCTGATACTACCCACATGTGATAGGCGTTATCACGGTCTAAGTCTTTACGTATTCTGCCAACAAAAACATCAGGCAGACCTGCAGCTATTGCAGGCATAGGGTAGATCTGTTCTTCAGGCTGATCCTGAAGCGTGATGCCTGGAGATGTTTTTAATAGTTCTCTTATTTCTTGAACGGTAGGGTTGCCATTCTCAAATTCTGCATACAAAGATTCTGAGTGTCCTGTCTCAACAGGTAATCGCACGCACGTTGCTGCGATCTCTAGATTTTCTAAGTGCATAATCTTTTTTGTTTCGTTCATCATTTTCAACTCTTCAAATGTATAGCCGTTCTCTTCAAATTTATCAATTTGTGGAACCGCGTTGAAAGCGATCTGATAGTGCTTTTTGTCTGAAGCACAAGGCATGATGGAAGCCTCGAAAGATTCATCGTTTAGAATCGCTCTTGATTGTTCTTTTAATTCCTCAACTGCTTTTGCTCCTGCTCCTGAAACAGCTTGATAAGTAGAAACAATTACTTTTTTAAGGCCGAACCTTTCGTGAAGAGGCTGAAGAGCAACGACCATCTGTATGGTCGAACAGTTCGGATTTGCAATAATTCCATTATGTTTTAATAGATCTTGTTCGTTTACCTCTGGTACAACGAGTGGTACGTTCGGATCCATCCTGAATGCGCTCGTGTTGTCTACAACGATTGCTCCTCTTTTCACCGCTTCGTGTGCAAGAGCTTTTGAAACTGAACCTCCAGCAGAGAACAAAGCAAGATCTACACCTTCAAATGCTTCTGGTGTTGCTTCTTGAATTGTATGAGATTCTCCATTAAAGGAAATGACCTGTCCTGCTGAACGTTTACTTGCAAGAAGGGATAGTTTCTTTATTGGAAAATTTTTTTCACTTAACGTGTTTAACATCTGCTGGCCAACTGCGCCAGTTGCTCCTACTACAGCTACATGAAATGATTTTTGGCTCATACTTTATTAACTCCTTTATTGTTTAAGGTAAGCAATCTACAACAGAAGGAGAAACTCAAAGTTTTAGTTTCTCCTAGTTAATCCATATAATTTATCATATTTTATCATAAACTTTGAGGTTATGAACGGATTTTCTTCTGTTGTTTCAATCTATTACCCTAAATCTCTTACCCTAAGAACGGGCTGGAGCTGTTTCCCTTGTATGGCTAGCTCGATTGTTTCAATAAGGGTATCCATGTGAGCGACTAATGAATTTTGCTTTTTGACTGGATCATCTTGACTGAAGGGAATAAAATAGATGTTCTTTGTCGCCATCAACCTCATGATATTTACACCGTTCAATCCAAGACCATCGTTTGTCGATATTCCGAGAACAACCGGTTTTTGGTTACGAAGTGTTGCTTTTGCTCCCATTAATACAGGAGAATCTGTCATAGCATTAGCAAACTTGCTTATCGAATTTCCGGTCAACGGAGCAATAACCATACAATCTAGTGGTGTTTTCGGTCCAAATGGTTCAGCCTTTACGATGGAATCTACTGGATCATTTCCTGTGATCTGTTTAATCTTTTCCACCCATTCTCCTTCTTCTCCAAAACGTGTAGACGTGTGCCCTACGGTATGTGTAAAGAATGGAGAAACATTCGCCCCGAGCTCTACTAGCTTTTGAATCTGTGGAAATACGGCATCATACGTACAATGAGATCCTGTTAAACCAAAACCGATATGTTTACCTTTAAAATCCATTATAATTACCCCTTCCGCTTAAATTCATTGATTAAGAGCTGCGAAAGTACGTTTGCAACGATCTTACCCGCTGTTTTAGGTGCAACAATTCCTGGCAGTCCAGGTGCAAGAAGTGCTTTAATCCCTCGTTTTTCTGCATACCTAAAGTCAGTGCCTCCAGGCTTTGAAGCCAGATCAACAACTAATGTATGTGAAGGAAACTTTGAGATTACATCAGCATTAACAATCTGTGTAGGAATCGTGTTGATGCAAACATCCGTTTCATAGACCTCATTTTTCAGATCATCTAAATGAAACGGAATCATTCCCATCTCTGAGATCCTAGCCATATGTTCAGATTTTCTCGCTCCGACTTTTACGCGTGCCCCTAATGCTTGGAAAGTTCTTGCAACACTCATTCCTACACGTCCAAAACCTAGAACAACCGTATTAGATTGATGGATGGTTATATCTGTGTGTTGGATGACCATCATGATCGTTCCTTCAACAGTAGGAATGCTGTTATAGATCGCAACATCATCTCTTTCAAACAACTTCGTTAGTTTTCTGTTGCTGTTTGTTGTAATACCATCTAAATAAGAATTGCTGATTCCTGAAAATACTTGGCAGTGGTCTTTCGTCTTTTTAAGATGATCTTCTGTTAGAATCATTTTTTTATTAGAGAAAATGGTATCGATCTCCCCTTGCAGTCCTGTTCCACTCACAGGCAGAATGATACTGTCTAACTTTGAGAAATCTACTTCATCTATATTCATTTTTGAAGCCCCAGTGAATCCGTGATCAAGTTGGTCATAACCGATAAGTGTAAGTATCGCATCCAGTTCTGTTAGTTTCCGAATAACCTCTAACTGTCTCGCATCGCCGCCAAAAACTGCGATATGCAAATCCGTTAACATTCTTTCTCCCCTTTCTCCGTTGTTCCATTTCTTGCAGGGGATTGCTATCCACGCTCAACATCATATGAACACCCCGCCTATCTGGTGACAGAAAGACTTTCTGTACAACGGTAAAACTGATATTTAAAGTCATCATTTCAATACGCTAAGTAACACGATCATAAGTTTTCAATCAACATCATTATATTCACGAGCAACTCCTATGTTTGGGGCATTTTAGGAAACGTTTAGCCCATTTTTAAAGAGGTTTTTTGAAAACTCAAAAAACCCGGATGAACTCCGGGTTTTTTAAGAATAACTGTATGCTATTGAAGTCCTTTTGGAAGTTCTCCATTTGGACTCACTAGAGATGCTGAACATCCTTCACTAAAGATAGACTGAACCAACGTGTCCACATCGTCTTTGGACACTTTATCGATCGATTCGACCATATCATCAAGGGTACGATGATAACCTAAGATGAGCTCATGTTTTCCATTGCGGCTCATTCTGCTATTCGTGCTCTCAAGACTCAGCATCAAGTTTCCTTTTATCTGTTCTTTAGAGTTTTTCAGCTCTTTGTCAGTAATTCCGTTCTCTTTTAAATCATCAACTATATTTAAGACCGTATCATACAGCTCATCTAATTGATGTGGAGCTGTTCCTCCATAAATAGTAAAGATCCCATTATCCTGAAACGCTGAATGGTAAGAGAACACCGAATAAGCTAATCCCTTCTGCTCCCTTACTTCTTGAAACAAACGGCTAGACATGCTTGATCCAAAAATGTTATTGAGGATGATCAAACTGTAGCTGCGTTTATCTTTAAGAGAAAGTCCTGGAAAACCTAGACATAGATGTGCTTGTTCTGTTTCTTTCTTACGAGAAAGTTTCTCTGGATAGAAAACCGGCGTTTCAATTACTGGTTTAATAACTCCACTTGTTTTGTAGTCACCGAACCATTTTTCAACTTCCTTTATGAAAGATTCATCAACGTTTCCTGCGACAGAGATGACTACTTCTTCGGGAACGTAATGAGTATCCATATAATCTCGAAGTGTATTCCCCGTAAACGTGTTCAATGTTTCTTCCGTTCCTAATATAGGAAATCCGAGTTCGTGGTTTTGAAAGCTAGCACGGCTCAACATATCGTGAACAATATCATCTGGTGTATCTTCATACATTTTAATTTCTTCTAACACAACATTCTTTTCTTTTAATAACTCTCCTTCGTCAAAGGTTGAGTTAAAAAACATATCTGCTAGTACTTCAAGAGCATATGGTGAATGCGTATCAAGAACTTTTGCATAATAACATGTGTATTCTTTTGAAGTGAAAGCATTCACTTGTCCACCGATGCTATCAAAAGATTCTGCAATTTCTCGTGCTGTTCTTGTCTTTGTACCTTTGAAGAACATATGCTCCAGAAAATGCGAGATTCCGTTATTTTTTGTGTTTTCAAATCTGGAGCCTGTGCCGATCCATACACCGATCGCAACAGAGCGTACAGTTGGAATGTTTTCCAAAACAATTCGCACGCCGTTTGAGCATGTATATCTGTTAATCAAACTTGTTTCCCCCTAGCTGTCAGTTGTTCCACTAATCATAGGAACAATATACCATTATCATAACACGTACACAACTTTACTTGATTGTTTTAGGGACTAATCTCTTCTCATCCATCAAATCTGACACCGTTCCGATGCTGTATCCTTTTTCTTTTATTCCTTTAATTAATTTATCTAGACCTGCTGAAGATGATTCTGTTGGGTGCATTAAAATCATTGCACCAGGATGTACTTTGCTGAGAACTCTGCTTACCATTTCGTCAGGATTAGGTTTTCTCCAATCGATCGTATCAACCGTCCAAAGTATCGTTTTCATATCCATCTCTGAGGCGATCTGCACAACGTCGTTTCGAAAACTTCCACTTGGAGGCGCAAACCATTTTGGATGGATGTCTAGTGTTGCATGTATCACTTCGTTGGTCTGTTTAAGTTCCTCTGTAATCCGTGAATTGGTCATCTTTTTTAAATCCGGATGAGAGTAAGCGTGATTACCGATCTCATGTTTTTCTTCTGCAATCATTTTCGCGAGTGACGGATTCTTTTTCACCCAAGAGCCATCTAGAAAATACGTTGACTTCACATTATTCTTTTTCATCGTCTGAAGCATACCAGGCAGGTACTCATTACCCCACGCTACGTTTACTAACAGTGTAACCATAGGCTTTTCTGGATTACCTCTATAGATTGGAGATGCAGGAAGGTTTTCAAGATGAACACTTGGATTTATTTGCTTTATAACAAGTTTATTCTCATCAAATTTATTTGCTTTCTTCATCGCTTTAAAGGATGCTTCCATGTCAACAACAATGCCATTATAACCGGGAGTGGCTTTCCAGACTGGATCGATCTCTGCATTTTTAGGAGGACGATTTAGCTCCTTCGCTTTTTCTTTGATCTGCTGATAGATTGAATTAGACTCCATTTGTGAAACGGCTGTGCTCTGAGCCTTCAAACTTTCGATATAGGTGCTCGTAAATGGATTATGCAACGAAAACGCTATCGCAGTGATAACAAATACTACTAATGACCATTGAAGAATTTTATTTTTCACGTAAACTCCCTCCCTGTAATCAAGGTATGTATGTGTTGGACAGGTTAGAACGTTTATACGATTCTCGTAGGGAAGAGAGATTTAGTATGGATGAATTATCAAGTTTATATTCAAATCACATTGAAAAATAAACAAAAAAAAAGACTGACCAACCGGATACAGAGGTATCCGTTTTTGGTGCAGTCTTTTTACTTCCTATATTATACGTTTTGCTGCTGTTCGTTCTTTGCTTTTTCTTCTTTCAACACAACTTTGCGAGATAAGTTTACGCGACCTTGATTATCGATCTCCATAACTTTAACCATGATCTCGTCACCGAGCTTCACAACATCTTCAACTTTTCCTACACGTTCTTCAGCAAGTTCAGAGATATGAACGAGTCCATCTTTGCCGCTGAATAGTTCTACAAACGCACCAAACTTTTCAATACGTTTAACTTTACCCATGTAGTATTCTCCAACTTGAACTTCACGAACAATATCTTCAATGATCTTCTTCGCTTTTTTGTTCATAGATTCGTCAGTTGAAGCGATGAAGACTGTACCATCTTGCTCGATATCAATCTTAACACCCGTTTCTTCGATGATCTTATTGATGATTTTCCCGCTTGGCCCGATTACATCACGGATCTTATCTGGGTTGATCTTCATCGTTAAGATCTTAGGTGCATATTGAGAAAGTTGTGTACGAGATTCTGAAAGTGTAGCGAGCATAGACTTCAGAATGATCATACGTCCTTCTTTTGCTTGAGTTAAAGCTTCTTGAAGAATTTCACGGTTGATTCCTGAAATTTTAATATCCATTTGAAGAGCAGTGATACCGTTCGGAGTTCCTGCCACTTTAAAGTCCATATCTCCAAGATGATCTTCCATACCTTGAATATCTGTTAGAACCGTTACATCTTCACCGTCTGAGATCAGACCCATAGCGATACCAGCAACTGGAGCTTTGATCGGAACACCAGCATCCATCAATGCAAGCGTACTTGCACAAATACTTGCTTGCGATGTAGAACCATTTGACTCTAATACTTCTGAAACAAGACGGATCGTGTATGGAAACTCTTCTTCGTTCGGAATCACTTGCTCTAAAGCACGCTCACCTAGTGCACCATGTCCGATCTCACGTCTACCTGGTCCGCGCATAAATCCTGTCTCACCCACACTGAATGGAGGGAAGTTATATTGGTGCATGAATCGTTTTGATTCTTCTACACCTAGACCATCTAGAACTTGAACGTCGCCAAGAGCTCCTAACGTACAGATGCTGAGGGCTTGAGTTTGTCCACGTGTAAATAGACCTGAACCATGCGTTCTTGCTAAGATGCCGACTTTTGAAGAAAGTTGACGGATTTCATCTGTCTTCCTTCCATCCGGACGTACTTTCTCCTTAAGGATCAAGCGTCTCACTTCTTCTTTGATGAGTTTATGTAAAACCTCTTTAGCTTCGCTGGCTTTATCTTCATCTTCTTCGTAACGAGAAGCGACGTTTGCACTTACAGCGTCTAAAGCTTCTTGACGAGCATGCTTTTCAACAACTTTAACTGCTTCTTTCACATCGTTTCCAACAAATTCACGAACTTCTTGTTCCACATCTTTATCTAGCTCATGAAGAACGATCTCCATCTTTTCTTTACCGATTTCAGAAACAATCTCTTCTTGGAAAGCGATTAAGCGTTTGATCTCTTCGTGACCGAACATGATCGCTTCAAGCATAACTTCTTCAGAAACTTCTTCTGCACCAGCCTCAACCATGTTGATGGCATGTTTAGTACCTGCCACAATCAGTTGAATATCACTCTTTTCATTTTGTTCAACCGTTGGATTAATCACAAATTTGCCTTCGATTCGACCAACTGTTACTCCAGCGATCGGTCCTTCAAAAGGAATATCAGAAATAGACAACGCAAGTGATGACCCAATCATTGCAGCCATTTCTGAAGAACAGTTTTGATCCACACTCATTACTGTGCTGACAACTTGTACTTCGTTACGGAACCCATCTGCGAATAAAGGACGGATAGGGCGGTCGATCAAACGACTCGCTAATACCGCTTTTTCGCTTGGTCGTCCTTCACGTTTAATAAATCCACCTGGGATTTTACCTACTGCATATAAACGCTCTTCGTAGTTTACTGTCAGCGGAAAGAAGCTAAGATTTTTAGGCTGTTTTGATGCAACAGCTGTTGAAAGTACTGCAGTATCGCCATATCTGACCATTACAGCACCGTTCGCTTGTTTTGCTAATTCTCCAATTTCGAACGTAAGCGTTCTACCCGCCCAGTCCATTGTAAAAGTTCTTTTTTGTTGATCCATTTTACTTGGTACTCCTCTCAACACTTAGAAAAATCCTATCATATTATGGTTCTATTATATCCTAACGTAGTCCTTCCTAAAAAGAAAAACTCGAAAGAATTTACTCATACATACCAAGAATAACATGTTTAGTGCCGTTTATGGATGAATGCTTGCAATAAAAAAAGCGGGAAATATATCCCGCTTTGCTGGATTAACGACGTAATCCAAGTCTTCCGATCAATTCGCGGTAACGCGTGATGTCCTTGTTACGTAGGTACGTTAACAAGTTACGGCGCTTACCAACCATTTTCAATAGACCACGACGTGAGTGGTGATCTTTCTTGTGTGTACGCAAGTGATCATTCAACTCATTGATTTGTTCAGTAAGGATAGCGATTTGAACTTCTGGAGATCCAGTGTCCGTATCATGTACCTTATACTCGCTGATTAGTTCGTTCTTACGCTCTTGAGTAATAGCCATCCTTTTCACCTCCTTAATAATAGAAACACCAATTACCGAGCAAACGTCGGTGACTCGATTTGCCAAGCAATGGTTATATGCACATTAAAATGTACAGTTATTATCATAGACTTTTTATAGAATAAATGCAAGTTTTTTATTACAGGGACTGTATGATTTCAAATGTTCTGCTTTTATCAGCATGAAGCTGGGCAATAAGTTCGTCTATTCCGCTAAATTTCTTCTCATCACGAATTCTCTTCAACCAAGTGATTCGAACATCTTCCCCATATATCTCTTTGTTGAAATCGAAGATATGAACTTCGAGAGATGGTTTTTTTTGATCATCTTTAAATGTAGGTTTGTACCCTACGTTCGCCATCGCGAAATAACTCTTATTATCGATGATAACTTCTACTGCGTAAACTCCTACTTTTGGCAATGAATATTGATCGGTGTCTAAGTTCGCTGTTGGAAATCCTATCGTCCGACCACGTTTATCGCCATGTATCACTGTGCCGGTGAGTGTATACCTTCTACCAAGGTAAGGCTGAAGCTCATCGACTAGACCTTCTTTAAGATGGTTTCGAATCAATGTAGAGCTTATTTTTTGACCATCTTTTTCGATCTTTTCAATAACAGTCTGCCCAAATTGACCGTTAGATTCTTTCACTAAAGTTTCAACATTACCTTTTCCATACTTTCCATATGAAAAATCAAAACCGGTAACAACATGGATCACATTCAAACCAATCACATACTGATCAACAAACTCCTGCGTATCTAGACCCGCAAATACATGATCAAATTTTACAAGATAAAATCTTTCTACACCCATCTCCTCTAGAATCTTCTTTTTTTCTTCAAGAGGTGTGATGTATGTCCAATTATGATCACTCTTGCCTAACACGACAGACGGGTGCGGGTGAAAGCTCATAACAGCAGGAACAGCGTTGTTCTTCTTAGCAAGTTCTACTGCGGTGTTGATCACACGTTGGTGTCCTACATGAATTCCGTCAAAATAACCTAGAGCCAAAAAAGTTGGTGGAAGGTCATCTTGTTGAAAATGATGCGGATGACTTATAACAATCGTTTCCAAAAAACTCACCTACTAACTTCTTTCATTAATCAATGGCTAACACTTTAACCGGTTTTATTAAACCTGGTTTTGAAGGATGAAGCTCATATATGGCTAGACATTTTCCTTCTTCATTATAAACACCAAACGGACTTTGTACCAAATCTTTTGGTGCTTCAAGCACAGAACCATTTTTTATCTTGAACAACAGCTCTTCTGAAACTGTCCATTTAGGAAAGTGAGAGATTCCTTTTTCAAGTGGAACCAAGTAATCTTCTAATGGCATCTCTCCGCTTTCAAGCTGCTCAAATGTTACGCAGTCTTCAATAGAAAAAGGTCCTGATGCTGTTCTGATCAAAGATGACATGTGTGCAGGGTATCCAAGTCTCTCACCGATCTCAACAGCAAGCGTCCTCACGTATGTACCTTTAGAACATCGTACTCTAAATGAAAATACAGGTTGATCTTTACTTAAAACGTCACCATCGTCAATTAATTGGAGTTCATGGATGGTCACATTTCGTTTCGGGCGTTCAACAGTGAGTCCTTGTCTCGCATATTCATAAAGTTTCTTTCCGTTTACTTTAACAGCTGAATACATCGGAGGAACCTGTTCAATCTCTCCTTGTAAAGCCTTTAAAATGTCTTTTATATCAGAAAATGAGATATCTTTTTCTACTTGTTTCTCTAGTACTTTTTCACCGTGAGCATCTTCTGTTTCTGTAGAGTATCCTAAAGTGACTTCACCTATATATTCCTTACCATAGTCTGACATGTACTCTGCGACCTTCGTCGCTCTCCCTATACATATAGGAAGAACTCCTGTCACCTCAGGATCTAATGTACCTGTGTGACCAACTTTTTTCGTTGAAAAGATTCTTCGTATCTTTGCCACGCAATCATGTGATGTCATACCAGCAGGTTTTTTCAATGCCAAAATTCCTTGTCTTGCACTCATAAAAGCTTCTCCTTTGATCACATTATCTCTTTTTAATAAGCAAAAAATGGATAGACAAAATTAATTGCCTATCCATTTGCTATTATGGCTTCGGATGCTCTTCATTTTCTTCGTCTTCTTCATCCTCACGTTTGATATCAGACAAAAGACTTTCGATCTTGCTTCCATAATTTAGAGATTCATCAAATTTAAAAAAGATGTCTGGTGTTTTACGCATGCGGATGCGTTTTCCGATTTCTGTACGAATAAATCCTGTTGCTTTCGCTAAGCTTCGTAATGTTTGTTCCTTTTGATCGGCATCACCAAACACAGAAACATAAACAGTAGCCTGCTGTAAATCACCTGTTACATCTACCGCCGTAACGGTCACAAAACCTACGCGGGGGTCTTTGATTTTTCGGCCTATAATGTCACTAAGCTCTTTTTTCATCTGTTCCCCAATACGATTGGAACGGATTGTGCCCATTTTTACTACACCCCGTTTCTTGCCACTTGCGTTACAGCCACTCGATGTTTGAACGTGTAACTTCCAACTCAGTAATAGATGTAATAATCGCAAGTGCTCTTTGCAATTCTTTTTCTGCTATTATTTTGTCCGAAGAAACGGTAACCATACTTATCTCGGCGCGCTGCCACAAATCTTGATGATCTGTTTCGGATACAGCCACGTTTAATCGTTGACGCAGCCTGTTTACCGCTTTTTGAACAACTGAACGTTTATCTTTTAACGACTGTGCTTCATAGATGAAAAACTCAACCGTTAAGAACCCGATCATTTTACTTTAATTTCTTCCATGATATAAGCTTCAATGATGTCGCCCTCTTTAATATCATTGAACTTTTCTAACGTGATTCCACATTCGTATCCAGCAGATACTTCTTTAGCATCGTCTTTAAATCGTTTAAGTGCATCGATCTTACCTTCGTAAGATACTACGCCGTCACGAATCAAGCGAACTGTGGAATCTCTTGTGATCTTACCTTCCGTAACGTAACATCCAGCGATCGTACCCACTTTAGAAACTTTGAAAGTCGTACGAACTTCAACTTGCCCGATAACTTTTTCTTCGAATTCCGGATCAAGCATCCCTTTCATCGCTGATTCGATCTCTTCGATTACGTTGTAGATAATTCTATGCAGACGAACATCGACTTTTTCAGCGTCAGCCGTACGTTTCGCACCATTATCAGGACGAACGTTGAAACCAATCACGATTGCGTTTGAAGCAGAAGCAAGCATGATGTCATACTCGTTGATCGCTCCAACACCAGAGTGGATGATTTTAACTTTTACGCCTTCAACATCGATTTTTTGTAATGAACCTGCAAGTGCCTCAACAGAACCTTGAACATCACCTTTGATGATAACATTAATTTCTTTGATGTCACCTTCTTTAATTTGATTAAAGAGGTCATCAAGGTTTAGTTTAGAAGACTCTTTACGCTGTGCATCCTGCTGTTTTTTGAAGCGAGATTCACCAACTTGACGAGCTTTTTTCTCATCAGCGAAGACCATGAACTGATCTCCGGCTTGTGGAACATCATTCAATCCAGTAATTTCAACAGGTGTTGAAGGTCCTACCGTTTTAACTCTACGTCCAAGATCGTTCACCATCGCACGGACACGACCAAATGTGTGTCCAACTACGATTGGATCTCCAACGTTTAACGTACCTGATTGAACAAGAAGAGTTGCAACAGAACCACGGCCCTTATCAAGCTGTGCTTCAATCACAGTTCCAATTGCTGTACGGTTTGGATTTGCTTTTAATTCTTCAACTTCAGAAACAAGGTTGATCATTTCAAGCAGATCGTCAATTCCATCACCTTTAATCGCAGAAACGTTTACGAAGATCGTATCTCCACCCCAAGCTTCAGAAACAAGTCCGTGCTCAGTTAGTTCTTGCATAACACGATCTGGGTTAGCAGATTCTTTATCCATTTTGTTTACAGCAACGATGATTGGAACTTCTGCTGCTTTTGCGTGGTTGATCGCTTCTACTGTTTGAGGCATAACACCGTCATCAGCAGCTACAACAAGAATCGTGATATCCGTTACTTGAGCTCCACGAGCACGCATCGTTGTAAACGCAGCATGTCCAGGAGTATCTAGGAAAGTAATTTGTTTTCCGTTGTTCGTAATTTGATATGCACCGATATGTTGTGTGATTCCACCAGCTTCGCCTGCAGTCACCTTCGTGTTACGGATCGCATCAAGAAGCGTTGTTTTACCGTGGTCAACGTGACCCATAATCGTAACGACTGGCGGACGAACTTGAAGATCTTTTTCTTCATCTACGATTTCGTAGTTTTCGAATTCAGTCTCATCAACGATTATTTCTTCTTCTACTTCTACATCGTAGTCTGCTGCGATCAATTCAATCGCTTCTTTATCAAGCTCTTGATTGATCGTTGCCATGATTCCAAGACCCATTAACTTTTTAATAATCTCAGAAGTATCTTTGTTCAACTTTTTAGCAAGTTCACCAACTTGTAGTGAATCAGTAAACGTAATCTTACTTGGCGTTTCTAGTACTTTCTTTTGAGGAGCTTGTTGTTGCTGGTTTCCGCCGCCTCTGTTTTGCTTGTTGCGATTGTTGTTGTTCTTGTTGTTGTTGTTGTTTCTATTGTTGTTTTGGTTTCTGTTGTTGTTATTCTTGTTGTTTGAATTGCTGTTATTGCTCTTGTTTTGGTTGCTGTTAGTGCTTTTGTTCTGATTGCTGTTGCTAGTTTTGTTTTGATTGTTTTGGCTGTTAGTATTAGTGGACTTTGGTCCTTTAGCTTGTGACGAGTTATTGTTCTCTTTTTTTATTTTCATATTACTCTCTTTTTGAACTTCCTTTTTATTAGATTTGGTGTCATTACCAGGGTTGCTATTTTTCACATCTGATTTAGGGAGTTGATTTTGATTTGTTGATTTTGGTTGATCTTTGTTAGACTTTGGACGATATGCTTCATCCAATTTTTTAAGAGCTGCCTGATCAATCATAGACATATGATTCGCAACGTGGACATCCATCGTTTTAAGCTTTTCAATAATGTCTTTACTTTGAACATTTTTCTGTTTCGCATATTCATATACGCGGATTTTACTCATATGTTCACCCCCGAGTTAGTGATCAAGAAGTTCCTTTAATTTCTTAGAAAATCCTTGATCATTTACAGCAACTACAACTCGTTGCTCCTTACCGATAGCCCTGCCTAAAATATTGCGATCTTCAATCCAAGCTAGATCTATTTTATAGTAAAGGCACTTATCGGTAACTTTTTTCTTTGTATTATCAGAAGCATCTTTTGATAGCAGAACAATTTTAGCGTTTTGCTTTTGGATGCTTTTCACAACTAGTTCTTCGCCGGAAATGACTTTACCGGCTCGAGCTGCTATTCCAAGAAAGTTTGCCCAAGGAGTTGGTTTCAAGATGTATGACTTCCTTTTTCTAGCTGATCAAATAGATCAGCTGGAATCTTTGTTTTGAGATGTGACTCAAGAACCTTTTTCTTTTTTGCTTGTTCGATACAAGCTGGTTCATGACAAAGGTAGGCTCCTCTTCCGGATTTTTTCCCCGTCGTGTCGACAGAGACTTCTCCTTCTGGTGAGCGGACAATACGTGTTAATTCTTTTTTAGCCTTCATCTCTTGACAGGCTACGCATTTTCTCATCGGAATTTTACGTGTTTTCATTGTCTCCACCTCGTCTTTTCTTACTCTTCATCCTCATCAGTATCTTCAAAAAAATCACTGCGAGCGTTTGATGGATCATACACACCTGTTTCTATTGCTTCTGTTTCACTTTTAATATCAATCTTCCAACCTGTTAACTTTGCAGCTAGACGAGCATTTTGGCCTCGTTTACCAATCGCTAACGAAAGTTGATAGTCTGGAACGATAACCGTTGTCATCTTTTCTTCTTCATTCACTTGTACTTCTAGAACTTTAGCTGGGCTAAGTGAATTAGCTACATATACGACCGGATCTTCACTCCATCGAACGATATCGATCTTTTCACCGTTCAATTCGTTTACGATTGTTTGAACACGTGCACCTTTTTGTCCAACACAAGAACCAACCGGATCTACTTCTGGATCAGCAGCATGAACGGCAATCTTTGAACGGTCACCCGCTTCACGAGCGATCGATTTAATCTCAACCGTACCATCATAGATCTCTGGCACTTCAAGCTCGAATAAGCGTTTTAAAAGACCTGGGTGAGTTCTTGATACTAGTATTTGAGGACCTTTTGTCGTCTTTTCAACTTTAGTAATGTACACTTTGATGCGGTCGTTCGTGGTATGAGATTCCCCAGGCATCTGTTCAGCAGCAGGAAGAAGAGCCTCCACTCTGCCTAGGCTAACATACATATAACGGTGGTCTTGTCGTTGAACGATTCCCGTGATGATATCTTCTTCACGATCAATAAATTCTGAGAAGATGATCCCGCGCTCTGCTTCACGTACGCGCTGTGTAACTACTTGTTTAGCTGTTTGAGCAGCAATACGACCAAAATCTTTTGGTGTAACTTCTTCTTCTACGATATCTTCTAATTCATAGCCAGGGTTGATCGCTTGAGCTTCTGCCACTGAGATCTCTTGACGATCGTCCTCAACTTCTTCAACCACATTTTTTCTTGAAAAAACACGGATACTTCCTGTGTCTCTGTTAAAATCAACACGAACATTTTGCGCTTGATGAAAATTGCGCTTGTACGCAGAAATAAGGGCTGCTTCAATTGCTTCAATAATTACTTCTTTACTAATCCCTTTTTCCTTTTCTAACAATGTAAGTGCATCCAAAAGCTCGGTACTCATTTTTCTTCTCCCCTCTTCATTAAAAAACAACCGCAAGACGGGCGTTGGCCACTTTAGCATAAGGTAACTCTACCTTTTTCACTTGCGTTTTCACTCTAATCTCCATGAACAGCGTTTCACCGTCAAAGTCTTTTAAAAGTCCTTCATATACTTTTTCGCCGTTTAATGGCTCATAAAGTTTAATGTTTACATTTTTGCCGATAGCATTTTTTACATCTTCAGGCTTCTTTAGCGGTCTTTCAACACCTGGAGAAGATACTTCTAAAAAGTAGGGCTGTTCGATCGGATCAAGTTCATCTAATTTTTCACTTAATTGTTCACTGACAGTCCCGCATTCCTCAATATCAATCCCATCCGTGGAATCGATATATACACGGAGAAACCAGTTTTTACCCTCTTTAACAAATTCAACGTCAACAAGTTCAAGTCCTAGTTTTTCAACGATTGGGGTTACAAGCTCTGTTGTGAGCTCTGTAATCTTCTGACTCATTGCTGCCCTCCTTCTTACTGAATGACCTCAAAACGTAACGAAAGAGTGGGGAGCCCCACTCTTTCGCCGACAGTTATTCATTCAACAGTATTTCCAAAAATACTATACCATAACCAATAAAATACTGCAACTTATCTAGCCTTCAGAAAGCCCTTGTTAAAAGAGCGAAAGCTGGTTTGCATCAGGCATTCCTTCTAAACATCCTTGGTCATCTAAGTACTCAATAATGGTCTTAGATAACTTCGCACGCTGCTGAAGATCTTCCTTAGAAAGAAATTCACCTTGTTCTCTTGCTTTTACAATGTTTAATGCTGCATTTGTACCTAAGCCTGCGATTGAATTGAAAGGTGGTATTAATGTATCCCCTTCTACTAGGAAGTCTGTTGCGCTCGATC
The DNA here is from genome assembly GCF_015903875.1 of Fictibacillus sp. 7GRE50. Classification (NCBI taxonomy): domain Bacteria; kingdom Bacillati; phylum Bacillota; class Bacilli; order Caryophanales; family Fictibacillaceae; genus Fictibacillus; species Fictibacillus sp. 7GRE50. The sequence continues at coordinate 364,171 of NZ_JACZDW010000003.1, forward strand.
GATACAGATCGATCTTTTGGAATGATAGCCCTCTTTCACACATCTCAAGTGCGAGTTCTAGAACCGTTTGCAAGTTCTTCTCTTTTGTAGAAGCATCAAGACCTTTAGCTGAGATCTCTTCAATTTTTGTCTTTAACGCTTTGGATCCTCTGATCATAGACTCCACATCAAAATCATCCGCTCTTACGGTGAAATATGCCGCATAGAACCAAATTGGGTAGCGAACTTTAAAATATGCGATACGAACGGCCATCAACACGTATGCTGCAGCATGGGCTTTAGGGAACATGTACTTGATCTTCAAGCATGAACCAATATACCAATCAGGTACATCGTTCTTCTTCATCTCTTCGATCCACTCATCCGGCAGACCTTTTCCTTTACGTACACTTTCCATGATCTTAAATGCTAGTGATGGTTCAAGGCCTTTATAGATCAGATAGACCATTATATCATCGCGACATCCAATAACATCTTTTAGCACACAGGTACCGTTTGCGATCAGTTCGTTGGCATTGTTCAGCCATACGTCTGTACCATGAGAGAGTCCTGAAATCTGTACAAGTTCAGAAAAAGTACTTGGTTTTGTTTCTTCAAGCATCTGTCTTACGAACTTTGTTCCGAACTCTGGAATTCCTAGAGTGCCCGTTTTACACATGATCTGTTCTTCTGATACACCTAATACTTCTGGGCCTGAGAAGATTTTCATTACTTCTGGATCTGATGCAGGAATGGTCTTCGGATCAATACCGCTTAAATCTTGAAGCATCCGGATAACAGTTGGATCATCGTGCCCTAGTATATCAAGTTTCAATAAGTTATCGTGAATCGAGTGAAAATCAAAATGAGTCGTCTTCCATTCTGAACCACTATCGTCAGCTGGGAACTGAACAGGGCAAAAATCATAAATATCCATATAATCTGGAACAACAATGATTCCACCCGGATGCTGACCTGTAGTTCTCTTTACTCCTGTACATCCAGATACGAGGCGATCCACTTCTGCAGATCGAATCGTTAAGTTATTGTCTCCTGCGTATCCTTTTACATAACCGTAAGCCGTTTTTTCAGCTACCGTACCAATCGTACCTGCACGATACACATAATCTTCACCAAACAATTCTTTCGTGTAATTATGCGCTCTAGGCTGATATTCACCAGAGAAGTTCAAGTCGATATCCGGTACCTTATCTCCTTTAAATCCAAGGAACGTTTCAAACGGTATATCTTGTCCATCTTTTATATAAAGCACTTCGCATGTTGGACATTCTTTATCTGGAAGGTCATAACCGGATCCTACGGAACCATCATTAAAGAAATGGGATTCTTTACATTTCGGACAAACATAATGTGGAGGCAGTGGGTTCACTTCAGTAATCTCAGTCATTGTCGCAACAAACGACGAACCGACCGATCCACGCGATCCTACAAGATATCCATCGATCAAGGATTTCTTCACAAGTTTATGTGAGATCAAGTAAATAACCGCAAATCCGTGTCCGATAATACTCTTTAATTCTTTTTCCAGTCTCTTTTCAACTAACTCAGGAAGGTTCTCTCCATAGATGCTTTTAGCTCTGTTATAACTCATCGAGCGTACTTCGTCATCTGCGCCCTCAATCTTCGGAGTATATAGATCATCAGGGATCGGTTTGATCTCCTGTATCATGTCAGCGACCTGTCTCGTATTTTCACAAACTACTTTTTGTGCTTTTTCCTCACCTAAGAAAGAGAACAAGTCTAACATCTCATCCGTTGTTCTAAAATGAACATCTGGAAGAGTTTGTCTGTTTAGAGGGTTCGCTCCACCTTGAGAAGAGATCAAGATCTTTCGATAGATCGCATCTTCAGGGTTTAAATAATGAACGTTTCCTGTTGCGACAACCGGTTTGTTCAATTTCTCTCCAAGCTGAACGATATTAGAAAGGATCTCTCTTAAGTTCATCTCATCTGCGACTAATTCTCTTTCGATAAGATGATAATAGTTACTTGGCGGCTGAACTTCTAAGTAATCATAAAACTCCGCGATCTTTTCAACTTCTTCGATCGGTTTTTGCATCATACCTTCAAACACTTCACCTTTATCACAAGCTGAACCGACGAGTATACCTTCTCGAAGTTTACTTAATCGTGATCTAGGGATACGTGGTGTTCGATAAAAATAAGATAGATGTGACTCAGAAACGAGCTTGTATAAATTCTTTAGACCTTCTTGGGTTGCAGCTAAGAGCGTACAATGAAACGGTCTTGATCGCTGAAATCCACCTTGCCCCATGTTATCGTTCAAACGGTCGTGATAGAAGATTTCTTTTTCAAACGTCTCTTTTAACAGTTTCCATAGCAGATAACCGGTTGCTTCTGCATCATAGATGGCTCGGTGATGCTGAGTAAGTTCGATATCGAACCTTTTACAAAGCGTGTTCAATCTATGATTCTTTAATTGCGGCAGCAGAAATCTTGCCAATTCAAGTGTATCAATAACAGGATTCTTCGCTTCGCCTAATCCTATCTTTCGTAAACCTTCGTTCAAGAACCCCATGTCAAAGCTCGCGTTATGAGCTACTAGGATATCATCACCCATAAACGCATGAAAATCACGAAGCACTTCTTCGATCTCAGGTGCGTTCTCGACCATATCATCTGTAATTCCAGTTAATTCAATCGTTGTTTGAGATAGAGATTCATGAGGATTCGCGAACCTTTCAAAACGATCAATGATCTCTCCACCACGTATCTTCACAGCAGCGAGTTCAATGATTTTATTATAAACGGCTGATAAACCTGTCGTCTCAACGTCAAAGACAATGTATGTTTCATCCGTTAATTTTCTCGGCGCCTCGTTATATGCGATCGGTACACCATCATCTACAAGATTTGCTTCAAGTCCATACAGGATTTTGATTCCGTTTTTCTTTCCTGCATTATAAGCTTCTGGAAAGGACTGAACACCAGCATGATCAGTTATCGCGATAGCTGGATGACCCCATTTTTTCGCTTGTCCCACTAAAGAGGAGACAGAGGATATCGCGTCCATCTGACTCATTGGTGTGTGAAGGTGAAGCTCAACACGTTTGTTGTCTTCTTCCGCTAAATCTTTTCTGAATTCAGGTTTGATCTCATTAATATCGTTAGCGATCATGACCAGATCTCTTACAAACGTATCATTTTGTATTCCGCCTCGAACTTTTAACCACATTCCCTTTTGAATACCTTGTAGGATAGGGATATCTTCTTTGTCTCGAGAGAAAATTTTAATGAGTAGAGAATCCGTGTAATCGGTAATTTTAAACGTTAAAAGCGTACGTCCGCTTCTAAGCTCTCTCGTTTCGGAATGAAAGACGTAACCTTGAATCGTTATGCGTCTTTCTTCATCTTGAATCGTTTGAATCGGAACAGGATCATCCTTGATCGAATATCCGATCATAATATCTGTTCTTGCTGCAGGACCTTCAGATCGATTGGCAGCTTTTTCTTTTTCAACTAAAGCTTCCATTACTTTATTCTGATCTTCTTGTTTTCTCTGTTCGATAAACTTTTGAAAATCTTCTTCAGAGTGTTTAATCTCTGTTTTTACCATTACAGAATGGAAGCCAAACTGACTGTACATCTCTTTGATAACAGGAGATAGCTTTCTCTGCACCAATGCTTCTTCCGCATCATTTCTTACGGTCAGACACAAAAAATTTCCTTCGGCAATAGGATCTTGTGTAGAAAGCATGCTTCCTAGACTCGGTGCCGCTGTCTCTACTAACTTTTCTTTGCACAACGGCCAAAAACCAAGAAGCTCTTCTGCTTGAAAACTCTCCTTCGTTTGAATAGAAAAAGACACTGTAGCAATATGTTGAAAAGTTTGGCGAAGGCTGGCACTAAACCAAGCATAGCTGTCCGGCGTTAATGGGCGCAGGAGGCCAATAATAAAATGCCAGCTTCTATTTGCTTTATCTATCGTAAGTTTTTCGATCGTTCCTTCCGAAAAACCGGCTTTCATTTCAAGGGGCATACCTAGTTGTTCTAAAAGAAGCGATAGCCTTTCTTGTCTGATCTGCTGATCATTTCCGCTCATACGAACCTCCTTTTAAAGGGGTTTAATTATGTTTTCACATGACTAACCTACGTATTTTTTATACGTGTCTTTATTTATTATACTATAGCTATAAATCTTTCAGCCTCGAATATCATCATAAAGATTAGATCCTAATTCGTAAAGTACAAAGAGAAAGGCACCTCTTGAATGAGAGGCACCTCCTCTATTAGTTTTATAGATTAACACAAACTTCGCATTATTTCTTAAGATTATTCCACTCTTTTTTAATAAAATCGCTAAGTTCAGAAACTGGCACTTCGAAAGATTCTCCGCTCTTACGAATCTTCACTTCAACGATTCCTTCTGAAGCACGCTTGCCAACCATAACACGAATTGGCAATCCGATAAGGTCGCTATCCGTAAATTTCACACCAGCACGTTCAGGGCGGTCATCATATAAGCAATCAAAACCATCGTTCTTGATCTGAATATACAATTCATCTGAAAGTGCTGCTTGTTCGGCATTCTTACTATTGACAGCAATTAAATGAACATCGAACGGAGTTAGTGATAACGGCCAGATTAATCCTTTTTCGTCATTGTTTTCTTCTGCTACTGCAGCTAATGTACGAGAAACACCTATCCCGTAACAACCCATTGACATAATCTGATTCTTGCCATTTTCGTCCAAGTAAGAGGCTTTCATTGGCTCACTGTATACTTTACCAAGTTTGAACACATGACCGACTTCAATTCCTTTTGCAAAAACGATTGTTCCTTTACCATCAGGTGACAGATCACCTTCCACAACAAAACGAAGATCAGCTGTTTCATTAAACTCAAAATCTCTATTTGGATTAACATTCGTATAATGGTAGCCTGTTTCATTTGCGCCACAAACTGCGTTAACCATATAAGGGACTGTTTGATCTGCGATGATTTTAACGTCTTTTGACAAGTTGACCGGTCCGATAGATCCGTGTTCCGCGTTCAACCATTTTTTTGTTTCTTCCGCTGAAGCTAATTCTACTTCTTTAGCAGAAAGCACATTCTTAAGCTTGATCTCATTAACCTCATGATCTCCTCGGACTAACACTAAAACAGGTTGTTCGTCAGCGATATAAAGCAAAGATTTCATAACTTTTGATGGTGTAACCTTTAATAGCTCTGAAACTTCCTGAATTGTTTTTGCTTGTTTTGTTTCTACTTTCTCAAGCTCCATAAGTGTTTCAGATGAACGCTCTTCACGTATTACAACAGGAGCCATCTCGATGTTCGCTGCAAAATCTGAATCCGTTGAATACGCGATCAAATCTTCACCGATTTCTGATAAGACCATGAACTCATGATTATCTTTACCACCGATTGCGCCTGAGTCTGCTAAAACCGCTCGGAAGTTTAGTCCGCAGCGACTAAAGATAGCGGAGTAGGCATCTTTCATCGCTTCATACGTAGCATCAAGACTTTCTTGTTTATCATGGAAAGAGTATGCGTCTTTCATAATGAACTCTCTTCCGCGCAGCAGTCCGAAACGAGGACGCTTTTCATCCCTGAACTTCGTTTGAATTTGATATAAGTTAAGAGGAAGCTTCTTATATGATTTCACTTCGTCTCGAACGATGCTTGTAATCACTTCTTCATGTGTAGCTCCAAGAGCAAAATCACGCTCGTGTCGGTCCTTTAGTCTCATAAGTTCAGGACCATAGCTATACCATCGGCCACTTTCTTGCCAAAGTTCAGCAAGCTGCAGTGCGGGCATCATCATCTCTTGTGAACCAGCACGATTCATTTCTTCTCGTACAATATTCTCTACTTTATGAAGAACCTTTTTCCCCAAAGGTAGAAATGAGTAAATGCCGGCAGCATTCTGACGTATAAAGCCAGCTCTTAATAAGAGCTGGTGACTTTTTACGTCTGCATCTGCAGGAACTTCTCTTAATGTTGGCATAAACAATTGACTTTGTCTCATTATCTCTACTCCTCAAATCATCCCTGATTAACCAAGGAAAATTTTCTGTATATCATTCCATGTTACAACAAGCATCAATAGCATCAAAAAGGCAAATCCGATAAAATGAACCATTCCTTCTTTTTGTGGATCGATCGGTTTTCCTCTCAATGCTTCAACACCTAAGAATAAAAGGCGTCCTCCGTCAAGTGCCGGTAAAGGCAACAAGTTAAAGATTCCTAAGTTTACACTTAGTATAGCTGCCCACTGAAGTAGCATATAAACACCAGCTTTAGCAGCTTGATCTGTATATTCATAGATTCCAAGCGGCCCCGAAAGTTGGTCGATTCCATGCTGACCAGTAATAAGCTGTCCGAGACCCGTAAATATAGCTGTTGTCATAAACCATGTTTGTTTAGCTCCATATTCTAATGAACCAACAAAAGAGGATTCAGTATATGGATGTGCTCCAATAAATCCTTCGTTCTTATCATCAGCACCTTTGCGAGAGCCAAGCGTAACAGGAACCACTTTCTCTTCACCATCACGGTTTATCGTAAACATTAACTTTTCGCCAGGATTTTCTTGGATTACGGAAACTAACTCTTTCCAGTCGTCCATCTTTTCGCCCTGAACCGCAATAATTTTATCCCCTTTTACTAAACCGGCTTTCTCAGCGCCTGCTCCTTCTTGAAGGGTACCAAGCCTTGATTCATTTGTCGGTATACCTTGCATGAGTGAGAATACAACCAAGATCACAAAAGCAAGTAGAAAGTTCATAGCTGGACCAGCAAAGATAGCAAGTGTTCTCTGCATGATCGTCTTTGATCCAAACTGTCGATTATAAGGTGCGATTTGCATCTCTTGGTGATCTGCTACAAATAATGCATCTTCTTTAACTTTGTAAGTCGAAGATCCAGAGTCTTCATTTTCAAAACCTGTCAAATACAATTCGCGTTCTAGATCAGCTTTTTCAATGGTGATCGTCTTTTGAACCGGATACTTATCACGGTGATTTACAACGATCTTCTCCACTTCTTCTGCTTGGTTGAAGATCAAACCAACTCTGTGACCTGCCTTAAGTTCAATACCTTCTGGATCTTCTCCAGCCATGCGCACGAACCCTCCAAGTGGTAAAAGACGGATCGTATAGACCGTTTCCCCTTTCTTGAAGGCAAACACTTTTGGGCCGAATCCAATTGCAAACTCACGACACAAGATGCCTGCACGTTTTGCTAGCAATAGATGTCCGAGTTCATGAAAGAAAATTAAAGCACCTAAAATGATGATAATGGCTATCACAGTGTTCATTCCCATTACCTGCCTTTACTAAGTAGTGACTCCACATATTGACGAGTCCTATTATCTGTTTCTTGTATTGTCTCAAGGTCTGGCGTACTGACATTAGACAACTCTTGCATAGCACGTTCAATCATCTCTTCAATCTCAAGAAACGAGATATGACCATTCAAGAATAGCTCAACCGCTTTTTCGTTCGCAGCATTTAAAACCGTCGGCATCAAGCCTCCTGCTTTCCCTGCTTGAAATGCCAGTTTTAAACACCTGAACCGGTCGTAGTCCATTTCTTGAAAATGTAACTTCCCAACTTCCCATAAGTTTAACCTTTTCCCGTTTATTAATTCAAGCCGATCGGGATATGTAAGAGCGTACTGTATCGGCACTCTCATATCTGGTTGTCCCAAATGAGCGATAATGCTTGTATCAACAAACTCTACCATAGAGTGTATGATACTTTCCTTATGTAAAATGACGTCTATTTTCGAATAATCAAAGGAAAATAACCAGTGAGCTTCAATAACTTCTAACCCTTTATTCATCATTGTTGCGGAATCAATCGTTATTTTCGCACCCATAGACCAGTTTGGATGATTTAAAGCTTCCTGCACTGTAACTTTTTTTAATTCTTCACGAGTTCGGTCTCTAAAACTTCCACCAGAAGCAGTCAATATCAACTTCTCTACACGGTTTAGGTCTTCACCGTTTAAGCACTGATAGATCGCTGAATGTTCTGAATCGACCGGAAGAATAGGTACGTTGTGTTTTTTCGCTTTTTCCATAACAAGGTGACCTGCAGTCACAAGTGTTTCTTTATTAGCTAAAGCGATCGTTTTTTTTGCTTCGATTGCTTTTAATGTAGGAAGTAAGCCTACACTACCGATTACTGCGTTCACAACAACCGTTGAATCTGTAGAAACCGCGGCTTCAATCAATCCATCCATCCCTGAGACAACTTTTGTTGATGAATTCACCTTAGACCGAAGTACTTTTGCATCTTCTTCGTTTTGAACGGCACAAATTTCAGGCTGGAATTGCTGTATGATTTTTTCAGCAGCCTCAATATTCTTACCTACAGACATCGAACTTAATTTGAACTTTTGTGGATGAGAGGCGATCACATCTAAGGTCTGAATGCCGATCGAACCTGTTGCACCAAGTAAACTAACTGATTTCATACAATACCTCCTAGCGTTATCCTATCAAATGAAGCACGTGAAGCAACGGGAATACAAACAACGCACTGTCTAGTCTATCTAATATCCCACCATGACCAGGAAGTAAAGTACCAGAATCTTTTACATCGTAGATTCGTTTGAATGCCGATTCTGCCAAGTCACCAATCTGACCAAATATGCCTACGACAAGTGAGATAAGTAGAATATTAAATATCGACATATCAACGAAATGAGTGAAATAGCTGATCACCCCTACAACGATACTAAAGAAGATTCCGCCAACTGCACCTTCTATCGTTTTGTTTGGGGAGATAACCGGCCAAAGTTTTCGCTTTCCAATCGATTTCCCAACAAAATATGCTCCAGAGTCAGTCGCCCAAATCATGAATAGTATCAAGAATAGTAGCTGGACACCGTCCTCTAATATTCTCGTTTCTAGTAGATAGAAAAAGCCAAATCCTACATAAATAGAACTAAATAGTACAAAAGAAATATGATTGTAATCTGTATTGTTCTTTTGTATGACCGTTACGACTAGCAGCAGAAGAACTGCAAGTATAATGGCATCAGTTTTAGTAAAGGGTTCTAATGAACTCATCCAATCTTCTGGCAATGCCACCAAGACTGCTAAAAGATAGCCGATTCCCCCGACGAAACTTCGCTCCATCCCTTTCATACGTAATAATTCAAACATGCCAATCCCAGTTAGCAATAGTATTAATAGTGAGAACGGCCAGCTTCCATAAAGGGTAATCCCTATAAATAAAACGGCTGCGATTACACCTGTTATTATCCGTTGTTTCATAAGTCCTCCTTAATTAAACACCGCCATACCGCCTGCCTCGTCCGGCAAATTGTGATACAGCTTCTCTTAAATGCTCCTCAGAAAAATCTGGCCATAACACTTCAGTAAACCAAAATTCAGAATACGCAAGCTGCCATAGCATAAAGTTACTTAATCGAACTTCACCGCTTGTACGAATCAATAAATCAGGGTCCTTTAGATCATGCGTCATTAAATGCTGCTCGATCATAGAATCATCAATATCTGAAGGCTCTAATCTTCCTTGTTTAACTTCAGAAGCCAATGCTTTTACTGCAGCTGTAATCTCATCACGACTGCCATAATTAAGAGCGAAGTTTAAGATTAACCCTGTATTGTTCTTCGTCTTGTTAATCGCCTCATCTACTGCTTTAACAGTATGAAGGGGCAATAACTCTTTTTTACCCATTATTCGCACTTGTACGTTCTCTTTAATCAAATCTGGCAGAAAAGTATTTAAAAATTCTCCAGGAAGCTTCATTAAAAAGTCGACTTCTTCACGTGGCCGTTTCCAATTTTCAGTTGAAAACGCATAAAGGGTCAGCACTTCAATCCCAATCTTATTCGCTTCTTTAACGATTTTCCGAACTGTTTTCATCCCTTCATGATGTCCGGCAATTCGTGGCATCGCTCGTTTCCTTGCCCACCGACCATTACCATCCATAATAATAGCTACATGTTTAGGGATGTTTTCTTCTTTAAATGTATGATTCTCTGGACTTTTTTTCTTAAAGAAAAGCTTGTCAAGCATGTATAAGCCTCCATCTTCTTAGACTTCATAGAATCAACCTCTATAAGAGATTTTCTCCTAATGCCTATCACCACTTATCAATTTAAATCTAGCAAAATGGCGATATTGTCTAATAAAAAAGCCCCCTTTTATAGAGGGCTTTTTATATTTAATTGTACATGGAAAAGCTTTATACTTCCATGATTTCTTTTTCTTTAGCAGAACTTACAGAATCAGCTTCAGCTGTGTATTTATCAGTAAGCTTTTGAACATCATCGTTATAACGGCGTAGTTCATCTTCTGTAATCTCAGCTTCTTTTTCAAGTTTCTTCAAATCATCATTCGCATCGCGGCGAACGTTTCTTAAAGCTACTTTCGCTTCTTCAGCAAACTTCTTAACAAGTTTAACTAATTCTTTTCTGCGCTCTTCTGTTAGAGCTGGAATCGCAATACGAATCACTTGCCCATCGTTAGAAGGTGTTAGACCAAGATCAGACTTTAGGATCGCCTTTTCAATATCTGCCATTGCAGATTTGTCGTAAGGCTGAATAACTAAAAGTCTAGCTTCTGGAGTGGTTACACCTGCTAATTGATTGATTGGTGTTTGAGTTCCGTAGTAATCAACTTGTACTCGGTCTAATAGAGAAGGATTTGCTCTACCTGCACGAAGTGTTGAATATTCGCGTCTTAGAGCTCCGATTGCTTTTTGCATCTTTTCTTCTGCTTGAGTTAAAACTTCTTTTGCCATTAGTTTCTCCCCCTTATAACGGTTCCAATTTTTTCTCCAGCAACTGCTCGTTTGATGTTTCCTTCTTCCATGATCGAGAAAACAACTAACGGGATGTCATTGTCCATACATAGTGACGAAGCTGTTGTATCCATTACAGCTAGTCCGTCTTTTAAAAGATCAAGATAAGATAATGTCGTATACTTCACTGCATTCTCATCCAACTTCGGATCTGCAGAATACACGCCATCCACGTTGTTCTTAGCCATCAAGATGACTTCCGCTTCAATTTCTGCTGCTCTCAGTGCTGCTGTCGTATCGGTTGAGAAATACGGGTTACCCGTTCCTGCTGCAAATATGACAACGCGCTTTTTTTCAAGGTGACGAATGGCTTTTCTTCTGATATAAGGTTCTGCAACCTGACGCATTTCTATTGATGTTTGTACTCTTGTTTGAACCCCGATGTTTTCAAGACTGTCTTGAAGAGCTAATGAATTCATAACTGTAGCAAGCATGCCCATATAATCTGCTGAGGCACGGTCCATTCCCATCTCACTACCCGTCTTACCGCGCCATAGGTTTCCGCCGCCTACAACTACAGCAACTTCTACGTCGAGTTCAACGATTTCTTTTACTTGTTCAGCAATTGACTGAACGATTTTTGGATCGATTCCAGAAGTTTGTTCACCTGCTAATGCCTCTCCGCTTAATTTCAAGACGACTCGTTTATATTTTGAAGTAGTCATTTGTCCCTCCATCACCTAAAAAAATGTATTTACCTGGTTTTCAAGGCTGTTTATTCTAAAAAAAGCTTCGTTGCTTTGTGAAAGTGGTTGATTTCCGTTTCAGGTGCATGCTTTCCGCGGGGCGACCGGTGAGCCACTTGCCGCTTTGCGCCTCTAAGTGTCTCACCTGACCGCTTGTCCCGCAGGAGTCTTGCACCTTACACTACAATCAACAACTAAAGATGTTTTGTAAAACACTTAAGCAAAAATTTTTAAGTAAGTATAGCCATTATGAAACTCAGGTTATTTCTGTAAAAAAAGAGGAACACAACGTGCTCCCCTCTTTTTCAAACTGTGCTTACTTTTTAACTTGAGACATTACTTCTTCAGCGAAGTTGTCTTCACGCTTTTCAAGACCTTCTCCTACTTCAAAGCGAATGAAGGCTTTAACAGTAGCACCTTTGGAAGCTACATATTTACCTACTTTTTGGTCTGGATCTTTAATGAAAGATTGGTCGTTTAAGCAAATATCTTCGAAATATTTACCAAGACGTCCTTCTACCATTTTAGCTACGATGTTTTCAGGCTTTCCTTCGTTAAGTGCTTGTTCAGTTAACACTTTACGCTCACGTGATACTTCTTCTTCACTAACTTCGTCACGAGAGATGTATTTAGGGTTTACTGCTGCAACGTGCATAGAAACGTCTTTTGCAACTTCTTCTTCTGTAGTCCCTTCAACAACTGAAAGAACTCCAATACGACCACCCATGTGTAGGTATGCGCCGAATGCTGCATTGTCGTCTTTTTTCAAGATTTCGAAACGACGAAGAGTAAGTTTTTCACCGATTTTTGCAATTGCAGCGTTGATGTAATCATTTACAGTAGTTCCGTTAAACTCAGAAGCCAATGCATCTTCAACAGAAGCAGGTTCTGTAGCCAACAAGTGGTTACCAAGTTCAGCGATTAAGTTTTTGAAGTTTTCGTTTTTTGCAACGAAATCTGTTTCAGAGTTTACTTCAAGGATTACTGCTTTGTTGCCTTCAACGATTACAGAAGTTAAACCTTCTGCAGCGATACGGTCAGCTTTCTTAGCAGCTTTCGCGATCCCTTTTTCACGAAGGTAATCAATTGCCGCCTCCATGTTACCATCTGTTTCAGTTAATGCTTTCTTACAATCCATCATACCTGCGCCAGTTTTCTCACGCAATTCTTTAACCATTTGTGCTGTAATAGCCATGTGTTTTTGCCTCCTTATGGGATATGTAGTGCTAGTTGTGCTTTTACATAAAAAGGGTGATAAAGGGTCATCCCCTCTACCACCCTTGAGCATTCCATTTAATTAAGCAGTAGTTTCTTCTTCAGCTGCTTCTGCTACTTCTTCTCCGCCTTGGTTAGCTTCGATGATAGCATCTGCCATCTTACCAGTAAGAAGTTTAACTGCACGAATTGCATCATCGTTACCAGGGATAACGTGATCAACTTCGTCCGGATCACAGTTCGTATCAACGATAGCGATGATCGGGATGTTTAATTTACGAGCTTCTGCAATCGCAATGCGCTCTTTACGAGGGTCAACTACGAATAATGCGTCAGGAAGCTTGTTCATGTCTTTAATTCCGCCTAGGAACTTTTCAAGACGATCCATTTCCTTTTTAAGAAGAATAACTTCTTTCTTAGGAAGTACTTCAAAAGTACCGTCTTCTTGCATTTTTTCAAGATCTTTTAAGCGGTTGATACGCTTGCGAATTGTACCGAAGTTTGTTAATGTTCCACCTAACCAACGTTGGTTGATGTAGTACATGTCAGAACGTTCAGCTTCTTCCTTTACTGAATCTTGAGCTTGTTTCTTAGTTCCTACGAAAAGGATCTTTCCACCGTCAGCTGCGATGTTACGCATAACATTGTAGCACTCTTCAACTTTCTTTACTGTCTTTTGAAGATCGATGATGTAGATACCGTTTCTTTCTGTGAAAATGTAACGAGACATTTTCGGATTCCAACGGCGAGTCTGATGACCAAAGTGTACACCAGCTTCTAACAATTGTTTCATTGAAATTACTGCCATAATGGCACCTCCTAGGTTTGTTTACCTCCGTTTGTTTCACCTTTGAGCAATAACTGACTTAGTCAGCACCACATTACTCAAATCCGCAAACGTGTGTGATTAACACCGAGAAATAATATAACATGTTTCGTGCAATTTCTGCAAGTCTTTTTGCTTGTTATCGATAAAATTTTAAAAGTAACTCTACTTCGCCTTTACCTCTTTGAAGCATTTTTGCAATTTCTTCAGCATTATATCCTTCTTGAGCTAATGTTAATACTTCGTTCGTATCTTTAGATAAGTGATCATCTAGAGAAGTATTGTCAGTTTGGGTCTCTACAGATTGGATTGGAGAATTCTCATTAACCACTGTCGAATGATATTTCTGCTGTTGCTCTTCTGTGAATTTTAAAATCATCTTATGCAAACGTTCATTTTCAAGCTTCATCTCTTCTGAGAACAGCTCCAGAAGTTCTTCTACCTCTTCACTTATTCTTGTGTCATTTGAGGCACTCTGCTGCTGTAGTTTTTTGCGCAAATTAAAAACAGAATAAAGACAGACTACATTTAATAAGAAACTTAGAAAAACTAAGGCGTACATCACATTCATCCTAACCTGTATAATCAATTTTCTTCCCTTTATAAGGATGACTCTGACTTCTAGAACTCGTCTTTTCTTGTTGTTGATTTGATTGAAACAAGCCTGCATCAGCCGCTTCTTTCTGATTGACCCGTTTCGATTCATTCTTGTCTTTCTTACGTATTTCTTCTGTGGTCTGCTGTTGTTGTAGAAGTCCTCTGTTCATTAGATCTAGACTTGCTTTTGACGCATCAACTGTTCTTGGAATTGCAACTTGAAGCTCTATTAATTTCAGACTCACAGCATCCACATCCAATTCTTATAGGGAGTGAACAACAATTTCTTTCTCTTCTATAAATACTTTTGCAGCATTAAATGGAGATTGAATTTTTCGTTTGTATTTTCCAATACAGATCTCAACATTAGGGTGAAGCGTGCCTTTTATATTTATAGATGAGTTTGAAGAACTTTTACATCTTTGGATTTTCTTTTGTAGGTCAACGATTTCGTGTTTCGCTTGAGAGATTGTATTAATGATACGATTAATCGTTTGTCGTTCTGAATTTTTCTGAATCAACACAGTCTTTAAATGATTTAATTTCTCTAAATTTGTTTGCAGTTCAAGAATTTTTTGTTCGTATTTTAAGATATCGCTCTCCATTTTAGCATTTGTTTTTATGTGTAATAGCGTTTTGGAGTACGTTTCATTGCCTATATCAATCGCTGATATTCCGTTCCCAGCAATACATGTACCACCCGATATATTCCCTTTTCCGCTTGTACATGTAACAGTCAATTCTGCCTCACAATAACTGTGTAGAATCGTTTGAGCTACCATTATATTTCCATTGGCGTAGACATTTCCTTGACTAATATACAGTGAAGTAAAGTCTCCTCCACAACGGATCGTTCCTTTACCTTGGCCTAAGACACCACCACCGATAACAACGTTTCCGTCTGTATTGATATCTGCTGCTTCTACGACTCCTTCGATCCTCACATCACCTTTTGCTGATATTTTAAATCCGGAAGGAACATCGCCCGTTATATGAACATTTCCAACAAAATCTATGTGACCAGTCTTTAAGGAAACATCTCCATTCACTCGATAAACAGGATAAATATTTACTCTGTTCTTTTGAAAGGTTACTTCCCCGCTTGCTGAAGCATAAACGTATTGCTCTGATTCGTTAAATACGGTGTTCATACCATTTTTCACTAGCAGATCATTTCCTTTTTTTGCAGATAGCACTTTTCCGAAAACACTTATTCCTGCGATGCCTTCTGTAGCATTTACTTTTCTTGCTAAGATCTCTCCGAACTCAGCTGTTGGAATTGTAAAAAGTCGTTTAAAATCCAGCTTCGCATTTTCGTTGATCGTAACGACTTTCTCATTTGAGATAGACGGTATAAGTCTTGCAGGTTCTCCGTCCTTCGGTAGTTTTCCTTTTGCGATTTCAGCCGGGAAAATAAATGTATCTAGATTCTCAGCTATCAAACTCAAAACTTCATTTCGAATTCCATGTCGTATACCTTTTGATTCGACCCAAGCTAAAAGACTCGAAAATGTGACTTCTCCAGATGGGATTTCAACTTCTTTTTTTAATAAAAGAGCCTGCGTTTCATTATCTTCATATTTAATATGAAACCATTGATCCATATCCCTACCCCTTACATATATCGTTGTAGAACCTGTCGAATTCTAAAGAGTGCTTTTGAGTGTATTTGAGATATTCTGGATGTCGATAGACCAAGTACTTGACCGATTTCAGTCAATGTTAATTCTTCAAAGTAGAACAAACTCACTACAAGCTGCTCTTTTTCAGATAATTCCTTGATCACTAATGCAAGTTCGCCATGAAGTTCTTCTTGCAGCAAACTATTTTCAGGTGTAATCGCTTTTTTATCTTCAATTGTATAACTAACTTTTTCACGACTTTCTGTTTCTTTATTCTCTTCATCGATCGATAATACATTAGCAAGAAAACTTTCAGACATTACGGTTGTTACTTCATTTTCTGAGTATCCTAATTCATCAGCAACTTCTTTCGCGCTTACAGAACGCAGATTTTCTTGTTCTAACCTCTCAATGGCAGCTTCAACTTTTTTCGTTTTTTCTCTTAAACTTCTTGGCAGCCAATCTTCTCTTCTTAAGCCGTCCAAAATAGCACCACGAACTCGAAATGATGCGTATGTATCAAATTTCAGGTCTCTTTCAGGCTCAAATTTTTTTAGAGCATCGTATAACCCTAGCATACCGAGGGATCGGAGTTCATCTTTGTTAACACTTTTCGGCAAACCAACCGATATACGTTGTACATGATAATTGACAAGTGGTAAATATGCACGCATCAGTTCGTCACCTGCTTCTCGATCACGACTAGTGTTCCACTTTTCCCAGCAAGATTGTTCTTCTACTAAAGATGGCTCCGTCATGGTAATCCTCCTCGTTTTTTTTGTGAACTTCTAAATTACTTTCGTTCCTGCATTAACTGTTTTAATCGTTAGTAATGTGTTCTCTGGATTGAACTCAATGGTTCTGCCACTCGAGCCTCCTACATCACTTGCTAGTAAAGGAATTTTCAGAGCAGACAACTCTTCTTTGACACGTTCTACGTTTCTTGGGCCGATTCGCATCATTTCACTTCCGGATGAGAACTTAAACATCTGCGCGCCGCCAGCAATTTTTGCTTTTAGCGCTTTTCCGTTAGCACCACTCTTGATCAGCATGTCGTATAAACTCTTGATTGCTGTATCCGCATACTTTCCTTCATTCAATGTGGGAGTTTTTGATAAAGACGAATCCGGAAGCATGATATGCGCCATCCCTGCCATTTTTTTTACTTGATCGAAAAGTATAACGCCCACACATGAACCAAGACCTGTTGTTCTAATTGTGTTTGGAGGGGAAACGACGTTTATATCAGCGATTCCAACTTTTATGATTTCACTCATCCAACGGAACTCCTAATGCTTCAAAAATTTTTGAGAAGGAAAGAGGATCAGGCAACAAGAAGAAGTGACCTTTTACCTCGTCTTGTCTTTCTATATCTGTAAAAGCAGTATCAATAACAATGGCATAATCGCTCACAGTGGAAATTTCGAAAAGTCCAAAACTCAAGATTGCCCCTGCCATATCAATACTTGTTGCAGGTACTGATGGCTGTAAATTCAACCCTGTGAAATCAGAGAACGATGTTAGATATGAGCCTGATAGAATGTTTCCCACTTCCTGAAGAGCAGATAATGAGATGTCAGATTCTTCTCCGTTTGTTAACTTCACTGTCTGGCCGATTAATAAGTCTTCTAAAAGCTGCTCAGCTTGCTCAACTGGAAGCATGAAGAACATACATCCAGGAGCATCGCCAACGATTCTCAAGAAAACAGATGCCACAACGTTCTCTGCTCCGCCAACCATCTCAGATATCTCTTCAAATGAGATCACGTTTACTGAAGGAACTTTCATATCAACAGCTTTGTTCAGCATCGTTGATAAGGCTGTGGCTGCATGTCCTGCTCCAATGTTTCCGATCTCTCGTAAGACATCCAGATGAATCGGCTGAATTTTTAAAAAATCCATCTCAAAGGATACTCTCCTTTGTAGGTTGAACATCCAACTTTTCTGGATTCAACACCTTCACAAGGTCGAGCAAGATCAATAGTCGCTTTTCAATCTTCGCAACCCCATGGATATACTCTGCATCTACACCACCTACTACTTCAGGAGGAGGCTCGATCGAC
Organism: Fictibacillus sp. 7GRE50; assembly: GCF_015903875.1. Classification (NCBI taxonomy): domain Bacteria; kingdom Bacillati; phylum Bacillota; class Bacilli; order Caryophanales; family Fictibacillaceae; genus Fictibacillus; species Fictibacillus sp. 7GRE50. The sequence goes on from NZ_JACZDW010000003.1 coordinate 381,987, forward strand.
TCTTTATCCAGATCGATTACATCGTTTGCTGCATCGACAATCAGTCCAGCTTCAATGGAACCTACTGAAACAATGATGATGCGAGTTGTATCCGTATGACTTACTTCTTCAATTTCGAATCGTGAACGCAGATCGATAATGGGAGTAACGACTCCTCTTAAGTTAATTACCCCTTTTACGAAAGAAACTGTTCTTGGAATTCTCGTAATCGGTTGCATTCTTTCAATCGATTTTACGTGCTGAACAGGAACTGCATATTCTTCATCTTTTAATTGAAATATGATCACTTTTTCTTCATTCATCATGATTAACCACCTTATTTTATGAGTGCATTGCAATCGAGAATTAATGCTACTTGTCCATCTCCTAGAATCGTTGCACCAGAGATAGCAAATACAGATGTCAAATACTGACCAAGTGATTTCAAGACAATTTCTTGCTGTCCAATAAACGAATCAACGACTAATGCTGCCATCTTGTCACCTTTTCTCACTACCACTACAGGAACGTGCTGACTGGCTTCAGTTGAACCAGGGACTTCAAAAATGTCCTTCATGTTTACAAGCGGTACGACTTTACCTCTAAAATCAATCACTTTCTGATTATGAGCTGAAAGAATATCTTCTTTCTTAATAATGGCCGTTTCAATAATTGATGATAGTGGAATCGCATATTTCTCACGACTAATTTCAACGAGCATAACTGACATGATTGATAAAGTAAGAGGAAGCTGTATGGAAAAAATCGTCCCAGAGCCTTCGGTTGAATCGACAGCGATAGAACCACCTAACGATTCAATCTTATTCTTCACAACATCTAATCCCACTCCACGGCCTGAAATGTCAGAAACAACATCGGCTGTAGAAAAGCCTGAAGCGAACAATAATTCAAAACACTGTTTATCGGTCAAATTTTCAGACATTTCTTTCGTGATGACCCCATTTTCAATCGCCTTACTCAATACCTTTTGCTTATTTATACCCGCTCCATCATCTTGAATCTCTATAAACACATGATTTCCGCTATGAAATGCTCTTAAATAGATGGTCCCCGTTTCATTTTTGCCTTTAGAAGAGCGTTCCCCTGGGTTTTCGATGCCATGGTCAATCGAGTTTCGAAGTAGATGAACAAGCGGATCACCGATCTCATCGATTACGGTTCGATCAAGCTCAGTCTCAGCACCTACGATCTCAAGGTTTACTTTTTTACCGAGATCTTTCGCTAATCCTCTTATCATCCTTGGAAAGCGATTGAAAACTTGTTCTACCGGTACCATTCTCATCGTCAGGATAATATTTTGAAGGTCTCCTGAAACACGAGACATTCGTTCAACCGTTTCATTGAGTTCCATGCTTTTTAATGATTTCGATATCTCTTCAAGCCGTCCTCGGTCAATAACGAGTTCCTCAAACAAGTTCATGAGCTGATCGAGCCTTTCAATATTGACACGAATCGTTTTTCCGCTGCTTCCTGAAATTGAAGTTTGTTGAGGTTCGCTTTTTTTATCTTCTAGTTTCACTTCTTGTTGCTCTAATTTATCATTCTTGTCGCTCTCAGTGTTTGACGAGATGTTGAGTTTATCTGCTTGAATGTCAACCACTTCTACTACATCTACCTCAGACACTTTTAAGATACGTTCCTGTACGTTTTCGGCGGACTCTTTCGTGAGGATGGAAAGAGTAAAATGAGTTCCGAATTGTTCTGTTTCAAGCATGTCTACTGCTGGCATCGTTTTTATGATCTCACCGATCTGTTCGATCACTTCGAAGACCATATATACTCTTGCAGCTTTTAAGATACAGTCGTCCCTTAATGAGATCGAAAGCTCGTAAGCGTTAAATCCTTGTTCTTTTGATTGAATGATAATTTGCTTTTCATATTGATCATAAGCATGTAACGACTCTGCTTCCTTTATTGATTCAGCTTGAATCATCTTTGGAGCTTCTCCCTTTTCAAGGGCCTCTAAATCTCTCACTGTCTTCGTCACATCACGTTTACCGCTTCCACCTTCTGAAATCTCCACTACCATCGCTTCTAAATGATCAAGCGACGCGAACAGAACATCTAGGACAGAAGATGAAACTTCTATTTTGTTGTTTCGAATCGCATCAAGAACATTTTCCATACAGTGCGTAAGATTGGCCAGATCTTCATAACCCATCGTAGCTGACATTCCTTTTAACGTATGAGCAGAACGAAATATCTCATTTACAATTGAAAGCTCTCCTGGTCTTTTCTCTAGCAGCAGCACTTGTTGATTAATAGATTGTAAATGCTCTTTGCTTTCCTCAATGAATATGTCAAGATATTGTGTCATTTCCATCGTATAATTCCTCCTAATTTACAAATGGTTCTGAATAGCTAATCCAATTGACTCTAAATGAACAACTTCATCTACTTTTTTAGTGAGAACCGCGGCTTTTGGCATTCCATAAACGATGCAAGATTCTTCAGCTTCCGCAATAACTACGGTTGAACCAGCTTCTTTTAAGTCTACGATTCCATTTGTACCGTCGGAGCCCATTCCAGTCATTATGACAACGACCTTTTGATAGTTTTTAAGCTTGCAGGCTGAACTGAAAAGTACATTAACCGCTGGTCGATGACCTCCTACTGGAGCATCACTATCTAACGAAACATATAACCGTCCCATTTTTTCGTATAGTCGAACATGAAAACCGCCGGGTGCGATGTAAACATGACCTTTTTGTAGCCGTTCATGATGCTCAGCCTCTTTTACAGAGATGTCTGATAGTGAATTCAATCGATCTGCTAATGATTTCGTAAATCCTGCTGGCATATGTTGAACGACAACAACAGGTGCATCCAGGTCTATAGGTAGCTTAGTAATCACTTGTTGTAAAGCTCTTGGGCCGCCTGTAGATGTACCTATTAAGACTAGCTTCTCTCTATGATCAATTCTGTTTGATCTTTTAGGCACTTTGTTTTCAAATGTATAAGGCGACAGTGTTTTTTTTGTTACAATATTCGCTTTAGAGGAAGCGATCACTTTTTCTATCAAACTAGTCTTTACCTTATGTAAATCTAAGGATATTGCTCCTGATGGCTTAGCGATAAAATCAATAGCTCCTGCTTCCATAGCTAGAATTGTATTTTCTGCACCGACTTTTGTTGTGCTAGATAACATGATGATTGGAACAGGAAAACTCTTCATAATGGTTCTTGCTGCGTCGATCCCATTTAAAATGGGCATCTCAACATCCATCGTTATCACGTCTGGTTTTATTTTTAGTGTTTTTTCAACTGCTTCTTGTCCATTTCTTGCTGTATCGATCACCAAAATTCTAGGATCTTCGCTTAAGAACTCTTTGATCAGCTTCCTCATAAAGGCAGAATCATCCACAATTAGCACTCTGATCTGTTTCATGCAGCATCTACCTTTCTCTGAAAAATGACTTTAGCTTACCGATGAAAGACTTATAAGATACTTCTTGCTGTTTTACTGTACCAACATAGGTTTCCGCTAGCTGATATACAGCTCTGGATGCTATTGATGAAGGTTTATGAATAGAAAAGGGAATCTGTTTTTTCACAGCATGTAATACATCCTGATCCATCGGTATCTTACCTAAACAGATCAGCTCTTTTTTCAAAAACTGTTTACAAACATGACTTAACTTTTCAACCGTTTCTTTTCCTTCTCTCACATTTTCATATCGATTGATGACCAAATAAAAGGGCAGGTCCTTATCTTTCATATAAATGAATTTCATCATAGAATATGCATCTGTTAGTGAGGTGATCTCAGGTGTAGCTATCACCAATATCTCATGACTGGAAAGTACAAATTTTAAAGCTGTTTCTGTTGCACCTGCACCCATGTCTAAAAAAATATAGTCATAAAACCTCTCTAATTCTTCCAGTTGCTTCATAAAGTGTACCAACATGTCATCCGTTATTCTTGTAAGCGAACCGAAATTCCTTCCGCCGGCAATCGTATGAAGTCCGTCTTTACCCTCTTCGATGATCTCCCATACGGATAATTGATTCTGCAGCATATCCATCATATGCTTGTCAGATCTTCTGCCTAGAATCAAATCTACATTTCCCATACCTATATCAAGATCTAGTACTAACACACGTTTTTTCATTTCAACCAATGAAAGAGCAAGATTCACCGTGACGTTCGTTTTACCCACTCCACCTTTACCACTGACTACAGAGATAACTCTTGCACTGTTTGATGAGGCAGAGACTAATTGTTTACGAAGACTTATCGCTTGATCAAGCATGAAGTAGCTTTTCCTTTACTAGAGCCTGAACAAGTTCATCCGCGTCAGCCTCAAACATGTCATCAGGTACGTTCTGGCCATTCGTAACATATCCGATCGGTACACTGTTTAAGATTGCAAGATTCAATAATGAACCGTACGTCGTCGTTTCATCTTTCTTCGTAAATATCACCTTATGAACCGGCAGACTCTTAAACTGACTATAAATCGTCTCCATATCCCGGTATTTTGAAGTTAAAGAAAGAACGAGATAGTTTTTCATATCTTTATCAAAATGAATGATACGTTGCAATTCTTCGATGTAAAAACGATTTAAGAAGTTTCTGCCTGCCGAATCTACGAGGACTAGATCATAATCTTCAAACTTTTCCTTAGCCTTCTTAAAATCATCAGCAGTATAAGCGACTTCACATGGTATGTTTAATATCTCAGCGTACGTTTTTAGTTGGTCGATAGCTGCAATACGATACGTATCAGTCGTAATAAACGCCACTTTTTTTCCGTCTTTTAAAACCGCTTTTGCTCCAATCTTCGCTATGGTTGTTGTTTTACCAACACCGGTAGGTCCGATTAAGTTTAAGAATTTTGTTTCATAATGAAAGCCGCCAAATTCGCTTTTAGCCATTCTTGCGCTTAAGTAGCTGCTGATCCATGTATTCCAGTCATAGCTGTCTCGCTCCATTTCATCGAGACTTTCGTATTTATTTGATAAAGAAGGGATGAGTTCTTCGATTATCGTTAAGTCTACTTCTTGACTTAAAAGAAAAGTTTCCCATTCTTTAATGAATGGAGCTGCATCTTCTGCAGATTTTGATTGTACGGTCAAAGAGTGAACCATCTTCTTCAGCTGACGAATTTCCTTTGTCAACTCCTCGTCCTGGAACACAGCTTGCTGTTCTTTCACATTATTCTTGTTAGTGTTCTTTGTTGGATGATAATCTACGTCTTGATCCAATCCAGCGAAAATTTCAACATTCTTCTTTGTGAAAAATCCGAAGAAGCCACCAACTTGAACCTCTCTTGTATTTAAAATGACTGCACCACTGCCCAGATCCGCTCTAACTAATTTCATAGCTTCTGGCAAGTTCTGCGCTGTATATTTCTTCACTTTCATCAGATGTTCACCACCCCTACACTTTTCACTTCGAGCTCAGGTTCCAATTCGTTGTATGATAAAACCGCGACATCAGGAAGATAACGTTCAATGAGTTGTCTTACATACATTCTTACAGCCGGTGAACATAAGAGAACAACAGATTGGTCAAAACTTCGCCCAGATTCAAGCTCAGTAGTAATGCTGTTAAAGATCACTTGAGAGTCTTGCGGATCTAAAGACAGATAATTCCCATGTTCGGTTTGCTGAACTGCATCAGCTATCTTCTTTTCCACCGAGCCGCCAAGTGTGATAACATGCAGAGGCTCATTTTCATTACTATAGCTTTTTGAGATCTGTCTGGATAAGCCTTGTCTTACATACTCTGTTAATAGATCTGTATCTTTTGTCATTTTTGCAAAATCAGCTAACGTTTCAAAAATTACCGCTAAGTTTCGAATTGAGATTCGTTCTCGTAAAAGTTTTGATAACACTTTTTGAACCTCTCCGATGGTAAGAGCATCTGGAGTTACCTCTTCCACGATCGCTGGATACGATTCTTTTAAGTGATCTACAAGTTGTTTCGTTTCTTGTCTGCCAATCAATTCGTGTGCGTGCTTCTTGATCACTTCTGTTAAATGCGTCGAGACGACTGACGGCGGATCTACGACTGTATATCCTGAGTATTCAGCTCGCTCTTTCATCTCTTCACCGATCCAAATAGCTGGTAGACCAAAAGCTGGTTCCATCGTTTCGATACCTTGCACCTCTTCATCGTCTATACCTGGGCTCATCGCTAAATAATGATCCAACAGCAGCTCACCTTTTGCGACTTGGCTGCCTTTTATTTTGATCCTGTATTCATTCGGCTGAAGCTGAATGTTGTCACGAATTCGAACGACCGGTACGATCATTCCAAGTTCTAATGCAAGCTGCCTTCTGATCATAACGATCCTATCCAACAGGTCACCGCCTTGCGAAGTGTCTGCTAATGGAATAAGACTGTAGCCGAATTCAAATTCGATCGGGTCGATCTGTAGAAGGTTCACAACAGATTCAGGGCTTTTCAGCTGTTCTGTCTGAATATCCTCTTCCACCACTTCTTCTTTTTCTTTTTGCTCACGTTCTGCTTTTAATAGAAGATAACCACCGATTGCTAAAATTCCTCCGATCGTAATCGTGAAAAAGTCATTGATCGGTGTGAACAAGCCAAGCATGATGATGGTGCCGCCAGCAACAAAAAGCATGATAGGATATGCAAGCAATTGTTTACTGATATCAAACCCTAAATTTCCTTCTGAGGCCGCACGAGTAACAATAATTCCTGTCGCTGTTGAAATGATCAGCGCAGGGATCTGAGATACTAATCCATCACCAACCGTCATTCTTGTAAACAATTCTGCACTCTCACCAAAGCTAAGGCCCATCTGAAGCATTCCGATGATGATTCCGAACAACATATTGATCAAAACGATGATTATACCTGCTATAGCATCACCTTTTACAAATTTACTCGCACCATCCATCGCTCCATAAAAATCTGCTTCGCGTTCAATCGTTTCACGTCTTTCTTTCGCTTCCCGATCTGAAATCATGCCAGCGTTTAAGTCTGCATCGATACTCATCTGCTTACCAGGCATCGCATCAAGCGTAAATCTTGCAGCTACTTCTGATACACGTTCAGATCCTTTCGTAATTACGATAAATTGAATGATGATTAGAATGAAAAATACAACGATACCAACAAGAATATTTCCACCAACTACAAATTCACCGAAAGTATGTACAACGTTTCCTGCATCTCCGGTTGAAAGGATACTCCTCGTTGTCGAAACGTTTAGCCCAAGTCTGAAAAGCGTCACTAACAATAACAATGACGGAAATATAGAAAATTGGAGAGGCTGTGTTGTATTCATGGCAATCAATATGATTAAAAGTGCCAGAGATATATTTGTTATGATTAAGAAGTCCAACATAAACGTTGGCATTGGTATGACGAGCATGGCGATAATGAGAATAACGCCCGCTAAAACACTCATGTCTCTAGCTTTCATCTGTTAACTCTCCTATTCATTCCTTACGCTTTTTTCTTTACACGGTATACAAAGGCTAAAATTTCAGCTACTGCTTTAAAAAGATCTTCAGGAATCACATGCCCGATCTCAACGCGGGCGTACAGCGTTCTTGCTAGAGGCTTGTTTTCTACAACCGCTACGTTATGCTCTTTTGCGATTTCTTTGATGCGTTGAGCGATAAGATCCACTCCCTTTGCCACAACAACGGGAGCATCCATGTTGTTATCGTCATACTTTAAGCAGATCGCATAGTGTGTAGGATTTGTGATGATCACATCTGCTTTAGGCACTTCTTGCATCATTCGCCTCATAGCCATCTGCCTTTGTTTTTCCTTGATCTTCCCTTTAATCTTTGGATCACCTTCAGATTTTTTGTATTCATCTTTGATATCTTGTTTCGACATCCTAATATTTTTTTCAAAATCGTATTTTTGGTACATATAGTCAAGAAACGCAAGAAAAAGTAAAACGAGTGAAGCTGCAAAACCCATCTTGACAGCAAGTCCTCCAAAGACAGGAAGTGAAGATTCAATACTCACTAGGCTCATTCTTAAATAGATATCACGTTCACTCCAAAGGATAAAAAATGTCACTCCACCGATAAGCAGAATTTTAAGTATTGATTTTGATAGCTCTACTAATGCACGCACCGAGTAGATCCTCTTAAATCCAGATAAAGGATTGATTCGTTCGAGTTTCATCTGAATCGCTTCTGTTGATAACAAAAACCCAACTTGCAAATAGTTTCCTAAGACTCCGGCTATCATAGCCGCAATCATTACGGGAGCTATGATGATCGCGACTTCAAGCGAAAGCTCCCAAAATAGTTTAGGAATACTCGATTCAGTTACGTTATAGAGAAGTTTCTTATCTAAACTATATGCGAAGAGATGAAGCAACCTCTGACCCATCCAGCTTCCCATAAAGGAAAGAAACATAACGGATGCAAACAGTACAAGTGCAGCGTTGATGTCAGCACTTTTGGCTACTTGACCTTTTTTCCTGCTCTCCTGCCTTTTTTTCGGTGTTGCTTTTTCTGTTTTTTCTCCTGAAAAGTATTGTAAAGTAATTGGATATCTCATCAACTTAAGCCGCTCCCAACAATTCCATTAAGTTAATCATGCTGTCACGCATCTGATCGACTAGCATCTGAACAGATACGAAGAATGCGGGCATTACTACTAAAAACAACACAAGAGCAATTAATATTTTCACTGGTAGGCCGATAACAAAAATGTTCATCTGAGGAACGGTTCTTGCTACGATCCCAAGTGCTAGATCTGCTAGAAACAACGTGCCTACGATCGGAATCGCCATCTGCAGAGCAACTAAGAACATACCTGAGAACACACTTATTACAAATCTCGTAATCCCGCCATCTCCAAAATTAGATATGGTTGAATCAATCGGTAAAAATTGGTAACTATAAAAGATTCCATCGAGTAACATGTGATGAGCATCGGTAGCTAACAAGAAAAGAATCGCAAACGTATACAGATATCTACCCATCAAAGGAGTCTGAATGCCTGTCTGCGGATCAAACACGTTCGCTATCGCAAAACCCATCTGAAGATCAATAAATCCACCAGCTACTTGAATCGCGTAGAAAACAATCGCTGCAATAAATCCGATGGATAGTCCTACCATCGCTTCTTTAATGATTAACAGAAAAAATGAACCATCTAACGGAATCGGTTTTGGGTCAATCGCGTACAACATGATCCACGATAAAAATAGGGATAATCCGATTTTATGCATAACAGGTAAATTTTTATTGGAAAACACAGGAATTGTTAAGAAAAATGCCGATACTCTAGTTAGGATTAATAAAAAAGCAGGGAAAGCAACTAAATCTACCATTTTATCATCCTATATAAGTGTGTAAATTTTGAAAGATATTTGATGTGAAACCTAATATTTGTGAAAGCATCCAAGGTCCGAAAAACACGAGTCCTACTAAAACGGCAACAATCTTTGGTATAAATGCGAGTGTTTGTTCCTGAATCTGTGTTGTTGCTTGAAAAATACTGACGATCAAACCTACAATCAGGGCTAATAGCATAAGCGGACCGCACAAAAGCAAGGTCATGTATACCCCTTTTTCAGCTAAAGAAATTACAAATTGAGAATCCATGTTTACACCTGCCTTAATAGCTTAATAGCAATGATTTAACGATGAGGTACCAGCCATCAACCAGTACGAATAATAAGATCTTAAATGGCAGTGATATCATCACGGGTGGCAGCATCATCATCCCCATAGCCATTAAAATAGACGCAACGACCATATCAATGATCAAAAAAGGTACAAAAATCATGAATCCAATCTGAAAAGCTGTCTTTAATTCACTAATCGCAAACGCTGGAACAAGAGTCGTTAAAGGAATATCTTTAATACTTTCCGGTTTCTTAGCACCTGAATATTCCATAAACAGCATAAGATCTTTTTGTCGTGTATGCTTAGCCATAAACTCTTTGATGGGAAGACTTCCTTTATCAAAGGCTTCCTCCTGAGAAATCTCACCTTTTACTAACGGCTGAACCGCCTCTTTGTTTACTTCATGCATCACTGGCGCCATGATAAAAAAAGTTAAGAACAAAGCAATCCCAATCAGAACTTGGTTAGGTGGCATCTGCTGCGTTGCCAGTGAAGTTCTAACAAATGACAGAACGATAATGATCCTCGTAAAACAAGTCATAAGTATTAATATACTTGGAGCAAGCGAAAGGACCGTTAAGAGCAGCAACAGCTGAATGGTAGTTTCCATGTTCGCTGGATCGCTATTATTTATAAAATCCAAGTCTAATCCAGGAATAAATTCATTCATGATGTTTCCCTTTCTCAAGTACTCTCTGAAGATCTTTTTGCTGATTCTTCTTATCTTGAACGATCGATTGAAGCATATTCTTAAACGTTTGGGTCTGATCTTTTGTCCCTGTTTCATTTGCAGGCTTACTTGATTCTTCGTTTCTGCTTTTCATCCACTTTAATTTCAATTGATTTGTCATCGCTGAAACATTTTGAGACGGACGCTGATCGAGCATCATCTGAACTTCAACTTCATCTGTAATCTCTTTTAGCAGTGTTACCGAATCACCAACACCTACTACCAAGACAGAATTACCCGTTTTGATCAGTTGTACAGAACGGTTCTGTCCAATTCCGATTCCCCCTAAAGACTGAAGGTTTTTCCCGTCTTGAAAACTGACAGATTTTCTTTGAATAAATCGTAAGACAAAGAATAAGATCGCTAGAACGATACCAAGCATAAACACGAGCTTGACAAGCATCATAAATGTGCTTTCGCTCTTAGAACTGACAGGGCTACTAGTTGCTGGTGACTTTTCCTTCTCGCCCTTTTGATCCGAACTATTTATAGTGTCATAAACACTTTTCCCTGAACTGCTGCCTTCCGCTTGTACACTAATTGGTACAAGCGAAAGACAAACTGCTGCAAAAAAACTAATTAACCATCGATACATGAAAGGTTTATCCTAAAGTTTTCTTGATAGCTTCAATTACACGGTCAGCTGCAAACGGCTTAACGATAAAATCTTTTGCCCCAGCTTGAATCGCATCGATTACCATCGCTTGCTGTCCCATCGCTGAACACATGATAATTTTTGCATCAGGGTTTGTTTTCTTGATCTCTTTCAAGGCTGATATACCGTCCATTTCAGGCATCGTAATATCCATCGTAACTAAGTCTGGTTTTAACTCTTGGAATTTCTCTATCGCCTGCGCACCATCTGCCGCTTCACCTACAACATCAAATCCATTCTTAACTAAAATATCCTTGATCATCATTCTCATAAATGCTGCATCATCAACAACTAAAATACGTTCTCCCATTTCACTTACCTCCGATAATTATTTCAATTTTTCAAGACGATCACGCTGGCTTAAAATTTCAGTTACACGAACTCCGAAGTTCTCATCGATAACTACAACCTCGCCTTTTGCGATCATCTTTTGATTAACAAAGATATCAACTGGTTCACCAGCTAGTTTATCGAGCTCTACGATCGAACCTTGAGACATTTCCAAAATATCTTTAATCGTTTTTTTCGTTCTTCCAAGCTCTACTGTTACTTGTAGCGGAATGTCTAACAGCATATCTAAATTCTTCGTATCTCTTTGATTCGTCTCATACTCCCCAAAGTCTGAAAAGCTTGCCGGCTGAATGGAGACGTCTCTCATCTGTGATTGATAAGTAGGCTGCGGATCGTTTCTTAATTCATGATGAACTCGCTCTTGATAATGATCTGCCGGTGGAGATGGCGGAGCCACTTCTTCATGAGGTACATAATCAGCAACCGGCTCTTTTTCAACAACTGGTTCAGGATTCATCAACTTATGTACAAGGTCCTTTGAAAACTCAGCATCGATCAGCTGCATGATATTCGAATCAATCAGTTCACCCACTTTAAGTCGGAATGAAACTTTTACTAAAATCTCTTCATCAGGAATCAAACTTGTGTTTGATTCAACATCCAGAAAATCAATCTTTGGAGGAGAGATGTCTACTTTTTTATTAAAGATCGTAGACATCGACGTTGAAGCGGATCCCATCATCTGATTCATCGCTTCACCGACAGCACTTAATTGGAGCTCTCCAAAATCCGGAGAAGGATTCGTGCCTTCACCACCAAGCATCAAATCTGCAATGATCTGTGCATCTGTCTTACGGATCACTAACAAGTTTGCTCCTTCGATGCCTTCTGTGTATGTAACTTGAACCGCAACATGTGGAATCGGAAACTCATCTTTTAACTCAGTGCGTTTTACGACTGTTACTTGTGGCGTCGTAATATCTACCTTTTGATTTAACAGGGTGGATAGTGCTGTTGCAGCACTTCCAAATGAGATGTTTCCGATCTCACCTAACGCATCTCGTTCAATCGATGATAGGTATTCTTCGGTTTCTGTCGCTCCGGACGAGGAAGGACTTCCACCATTCAACAAAGCATCAATTTCGTCTTGTGAAAGCATATCTCCACTTACCATTGATCCTCATCCTCCTTAATGGTTTCGATAATTTGAACGGCTAGCTTTTTCTTCACTTTTCCAGGTTGACCGTAGAACTTCGGATTGTTCTCAACTTTGATCACGAGCGGTTGGTTGATCCTTTGATCAAGTTCAATACAGTCACCGATAGATAAGTTCAGAAACTCTTCTATCGACATGTCTGAAGATCCTAGCTCAACCTTAAATGGCAAAAAGGCGTTCTTTATCTTTTGTTCAATAAATTCAGTTTCTCCCGGAATTCTTGTCTTCTTTTTATTCTGCATCCAATGATGAACAGATAGCTTTGGTATGATCGGCTCTATGACAACATGCGGAAGGCAAATATTAATCATTCCGCTCGTTTCGCCAATCGTCGTGTTTAACGAGATGACGACAACCGTTTCGTTCGGAGAAACCATCTGTAAAAATTGTGGATTTACTTCCAAATCGAGCATGAACGGCTCCAGTTCGATCACACTTGTCCAAGCCTCTTTAAAACTATCAAGTGTGTTTTCAAATAACTGATTCATGATTCGTGTCTCAATCTCAGTTAAATTCTCGATCTTATTCATCCCTGCCCCGCTGCCGCCCATCACTCTATCAAGCATGGCATATGCGATATTCGGATTTACTTCCATTAAGATGCGCCCTTCAAACGGATGTGCTTCAAACACATTCAATAAAGTCATCTTCGGAACAGAACGAATAAATTCCTCATATGGTAGCTGATCAACAGACGCTACCCCTATCTGGACGTACGTTCTAAGCTGTGCCGAAAAATAAGTCGTTAAGAGTCTTGCAAAGTTCTCATGCAATCTAGTTAAACTGCGGATCTGCTCTTTCGAAAAACGAAGGGCTCTTTTAAAATCGTAAACTTTAACCTTATTCTCTGACTCTTCCTTTTTAAGCTCTTCTGCATCCATCTCTCCTGTGGAAAGGGCGGAGAGAAGAGCATCTATTTCGTTTTGTGACAAAACATCAACCAAGAGTCTCACCTCTTTTCATGCCGTTTTTAGTGAATTATTGTATGATCTTTTGAGTTGTGTAGACTCTGACTACTTTCCCATCTTGCATAACCTTATTAATCTCTGTTTTCAACTTGTCTTCAAGAGAGATCAATCCTTGTTGCCCAGATAGTTCTTCTGTTTTCTTGTTCGAGATCTCATAGATGATAAGATTGTTCACTTGAAACAATCTTTTTTCTAGTTCGTGTTTCGCATCTTCATTATCCGCTTGAATCTTGAACTGAATCTTCACATAAGACTGATCTGCAAGATTGGTTGTCATTTCATTGGTTTCGACCATCAGCTTGTCCAGCTCTTCTGCTGTAGGTTCTGAAGCTTCGGTCTTAGGTGAGAACTGCTTAAACCCGTAATATCCTGCTGCACCGATTAAACCGATTGCTACGAGCATAGAGAGCATGATCGTTACCGCTTTATTTTTTCCCAACTACAGACCCTCCTTTTTCTGACTTAGTGGCAGCAAATTAATATTTCTATAAAAAGTTGATATCAATTGAGCAACCTGTTCTTCACTTTCTTTAACAACATACTTTTTGCCTGTTGTTAAAGTGATCGTCGTATCGGGAAACGATTGGATCTGTTCAATATAGATCGCATTCAGCGTAAACGTATTCCCGTTTAACTGAGTTAAAGAAATCATGAGTTTCGGAGCTAAGCCTTTTCCTGCTCACCCCTGCCTCCCTTCACGTTAACGTTTTAAGTTCACAAGCTCCTGAAGGATCTCATCAGATGTTGTAATGATTCTTGTATTCGCTTGAAACCCACGTTGTGCAACAATCATCTCAGTGAACTCTTCAGATAAATCTACGTTGGACATTTCGAGAGTTCCTGCAACTAGGCTACCTGCTCCCCCGGAACTAGGAACAAACATATCTGCGGCAACCTTTAAATCTCCTGAGTTAGCAGAACTTTTAAATAAATTTCCGCCAACTTTTTCAAGTCCTTCGTTATTTGGAAATTTCGCTATCATTATCTGGCCTGCCTTGAGTAATGCACCGGTTGTACCGTCTATATAACTTACAACACCATCAGATCCAACACTAAAGCTTTTTGCACTAGTTGGAATAACAATTTTACCAAACTTACCATTATCTATTGAGTTAGTAGGAGGGTTTGGAGCTACCGTTATAGGTGCAGTGGATGGTTGGCCAATTACGAACAATCCGTCTGAGTTAACTAAGTTTCCTTGTTGATCCAAATAAAAATTCCCTGCTCTTGTAAAATTCATTTCTGGAGTACCTGTAAATGCATTAGGCTGTGCTCCATTTATAGCCCCAGTGCCTACAATAAAATATCCATCTCCAGAAATACCTAAATCCAGAGGTCTATTTGTATTCTGCAAGCTCCCTTGTGTATGAACAGTATCAATTGAGGATAGCTGTGATCCTAATCCAACCTGCTTAGCATTTACGCCTCCACGACCAGTCCCCGGAGCACTCGCCCCAGCAATCTGCTGACTCACAAGATCTTTAAAAGTTGTACGGCCTTTCTTAAAGCCATACGTATTAACGTTTGCGATGTTATTTCCGATTACATCTAGCTTCACCTGAAAATTTTTCATACCGCTGATTCCTGAATACATAGAACGTAACATTTGTTTTTATCTCCCTTACTTGGTTTAATGACTGCCTCTGTCAATCGGCAGTTTTGTGAGCCTCCTGTAAAGGTCCAGCTCGTTTATTCGTCTATGACGATGGCACCATTGATGTTTGTGAAGATCTGAGATGTGCTTTCGTTTCGATCTAACGCTGTGATTACGGTTTGATTCGGAGCATTTACGACAAGAGTGACATTCTTCATGATCACCAACGAGTCTTTAATGCCTTTTTGCCCAGCTTCAATCACCTTTTCACTTATCTTGTTCCAGCTTGTTTCTGATATCGTAATATTTCTATCTTGCAATCTTTTTTGAGCGTGTTTACTAACGGTTAGTTGGTTTTCAAGCTCTTTATAAAGAACTGACTGAAAAGATCGATTTACTTTTTTCTGCTGTTGATGATTCGGGTAAAGGATCGGCTGGTACAATTGATGAGCGTGTATACGTTCGCTCATGTTATCCACTCCTTACTTTGCCTGATCAGATATTTTGATCACTTGGTAACTTGTGATCTTTGTTCCATCACTCATTTCCAACATGACAGATCCTTTTTCAAATAACACAGATTTAACTAGACCTTCTTTTTCCTCTATCTTTTTGTTACCTTCTTCATCTACTGTTTCGGTTTCGTACGTTACTTGTTTACCGATCATCTCGCTTTGCTGTAACAAGGAAGATTCTGTTTGAAACGATAAGAACTGCTGCATCGTTTGGTTCATGTTTGTCATCTGTTCTAGTGATGAAAAGCTTGCCATCTGTGCGATAAACTCTCGGTCTTGCATCGGACTTGTTGGGTCTTGGTTTTGAAGCTGTGTAATTAATATCTTTAGAAAATCATCTTTTCCCAAAATGTTTGAACCTGTTTGCTTTGTTTTTGCTTGATAATTAGAAAGCATCAGATCTTCAGAGATCTTGGTCATGACTCATCACACCTTTTCGTTTAATACCAATTGTGATAATTGTTCATCAAATGATAGATGTTCTGATATATCTTCCTCAGACATACTTTCATCTGTTTGCTGTTGATCTTCAAATTCTTGATTACTTTGATCACGGAAATCAAAGGACTGTTCGTCTCCGTTTAGAAAGACATCAATCTTTTCAAAGTCTATATCTTGACTAGTGAAAGCTTGTTTCAATTGTGTGAGTTGACTATCTAGGGCATCCTTTGCACCTTGACTAGATGCGATGATCTTTGCAGTGATCTCACCATGTTTTTGGATAAGCTGAATCTCGATGTTACCGAGATGTTCAGGTGTTAAACGAATCTGCATTTTCGTAAATCCAGTTTCTGTAACGACCAGCTTTCCTCTTGAAATAATCTGTTGAACCTCACGAACAAATTGTTCTTTTTGTCCTTCTCCTCCTGTAGCAGGAACCTTCAACGTCCATTGTTCTATAGGAGAAAGTGGAGCTTGAACGGTTTGCAGTTCCTTTGAAGCTGAAACATTTGGTTCGATCGATTTTGTCGGGACGAACCGTTGAAATGCATGATCTGCAAAGCTTTTTATCTTTTTCTCGGCTGATAAGGTTTCAAAGACTTTCATGAAAGCATTCTTATCATTACTTGTTGAGTCACTCAAAAGCTTTTTTATCTCTCCAAAGATCTGCTCTGTTTGTTTTGGTATTGAATCTTTTTGATCTAGCTTCACTCCTGGAAACCATCGTCCTATAATATCTGCCATTTGCTTTTGGTCTTTTTGAGATAATGGACCTGCCTCTTCGTTAAAAGCAACCTGCAATAAGATCGCTAGTTTCATCTCAGGAGTGGGGTTTACTGCAAGGTGTGAGAAATCGATCTCATTCTCAAGAAGGTTTTCAATAACTTCCTTCATTTCTGGTGGCAGTTCGTTTAATAATGATTGAACGGTCTCGTTATTCAGTAGGTCAGCATTCCAGTCAAGCCCCTCAATGCTTCCTAAGACACTTGCGATCATATCTCCTAAACCTTCAGGAAGCTGTTCACTCTCTGCGCCAGAAGATGCTAGCAATTGAGAAAAGAGAGAATCCATATTGTTTCCTTTTTCCGAAGAAACTGATATTTGTGATGTCTGTGCTCCTGAAACAGCTGGCTGCGAAATCATTATTTGCACGTTTTTACACCTCCTTTTATAGAGACTTGTTTGCCATGAGTACCGTAAGCTCTGCTGCACGTTTTGCATCAAGTTTGGCAAGAATCGCAGCTTGTGTTTCCGATTGTAAAAGCATTAAGATGCCCATGATTTGATTGTTGTTCATCTCTGACATTACGGCCGCAGCATCTTTTGCTGACATTGCTTCATATAATTTCTTTAATTGTTCATTCTCTTCTTCTTTCACACTAGTTTCTGCATCTTCTACTTGCTTTTCTAATAGTGCAATATTACTTTTTAAATCCGTGACTTCTTTTTCTTTCTTTTGCAGATCAGCAGATAGTATTTTGATGTAATCTTCTTGCTCATCGAACTTTGATTTCCACTGTTTCTCTTGTCCATTGTTTGTTACAGCTACTTCGGACTTTTCGCTAAAAACATTTTTAATTATAGGCATGTTTTTACTCGTGTTCTTTGCCTCTTCCCATACGTCCACTCCCATGAACGACAGAACGATACCGAATACAGTTAGTGCAAAAACGAAAGGTACGAAGACTACTAATAAAAACCAAACCATTCTGTTGGATTTTTCGTTCTGTTTCATCTGATCACCCGATTTTATGACTTCGCAAAACGCAATACAGAAAATTCGTCGTTCTGCTTATTCTCATAAGAAGCAACTTCCACTTTATATGCGCTGAGTTGTCTTTCTTTTAGCTTTTCGTATTTTTTCACTTCAATCGTCTGCTGTAATAACCTTTGCTGGATAACTTGCATTCTTTCTCTTGCTCTTTGTAATAACGGCTGTAATTCTTTGATCTTGTTTGTCATGGATAAAAGAAAACGCTGTGTATTCTGAAGATCATTTACTATGATTCTCTGCTGAAAGGTAAAATTCGATTGGTTCTCAATGTCTTCTTTCCTCTTAAGGAGGCTGTATATCTCTTCTGCGATGCTCTCGAACGCTTGTACAGCTTCTCCTAATTCTTGTTCAATCGATTCTTTCTCCTTTTGTTTAACAGACAAAACTTTTTCCATAGAAAAATGAAATGACATCAACGTTCATCCTTTCCAAATTCAATCAACAGCCGCTCAAGAGCTTGTTCATAACTAACATCTTCATCTACTTGCTGCTTCAAAAACGCTAGAATGTTAGGGTACATCTGAATCGCTTCATCCACTGATTTAGAGGATCCCCTCTTATATGCGCCAATGCTGATCAAGTCTTCTGCTTCGACGTAGGAAGACAAAAGTTCTCGAAGTCGTTCAGCAGCTTGTCGATGCTCTTTTGGAACGATATCATTCATAACCCTGCTAATACTCTTTAGAATATTTACAGCAGGAAACTGCCCTTTATTAGCTAAGTTTCGATCTAAGATAAAGTGTCCATCTAGAATTCCTCGAACAGTATCTGAGATCGGCTCGTTGAAATCATCTCCATCTACTAAAACCGTGTAAAATGCTGTAATCGTTCCATTCTTATTCGTTCCAGACCGTTCTAATAATTTTGGAAGAACTGCAAATACGCTTGGTGTGTATCCCTTTGTTGTTGGCGGCTCACCAACAGCTAAACCGATCTCACGTTGCGCCATAGCAACACGAGTTACTGAATCCATCATCAACATGACGTTCTTCCCTTGGTCTCGAAAATATTCTGCGATACTCGTTGCCGTCAATGCACCTTTTATACGCATTAAAGCCGGTTGATCTGAAGTCGCAACGATTACAATGGACCGCTTTAAACCTTCTTCACCTAGATCTCGTTCAATAAAATCAAGAACTTCGCGTCCTCGTTCACCGATTAGAGCGATAACATTCAGGTCAGCAGTCGAATTACGTGCCACCATACCAAGCAACGTACTCTTACCCACTCCACTTCCGGCAAAAATACCTACCCGCTGGCCTTTCCCGACCGTCAACAAACTATCGATCGACCGAATACCTAGCTGAATGCTTTCATAAATTCTTGGTCTTTCCATCGGATTCGGCGGCTCGTTCTCTGAAGGATAGCGAAACAACCCGCGAGGCAGAGGAGAGCCATCTAAAGGAACACCCATACCATCAAGTACTTTTCCGATCAAAGAAGGTCCAACCTTTATTTCCAACGCTCGATGTGTTGCTTCTACCAAACTGCCAACTGCAATATTTTTCACATATGTAAATGGCATCAACAAAACATTCTCTTCCTGAAAGCCAACTACTTCTGCTTTAATTCTTTGCTTGTTGTTCCCAGTGTGTATATAACAGACATCACCGATTGACGTTTTAGGTCCTTTTGATTCGATCATTAGCCCAACTACCCTGATCACTTTTCCATATCTTTTATATGAATCTAGTGATTGAAGGGAGTCGATCATGTGTTCCACGTTCATTGATCTGACACCTCAAGTTGTTCTAGCAGTTTTTCTCTGATCTCTTTTAACTGAACGTCTAGTGTTGCGTCGATCTTTCCAAACGGAAACTCGATTACTGCACCATTCTCAGTTAAGTTCTCGTCTGGATAGATGAAAAGAGTCGCTGTCGATTGAAGCATGTTCTTTAGTTCCTCACGATAGTTTTGCGTAAGTTCGAACCATTGTGGTGGAACATAAAGCTTTATCTCTTCAAACTCTCGAGCTTCTTTTACAAGTTGCTTTACGATAGCAATCCATGTTTCAGGTGCTTCTTGTAGCTTTTTTCCTAAGATTTTCTCAGCAGCTGCCATAGCGAGGATGACTATCTGTGGCTCTGCTTCACTCAGGATGTTATGATAGTCGTTTCTTAACGTATCCATAAAGCTTTTGACTTCATTTAATTGCGAAGCCCAGCTTTCATGGCCTTGTTCTAAACCATTTTGAAAGCCAGCATCGTATCCTTCATTCTTCGCCTGTTCATAAGCACTTTCTAATTTCAACTTCCAAGCGGCCTCTTCTTCAGCTAAGCTTTTGATTTGCGCAGCCTTATATTCTTCTACTTCCTTTGTTATAGAAGCTGCTTCGCTCTTTGCTTCTTCTAGCAAGGTATACGCTTGATTTTTTAAACGGATGACCTTTGTCTCTTCATCCTCATCTTCTAAACTTGCATAGTTTCTCGTGTTAAATAATGAAAGTGCTTGAATACCGATCACTATTTCATTTTTTTCCGCTTTTTCTTTGTGATCGTGAAAAGATTTTATGACTTTAGACAATCACATCATCTCCTCCGCCTCGAGCGATAACGAGCTCTCCTGCTTCTTCAAGTCTTCTAATGGTTCCAACGATCCTAGACTGAGCTTCTTCTACATCACGCAGTCTAACAGGACCCATAAACTCCATTTCTTCCTTAAAGTTCTCGGCCATACGCTGTGACATGTTATTGAACATCACTTCTTTTACTTCCTCGCTTGATGCACGTAAAGCAAGAAGTAGATCTTCGTTTTGCACTTCACGTATAACTCTTTGAATTGCACGGTTATCAAGGGTAACGATATCTTCGAACACGAACATTCTTTTCTTGATCTCTTCCGCTAACTCCGGATCTTGGATTTCAAGCGCATCCAGAATCGTTCGTTCCGTGCTCCGGTCTACACCGTTCAACACTTCAACAACCGCTTCAACTCCACCAGCTTGTGTGAAATCTTGTGTAACAGTAGCAGATAACTTTCTTTCTAAAATCTGCTCCACTTCATTGATCACTTCAGGTGATGTTCGATCCATTAATGCAATTCTTTTAGCAATATCTGCTTGCATCTCTTGTGGAAGTTCAGAAAGTATCTGTCCAGCTTGAGAAGAATCCAAATATGATAAGATCAGAGCAATCGTTTGCGGGTGCTCGTTTTGAATAAAGTTTAATATTTGACCTGGATCTGCTTTTCGAGCAAAGTCAAACGGTCTTACTTGTAAAGTCGAAGTTAAACGATTGATGATCTGCATCGCTTCATCTTTACCTACCGCTTTCTCAAGTACCGTCTTCGCGTAGCCGATTCCACCTTGGGTAATATAATCTTGAGCAAGAGCTAGCTGATGAAATTGTGTGATAATATCATCTTTTAATGTTGAATCTACTTTTCTAACTTGTGAGATTTGAAGTGTTAATCTCTCAATCTCTTCTTCACTTAAATGTTTATATACTTGCGCAGCCACATCAGGTCCTAAAGAGATAACGAGGATTGCCGCTTTCTCTTTACCTGATAGTTCTTTCATGCCTTTTGCCATCGATCGTTACCTCCTTACTCTTCTGATAGCCATGTTCTTACTAACTTAGCGAATTCTTCTGGCTTTTCTTTTGCCATTCTTTCTAATTGTTCCTTACGAACTGTCCCCTCTGACCCTTTTTCTTGGTTTACATCAGGTACATAGTACGACTCTTGTGGTTCATCCATCTCAAACTCTTCAATCTTGCTTTCCGTCTCTCTTCTTCTTTTTCGAGTAAGCAAGAAGATTAATAGAAGGATAACGATTAACAAGATTCCACCAACAATATAGATCCATACTGGAATTCCGGTCTTAACGGCAGTTGCTTCTTGCTTACCGTTGAACGGCTGAGCAGATACAAAGATTTTTTCTTGAATATCATCTTCTGATAATGTTTCATTTATATCTTTTGAGATACTTGTTCTAACGATCGCACTCAAAATTTGTTCAATATCATCTAATCGTTCTTGTGGTAACGATTCTGGTTTGTTTGGAGTCGGTGGCTCTACCATGACTTGAATACCTAGATCTCTTATTTCGTAAGGACTTTCCACGATTTCTTTACGAATCTTGTTGACTTCGTTATTGATACGTTCTTCAACTTTTTCATAGTCACCGTTTGAGCCTGCAGCTGAACCTGGATAGGTAGGTACCTCTTGATCACCTGTTCCTCCAACTCCGCCTTCTCCTGCACCTTCTCCTGTAAACGTCTCTCTTATTCGTTCTACGCTTACTTCAATGCCTTTCATGTTCTCTTTGTCAACGGGTTCTACAATGTTTTCTTCACGTTTTTCCTCGGTAAAGTCAATATCTGTAGTAACAGTAGCAACCACTTTTCCTTGTCCCATGATCGTTGATAACATCTGTTGAACTCTTCGTTGTAAGTCTCTTTCAACATCTTGTTTAATCTTTCTCTGTTCCTCATATTTAGAAGCTGAAGAACTAGAGTTCACAGAATTTAAATCATAATAATTAAAGTATTGATCCGTAATGACGATATTTTCCATAGGTAGATTACTTACACTCTTTGAGACAAGGTGATAAAGAGCTTTTACTTGATCTTCATCTAATTTGGCTCCCGCTCCTAAAGATAGGACAACAGAAGCTGATGCCTTCTCTTCTTCCTGATTCACCCAAACACTGCTTTCAGGAAGTGTGATCATAACGCTCGCATCTTCAACCCCGTTTATGCTCTTTATTAAACTAGCAATCTCGGTCTGTGTCGCTTCTCTTTCTAGAACACCAAACTCTTTGTCTGTTATTCCAAATCCTGATTTCTCACCAAAATATGAAAAATCAATATTCCCGCTTTCAGGCAATCCTTCTGCAGCAAGCTGCACTTGAAGGTTGTTTACTTGTTCTTCAGGAACTAATATTGTTTTCCCCCCATCTTGTACTTCATTTGCCACACCTTTGCTATTTAAATTCTCTTGTATTTGACCAGCTTCCTGAGGGGAAAGATTTGAATACAAAGGAACAAGGTTGGGTGATGACATCATGATGGTTACAAAGATAAAAGCTGCGATAAATAGAAAGATTCCTCCGAGAATAAATCCCTTTTGTACATTGGAACGAGTTTTAAACCGCTCTGTAGTTTGCTTGATGATGTTTTTCCATTTTTCTTTCATTTTTTCCCCCGATAAACGCAATAAAAATTTTTAAAAGCTACCCCCAAAATCGAATGCTAATATCGAATCATATAACAGAGCCTATACCTGCATCCTCATAATTTCTTGGTAGGCCTCAACAACTTTATTACGAATCTCAAGAGTCGTTTGCATCGTTACACTTGCTTTTTCGGCAGTGATCATAACTTGGTGAAGATTATCCATGTTTCCGTTCATCAAACCTTGAGTAGCTTGATTAGATTGTGCTTGTGTTTCACTCAGCGTATCTAAAGCTCCCTTAAGATAGCTTTTAAAATCTTCTTGAGCTTCATATGGTGTCACTTTTGCTACTGATGATGTAGGGTTACTAATATTCTGAAGTGAACTTATTGAAATTTTGTCCATGTTTTAACACCCCTAACGGCCAATTTCTAATGCTTTTAAGTACATTCCTTTTGCTGCGTTTAATGCAGTAACATTTGCTTCATAAGATCGAGTAGCACTCATTAAGTCGACCATTTCTTTTAGTGGATCTACATTTGGAAGTCGAACAAATCCTTCTTCGTTAGCATCAGGATGTTCAGGTTGATAAACCGTTTTAAATGGAGTTTGATCATTGATTACTCCATTGACTTTAACGCCTGACATTTTTCCGTTATTCACTGCTTTATTAAACATGTTCTTAAAGCTAGATTCGCCTGAACCTAATACGACCATTTTGCGTCGATAAGGTTCCCACACACCATTCTTAAATTCTCCACGTGTCGAATCGACATTCGCCATATTAGAGGAAGCAACATCCATCCTAAGCCGTTGAGCGGTTAAGCCGGATGCCGATACATTCATTGCATCAAAAACTCCCATATTTATCTCCCACCTTTAACAACCATCTTAATCGAATTAAACTTTCCATTAATCCGCTGTACAAGTGTCTGATAATAAAGCTGATTCTTCGCTAATTCAGCCATCTCTTTATCTACATCTACATTATTTCCGTTATGATTCATCACAGTATTCGTTTTTTCTTTAACACTAAAAGAAGTTGATGATTCATTACCGAATGAAAAATGTCGCTGATCTGTTCGATGTGCTTGCAAGCTTTTTTTGAATTCCTGGCTAAAAACAGTTTCTTTTGCTTTATATCCAGGTGTGTCCACATTAGCCAAGTTATTTGAAATGGTCTTTTGTTTTAATGCAGATCCATCTAATGCCATTTCTAAGTTTTTCAAGACTGAGCCAGAGAACAAGTTCACCACTTCCCTCTTTTTTACTATAGAAGTTTCATATTATGTTAAATCTTACCTCACTATCATATTTTAAGGGATATATCCAAAAAGTGTCTATGTATTTTTTCCCAAACTGACTTTTTTCGATAGAAAGGACTATATTTCGACCGTGACTTTATACCCAAATTTAAAACTAGTAAGAAAATCCCTATATTTATACGGTTTTTGGTACATGTTTACCATATTTGACCAACTCGACAATTATTTACAATTTAACACAATACCTTTACAAGGATAATAAAAATGGATAAAGAATTTGTATGTTTTCTATAAAGATACTCACTTGTCTCACTGCTCTCTAAAAAGAACAACTAAAACAAAAAAATCCTACCTTTTACATGTATCTAGTAGACAGATCATTTTATTCAACAAAAAAACCAGCTCTGATTTTTCAGAACTGGTTTTTTATCGTTTATTGTTATGAAGTTTTAAGCTTTTCGAGTTCAAGTAAGAATTTGTCGTTCAACACTTTGATATACGTACCTTTCATACCTAGAGAACGTGATTCAATTACACCAGCACTCTCTAATTTACGAAGTGCATTGACGATAACAGATCGTGTAATTCCCACTCTGTCTGCAATCTTACTTGCTACAAGCAATCCTTCGTTTCCTTCTAATTCTTCAAAAATGTGTTCGATTGCTTCAAGCTCACTGTATGATAGTGAACTAATCGCCATTTGAACAACTGCTTTGTTACGAGCTTCCTCTTCGATCTCTTCTGCTTTCTCACGAAGGATCTCCATTCCAACTACTGTAGCACCATACTCTGCTAGAACTAGATCATCTTCTTCGAACGCTGTAGAAAGTCTAGAAAGGATAAGAGTTCCTAGTCTTTCACCGCCACCTACGATTGGAACAATCGTAGTTAATCCTGTAGAGAACAAATCTTTGTTTTCAACTGGAAACGCCGTATAATCGCTCTCTATATCAATATTCGAAAGTGATTCTGTAATGTTAAAAAGATTCTTCGTGTAATCTGTAGGGAATTGACGATCCTCGATCATCTTCTTCATACGCTCGTTCTCAATTTCTTGTTTAAGAGCGAGGCCTAACAGTTTACCGCGACGGCTGACTACGAAAATATTTGCTTCAATCACCGTACTTAGTGTTTCAGCCATCTCTTTAAAGTTTACTTGTTTACCACCTGTTTGTTGAAGCATCGAGTTGATACTTCTTGCTTTGTTCAATAAATTCATTGTATTTCTTCCTCCTACTGCATCCTATAATATATATTGGCTCAGATCCTTGTTCTTTGCGATGTTAGCCAGTTTTTCTTCTACATACTCGGGTGTAATGGTAATTTGATCTAAGCTGATATCAGGCGCTTCAAAAGATAGATCCTCTAATAAGCGTTCTAATATGGTATGAAGTCTTCGTGCACCGATATTATCGGTGTCTTGATTCACTTCATAAGCAATGCTTGCAATCTTAGCAATAGCATCGTCAGAAAATTCAACATTTATACCTTCCGTACTCAATAGAGCTTTATACTGTTTTATAATCGCATTATCAGGCTCTATTAATATACGTGTAAAATCCTCAACAGACAAGCTATTTAGTTCAACTCGGATCGGAAATCTTCCTTGTAGCTCTGGAATGAGATCAGATGGCTTAGAAATATGAAAAGCTCCAGCTGCAATAAACAGTATATGATCCGTCTTAATCGAACCATATTTCGTCATTACCGTAGAACCTTCAACGATCGGAAGGATGTCTCGCTGTACACCTTCACGGCTCACATCCGCAGAGTTTTGGTTCTTTCCTGCAATCTTATCGATCTCATCTATAAATATAATACCTGTTTGTTCGGTCTTGTAAACTGCTTCACTCGTAACATCGTCCATATCGATTAGCTTTGCCGCTTCATCTTGCGTCAATACTTTACGAGCTTCTCGAACAGTGAGTTTTCGTTTTTTCTTTTTCTTCGGCATAAGACCGCCGATCATGTCTTGCATGTTCATACCTACTTGTTCGAGACCTGAACCTTGGAACATGTCTAGCATCGAAGGATTCTGTTCTTCAACTTCTACCGAAACAAGATGATCCTCCATCTCACCGAGCGCCAGCTTCTGCGCCATTTGATTTCGTCTCTGTCTAAGATCCGCAACATCGTCTTGCTGTGGTTTTTGCTCTTGTTCTCCATTACCGCCACCAAAGAACATCTCTAGCGGGTTTTTGAAGCTCGTTTCTGTTTTTTTACCAGGAACTAAAAGCTCTACCAGTCTCTTATTGGCATTTTGCTCAGCTTTGTCTTTTACATCATTCATCTTTAGCTCTTTTACGAGTCTTACTGAAGTTTCTACTAGGTCACGAACCATCGAATCAACATCACGTCCTACATAACCAACTTCAGTAAATTTAGTTGCTTCTAGTTTAATGAAAGGAGCTTGAGCTAGCTTTGCTAATCTTCTAGCAATCTCTGTCTTTCCTACACCCGTAGGTCCGATCATCAGTATATTTTTAGGTGAAACTTCATCACGCAGCTTGTCGTCGAGCAAACTTCTTCTATAACGATTTCGAAGCGCAACAGCGACAGCTTTCTTTGCATCATTTTGACCTATAATATACTGATCTAACTTTTCAACAATCTGCCTTGGAGTTAATTGACTGTTCATTGCAACCGCTCCTTTACTTTTTTTACAATTCTTCTAAAACAATCTCTGTGTTTGTGTAAACACAAATTTCGCCAGCAGTCTTTAAAGATGCAAGAGCGATTTCTTTTGCAGAGAGTTCAGGTGCATGATTCTTCAGTGCCCGACCAGCAGCCAGAGCGTAGTTGCCACCTGATCCAATCGCGAGAATCCCGTCATCCGGCTCAATTACTTCACCAGTACCTGAAATCAATAACATATGCTCTTCGTTCATTACGATAAGCAGAGCTTCAAGTTTTCTTAGAACTTGATCCGTTCTCCATTCTTTAGCCATCTCTACTGAAGCGCGCTGCAGATTTCCGCTATATTCTTCTAACTTGCTCTCAAACTTTTCATAAAGCGTAAATGCATCTGCAACCGATCCTGCAAATCCGGCAAGCACTTTTCCTCCAAACAGCTTTCTAACCTTCTTGGCTGTATGTTTCATTACAACTGCGTTGCCGAACGTAACCTGACCATCTCCAGTCATAGCGGATTTGCCGTTATGCTGAATCGCAAATATTGTAGTAGCATGAAATGTTGACATTGAAAAATCCCTCCCTTTTTGTTTTTATGCTCGAGGATGCGCATTATTATAGATTTTTTTTAAATGACTTTTTGAAACGTGTGTATAAACTTGTGTAGAGGAAAGGTTTGAGTGCCCTAAGAGTTCCTGTACTGCTCTTAAATCTGCACCTTCATTCAGCATGTGCGTCGCAAACGTGTGCCGCAAAACATGCGGGCTGATATGTATGGTAAGGGAAGATTCCTCAATTAGTTTATTTAATATAGTTCTTACGCCTCTCGCGGTTAAAGGTTCCCCTTTATAGTTTAAAAATAATGCTTCCGACTTCTTTTCTGTTTTTTCAAGCAGCAGGTTGCGGCCGTTTTGTATATACTTTGCAAGAGATTCTCTTGCAAACGATCCGATCGGTACATATCTTTCTTTTTTTCCTTTTCCTTTAACAAGCGCTATCTCTACATTCAAATCAAGATCCTTCAGCTGCATCTTACACAATTCACTGACACGCATTCCAGTTCCGTACAGTATTTCGAGGATTGCTTGATTTCTCTGTCCCATGGGTGTTGTAACATCAGACACATTAAAAAGCCTCTCCAACTCTTTTTCATAAAGAAATTGAGGAAGCATTCTTGCTTTTTTAGGGAGTGATGCCATAGCGAAAGGGTTATGTTCTTCAACGATTTTTTCGCGGTTCAAAAAACGATAAAAACTTCTCATCGCCGATATCTTTCTTGCTACCGTATTTCGAGCATACTTCTTCTCATGAAGCGTCACTAAATATTGCCTGACTAAAACATAAGAAACAGCAGCGAATCCTTCGATTGCTTGCTGTTTCAAAAAAGAAATAAAATCATTAATGTCTTTTTCATAGTGTTCAATCGTATAAGGTGAACAGTTCTTCTCGATCATTAAATAATTCAAGAAATCCACCACATGTTGGCGTTCTGATACCATTTCATACACCTCACAAAGCCCCTAAATCGTAACACAATTTAGGGGCTAAATCAATACATGTTCACAAATTTGTTATAAAATTCTGAATAGTTTCCAGTGCTCTTTCAGCTAGAGCTGTATTGCGTTCTTGTTTGTTTTTGATTCTCTTTTCAAGTGGTGGAAGAAGGCCAAAGTTAGCATTCATCGGCTGAAAATTATCTGGGTTAGCTGTTGTAATATAATACGCCATGCTTCCAATCGCTGTTTCTTTCGGGAATACAGCCAGTTCTTCGCCTTTTATCAGCTTCGCTGCATTGATTCCCGCGATCAATCCTGAAGCGGCACTTTCAACGTACCCTTCTACTCCAGTCATCTGACCTGCGAAGAAAAGATCTTTTCTTGCTTTTAACTGATACGTCTCTTCTAAGAGGCGTGGCGAGTTCAGGAATGTATTCCTATGCATTACACCGTAACGTACTACCTCAGCATTCTCTAAGCCTGGAATCAGTCTTAGAAGCTCTTTTTGTGGTCCCCATTTTAGATGTGTTTGGAAACCTACGATATTATATAAAGTTCCTGCACTGTTATCTTGTCGTAATTGAACAACTGCATAAGGAATCTTTCCTGTTTTCGGATCCTCGAGGCCAACAGGCTTCATCGGTCCGAACAATAATGTCTTCTTTCCTCTTTTAGCCATTACTTCAACTGGCATACATCCTTCGAAAAAGATCTCTTTTTCAAATTCTTTTAAAGGGACTGTTTCTGAAGTGATCAATGCTTCATAAAAACGGTCAAACTCTTCTTCTGTCATCGGACAGTTTAAATAAGCTGCTTCGCCTTTGTCGTAACGAGACTTTAAGTACACCTTGTCCATATCGATGCTGTCTACTTCGATGATCGGAGCAGCTGCATCGTAAAAATAGAGGTACTCTTCACCCGTTAACGAGTTTAGCGATTTTGATAAGTTATCAGAAGTTAAAGGTCCTGTCGCAATAATGGTCGGACCTTCTGGAATCTCTGTTACTTCTTCAGTGATTACTTCTACATTTGGATGGTTCTTAACCCGCTCTGTTACAAGGCTAGCAAATTCATGACGGTCAACCGCCAGAGCTCCACCAGCTGGAACAGCACAATCATCTGCTGATGAAATAATAACAGAATCTAATTTTCTCATCTCTTCTTTTAGTACACCAACAGCGTTTGTAAGTGTATTAGCACGAAGTGAGTTCGAACACACTAGTTCTGCAAACTTCTCTGTATGATGAGCCGGCGTTTGTCTAACCGGTCTCATCTCGTATAATTTTACTTGAATTCCTCGGCTAGCGATCTGCCAAGCTGCTTCACTGCCAGCAAGACCTGCTCCGATTACGTTTACATGTTGATTCATGAAGATAAACTCCTTACTTTGCTTCCTCTTCAGCATAATCGCAAGAAACACATTGTACGACTTTGCCTTTTTTCGTTTTCTTTTCTACTAACATACTATTACACTTCGGACATGTTCTGGCAATAGGTTTGTCCCAAGAAACGAATTCACAATCTGGATAACGGTTACATCCATAGAACAGTCTTTTTTTCTTACTCTTCCGCTCTACGATTGTTCCTTCATGACAGGTCGGACACGTAACACCGATATCTTTCACGATTGGTTTCGTGTTTCGGCAATCTGGGAAGTTTGAACAAGCCATAAACTTTCCAAAGCGTCCCATCTTATAGACCATCTCATGTCCACATTTCTCACAGTCTTCACCAGCTGGTTCATCTTTAATCTCTACTTTTTGCATCTCTTCTTCTGCAATCTTAAGCTTCTTTTCAAAGCCTTTGTAGAAGTCATCGATGATTCTGATCCAGTTCTCTTTTCCGTCTTCTACTTCGTCAAGATCGCTTTCCATCTTAGCGGTAAATTCAACGTTGAATACTTCAGGAAAGAATTCCAATGTCATCTCTAAAACAAGACCACCTAGTTCTGTTGGAACAAACTTCTTTTCATCGAGAGCTACATATCCACGTTTTTGGATGGTATCAAGTGTTGGTGCATATGTTGACGGTCTGCCTATACCCAATTCTTCCATCGTACGAACAAGCCTAGCTTCTGTATAACGTGGAGGAGGCTGCGTAAAATGCTGAGTTGGCTCAAGTTCTTTCTTTTCTACCTTCATGCCTTCTTGAACATCTGGAAGAATACGATCTTCTTCTTTTTTCCCATCATCGTTGCCTTCAACATAGACTTTCATGAATCCAGGAAACTTAACTTTAGATCCTGTCGCACGGAAGTAGACTCCATTGTTCTCTAGATCCACTGTCATCGTATCAAGAACTGCTGATGCCATTTGGCTTGCTAAGAATCGCTCGAAGATTAATTTATATAATCTGAGTTGATCTCTTGAAAGGTAAGTCTTCAAATCTCGTGGGTGATACATAACAGAAGTAGGACGAATCGCTTCATGGGCATCTTGAGCGTTCTTACCAGATTTCTTTTCCACTCTTGATTTGTTGACGAACTGCTCTCCATATTCTTTCTCTATGAATTCAGCAGCTTCGGTTTTAGCTGTATCTGAAATACGTGTAGAGTCTGTACGCATATACGTGATCAGACCGACAGTACCTTCTTTTCCTAGATCAATTCCTTCATATAATTGTTGTGCGAGCATCATTGTCTTTTTAGCACGGAAGTTTAATTTTCTGGCCGCTTCCTGTTGTAGTGAAGAAGTGATAAAAGGTGGTGAAGGATTTCTGCGTCTTTCTTTCTTCTGAACAGAATCAATCTTAAATTGCTTGCCTTTTATCGTCTTTAGAATATCGTTTACTTCTTCTTCATTTGATAGATCTTTTTTCTTGCCGCCGACTCCATGAAACTGAGCTTCAAATTCCTCTCCAGAAGCACTGAAGGTTCCTTTAATCTTCCAATACTCTTCCGGTTGGAAAGCTTCTATTTCTTTCTCACGTTCAACGATCAATCGAACCGCCACCGTTTGTACACGGCCAGCGCTCAATCCTTTTTTTATTTTCTTCCATAATAATGGACTGACTTTGTATCCTACTAGTCTGTCTAGCACCCTTCTTGCTTGCTGCGCATCAACTAAGTCCATATTGATCTTTCTTGGTCGTTTAAAAGAGTCTTTTATCGCATTTTTAGTAATCTCATTAAACACAACTCTACATTCAGAATCTAAATCCATGTCCAAACTGTGAGCAAGATGCCATGCAATTGCTTCACCTTCGCGATCCGGGTCAGCTGCGAGAAAAATGCGTTTCGCTTTTTTCGCTGCAGTTTTCAAGTCTTTTAAAATTGGACCTTTACCACGAATCGTAATGTATTTCGGTTCATAGTTTGCTTCTACATCTACGCCAGTCTGGCTTCTGGGAAGATCACGAACATGTCCCATAGATGCTTTAACGTCATATTTGCTCCCTAGATACTTTTTTATTGTCTTTGCTTTTGCGGGAGACTCAACAATGACTAAATATTTTTCCATTTACAGTTTATCCCCCTTTAAGGGTTTAGTGAAATCTTCCCTATTATTAAATAATGTATCTGCATTTGTCAAACTGTTTCCTCATTTAAATGAAAACGGTTAGAAACTTTCATTTTGAATATCTTCTGCACTCATGACCAATTTTGCTCCATTTTGAATCAAAAAATTGGTCCCGTTCGCACACTCTTCTAAAATCGATCCTGGAATCGCAAACACATCTCTTCCTTGCTCGAGTGCTTGATCAGCTGTAATCAACGAACCACTCTTTGTTCTTGCTTCAGCAACAAGCGTTGCACGTGTGAGACCGCTTATTATACGGTTACGCAACGGAAAATGCCAGCGTTTTGGTGAAACGTGTGGTGAAAACTCCGATAATACAATTCCTTGCTCACTTATTTTATGTGCGAGTTCTCTATTTTCATTCGGATAGACCTGTAATAACCCTGAGCCCAGAACAGCTGCTGTCAAAGAATTCTTTTGTATACTTAACTCATGAGCGAACGTGTCGATTCCTTTAGCCAATCCGCTGATCACGACCCATCTATCATCAATTAAAGGACTAAGAACCTTTCGTAACGCTTGTTTTCCATGACTGCTAGGATTTCGAGTGCCGACCACACTAATCATTTTATCCCGATTTAGGACCGTCCAATCGCCTTGTCCATAAAGAACCCATGGCGGGTCATAAATATTCTTTAATAGTGGAGGGTAATTTCCATCGAATATCGTTACAGCTGAAATAGATCGTTTTACTAGATTCTTCATTATGTATGTACTATTATTTTGTTTCATGTGATGATAGAGACGCTTTGCCGTCAGTTCACTCAAACCATACGACATTTTCAACCTGCGAATGTCCATTGAAAAAACAGATTTTAGTTCAGGATCAGCAACAACTATTGATCTTAATTGATTCCAAGTGAGTCCTTCGCAATGATGAAGAAAAATTAAGCGTTCTTTATCCAAACTTCATTCCTCCTCATGAAACCATTAAATGTAAATAAAAAGCTCCCGATCTGGGAGCTTTTCACGTTGTAATCGTTATTACGCTTTTGCTTTGTTTGTTACACAGCGATCATATAGATCGTTTTCTTTTAAAGCTTCAACTAAAGTCTCACCCATAACAGATGGTGTTGCTGCAACTTTAATTCCACAAGCTTTCATCGTTTTGATCTTCTCATCTGCCGTACCTTTACCACCAGAGATAATCGCACCAGCGTGCCCCATACGTTTTCCTGGAGGTGCTGTTTGACCACCGATGAAACCTACTACAGGTTTAGTCATGTTCGCCTTTACCCATTCAGCAGCTTCTTCTTCTGCTGTTCCACCGATCTCACCGATCATGATTACAGCATATGTGTCCTCATCTTCGTTAAATGCCTTTAATACGTCGATAAAGTCTGTACCATTGACTGGGTCACCACCGATACCAACTGCAGTAGATTGACCGATTCCACGCTCTGTAAGCTGGTGTACAGCTTCATAAGTTAATGTTCCAGAACGTGACACTACGCCAACATGGCCTTTTGTATGGATATAGCCTGGCATGATACCGATCTTACATTCTTCAGGAGTGATTACACCCGGGCAGTTCGGACCAACTAGACGTGTCTTCTTGCCTTCCATATAACGCTTAACTTTTACCATATCCAATACTGGAATACCTTCAGTAATACAGATTGCTAGATCAAGTTCAGCGTCAACAGCTTCAATGATCGCTTCTGCAGCAAATGCAGGCGGAACATAGATGACAGAAGCGTTAGCTCCTGTTTCTTTAACTGCATCAACAACCGTGTTGAAAACAGGAAGACCTTCAACTTCCGTACCACCTTTACCTGGTGTAACACCGCCTACAATTTTCGTACCATATTCAAGCATTTGTTTTGTATGAAAAAGACCAACAGAACCTGTAATACCTTGAACGATAACTTTTGTATCTTTATTAATAAAAATGCTCATGCATCAATCCATCCTTCCTACGATGTTTTCTCTATTACTTAACTAAAGCTACGATCTTTTCTGCACCATCAGCCATAGAATCTGCAGCTGTAATGTTTAAACCAGATTCTTTAAGAATCTTTTTACCAAGATCAACGTTAGTACCTTCTAAACGCACAACAAGAGGTAACTCAAGACCAACTTGTTTCGTTGCTTCAACAACGCCGTTCGCGATGATATCACATTTCATAATTCCACCGAAAATGTTAACAAAGATCCCTTTAACATTTTGGTCAGAAAGAATGATTTTGAATGCTTCTGTTACCTTCTCAGTAGTCGCGCCGCCCCCAACGTCAAGGAAGTTAGCCGGGTCGCCGCCGTAATGTTTAATGATGTCCATCGTTGCCATAGCAAGTCCAGCACCATTAACCATGCAGCCAATATTTCCATCAAGAGAAATATAGCTAAGATCGTATTTAGATGCTTCGATTTCTTTTGCATCTTCTTCTTCAAGATCTCTGTATTCTAAGATGTCTTTGTGACGGTATAAAGCATTAGAATCAAAGTTCATCTTTGCATCAAGTGCCATAACATTTCCGTCACCTGTTACAACTAATGGATTGATTTCTGCGATTGAACAGTCTTTTTCAACGAAAGCCGTATATAGACCAATCATGAATTTCACTGCTTTTCCTACTAATTCAGTAGGGATGTTGATGTTATAAGCAAGTCTTCTTGCTTGGAATGCTTGAAGGCCGATCGCTGGATCGATTACTTCTTTGAAGATTTTTTCAGGTGTCTTTTCAGCCACTTCTTCAATTTCAGTTCCGCCTTCTTCAGATCCCATCATAACAACACTAGATGTTGCACGATCTAATACAAGACCGATATAGTATTCTTTCTTAATATCACAGCCCTCTTCGATAAGTAAGCGCTTAACTTCTTTACCTTCTGGACCTGTTTGATGAGTTACAAGAACTTTTCCTAAGATTTCATTTGCGTATGTACGCACTTCATCGATATTTTTAGCGACTTTTACGCCACCTGCTTTACCGCGGCCACCTGCGTGGATCTGTGCTTTAACAACAGATACAGTGCTCCCCAGCTCATTAGCAGCTTCTACTGCTTCTTCAACGGTAAATGCTACTTTCCCGTTTGGAACAGCCACACCATATTTTCTAAGTATCTCTTTACCTTGGTATTCGTGGATATTCATTTACTCTCCATCCTCCTATCATGGTGAAAACTTAAAGTACCGTTATCATTGTATAAGACCTAGTCTATTATGTCTACTATTCTTCAGAAAATTGCAAGCGCATACACCTTTTTAGCCAAAATAAAAAACCAAAATCACTATAAAATGACTTTGGTTTCATCGCTTTTTCGTCCCCTTTAGGAACGAAAACACTTTCTCTTTTCATTTGTTTTTTTCGTTTTTCTGTTTCTTGATTATTTTTGGTGTTATCGCTTCAGATTCGGCTACTGAACGATACATCCCAAACTCTTCAGCCATCTCTTCTTTAAATTGGTTCACTAGTTGTTCGGATTGCTGTACGACTAATTTATTTCTAGGCATTAAAACACACTCCTTTAAAGATAGGAATGCCCCGTTTCAATTATATTTATGTAGTTTCTCCTGCTTCTTTATCTAATTTATAAATAAAAGCAAACAGTTCAGCGACCACTTCATACAATTCTTCAGGTATACTCTCGTCGATCTCTAGCTTCGATAATAAATGGACAAGTGACGGATCTTCCTGAATAGGAATTTCATGATTTTCAGCTGACCTTAGTATACGCTCGGCTGTTTCGCCCTTACCCTTTGCGATAACGACAGGCGAGTTAGATTCAAGAGGACTATACTTTAACGCCACAGCTTCTTTTTTACTTTCACTCATATTCTCAGATCCAATCCTTTGTATGAAATAGAAGTTTCGGTATTTTTTATCTTCTTATTTTGAGAACTGAATGTTACGGATGTTAGTGTATAATTCATGTTCTTCATACTAATCTTTAACGTGTTCAATAACTGTTCTGAAAATTTTTCGATAGCCGGATGCGAATTGTACACTTTTAATGAAACGATTCTGTTTTGAATATGCACATCTACAGCTACATCTTTTAGATGCTTCATTTCTAACCAAAAAAGCATCCTACAATGGTCTGGATCGATCCCTTTTCCATCTTGCTTTTTGCTTTCCCAACGAACGGTCATCTCTTTCGGATTTTCCGATCCATTAAACGGAATATGAAGGATAAATTGCTGCATGTTCTCGTTGCTTTGTATATTCTGTAACTGTTGAGCTGTAAGTTTATTTAAGGCTTGTTCTGTTTTTTGCTGTATGATCTCAGGCAGCTCTATGCGGTCAGCGTTCTTTTGCAGGTTCAATAGTTGTGACTTTAGCGTTTCCGTTTGTTTTAGTTGTATCGGGTCTAATAAAATGTTTTTTTCATGCAGTAGACCAGATTTAATCAACCACTTTTTTGCGGCTGTAATAAATTCTTCTGATGGGTTCAGATTTGTTTCTTTAGAAACCTTCATTACCTCGCCTTTTAATTGTGTGGGTAGATTTTCTTGCACGTTATATATACTTGTTGTCTGAACCTTTAATGGATCTGGAAGTTTTCCATTCAACGGCATAACGATGTCTGCTGTGTTTTTTAAATCCATACTTCGTACTCTATCTTGAATGGCAGCCTGTTGCTTACTTGACTCGTTACCTTTAAATGCATAGAGTTCTTGTAATAGCTCTATGGTTTTCGAAACAGCTTTATCTTTATGAATAAAGGGCATGAGAGCCTCATAGAGCTGTTTGAATTCATTACTTGATCCTGCATGTCTTTTTAGACTGAAAGCAACTGCTTGAACGATCTCTTGCTTAGGAGGCAATTGAAGCTCCATCATACGCTGAACTACTGCTTTTTTTTCATGTAGTGGCAACTCGTTTGTGAATTTCATAACTTCGGAAACGGTTTTTATGTTCTCTTTTAATAGAGGTAACTTTTCTATGATCGCAAATTCAACTGCTTTTTTGTTTATATCGGATGCTGGAAGGCTCCATCTCGATAAAATCTGCTCTGAAGTAGACTTAACTGGATCCGTATCTACCTTTTTCAAATAGATCGTATTGTTTTTCTCTGACACTTCAAATAGATAGTTATCTCCTTTGATTAATGGCGCTTCTAATTTGGCATGAAGTGTTGACCCATTATAAAGAACCTTCGCTGATTGATCAGGGAAGATTTCTAAAATCTTAGCAGTTATAAACTGATTAAGCTTTAACAACAATGGCTGATCCATTGTTCTAGCCGGAGTTAACGATTTACCATGAATTTGGTTGAATTGTAACAGGTTAATCACTTCCTGTAATTTTTATAAGTTCTCCTACCGGACTAAATGATTTACGATGAATCTCTGTTGGCCCATACTGCTGAAGGGCGTTTAAATGATCCTTCGTTCCATAACCCATATTTGATTCGAATCCATATTGGGGATATTTTTCATCTAGCATCTTCATATAGCGGTCTCTTGCAACTTTTGCAACGATTGATGCAGCCGCGATCGAAATACTCTTCTCATCCCCTTTAATGATTTTCAATTGATCGATCGCTAATGGGACTTCCATAGCATCAATTAATAGCTGATCTGGAGTAACATTTAGCGAGCACACAGCTTCTGTCATCGCTAACTTAGATGCTTGATATATGTTGATCGCGTCGATCTGATCAGGTTGCACGAAATGGACACAGTAAGAAATCGCATCCTTCAAAATGATCTCATAAAGGGCATCTCTTTTTTTCTCGGACAATTTTTTAGAATCATTGACCCCTGGTAGCATATACCCTAAAGGTAAAATAACCGCAGCAGCCACGACGGGACCAGCTAATGGTCCACGGCCGACTTCATCTACACCCGCGATCAAAGTTTTACCCTGTCTTTGGCATTGCTCTTCGTAAGTATGCATTAATTTCAGTCTTGTTCTCTCAGCTTCTTCTCGCTCTAAGCGTTTCGAGAAAGTTTGGAATAATTTTTTTGCACCTACTCTTTCATCTTCAGAGAGGATGCTCAGTAGAGATACCAACTCAGTATCTTCACAAGCTTTTAATTTTAGTTCCCATTCTTTTATCGACAGTTTCATGTTTATCACGCTCTTTATGTATGTATTATCGGTTTAGATATAAGTTCTTTTTAGAAGGTGTTTCATATTAGATTGTTTATTATTCATTGGCATCATTGACAAGTTGATAGGAGTGCAAGGTGCGAGACTCCTGGGGGATCAGCGTGCCTTCTGCATGAATAACATCTTGCAAGGCATGCGACGAGGAAGCCCACTTCAGTAGCATTGCTTGTAGACGCAGGAGCAAATATCGGAAACCGAGCAACCTGAAATAGAAATCAACCACTTCCAAAAAACAATTTTGTCTTTAGAAAAACTTTTAGAGAGCCTTTATAATTTTAAAAACAGGCACTTTCATCAGCGCCTGTTCGGTTTACACTATTTAATTTCAAACTCATTTGGTCGCTCATACGACAAGCGCCCTAGCTTTTCTGCACGAAGATCTCGTAGAACAATCTCAGCGGTCTTTTCAAGATCCACTTCTCCGCCACTCATCATACAGCCACGTTTCTTTCCGATTTCTTCGAAAAGAGGCAACGAATCATCTGGAATCTCAGACAACTTGTATCGTTCCACTAGACGCTCTTCATAGTGCTCTTTTAAATACTTGATCGCATACAACACTACTTCAGTAAAATCAAAGAGCGTTTCTTTAATAGCTCCTGTAACCGCTAATTTCAAACCAATTGTTTGGTCTTCAAATTTCGGCCACAATATTCCTGGAGTATCTAATAATTCTAATGTCTTACCCGCTTTGATCCATTGCTGTTTTTTTGTTACACCAGGCTTGTCACCTGTTACAGCAATGTTCTTACCCGCCATACGGTTAATGATCGTGGACTTACCAACGTTAGGTATGCCGACAATAAGTGCTCTAACCGCACGTGGTTTAACGATTCCCTTTGCTCTCATCTTATCGAACTTTTCTTTTACTAGCTCATGAGCAAGCGGTTCTATTTTTTTAATCCCTTTACCATCTTGCGAGTTAATAGCAAGAGAGGGAATTCCTTTTTCTGAAAAATAACTTTCCCACATCGATGTTACTTTTGGATCAGCCAGATCTGCTTTGTTCAAAAGAACAATTCGAGGTTTCTGTCCAAGAATTTCATCGATCATAGGATTTCTAGAAGCTAGAGGAATTCTAGCATCTACTAACTCAAATACGACATCGATCATTTTGAGTTTTTCAGTTATCTCCCGGCGCGCTTTGGCCATATGTCCAGGAAACCATTGAATGGTCATGTTATCTCACCCTACTTTACAAATCCAATATCCTTTAACGGCCAGAAACGGAAAGATGCTTTTCCTAAGATTGTATCATCATCCACAGTTCCAATATTTCGGCTGTCTTGAGAATTTCTTCGATTGTCACCTAATACAAATAGCTGACCTTGAGGAACCTTTTGCTTACCCGTTACTTCAAGTAACTTAAAATCATAAGTGAAGTTTCCATCTTTTGTTTTCTTTTTATACGCTTCTAAATATTCTTCTTTTACCTGTTTACCATTTACATATAGGGTGTCATCTTTATATTCGACCGTATCTCCAGGTAACCCGATTACTCTTTTTATGTAATCCTTTTCTTCGGTTGCATGGAAGACTACAATATCGAATCTTTTTGGATCGCCAATCACATAGGAAAACTTGTTAACGATCAGACGATCTCCGTTGTGCAGAGTTGGCATCATTGATTGTCCATCCACCACGACGGGTGCGAAGAGGAAAAATCTAATGATTCCTGCTAATAATAAGGCTGCCGCTAATGCTTTAATCCATTCCCACGTTTCGTTTTTTGTACGTGCCATTCTTAATCCTCACCATCTCTAGAAATTCCTTACTTATAATATGGAAAAAGGAGC
This sequence comes from Fictibacillus sp. 7GRE50, assembly GCF_015903875.1. Classification (NCBI taxonomy): domain Bacteria; kingdom Bacillati; phylum Bacillota; class Bacilli; order Caryophanales; family Fictibacillaceae; genus Fictibacillus; species Fictibacillus sp. 7GRE50. Next base: position 421,630 of record NZ_JACZDW010000003.1, read on the forward strand.
TTGAATAAGTCAAGCTCCTTTCGAGAATTATTAGCGAATTTCTTTAATACGAGCTGCTTTACCGCGAAGTGCACGTAGGTAGTATAGCTTCGCACGACGAACTTTACCACGACGAACTACTTCAAGGTTCGCGATCTTCGGTGAATGTAATGGGAACGCACGCTCCACTCCTACACCGTAAGAAATTTTACGAACAGTAAACGTTTCAGAAATTCCTGATCCACGCTTCTTGATAACTACACCTTCAAAAAGCTGGATACGCTCACGAGTACCCTCGATTACTTTCACGTGTACACGAACAGTGTCACCTGAACGGAATTTTGGTAAATCTTTTAATTGATCTTTCGCTAGATCTGCAATAAGCTGTTGCATAGTTTATTGCCTCCCTTCCCATGGATGTTCTTGCTAAATGATAAAGCAGCGGAACACCGGATTAAACGGGCATAAGCCACAAATAATATAATACCATATAACTTAAACAGTGTTCAAGTTGTTTTATTATCTTTTATCTCATTAAGCCAAATTTCTTCTTCTTTTGTTAACTTGATTTTTTCAAGCAAGTCAGGTCTACGTTCATACGTCCTTCTTAAAGACTCTTTTTTGCGCCATGTTTCAATGTTCTTATGGTTTCCTGACATCAGAACATCAGGAACTCTCATACCTCGAAAATCTGCAGGTCTCGTATACTGAGGATGTTCTAACAAACCTGTGCTGAATGAGTCCTCTTGGTGTGAGGCTTCTTTTCCAAGAACATTAGGAAGCAATCTCCCAACAGCATCAATAACGACCATTGCACCAAGCTCTCCACCGGTTAACACATAGTCACCGATTGAAATCTCATCCGTTACAAGGTGTTTCCTAACACGTTCATCATAACCTTCATAATGGCCGCACAAAAAAATAAGATGTTCTTCTTCAGCCAACTCTTCTGCTTTTCCTTGATTAAACGTTTCACCTTGAGGACATAGAAGGATGATTCTAGGTTTTACAGTTGCCTCTTTCGTTAGATGATCAACCGCATCAAACAAAGGCTGAGGAGTAAGGACCATGCCTGCTCCTCCTCCGTATGGATAGTCATCTACATTACGATGTTTGTTCGTTGAGAACTCACGGAAATCGATCACTCGAAGTTCTAGTGCATTCTTTTCCTGTGCCTTTTTTAAGATCGATTGACCAAAAACGCCTGAAAACATTTCTGGAAAAAGGCTTAAGACATCTATTTTCATTAGAATAATCCTTCTAATGGCTCAATAACAATCTTTGACTCTTTCACATCCACAGATTTAACAACAGAAGGAATGTAAGGGATAAGTATATCTGAACCGAATCCTTTTCTCTTCACTACCCATACATCGTTTGCTCCAGGAGACAATATTTCTTTTACTTTTCCTAGTTCTTCACCTTCAACAGTGAAAACTGAGCAACCGATGATATCATGATAGAAAAACTCTCCTTCATCTAACGAAACAGACTGTTCTTTAGGCACTTTAAGAAGATTGCCTTTAAAACGTTCTACATCATTTATGTTATGCAGGTTTTCAAACGTCAAAAGATCAAATTGCTTATGTTTTCTATGCGTTTCAATCTTTACAGGTATATGATCTGATCCCATATCTACATATAATGTGTTTCCGATCTTATAGCGTTCCTCAGGAAAGTCAGTTCTAGAGATCACTCTGACTTCTCCTCTAATTCCATGTGTATTTACTATCTTACCTACGTTCAGCCATTCATTTTCCATATGATACACTACCTCCGTACAAATTAATCAGTTACTTATAATCTAAATTTTAGCATAAAACTCGATATGTATACTTTTTATAGGCCATTTTCGCACTTTGTTGCCCTTGAAAGTAGTTGATTTCCGTTCCAGGTGCTCGCTTTCCGCGGGGCAGGCGGTGAGCCACATTTGTTCGTTTCACTCTTAAGTGTCTTCCGCCTGTCCCGCAGGAGTCTCGCACCTTCCACTCCAATCACCTATTCAAAGAAGACAATAAAAAAGAATTAAAAGCAACAGTCCTTTAGAATATAGCCTTTTAATAAATCGTTACGAAACTTTGTTGAACACAATTTCTTGAATATCTAAAGTTATCTAAGTATTTTAATAAATAAAAAAGGAAGAGGTTTCCCTCATCCTTTTTAGACGATTTCGATTGAAATCCTTTTATTTTGATTCGTTCCAGCTGCATTCACAACCGTTCGAATCGCTTTAGCCACTCTTCCTTGCTTCCCAATAACTTTCCCCATATCTGTCTGGTTAACAGTTAATTGATAAACAAGTCGGTGTCCTTCTTGAACCTCTTTGACGCTAACTTCATCTGGGTGATCAACTAGAGCTTTCACAATTGATTCGATCAACTCTGTCATATCTGTTCCCCTTCGTCAAAATTATTTTTGGTTTTTCGCGTTATGGAATTTCTCCATAAGACCAGCTTTTGAGAATAGGTTACGAACTGTATCAGATGGTTTCGCACCGTTTGTCATCCACTCAAGAGCTTTTTCTTCGTTGATTTTAACTTCAGCTGGGTTAGCAACTGGGTTATAAGTTCCAATCTCTTCGATGAAACGTCCATCACGAGGAGAACGAGAATCTGCTACTACTACACGATAAAAAGGAGCTTTCTTAGCACCCATACGCTTTAAACGAATTTTTACTGCCATTATAACTTGCACCTCCGAAAATAGTTCACACAAAATAATATAATAGTATAAATTGACAGGTTTGTAAACCTGAAAATTCAGTTTACATAAAAGGGAATTTAAATCCACCTTTTTTCTTTTTGCCATTCATCATTCCGGACATTTGTTTCATCATTTTCTTCATGTCCTCGAATTGTTTGATGAGGCGATTTACTTCTTGCACCGTTCTACCGCTTCCTTTAGCGATGCGGCGCTTACGGCTGGCATTTATGATATCAGGCTGTTCTCTTTCAGAAAGAGTCATCGAACGGATAATGGCTTCAACGTGACCGATCTGTTTTTCATCGATCTGAACGTTTTTGAGGCCTTTCATCTTGTTCGCACCTGGTAGCATGCCAAGTACTTCATCAAGCGGTCCAAGATTTCTCACTTGTCCCATTTGATCAAGAAAATCATCGAACGTGAACGACATATCACGCATCTTCTTCTGAAGGTCGCGCGCTTTCTCTTCATCTACTGAGGTTTGTGCCTTTTCGATAAGAGTAAGCATGTCACCCATTCCTAAAATTCTTGAAGCCATACGATCTGGATGGAAAGGCTCTAAAGCATCCATCTTTTCACCAAGACCTACAAATTTAATAGGAAGACCTGTAACAGCTTTAATTGAAAGTGCCGCACCACCACGTGTATCTCCATCAAGTTTGGTTAAGACAACACCAGTGATTCCTAACGCTTCGTTAAAGCTCTCTGCTACATTCACAGCATCTTGACCAGTCATTGCATCTACAACTAAGAAGATCTCATCAGGTTTTGAAATTTCTTTTACCTGCTTCAACTCATCCATCAGCGTTTCATCAATGTGTAAACGCCCCGCTGTATCAATAATGACATAATCGTGATGATCTTCTTTTGCTTTTGCGATAGCTGATTCAGCAATTTTGACAGGACTTACTTGATCTCCCATCTGAAACACAGGAAGATCCAATTGCTTTCCTACTGTTTCTAATTGCTTGATCGCAGCAGGACGGTAGATGTCAGCTGCGGCCAGTAGCGGTTTGCGATTTTGCTTTTTGCGTAAATGATTTGCAAGCTTTCCTGTTGTTGTTGTTTTACCAGCACCTTGCAGACCAACCATCATAATAACAGTTGGTGGTCGGTTGGAAACGGCAATCTTGCTTTGTTCCCCACCCATGAGGGTTGTCAGTTCATCGTTAACAACTTTTACTACTTGCTGTCCTGGTGTCAGACTTTTTAATACTTCTTGACCAACAGCACGTTCAGATACTTTTTTCACAAAATCTTTTACTACTTTAAAGTTAACGTCCGCCTCAAGAAGAGCAAGGCGTACTTCCCTCATCATTTCCTTTACATCCGCTTCATTTACTTTCCCTTTTCCACGAATTTTTTGTAAAGTGTTCTGAAGACGGTCGGCTAAACCTTCAAATGCCATCTCACTGAACGCCTCCTATTCCATATTTTCAAGGCGATCGATAATTGCAATTACGTTATCAGGTTCAGAATTCAGAAGCTCTCTTAAAGATGACAGCAACTGATCACGTTCCTGAAACTTTGCAAAAAGCCCTAACTTTTCTTCATATTCTTCCAGCATCGCCTCTGTCCGTTTAATATTATCATAAACGGCCTGGCGGCTGACATTATATTGTTCAGCAATTTCACCGAGAGAATAATCGTCCAAATAGTACAAACCCATATAATTCTTCTGTTTAGGGGTTAATAATGCTTGGTAAAAATCAAATAGATAATTAATTCTCATTGTTTTATCTAGCATTTTTCCACAACCCTTGTTAAGTGAAATGCCTTTACGTGATTACTATACAACCCATGGTTTTAGATGTCAAGTTTTTTTCTTAACAGAGAAGAATTGATTTAGTACTAAAAGAGTTTTGAATCTATATTTACTAATATTGGGTTTTTATTGACTAGATTTGGCTTTATATTGACTAATTCAATTTAAACATTGACCAATTCCAGCTTGTGTAACTTTTTAATATCTATAAAAAAGCCTTTTAGCTCTATATAGAGCTAAAAGGCGGTAAATTTTATTCTTCTTCTTCTGTTCCTGCAAATAAACCATATACAAACTGATCAGCATCAAACTCCTGCAGATCATCAATCTTCTCACCAAGTCCCACAAACTTGACTGGAATATCTAGTTCGTGACGGATCGCTAAAACGATACCGCCTTTTGCTGTTCCATCAAGTTTAGTTAAAACTAAGCCCGTTACATCTGTTGATTGACCGAATGTTTTTGCCTGATTCATTGCATTCTGACCTGTTGTAGCATCAACTACAAGCAAAACTTCATGAGGAGCACCAGGAATCTCTCGTTCGATGACACGTTTCACTTTTGAGAGCTCGTTCATCAGATTCACTTTATTTTGCAGTCTACCAGCTGTATCACAAAGCAGTACATCAGCTTTCCGAGACTTAGCAGCCTGGATGCTGTCGTAAATAACAGCTGCAGGGTCTGCTCCTTCATGATGTTTGATCACATCAACGTCAGCACGTTCTCCCCATACTTCAAGCTGATCGATCGCACCTGCCCGGAAAGTATCTCCGGCCGCTAAAATCACTTTCTTACCATCTGTCTTCAACTGATGAGCAAGTTTCCCGATCGTTGTTGTTTTACCAACACCGTTAACTCCTACGAACAAAATAACTGTCATTCCATCCGTCTGTAAGTTCAGTTTATTATCGGTTTCTTCTTTTTGAAGCATTTCAGCTAATTTCTCAGTAATCGCTGATCGAAGCTCCATTGGATTTTGAATGTTTTTAGTTCGTGCAACATCTTTAAGTTGATCAATAATGTCAAGTACGGTATGAACCCCAACATCCGCTCCGATCAAGATCTCCTCTAACTCCTCAAAGAATTCTTCATCTACTTTTCTAAATCTCTTGAGTAGATCGTTAACTTTAAATGAAAAAGAGTTCCTCGTTTTCTCTAGTCCACTCTTAAACTTTTCCGATGATTCCTCAGATTGCTGAGTTGAGAATTTTTCTTTTAATCGTTTCAAAAAACTCACTATCAATTTCCTCCCTATGATGTTACAAGTTCTTTTGTTTCTTCTAGTCTTACGGAAACAAGCTTCGAGACACCAGACTCCTGCATGGTGACTCCATAAAGTACATCCGCTTCTTCCATTGTACCTTTACGATGCGTAACAACGATAAATTGAGTCTCTTTACTAAATGCTCGTAAAAATTTAGCGAAACGATTTACGTTCGCATCATCAAGTGCTGCTTCAACTTCGTCTAAAATACAGAACGGAACAGGTCTGACTTTCAGAATTGCAAACAGTAAGGCAATAGCAGTTAAGGCTCGTTCTCCACCAGATAATAGGCCTAGTTGCTGCAACTTCTTGCCAGGTGGCTGCGCCATGATGTCTACACCCGTTAATAGCATATCATCTGGCTGAGTTAAAACGAGATCAGCTCGACCACCACCAAACAACTCTTTAAAAATTACACCAAAATGGGAACGAATTGAAGTAAATGTCTCTTCAAAACGGTTCTTCATCTCTTCGTCCATTTCGGAGATCACGCCATAAAGTGTATCCTTTGCCTCTGTTAGGTCGTTTCTTTGTTCTGTAAGAAAATCAAAACGCTGGCTAACTCTGTCGTATTCTTCGATCGCACCAATATTTACTGCCCCGAGCTCTTCGATCGCCATTTTGATCAGCTTTACTTTTCGTTTTGCGTCTTGTAGCGGTATCTCCAATCGATGCTTCAGCTTCGCACCTTCATATGAAAGTCCATATTCTTCTCTAAGATGAGTAAGTCTTGATTCTAGTTCAACATCGAGACGATTAATACTAACTTCTTCTGTTCTAAGTCCATCATGAAGTTGCTTATATTGCCTTTTTGCCTCTTTTAGTCCGATCTCCATACTTTCGATCGATCGGAAAGAATCCGTTCTTTCTTTTCTACGTTCTGCAATTAATTTCAATGCATTGTTCTTTTCATGTCTTCTCTGTTGAATCTGCTCATCAAGAGAATCTTCACCAGAAGAGCTTGAGTTCATCTCTTCCTCAAGAAGCCAATAATCTTCTTCTGTTTCTTTGCTCTTAACTTCCACTTCGTGAAAATCTTCTTGAATTCTTAAGCACTTTTCACGCTGATTGGCAACCTGTTGTTCGAGTTCGGCTGTTTTAATCTTCAATAGTGTTAGTGCTTCTCTGAGTTCTTCTTTTGAGCTCTGATTATTCTTCTTTTTCTCTGTCAGATCAGCAATCGTCTTTTCAAGTTCTTTCCCAGACTTCAAAGCAAGATCGAGTTTCTTTTGAAGATCAGTGAGACGACTATCTGCAGCCGATCTTTCAGATTCATAGGAATTCTTTTCGCGATCATACAGCTGAAGTCTATCGTTTAAACTCTTCTCTTCCATTTCAACTTCTCGTAAAGAGGCTTTCAGCTCTTGTTCTTGTTCTCTTAAGAGCTCTCCTTCCGTTTGAAGGGATTCAAGTATTTCTTTCTTCTTGATTACTTTAGATCGTAATTCATTTACTTTTTCCTCTAGTTGAAGAGTTTGCTTCTCCATTGTCCCCACTTTATCCGTAAGAGAATCAATCTCTCTTTGTCTGCTCAGTAGAGAGTTGCTTTTTTGTTTCAGACTTCCTCCAGACATGGACCCTCCAGGAGACACGACATCTCCTTCAAGAGTAACGATTCGATAACGATAGCTCACTTGCTTTGCAATCTTGTTCGCACCAGCTAGATCTTTGGCAATGATAATATTTCCTAATAGATTGCCTACTATATTTTGATATTTAGCATCAAACGTAACAAGGTTTGCAGCAATCCCTACAAATGCTTCGATAGAGCTTGCCTGGTGAGCATCTGCACTAGAGATCTGTCGCGGTTTAATCACATTCAAAGGTAAGAAAGTGGCTCTTCCTGCTCTCGTTTGCTTCAAAAATTGAATGGCTTTCATGGCATTTTGTTCATGATCTACAACAATATGCTGCATAGAAGCGCCTAGAGCCGTTTCAATCGCCGTTTCAACTTCTGAAGGTACCGATAAAAGCTCAGCTACTGCGCCTTCAATACCAGAAAGCTTTGTATCTTTCGCTTTTAAAACCTCTTTAACTCCTTGCATGAAACCTGCGTATTCGTCTTGCATCGATTCAAGCATCTCTTTTTTAGATTTGAACTGCTGAATAAACTGATACGCTTGATACAATTTATCTTGAAGTGTTCTCGTTTCCTGATCCTCGATCGATATTTCTGATTTTAATGTTTGATATTCTTCTTGCTTTGTTTTCAATTGCGTTTCAGCTGCTTGATAAGCAGCTTCAGCGTTTCTTCTTGTTTCTTTTAATCTTTCTCTTTGGTCCAGGTATTTAGTATTCTCTTCATCTAAACGAGTGCTCTTTGAGCTCTGCTGTCTAGCCTGGTCCTCTAAATAACGCATCTCGTTCTTAATCGTTGTTTGTTCGTTCAAGCGCTCGAAATAATCACTTTTTAATTTTTCTAGTTCTGCTTCAACGTCCATCTCGAGAACAGACAATCGTCCTTCCTCGTCTTTCACTTGTTTTTTTATGCGTTTTAGTTGTTTTTCTTTATCTCGTAATGAGTCTTTTTCAACACTAAGCTGTTTTTCTAATTCTTCTTTTTTTGCCTTGTAAAGCTGAATTTGTTCTAAAAGTGCCGTTTTATTTTGATCGTAATTCTTTTTACGTTCTTTTAAAACTTCTTTCTTTCCTTCTAGCTTTTCCAACGTCTCACTCGCTAAAAGAAGGGCATTTTGCAGTTCGTCGATCGATTCATCCATCGCTTGCATATCAAGTCTTGATCTTTCGATCTTGGTTTCGCCTTGTTTCACTTTTGCTGAAAGAATTGATTCTTGCTGCTGTAGTTCTGCAACAAGTTCTTTCTGCTTTTCCCATCGAACGTGCAATTCTTCGATCTCTTGAACAAGAACAGCCGTTTCAACGACCTCAAGCTCTTCTTTCTTCTCAAGGTAATCTCTTGCAATGGAAGCTTGGATTTTGAGAGGCTCTACTTGACCTTCTAATTCGTGTAGTATATCTTCTACACGATTCAGGTTTTCTTGGGTTTCAGTGAGTTTCGCCTCCGCTTTTTGCTTTCGGGTCTTGTACTTTAATACACCTGCAGCTTCTTCAAAAATCTTTCTGCGCTCATCAGATTTGCTGCTTAATATTTCTTCTACCCGACCTTGTCCGATTATAGAGAATGCTTCTCGTCCAAGTCCAGAATCCATAAACAGCTCTACAATATCTTTTAAACGACACTGTTGTTTATTGATTAAGTATTCACTGTCTCCCGAACGATACACTCTTCGCGTGATCGATATTTCATTGTAATCAAGCGGCAGATGCTGATCCTCGTTATCTAACGTAAGTGTAACTTCAGCCACATTTAATGGTTTACGGTTATCACTACCTGCGAAGATGATATCTTCCATCTTAGAGCCGCGCAAAGACTTCGCTGACTGTTCACCCAGCACCCAGCGTACAGCATCTGAGATATTGCTTTTACCACTACCGTTCGGGCCAACAACTGCTGTAACCCCTTGTACAAATTCAACTTGTATCCGCTCTGCAAATGATTTAAATCCTGCTACATCAATTCGTTTGAGGAACATCATTAAATCCCCCTTTACTTCTCACATTATGCTTTCCCGTATCTATAATTTCGGGCGCTCTATTTTTAAATGGCGTATGTATTGTATTCTTTAACCTTTATATTTTATCATAGATTCACTCATCCATAGTCACAAAGATTACAGTGTGCTAAAATGAAATGTGTTTGGACTTAATATATGCATTTTAGTAAAATCTCACATGAAGATATGTGGATAAAAAAGGAGCCCACCATGGACTTGACGACTCAAAATCATGAGAACTTATCATTTATGATCGAAGGATTAAAAAAGAAGCTGCAACTAGTTAACAGCGGCCTCATCCAACCAGAAGACTATGAACTCTCAAAGTACGAAGACATTAAAGAACTTTATGATATGGTCATGAAGATGCCATCTTTCAGCATTCGGGACATGGAAGGCATCGTTGAAGAACTCGCTTCCCTTAAAACAAAGTAACAGAAACCCCCTCACACGGCTTATCGCCTAATGTTAAGGGGGTTTTTTGTTTAGCTCTTTTTAGAAACTCTCTCTATCGCTTCTTGTGCCGCATGCTGTTCAGCTTCTTTTTTGGATCTTCCATACCCGATTCCGAAACTCGCTTCATTCAATCTTACCTCAGACACAAACTCTCGATTATGTGCTGGTCCTTTTTCCTGAATGATACGATAGTCGATATGACCTAACCCTTCACGCTGAACGTATTCTTGTAACTGACTTTTAAAATCCATCACATGAGAAAAAGCACCTTCGTTTATTCGTGGTACCACATACTGATTTAAAAACTCTTTTACCTTTTCGAGTCCTTGATCTAGATATAGCGCTCCAATAAATGCTTCAAAAACATCTGCTAAAAGGGCTGGTCTTGATCTTCCTCCAGTATTTTCTTCACCTTTTCCCAATAAAACAAACTCACCAAAGTGTAAGTCGTTTGCAAAAAGAACTAATGATGGCTCACATACGATAGCTGCTCTAAGTTTCGTAAGCTCACCTTCACTCATATTTGCAAATTTGCTGTATAAATATTGAGATATGGTCAATTCAAGAACGGCATCACCTAGAAATTCAAGTCTTTCATTATCCTCAAACGTTCTTCCTCGATGCTCATTCACATATGATGAATGCGTAAATGCCTGAGCTAACAATTTTTCATTCTGAAACTTAATGTTTAAACGCTCTTGTATCGGGGCTACTTTTTGAATGCGCACCTTATCATCCATGCCCTTTTTGGAAGCAGATTTAAACCGATTTTTCACTGTTTTCTTTTGAGTTGAATGTTGTTTTGAACCTTTCATAAACTTCCTCCAAAAATCTCGTAAAAGGGCTATTTTGCTATTGATTTTTTTCCTGTTAAAAAGGGAAGAAAGCCCCGCTATTTTGCACGGGACTTTATCCGTCTTACACTTATTGTTTGCTGTTTATGTAATTTACAACGTCACCAACAGTTGCAATCTTCTCAGCATCTTCGTCAGAAATTTCTAGTTCGAACTCATCTTCAAGTTCCATTACTAGTTCAACTACATCAAGAGAGTCAGCACCTAGATCTTCTTTAAAGGAAGCTTCAGGCTTAACCTCAGATGCATCAACACCTAAACGGTCCACAACAATCTTTGAAACTCTATCTAAAACATCTGCCATTTTGTGTGTCACCTCCTTTCAATAGTATATTCTTTTTCCCATTAAAAAACTAGAGGGATTTATAGTCATTAAAGGTTCTTTTCTTATGATTTCAACTTTTGATTGATGTACTTCTAAAAACAGCCTCATTTAAAGTTTATGTTTACTACATCACCATTCCGCCGTCGACATGGAGTGTTTGGCCAGTGATATATGAACTTGCATCACTCGCTAAGAAAGCTGCTGCCGATGCGATATCATCAGGCTGTCCAAAACGCGCAAGTGGAATGTTTCGAAGCATTTCAGACTTGATTTCTTCTTCTAGTTTACCCGTCATATCCGTCTCGATAAAACCTGGTGCAATCGCATTAACCGTGATTCCTCTTGAAGATAGTTCTTTTGCAGCTGTTTTTGTTAGCCCGATCACGCCTGCTTTTGCAGCTACATAGTTAGCTTGGCCAGCATTACCAGATACACCAACGATAGAAGCAATATTTATGATGCGTCCTTTTCTTTGTTTCATCATCTGTCTTGTAACAGCTTTTGTAGTCAGGAATACACCTTTAAGATTTGTATTAATAACCGCATCCCAGTCTTCTTCTTTCATTCTCATCAATAGGTTATCTCTAGTAATTCCAGCATTATTTACGAGAACGTCAAGACTTCCAAACTCATCAACAACTGTTTTTACCATATTCGTCACATCTTCTGACGAGGAGATATCCGCTTTAATGGCAAAAGCAGTCCCTCCGTTTTCTTTTATCTCATTCACGACTTCATTAGCCTTAGCTTCACTACCAGAATAATTCACCGCTACTTTAGCGCCGTTTCTTGCAAAATACAAAGCGATCGCTCGTCCAATTCCACGAGATGCACCTGTAACTAAAACTGATTTTTCATTAAGCATCGACAGACTCTCCTTTTAGTTTCTCAACGGCCATGTTAATCGTTTCCAGATCACTTACAGCGATTACGTTAGCTCTTCGATTTACCTTTTTAACTAATCCTGAGAGTACTTTTCCAGGTCCGATCTCTACAAACGTATCAACACCTAAATCCATTAACTCACGAACCGTTTCTTCCCAACGAACTGGTGAATACAGCTGTTCGATCAACTTTCCTTTAATTTCATCACTATCGGTAATAGCTTTCGCCGTTACGTTAGCGATTACAGGTGTTTTTGCTTCATTTATCACAATTTGATTTAAAATTTCGTTGTACTTCTCCGCAGCAGGTTTCATGAGGGAGGAATGAAACGGTCCACTCACCTGAAGTGGAATCACTTTTGCTCCTTCTTCTTTAGCAAGAGCACTAGCTTTTTCAACTCCGCCTACGGTTCCAGAAATAACGATCTGCCCGGGACAATTAAGATTTGCAACTTGCACGCTCTCTTCACCGTTAGAAACTTCTGTAGTTATCTCTTCTAATCGTTCTTGATCAAATCCAATCACAGCAGCCATCGTCCCTACACCTGCAGGAACAGCTTCTTCCATGAGCAACCCTCTATTTCTAACGGCGTAAACAGCATCTTCAAAAGAAAGGCTGCCCGCTGCAACAAGTGCAGAGTACTCACCAAGACTATGCCCAGCCACATAATCCGCTTGAATTCCACGCTCTTTTAACAGTTCAAGAACAGCTGTTGAAACCGTTAATAACGCCGGCTGTGTATTTTCTGTTCTTTTGAGGACATCTTCTGGTCCTTCAAAAATTATATCTGAAAGCTTTATAGAAAGTTTTTCATCAGCTTTGTCAAAAATAGCTTTTGCTGATGCCTCCTGAGATACTAGCTCTTTACCCATTCCTACTACTTGAGAGCCTTGTCCTGGAAAAAGAAAAGCGATTTTCCCCATTTCTTACTCCTCCTTGTTATCTTGGGATTGTACATGATTTTGAATCGTAGATACTACGTTTTTCTCTATCATGCTTTTTGTTTGTCTGATTGCATTCAACATCGCATTGGCATTTGATGAACCATGTGCTTTGATCACAGGTGCTGCTAGTCCGAACAAACCAGCCCCACCATACTCTGTATAGTCAAGTTTATCTTTAATCCCTCTCAATTTAGGTTTTAATACCCCGGCTGCAAGTTTAGAAGTTAAACTTGATGTTAGCTGTTCTTTAATCATTGAAAACATGCTCATAGCTGTACCTTCAATAGATTTAAGAACGAGGTTTCCTGCAAAACCATCACATACTACTACGTCTGCGGCACCCATTAAGAGATCTCTCGCTTCAACATTACCTACAAAATTAATATCAGCTTCCTGTAAGAGTGGAAATGCAGCCTTAGTAAGAGCGTTTCCTTTTTCACTTTCTGTTCCAACGTTTAACAATCCTACACGGGGCTTTTCAACACCTCGAACTTCTCTCCAGTACACAGAGCCCATCAATGCATATTGTAAAAGGTGTTCTGGCTTCGCATCCATATTGGCACCTACATCTAAAAACAAAAATCCGTCACCGTTCAAAGTTGGAAGTGTCGGAGCAAGTGCTGGACGATCAATACCTTTAATACGGCCAACATAAAACAAGCCACTAGCCATCAATGCACCCGTGTTACCCGCAGAAATATAGGCATCCGCTTTTCCTGATTTCACTTCATTCGCCGCGATTACCATCGAGGCATTCTTTTTACGGCGAACAGCTCGAACTGGCTCTTCTGATGTTTCAATCACTTCATCGGTATGAATGATCGTAAACGCGTGCTTTTCAGGCAAATGTTTCAAGATCTGATTCTGATTTCCAACTAATGTAATTGAGAGCTCTGGATATTGCTCTTTAGCTAGCATTGCACCTTTAACGATTTCTTCTGGTGCATTGTCGCCACCCATTGCATCTATTGCGATATTCATGCTGATTTAACTTCCTTCCTTTGGATCTTGTGCAGATCTATACATTGTAAATTCACCTTTGAAGACAGGCTCATTCTCTACATAACTGTTAACATCTACAATGGTTCTCTCTTGACTCGTCTCTATTACTTTGGCTTTTGCAACCACTCTCTCACCTACTCGAACAGGACGAGAAAACCGAATATTAGCTTTTGCAGTTAAAGCCAGTTCATCATTTATAATCGCCACCGCCAGAGAGTTCGCCTGAGCAAAAACATGATGACCTCTTGCGATCTTATTACGAGAAAAAACATGTTCTTCTTTTATGTCTAATATTGAAATAGCTGATTCATCTAACTGAAGGTCAATGATTTCTCCGATGACCTCTTCAAGCGGCAGTGCTTTTACATCATCCAGTTTTGTTTCAGCCACAGACTTTATTCTTTCCCTAAGCTCTGGAATAGAAAGTTCCAAACGGTCAAGTCTGATCGTCTGAACGCTGACACTGAACTTTTCTGCCAATTCTTCATCTGTAATAAAAGGGGTTAACTTAATCGTTTCCCTTAACAGCTCTTGTCTCTCTTTTTTTGATTTTTTCATAGTTTCTTCCTTCTTCCATACAAAGGTCTCATATATGAGAAAGATAGTGAGTGAAGATGCAGTGCGTAGAAAAGCAGGTAACGCTATTACAGCGTACCTGCCAATTTATCTTTCTGCTATTAAGAGCTGGTACTAATAGTAGTATATAGTATCAATTCTCTTCTTTCAAGATTAATCTAGTCTTTCTTTATCGAGCACACCTTGTCTTGTTAAAACTTCTCGGATCAATCGATATGTTTCATCTTTCCAAAACTCTTCTGATTGAACAAGTCTAGCCGCATCATTTCTAGCTGTTTCTAAAATTCGATAATCATGCACGAGGTCCGCTACTTTAAAGTTCGGAACACCACTTTGCTTATTTCCGAAAAAATCACCTGGCCCACGAAGATCGAGGTCTTTTTCTGAAAGCTCGAACCCATTAGTCGTCTCTGTCATAATCCTCATCCGTTCTTGACCTTCTTCAGATTTCGGATCTGCGATAAGTACACAATAGGATTGTTCGCTGCCACGACCTACTCGTCCTCTTAACTGATGGAGTTGAGAAAGTCCGAATCTTTCAGCGTCATATATAACCATGATGGTAGCGTTCGGAACATTTACACCGACCTCTACAACCGTCGTAGACACAAGGATTTGGCAATCATTCGCTGCAAACTTTCTCATCACTTCATCTTTTTCAGTCGAATGCAGTCTTCCGTGCATCAGACCTACTTGATAATTATGAAAGTAAGCACTTAGCTGAGCATGAACATCTATAGCATTCTGCACATCTATCTTTTCTGATTCTTCGATTAATGGACAGATAACATAAGCTTGCCTGCCAGACTCAATCTCTTTTTTTATAAAATCAAGAACACGGTTTAGCATACCGTGTTTTGCCCAATGTGTGATGATCGGTTTTCTTCCTGCAGGCATTACATCGATCGTAGAAACATCCATGTCACCAAACGCCGATATTGCAAGTGTTCGAGGAATAGGAGTCGCCGTCATAAAGAGAACATCCGGACTCTCACCTTTTTCCCTTAGCACTCTTCTTTGGTTAACACCAAACCGGTGCTGCTCGTCTGTAATCACTAGACCGAGACTATGAAAGTTCACTTCTTCTTGGATAAGGGCGTGTGTACCAACCATAATCTGAATCTCGCCCTGCTGTAAAAGCGCTAATGTTTCCCTACGCATTTTCCCTTTAACAGAAGAAGTTAAAAGAGCTACCGTTATTCCGAACGGAGCAAAAAGCTCTTTTAACGATTGAAAATGCTGTTCAGCAAGGATCTCTGTAGGTACCATCAACGCCCCTTGCCTCTTAGCCGTAACTGCGGCATATAAAGCTACAGCTGCAACTACTGTTTTACCAGAGCCTACATCACCTTGAAGCAACCTGTTCATTCGGCTTGAACCTGATAGATCTCTTAATATTTCATCTACTACCCTCTGCTGCGCTTCCGTTAACTGAAACGGTAAAGAACGAACAAACGTGTCTATTTGGTTTCGATCAAACTGCAAAGCTGCTCCTTCAGATTGCTGTCTGTTCCATTTTCTAAAGATCTGCATCTTTAGTTGAAAATACAACAACTCTTCGTATGCCAGCCTTCTTCTTCCTGCTTTTAATGCTTTGAAATCTTCAGGAAAATGCATCATCTTAAGCGCTGATTCTCGATCTGGAAGTCGATATGATTCTCGAATCTCTTCTGGAAGAGGGTCCACGATTCCCCCAGAAAACTGACGAAATGCGGAATCTATAATCTTACGCATCGTTTTGCCATACAGTGAGCCCTTTACTGAATAGACCGGTTCAATTTTATGATCGTCACTGAATGTTCCAAAATGAACATCACTAACGGTTAACGTCATTTTATTTCGATCCCATTTACCCGTCACCGTAAGCGTCTGACCTAAAGCGATCTGATTCTTAAGGAATGGGCGATTAAAGATCGTAGCTGTAATTAAGTATTTACCGATCAGCATCCTAAAAGTTAAACGTGATTTTTTCTTCGGAAAATAACGCAGAGAAGGTTCAGAATGAACCTTCCCTTCGATCGTTGCTTTTTCATCATGTGCAATTTCCGCGAGATCTTTCTTTTGGTAATCTTCATACCGATAAGGCAGATATTCTAAAAGATCTTCCACAGAATGAATACCCATGCTAGCGAGCTCTTCAGCTTTCTTCTCTCCAATACCATTTACTGTAGTTATGGATTGATTCAACATCTTTACTTCTCGTTTAGCGGGATGCCAAAGATTTTTGCTTCAAGCTCTCTTCCTGTTGGTGTAGCCGCTAAGCCTCCAAGTGCAGTTTCACGCAGTGCAGACGGCATTGAAAGACCAATCTTGTACATCGCATCGATCACTTCATCACACGGAATACGGCTAACGATCCCGGCAAGTGCCATATCCGCTGCTACGATAGCATTGCTTGCACCCATTGCGTTTCGTTTTACACAAGGAACTTCGACCAATCCCGCAACAGGATCACAAACGAGTCCTAGCATGTTCTTTAGTGCAATCGCCATAGCTTCGGCTGATTGCGAAGGAGACCCACCAGCAAGTTCGACGATCGCCGCTGCAGCCATTCCTGTAGCAGAGCCTACCTCAGCTTGACATCCACCAGCGGCTCCAGAAATAGAGGCGTTGTTTGCTACAACAAAACCAAACGCACCTGCAGCAAACAGGTACTCGATCATTTGTTCTCGGGTAGGCTTTAGTTTTTCTTTTAACGCAAACAGAGTGCCAGGAACGACTCCTGCAGATCCTGCGGTAGGTGTAGCACAGATCGTACCCATCGCCGCGTTCACTTCATTCGTTGCCATCGCTTTGCTTACAGCATCAAGCATTAGTTCGCCAGATAGAGACTTTCCAGATTTAATATAGTTCTGAAGAAGTTTTCCATCTCCGCCTGTTAGACCAGAATGAGATTTCACATCTTCAGTAATTCCGCGTAGGACAGCTTCTTCCATCACTCTTAAATTTCGATCCATGAATCCTAGAACTTCATCTCTCGAACGTCCAGTAACATCCATTTCTTGCTGAATCATGATCTCTGAGATCTTACATTTTTTTGATTCCGCTAATTCTATTAATTCAGCTACATTACGAAACATACTTCTCACCTCTTAATCGTGTATCTTTACTACTTGTTGAACAATCGGGAGAGAATTTAGTTCGTTTATGATGATCTCATCTGCATTTTGATCGATCTCAATAACCATCAATGCTTCTTTCCCTTTTTCTTTTCTTGAAACTTCCATATGACCAATATTGATCTCATGTTTTGCTAATATGTTCGCCACTCCTGCTATCGCCCCATATTTATCATTATGAACGATTAATAGAGCGGGATGATTTCCAGATAATCGTAACGCAAAACCGTTCAGTTCTGTAATCTCAATTTTCCCGCCACCGATCGAAATTCCAACTACTTCAATTTTATCGTCGTCATCGCCAATAATAACACGAGCTGTGTTTGGATGGTCCGTTATAGCATCCTCAGCAGTCATTGTGACCTCGATACCTTCTTGTTCCGCTATTGTAAGCGCATCCACAATTCGAGTATCAAACGTGTCATAATCCAGGATTCCACCAACAATCGCTACATCCGTTCCGTGACCTCGATAGGTTTTAGCAAAAGAGCCATAGAATGAGATGGTTGCGTATTTGGGTTTCCTGCCAAAAAGGCTTCTCGCTACTCGTCCGATTCGTGCAGCGCCGGCTGTATGTGAACTAGAAGGTCCTATCATAATGGGACCGATAATATCAAATACACTTTTATATTTCATGACGTTCTCCTTCAAGTTGCGTTTTTTCCCAATAAAATAAGTATTCCCTCTTAACTTTATCACACTTTAAGTTTAAGAGAGAATACTTTTCATTTTTTACTCTACTGATAAGATGAATGAATAGATCGGCTGCTTACCGTTATGAATTTCAGCTTCCGCATCGGGATACTTTTCTTCAATAAATTCAGCAAGTTCCTGTGCCTCTTCCTCAGAGCTATCTTCACCATAGATGATCGTAACGATCTCTGAATCTTCATCGAGCATATTTGAGAGTAGTTCTTTCGTTACTTCTTGTTTGTCTGTCTTAGAAGTTAGAATTTTTCCTTCTGAGATTCCCATAAAGTCACCTTTAGCAATTTCAACACCATCGATAGATGTATCACGAACTGCATAAGTAACTTGGCCTGACTTAACAGAAGTAATGGCTTCGTTCATCTTCTTTTCGTTCTCTGCCATATCAGCAGAAGGATTGAAAGCTAATATAGAAGCGATACCTTGTGGCACTGTTTTTGTGCGGATGATCACAACTTCTTCATCAACAACACTTGCAGCTTGTTCAGATGCCATGATGATATTGCTGTTATTCGGAAGGATGAACACTTTCTCTGCGTTAACCTCAGAAATTGCTTTTACGATATCCTCAGTACTTGGGTTCATCGTTTGTCCACCTTGGATAACTGATGCACCCATTGATGAAAACATCTCTTCGATGCCTTCACCCATAGCAACTGTAACGATACCATATTCCTTTTTCTTCTCAGGAGTAGGAGTAGATTGTGAGTATGAAGGAATCACTTCATTCTCGCTCTCTAGAATCGCTGAGTGCTGCTCACGCATGTTTTCGATCTTGATGTTGATCAAGCTTCCGTAACGATGCGCAAGTGTTAGCATATTACCAGGTTGCTCCGTATGGATGTGAACTTTTACAACGTCCTCATCAGCTACAACAAGCAAAGAATCACCATGTTGACTTAACTCATTACGGAAGTTGATCTCATCGAATGGATTGTTTTTGATCTTTTTTTCTTCGAACCTTACCATAAATTCTGTACAATATCCGAAATGGATATCTTCCGTCTTCATGTGCATCTGTGCTTTATGATGCTCGGCGTTAACAAGTTCACCCATCGAAGGAGCGTTAACAGATACTTTCGGCAGCTCTTTGCCTTCAAGTACAGCTAAAAACCCTTCATAAACAGTGACTAACCCTTGTCCACCAGAATCAACAACGCCAACTTCTTTTAGAACCGGAAGTAGATCAGGAGTACGGTTTAAGGAAGCTTTCGATTCTTTAACAAGCTCTTTCATAATGTATAGAATATCGTCTGATTTTTTAGCTTCTTTAACTGCTTTTTTTGCAGCGTCTTTAGCTACAGTTAAAATCGTACCTTCTACTGGTTTCATAACTGCTTTATAAGCAGTTTCTACACCTTTATCAAATGCATTGGCAAATTCAGCAGCGTTAATCGTCTCTTTTCCTTCGATTGATTTAGAGAATCCTCTAAATAACTGTGAAAGAATAACACCAGAGTTTCCACGCGCTCCCATTAATAAGCCTTTAGCAAAAGCACTGGCAACAGCGCCAATTTGACTAGACGTGTTTTTTTCTACTTCTTTTGCACCAGAAGTAATCGTTAAGTTCATGTTCGTTCCTGTATCACCATCTGGTACAGGGAAAACATTAAGTGCGTCGACCATTGCTGCATTCCGTGTTAAGTTTGAAGCACCCTCGAGTACCATTTTTGAAAACTTTTTTCCATCTAATACTTTTAAAGACACAAAACTTCCTCCTAACTAAGGGGTTGTCACCCTGACACCCTGAACGTAGATATTGACTGAGTCAACCGCCAAACCAAGCATTTGATCCAGGGTATATTTCACTTTGTTCTGAACGTTATGAGCCACTTCAGAAATCTTTGTTCCATAACTAACGATGATGTACATGTCAATATGTACTTCATCCTCTTCTTGTCGAACAACGATCCCTCGGGAGAAATTTTCACGTCCTAAAAGTTCAGTTATTCCATCCTTTAATTGCTTCCTTGATGCCATGCCAACAATTCCGTAACAATCAATTGCTGCTCCACCGGCTATAGTGGCAATTACTTCATTAGAAATATCAATTTGACCATAGGTTGTTTTCATTTCAATGGACATGCTTATATCCCCCTTTAATTTGTTAAATGGCTAACAAATATTTTACTATACATCAGCCTATTTTGAAAGGACTACTACATTTCACACTATGTAAATAGTATTGTCAAGGAAATTTACTTGAAAACCTTTTACGAATATGTTGCATTGCTACTGAAGTCATGCTAATATTATTTAGTATTTAACATACGATTGAATTGATGCAAAGCTTTTTTGCTGTAAAGGAGGTTCACCTACATGGCTCGTAAATGTTTTATTACTGGAAAAGGACCTAAAACTGGTAACAAGCGTTCTCACGCAATGAACAAATCAAAGAAAAGCTGGGGAGCTAACGTCCAAAAGGTTCGTATTCTTGTGGACGGAAAGCCTAAACGCGTATACGTATCTGCTCGTGCCCTTAAATCTGGCAAAGTTGAACGTGTATAAATAAAAACAGCAGCAACCGCTGCTGTTTTTTTCTTTGCCCAAAAAGCTCTTTGAAGACCAAAATAGATCCAAGTGGACAGTATTTTAAAAAAAGTCGACAGTAAAAAGCTGAAAGCGGACAGTATTTTCTTTAAACTGGACAGTAAATCATCCAATCTGGAGCGGAAAGAACTGCTTTCATAGAACCACTCATAAAAAACAAACAAAAAAAGCGCACAGGCGCTTTTTTTGTTTGTTATCCTTTTTTGAAAGAACCTAAGACGGCACGTACGAAGCCTCCCAAAAATTTAGGAAGTTTAATGGTATAAAATTTCATCTTACCCCTCCTCCAGGCCCATAAAAAATGATAAGAGCTAAACAATAAATACTTTATTCCCCTTTTTATAAAAAGGTGCTTTGGGGCCTGTATTCCGTGATTTTTTAATCACGGCTCTTTACCATCAATATTATGCCGGAGTCAAAAGAATAAGTACCACTTTTATTTACAAGCTCATTGGAAACACATAACGATGAACCAGCCTGAAGTTTAGCTTGGTTTAACGGGTATTTAAATCCCTCTAAGGTGATGCCTGTCACTTCTTCACTTTGAGCCAGAAATGAGATATATGAGTATCTGTGATCTTGCTCAATTTCATAACATCCAGGTAGATGAAGTGAGATCTCATTCCTTGTATCCTTTATCCTTACATCTGCATGATTACTCCGACTTTTAAATAAAAGTTGGATGTTCATCAGTTCGTGATCTAACCTTCCACCAGTCGCACCGAATATGAGTATTTGTTCTGGATTCTGTTTCAACGCCCACTCTAGTGCAATCTCCATGTCAGTGGAATCTTTTTCTGATCGGTATTGATTCACTTTTATCGAAGAGTTCATTATACTTCTTCTCTCATCATCTGAAACAGAATCAAAATCACCAAATGCATACTGTGGAAAGATATCATTTCTCAATAAAAAGAGGGTTCCTCTATCGACACCGATCCAAATATGATCCGATGATAGATCATATGCCTTCAAATCAGGAATCAAATGCTCCGGACCTCCTGCAACTATGCTTATCTTCATGCTGCTTGATGGCGACCGTTATGAGCAGCGTGCAGTAGTTTAGGAGCTGTGTTTGTTAGTAGTATAACGACTAGAGCAGTAATCCCGAAAATAACGACCATGAACGATCCGTTGTATAAGAACGAATAGAGCCATATGTTCATCTCTTCTGCTAGATCACTAAAGAATATAACCCCTGATAATACATGTGAGATCGTTCTTAACAAGCAACCTACGAAAATTCCTATAACCATCAAGAACGTTCTCTTGCTGGCACCTTGAGTGATAGACGGTGCAAATGCCCCCGCAACGCCCGCTAGAGCGAACGCTAACGGATAGTCTAAGATCATCTGTGCTGGATGAATAACATAAGGATTCACAAGAAGCTGAAGCAGTCCTACAGCTAAGCCTGTAAGCACCCCTGCCTTTAGCCCTCTTCTAAAAGCCATTAAAAAGATTGGAACCATCTCTAACGAAACAGAACCACCTTGTGGCCAAGGACCAGCAAATTTAATTAAACCTAAAATCAATGATAAAGCAGACATGATAGCGATTTCTGTTAATAATGATATGTTGTTTGCTTTCATACATGATAACCCCCTATTTTCTATGCTAACAGAAAAACAAAAAAAGCAACCGGCATGTGAGCTCGGTTGCTTTTTAGATTTACATTCAAAAAGTCATACGACTCCACATCCCTACGCAGGTATGATCCAGCTTCAGGTTCAAAGGGTCGGGAGAACACTCCCCTCTCAGCCCTTTAAAGGACTCCCCCTGTGGTTGCTTATTTAATTTTCTTTAATCAATTATACACCACGAATGGCTTTTATTGCATCCTTTAAATCTTTCTTCCCATAAATGGCAGAACCAGCAACTAATACATTCGCACCAGCTTCCACACAAAGACGAGCTGTTTCTGGATTTACACCGCCATCAACTTCAATCTCAACGTTCAATCCTTGTGTTTGTACGAGATCGGACACCTCTTTGATCTTGGGCACTACGCTCTCTATGAATGCTTGTCCACCAAACCCAGGATTAACAGTCATTAACAACACAAGGTCAACATCTTGTATTATGTGTTTGATAGAATCGACTGGTGTTGCTGGATTAATCACCACACCCGCTTTTACACCTTGTTGTTTAATAAGTTGAACCGTTCGATGTAGATGAGGTGATGCTTCAACATGCACAGAAATAATATCAGCACCTGCTTTTGCAAATTCTTCAATGTATCGATCTGGATTTTCAATCATGAGATGTACATCTAACGGAAGTTTTGTAACAGGTCGGATCGCTTGAACAACAAGTGGTCCGATCGTGATGTTTGGTACGAAATGGCCATCCATCACATCAACATGAATATAATCCGCACCCGCTTCTTCTACTGCTTTTATATCATCGCCTAACCTTGAGAAGTCAGCCGACAGAATAGATGGAGCTATTTTAATCATCAGTACCTCCGTTTTTGATCTTTAATTTCTTGTAAAAAACTTACGTAATGGTCGTAGCGGAACTTTGGAACGACTCCGTCCTCTACCCCTTTTTTAACTGCACATTTCGGTTCAGACGTATGTGAGCACCCTCTAAATTTGCAATCGCCCCGAAGCTCGTCCATTTCTGGGAAGTACATCGATAAGTCTTCCGCTTCAATATTTAAGAAATCTAGCGAGCTGAACCCAGGCGTGTCAGCAACTAAGCCATTACCAAAGAGAATGAGTTCCACATGACGAGTCGTGTGCTTCCCTCGGCCTAAATGGCTTGAAATCTCATTTGTCTCAAGCATAAGCTCTGGATTGATCGCATTCAAAAGGGAAGATTTACCAACTCCAGACTGCCCTGCAAAAACGGTAACTTTATCTTTGAAAAGTGGATAGAACATTTCAAGACTATCATCTGTTTTCGTCGAAGTTGGAATGACTTCATAACCTAATGTTTTGTACGCCTCTATATAATGGTTGATTTCCTCGATCTCTTCAGGTTTCTGTATAAGATCCATTTTTGAGATACAAATAACAGGTAAGATATCGTTCGCTTCAATATGAACAAGGAAGCGATCTAATAAAAGCGTGCTAAAATCCGGTTCAGTAGCTGAAAAAACTAGAATGGCTTGGTCCACGTTCGCGATAGGAGGACGAACTAGCTCGTTTTTGCGTTCCTTCACATCAAGAATGTATCCATCTGTAATGTTGCTTGACTCGTATTCTACCCAGTCCCCTACCAATGGATTTACTTTCTTTTTGCGAAAATTACCTCTTCCTCTGCATTGGAAAACTTCGGCCTTACCATTTTCCTTAACGTAATAAAAACCAGCGAGCGCTTTAACAATTCTTCCTTCAGGCATGCTTAATCACCATCGTCCCCTTCCTCATCATCATTATTATCATTACTCATTCTTGCGTTAGCACTTTTGGCATCATCATAATTTATCGTCTCCGATTCCTCTTCTTTTCCGTTGATATATACAACGTAAGAAGCAGAACCTCCCTCAGCGATCGTCAGAGGCAGCTGATATTTCTTTTTGTCTGTAATCTGTTCTTCAACAAAAACTTCATTTGAAGCGTTTTTATCGGAATATACAATTCTTACTGTAACTGGTTCTCTTCTGTCCTTCTTATCTAGCTTAACTTCGATATCCTTTGTCACTGTACGGTCTTCGGCGGGTGGTTCCTCTTCAGCAGGAGGCTCTTCTGATTCTTCTGGGCCATCAGAAAGAACGACAGAGATCGTTGCTCCTTTTTCTACTTGCGTAAAAGGAGATGGATTTTGCGAGATCACTCTTCCTTTTTCGACCGTATCAGAAAACTCTTTTGAAAATTCAACGGTAAGACCAGCATTCTCAGCAAACGTATTTACATCTTGTTCTGTCGCACCTATTAAGTTTTCAACTTGAACAGTTGGTGTTCCAGAACTAACCGTTAGTGTAACTTCAGTTTCTGCAGGTGTTACTTTTTCATCACGATCTGGACTTTGTTCGAGTACCGTACCTTCTGGCTCAGTGTCTGATTCTTCATAGTCGATATTGATTTGTGAGAAGCCATCTTCTTTCAAACGTTCTTTCGCATCTTCTATATTATAGCCTTCTACATCAGGCATATTTTCCTTTTCAGGTCCTTTTGATACGAATAACGTAACGATTGCTTGCTGTTTTACTTTTGTTCCTGGAGATGGATCCTGCCTTACTACAAGACCTTCTTCAATCTCGGGATCAAATACTTCCTGCCTTTTCACTTCAAGTCCTTCGGCTCTCAAGCTATCAAAAGCATCTACATATTCTTCTCCCGCTACATCTGGAACACTGACTTCTTCAACATAAAAGATAGAAGGCATCATCGTGAAAGCAGCTATTCCCGCACCGCCTAACAAAAGAAGTGATATAAGTAAAATAAGCCACCAGTTTCTTTTCTTCTTAGGTTTTTCGGGCTTTTTCTCTTTTTCTTTTTCTCTTTCTTCTTCTGCTTTCTTCACAGGTGTTTCGATTGGTGGCACGACTATAGGAGGAATGTACTTTGTTTTCTCATCTTCCTCGTTTTCTTCGTTCCACTTTTGTTCATACATACGGTCTGGATCTAACGCTGAACTCATATCCCTCAACAGTTCATCAGCACTGTCATATCTTTTTAAGGGATTTTTCGCCAACGACTTTAAAACAATATTCTCCACACTCTGTGGGATTTCAGGATTCAATCTTCGTGGTTCGATCACGTTTTCTTGGAGATGTTTTAACGCAACCGACACCGGCGAATCTCCAACGAACGGAACTCTCCCTGTAACCATTTCATAGAGTACTGCTCCGAAAGAATAGATATCAGATTTTGCGTTCGCGATACCGCCTCTTGCTTGTTCAGGCGAAAAGTAGTGAACAGATCCAAGAATAGAGTTTGTATGCGTGATCGTTGCTGAAGTAATAGCGAGCGCAATTCCAAAGTCTGTTAACTTTGCTGTACCGTTATCAGTAATTAATATATTATGCGGTTTAATATCGCGATGAATGATTCCATGATCATGAGCGACTGCCATACCTGAAACGATCTGCTTCATAATATGCAGAGATTCTTCTACCGAGATTTTGCCATGTTCTTTTATGTATTGCTTTAGTGTTTTTCCCTGCACATATTCCATCACGATAAAATAGATCTCTTCATCTTCTCCAACATCATAGATACTCACAATGTTCGGATGGTTAAGACTCGTTGCTGATTCAGCTTCTCTTTTAAATCGTCTGATGAAATCTTCGTCCTTATTAAACTCAGATCGTAGTACCTTTACTGCTACATCTCTATCTAATATTAAATCTTTTGCTCTATAAACGATGGCCATTCCGCCGTCACCGATAACTTCTAAAAGCTTGTAGCGGCCACTGACTCTTTTTCCTATCATGTTATTGCTTCCCCTTTTGTTTCTGTGTCAGAACTGTTCTGTATAAGGATAGCAGTAATGTTATCTTCTCCACCGGCATCTTTTGCCCAAGTGATCAATCGTTCTACCTTCTCGGTAACGGATTCCATTTGATCTTCAAACACTTCTTGAAGACGTTTAGAAGATACTTTATCTGATAGACCGTCCGAACAAAGCAAAAGATAGTCACCATTGTGCCAAGTGATCGTATTAAACTCAGCTTCTACGGTTTCATCAGTACCGACAGCTTTCATGATCATGTTTCTTCTTGGATGAATCTCTGCCTCATCCTCTGTAATCTGACCAGATTTCACTAGTTCTT
The DNA here is from genome assembly GCF_015903875.1 of Fictibacillus sp. 7GRE50. NCBI lineage: Bacteria > Bacillati > Bacillota > Bacilli > Caryophanales > Fictibacillaceae > Fictibacillus > Fictibacillus sp. 7GRE50. The sequence continues at coordinate 448,057 of NZ_JACZDW010000003.1, forward strand.
GGACTAGTGAATGATCATCCGTTACTCTTTTCAGTTCCCCATTCGAATACAGATAACATCGGCTGTCACCGATATGCGCGACTGTAATTTCTTTATTCGTACCTAAAGCAGCCACAACCGTAGTTCCCATACCTCTAGTTTCAGGATTCTCCTGAGAAAAATCAAAAATATGTTTATTCGTATCTTTCAAAACGTTCTGGATCCATTCTTTCACGTTTTCCATGTTTTCTTCAAATTGAGACCATGCATCTTTCATCACTTTAAGGGCTTCTTGGCTAGCGATATCTCCTGCTTTATGTCCACCCATTCCATCTGCGATAACTGCAAGAAAGTGTTCACCCTTTGTGAACACTTCCCCGCTGTCTTCATTATGCTTCCTTACCATTCCAACGTCTGTTTGAAAGGCAATTTGCATCTTCCCGTCACCTCGTCTCTTCTTTACGTTCCTTCGCACGCAGCTGACCGCATGCAGCATCAATGTCATGTCCTTGTTCTCTTCTGATGGTGGCATTAATGCCTCTGGAGGTTAACGTCTCTAAGAACTTGAAAATTTGTGTTTTCGGTGTTCGGACATAGTCTCTTTCTGGTACATAGTTTACTGGGATAAGATTTACGTGACACTTAATATCTTTGATTAAGTCTGCTAGCTCGTTCGCGTGTTCTACGGAATCGTTAACTTTACCGAACAATCCATATTCAAACGTCACACGGCGTCCCGTCTTTTTAATGTAATAACGAATAGAATCCATCAATTCGTTTAACGGATACATTCTGTTTACTGGCATCAATCGGCTTCTCGTCTCTGTGTTCGCCGCATGCAGGGAGATTGCAAAATTGATCTGCATGCCTTCGTCCGCAAACTTGTAGATGTAAGGTACAACACCACTCGTGGAGATCGTAATATGGCGAGCTCCGATATTAAGGCCTTGATCGTGGTTAATAATCTTCAGAAACGACATGAGCCCTTCATAGTTATCAAAAGGCTCACCGATACCCATAACAACTACTGAACTTACTCTTTCTTCTGTTTCATCTAGCGCGCGTTGAACTTGAAGCACTTGAGCGACGATCTCACCAGCTAGAAGATTACGTTTAAGTCCGCCTAGTGTGGAAGCACAGAACGTACAACCTAGGCGGCATCCTACTTGAGTTGTTACACAAATACTATTTCCATATTCATGTCTCATAAGAACCGTTTCGATCGAATAACCGTCTTGAAGCTCGAATAAAAACTTAATCGTGCCGTCCGAAGACTCCTGACGTACGACTTCTTTTAATGGTTTGATATAAAAGTCTTTCTCGAGCTTTTCACGAAGACCTAAAGGAAGGTTCGTCATTTCCTCAAAAGAAGACACACGTTTTTTATACAGCCATTCAAAGATCTGTTTTCCTCTGAACTTTGGTTCTCTTATATCAGTAAGCCACGCTTCTAACTCATGAAGTTCTAAAGAAAAGATAGAAGGTTTAATATTTGGTTTTGTTTGTTTCTCTGTTAAAGGTTTAAGCATGTTTCTCACCACCTGTTGTCTTTTTTCTGTATGCTGCTATATAGAATCCGTCACTATTAAAATAATGAGGCATGATCTGAATATCTGATCTACCATCTATTATATAGGATTTTATGTTATTCGGCATTTTTTCCGCAAATTGGGAATCCCACTCGAATTCTGGATGGTTTGATAAGAACCAATCTGCAACGTTATCGTTTTCTTCTTTATCAACTGTACACGTACTGTATACGAGCAGTCCGCCATCTTTGACCATATCTGAAGCAGCATGCAAAATATCTCTTTGAATGTTCGTCAATCTTGTCACATCTTCTTCTGTTTTAGACCATTTCAGATCAGGCTTTTTACGAATAACTCCGAAACCGCTGCAAGGCGCATCTACGAGAACTCTATCAAATGTTCCTGATTCAAACTGATCAGATACTTTTCGTGCATCTAACACGGATGCTTCAATATTTTCAAGTCCAAGACGTTCTGCTTGTCTTTTGATCAAGTCAATCTTATGAGAATGAAGGTCTAATGAAACTACCTTTCCTTCTCCTTGCATCATTTCTGCCATATGTGTTGACTTCCCACCTGGTGCGGCGCAAGTATCAAGAATCGTTTCTCCAGAAACAGGATCAACAGCCCGTGCCACTAACATTGAACTTTCATCTTGGATCGTTACGAGACCTTGTTTATAAACATCAGTTGCTGGTAGATAGCCTTCTTTAACGATGATACCTTCAGGAGACAATTCTCCTTCTTCAGCGACAATTCCTTCTTCTAATAGAAGCTCCAAAACGTCTTTTCTATTGCTTTTCTTCGTGTTCACCCTTGCAGTCACAGGAGAAGCTAATAAGTTAGATTGTGCCATTTTCTCCGCATCTTCTTGTCCGAACTGATCTCTCCAGCGGTCAAACAACCATTGAGGCATACTGTATGAAAGAGCTTCTTTATCAGCACCTTCTCCTGCAATTTTATCCATAGCTTCTGTTCCTTCTCGCTGAAGTTTACGTAAGATACCATTTACGAGACCGGCAAGTCCTTGGTTTCCTCGTTCTTTCGTTATCTCTACAGCCTCATGAATGATCGCATGATCAGGAACTCTATCTAAATATAACATCTGAAAAAGAGATAGCCTCAGTAAAGAAAGAACCCAACGGTCTTTTTTCTTGATCGGTTTGTTCAACAATTGATCCAAATAAAAATCAATCGTGTTTTTTCTTTGTATCGTTCCGTACACGATGTTTGTCAAGAGTGCTTTATCTACACTCTTCATATTCGAGTTCTGCAATGTTTGATTCAGTTGTAAATTACTATAAGCCTGGTTCTGTTCTATTTTAAGTAAAACGTCCAGGGCAATCGCTCTAATGTTGTTATCCAACTCTACTCACCTAATCTCAAGCCTTTTGAAACGCTTGCTCCTTTAAGATAATCACTTGCTAACATTCTCTTTTTTCCAGAGGGCTGCAAATCTGTAATGATAATGCTTGTTTTGTTTCCTGTTGCGACCTGAAGACCTTTTTCGTGAACACCGATTACAGTCCCAGGCACTCCATCAGTACTTGTTTCTTTCTTTTCACCCCACCATACTTTAAGTGGCTGTCCGTTCAAATACGTATAAGCAACCGGCCATGGGTGTAGCCCACGAATGTGGTTATAAATTTCTTCACCTGACAATGTCCAATCAATCTTCTCTTGATCTCGCGTGATATTCCATGCAAATGTAACTTCCTCAGCCACTTGTGGCAAAGGGGTTAGTTTTCCTTCAACAAGTTGAGGGATGGTTTCAGACAATAACTTTGCACCGGCTGCACTCAACTTATCGTGCATTGAACCAACGTGATCATTTTCTTCGATTTCAACTTCAACTTGGGTAAGTATATCACCTGCATCTAATTTTTCAACCATATACATGATCGTAATCCCGGTCTTGGCGTTTCCGTCCATGATACTTTTATGGATTGGAGCACCTCCACGATACTTTGGAAGCAATGATGCATGAACATTGATACATCCATGCTGAGGTGTTTCAAGAATCGCTTTTGGTAAAATCTGTCCATATGCTGCTGTGACGATTAAGTCTGGTTGAAGAGCGATGATGTCTTCATAGTCTTCTCGCAGTTTAATAGGCTGATACACAGAAATTCCATGTTTTAAAGCTTCCTCTTTAACTGGAGTCTGCTTGATCTCTTTTTTTCTGCCAACTGGCTTGTCAGGTTGTGTGACAACACCAACGACATTGTAGCCATCTTCAACGAGCTGACGAAGAACGGGTACGGAAAAATCAGGTGTTCCCATAAATAATACTTTCATGTTTATCCCTCCAGTTCTTCCGTCTCGTAATATTCGATTACTTTTGATGTGAACAAGATACCATGCAGATGATCGATTTCATGTTGGATGGCACGAGCAAGAAAATCACTTGCTTTTAATGTAAACTCTTTTCCGTTTACGTCGTAAGCTGTAACGATAACTTCAAAAGGACGTTCAACTTCACCAAATAATCCCGGGAAACTTAAACAGCCTTCAGGCCCACTTTGGCTCCCAGAAGCTTTTTTTATAACCGGGTTGATCAGAACTAGCTGACCCGTGTCATCACCGATATCTACAACTGCGATCTGTTCTGCAATTCCAACCTGAGGTGCAGCGAGTCCAACTCCTTCTGCCTCATACATCGTCTCGAACATATCTTTAACTAACGTTTTTAAATTTTTATCGAATGTTTTAACTGGTTCACATTCTGTTTCTAACACTGGATGTGGATGTTCTACAATTTTAAGAATGGTCATTTTGTATCTCCTTAACTAGCTACATAAGTGTTTGGGCGTTTAAATCACCCGTTATCTGAAGATCTTTATTCTCTTTATCGTTTTGGAAATGAGCAATAATCTCTTCAAACCAGGTTCTTAGCTCCGGCTCATTTTTGTATTTTATCATGACCTGATAGCGATATCTATCCTTCACACGTGCAATGGGTGAAGTTACAGGTCCAAGAAGCAGACTATCCGGTGATAACCTCTTCGATAGGTAGGTTGCTGCTTTCTCGCTTGCTTCAACCACTTGCATGAGATCGAGATGACTGAACGTTAACAAACCTAAATAATAAAAGGGTGGATATTGATGAAGTTTTCGCGTTTGCATCTCTTGATTATAAAAGGAGTGAAAATCGTGCTTGGATGCTAATTGAATGCTGTAATGCTGAGTATCGTATCCTTGTACAATAACCTTTCCCTCTAGTTCGTGTCTGCCTGCACGGCCACTCACTTGTGTGAGAAGCTGGAAGGTTTTTTCTGAAGCTCTAAAGTCTGGCAGATGAAGCATCGTATCAGCAGCCAAAACACCTACCAATGTTACTTTAGGAAAATCCAGCCCTTTTGCGATCATCTGTGTACCGAGCAGGATATCAGCTTCACCGTTTTCAAATGCCGTTAAGAGCTTTTCGTGACTGCCTTTTTTTGAAGTCGTATCAACGTCCATACGAATCACACGTGCTTCAGGAAGAACTTTAGCAAGTTCTTCTTCAACTTTCTGTGTACCAGTTCCAAAAAAACGGATATGTTCGGAAGTACAACTCGGACAAACAGAAGGTGTACTCTCTTTATAACCGCAATAGTGGCATTTCAATTCACCAAAACGCTTATGGTAGGTTAAAGAAATGTCACAGTGAGGACATTGTGCTACATAGCCACAATCTCTGCAAAGAATAAAAGAAGCATAGCCTCTTCTATTCAAGAACAATACCGACTGTTCTCCTTTTTGAAGTCCGTTCTTCAGCTTGTCCATCAGAGCAAGGGAAAACATAGAGCGGTTCCCGTTCTTCAGTTCCTCTCTCATATCTACTATGGTGACTTCTGGCATCGGATTAGCATGTACGCGGTTAGCTAGCTCTGCTAATTGATACCTTCCTTTTTGCGCTCTTGCATATGTCTCAAGTGCCGGTGTCGCACTTCCAAGGACGATTGGACACGAATGATAGTTTCCTCTCCATATCGCCACATCTCTTGCATGATAGCGCGGGTGATCTTCTTGTTTATAACTTGTTTCGTGCTCCTCATCTATTATGACGATTCCTAAGTTTTGGAACGGAGCGAAGATCGCGGAACGCGCTCCTACAACGACGGAAACTTCTTTTCTAAGAATCTTTCGCCATTCATCATATTTTTCTCCTATCGATAATCCACTATGAAGTACCGCAACTGCACTACCGAAACGACCTTTAAAGCGGTTTACCATCTGCGGGGTGAGCGAGATCTCAGGTACGAGTACGATAGCTTCTTTTCCTTTATCCAATACATTTTGGATGGACTGCAGATAGATCTCTGTTTTCCCGCTTCCTGTGACACCATGGAGAAGTACCGTTTCGTGTATATTGTTCTCGATAGAATGCAGAATCGGTTTGATCGCACTTTCTTGATTTTCTGTTAATTCAAGAGGCTGTGTTCGTTTCATCGTACGACCTTGAAACGGGTCACGATAGATCTCTTTTTCTTCTATAAGTAGAATACCTTTTTTAGATAGTGTTTGTGCTGTTGAGAGAGTAGCTCCTGTTTCCTTTAAAATTTCCTGCAACACGTACTCTCCATCTGGCCGATGTAAGAGTTCTAGAAGAATCGCCTTTTGTTTCTCAGCATTCTTATTTAAATTTCGAATCAGTTCTTCTGCTAAAGCCCGGTCTGTAACAGAAACGAATTTTTGCTTCTTTTTATTTGCTTTATTTTTCACTTTATAAACAACATCTAGAATTCCTTCTTTCGCCAAAGACTGCAAGAGTGGTAACAGATCAGGATTTGATTTTGTCACATCACTTACATGAATCTCGTTGTTGACTGAAAGAAGGGGACGTATCGAATCAGGAAGTTTATCAGATCTCATCACTTGAAATGACTTTTCATAAGTAGCTTTCATTGCAGCTGGCAACATGGCTTGATAAGCCGTAATGTAAAAACTAAGTGTATTCTCAGCCAGCCACCTTCCTAACTCGATCAGTTCGGACGTTAACACAGGCAATGGGTCCAGAATCTCCGTTATATTTTTCATTCCTTTTACCGTAGAAGTTGATTTTATCTCTAAGATAAAACCTTGAAGCTTTCTCGGCCCAAACGGAACGATAACACGCATCCCAGGTTCAGCCCAACCTTCCCAAACTGCTGGAATTTTATAGTCAAAAGTTTTGTTTACACTTCCTGAAGGAACATCAACTACGACTGCCGCGATCATCTTTTCATCAATTCCATAACTTCTACTAATATTTCATGTGCTGCATCTTCCTTTGACAGAATCGGCAGTACCTTCTTAGTTCCATCTTTTTTTATCATCATGATCTCGTTCGTGTCGCTCCCAAAACCTGATCCTTCTTTTGATACATCATTCCCTACAACCATATCTAGGTTTTTTCGAATCATCTTATCTTTTGCGTAGTTCTCAAGATTTTCTGTCTCTGCCGCAAATCCAACTAAAACTTGATGTTCTTTTTTCTCACCAAGAGACTGCAGGATATCAATCGTCTTTTTCATCTCGATCGTCCAAAGATCGTTTTTCTTCTTAAATTTCTTTGAATGAACGGTGACAGGTGTATAATCTGCAACCGCTGCACATTTAATAACAACATCTTGTTCATGAAAACGAGACATTGTTGCTTCAAACATATCTTTAGTGGAAACGATTTTTTCAATAGTAATGCCTTGAGGTTCTGGTAATGCGGTTGGTCCTGTAACAAGAGTCACATCTGCACCTAGTTTCTTTGCAACTGATGCAATTGCATATCCCATCTTGCCTGAAGAGTGGTTTGTAAAGTAACGAACAGGATCCAGTTCCTCTCTAGTTGGACCAGCTGTTACAAGTATTTTCTTCCCAGCTAACGGCTTATCTCCATCCTGATTCTCATTAAAATAAGCATGAACAGATTCTATCAATTCTTCAGGTTCAGCAAGTCTTCCTTTACCGATCCATCCACATGCTAAAAGTCCTTCGTTCGGTTCTATGAAACGCCAACCGAATGAAGCTAACGTTTCCATGTTCTTCTTAACTGCAGGATGATTGAACATATTTACATTCATTGCAGGTGCGATCAGTACGTCTGCTTTTGTAGCGAGCAGTGTTGTTGTGAGCATGTCATCTGCAATTCCGTTAGCAAGTTTGCCGATAGAGTTTGCAGTCGCCGGTGCGATCAAAACAAGATCCGCCCAGTCTGCAAGGTCAATATGACTAACAACTGCAGGATTTTTTTCTTCAAACGTATCTGTATAAACTTCTTCTCTCGTCAGCGTTTGAAAGGTAAGTGGTGTAATGAACTTTTGTGCAGATTGAGTCAGGATCACTTTTACTTCGAATCCGTTTTGATATAATCTACTTGCTACTGTTGCCGCCTTATATGCAGCTATTCCGCCTGAAACAGCAAGCAATATTCTCTTCTTTTCCATAATAAACCCCTTCCGCCGCTCTTGACTTATACATGCTAACTCTATTTTACAGCATTTATATGTATTAAAAAATCGATTGAAATCTATTCAGAACAAAAAAATAACAACCTTTAGTCAAGGTTGTATATTTTTTCGCTGTTCTATTAATCTTCTGGTGTTTCTCCGACTTTCATTAGTATACCGGATTGAATTTCTTCAAGTGCTTTACCGACAAACTTGTGTGATACAGGTTTTGCGATCTGCTGATTATCATATTGTTGAATTTCTCTAGCGCGCTTTGAGCTAAGAGTAACTAGTGAGTATTTTGAATCAATCTTTTCCATAAGAGAATCGATGGATGGATATAGCATTATTGGTCATCTCCTAAAATTTTTTCGTATTTTGGACGAACTCGATCCACGCGGCAATGCTCCGTGGTAATGATTGCTTTGATTCGATTGCAAGCAGCTTCGATCTCATCATTCACTACAGAATAATCATAATGTCTCATGAGTTCAATTTCTTCCTTGGCTACGGACATGCGGTTGTTGATCAAATCTTCTGTCTCTGTACCGCGTCCAACAATACGACTTCTTAATTCGTCCAGACTTGGCGGTGTTAAAAAGATGAAAACACCTTCTGGAAATATGTTTTTCACTTGAAGTGCACCTTGTACTTCGATCTCTAGAATAACATCTTTTCCTTCGTCAAGCGTACTATTCACATATTCAATCGGTGTCCCATAATAGTTGCCAACATATTCTGCCCATTCGAGCAGCTGTTTATTTTCAATCATATTAAGGAACTCTTCTTTTGTTTTAAAGAAGTATTCTACCCCATGCCGTTCGCCTTCACGCGGCTTTCTTGTCGTTGCTGAAACGGAATATTGAATGTCCAGCTTTTGTTCACGAAGCGCTTTACACACAGTTCCTTTTCCAACACCTGACGGACCGGAAAGAACAAACAGAATGCCTCTTTCTTTTTCCATAAAAACCTCCACAACCTAACTTTCTTCTGAGCCCTCATCAACCGACATCAGTCTGTGAGCTACTGTTTCAGGCTGAACAGCTGACAAGATAACATGATCACTGTCAGTCACAACAACCGCTCGCGTTCTGCGGCCATATGTAGCATCAATCAGCATGTTTTTCTCTCGTGCTACCGTGATTAATCGTTTTATCGGTGCAGATTCAGGACTGACTACCGCAATAATTCGGTGAGCAGCAACAATATTTCCGTACCCAATATTAATTAATTTCATCTCTAAACGCCCCTAACCTGCTACTATTCTAGCCAAATGGAATAACGGGTCATACGCTAATTGTACGATATTGTGAAAAACTGTACACATGTTCTTATATTTTAGCACATAAATCCTGAAATCTAAACTAATTTCCCTATTTTTAAGGAAATAGCGTAAAAAAGTTGCTAGCGAGATCTTCGACCATGTTCAGCTTTGAATTCTGGGCAGAGGTTTAGAATTGCTCATAAAAGTCTAGAACGTTCGTCAAGCGTGTTTCACAGTCGCTGGACGAGCGCATATACCTCTTGTCTTGCTAAAAATAATAGAAGCTGGTACCCAAACATACGGGAACCAGCTTTATTTGTTTATCTTGCCTCTTTTTTAAATAACTGAAAGCCTGCTAGAGCAAATGTTGGAATAGAAGCCATGCCAAGAACGAGCAGCCATTGTCTCATGGAGAGCGGCACCGTATGGAAAATATTTTGCAATGGCTCTACGTACATGACCACTAGCAATAACAGAATAGATGAAATAACAGCCAGGACTAGGTAACCATTCTGAAACGGATTTCTATGGAAAACAGAGCGCTCACTTCTGCAATCAAACACGTGGATCAACTGTGCCATAACAAGTGTTGCAAAAGCTACGGATTGCGCGACGATCAGTTGATCTGGATTTTCTTTTAAGGTAACCCAGAAAGCAAGTATTGTCGCCCCACCGATCAAGAATCCCCTTGAAACGATCTTCCATCCTAGCCCTCTTGAGAACACTCCTTCTTTCGCTTGCCTTGGTTTTCTTCTCATAACGTCTTCTTCTGCCTGGTCAACACCTAATGCCATTGCAGGCAAACCATCTGTCACTAAGTTCACCCAAAGAATCTGAATCGGAACTAATGGAAGGGGTAAACCCATGATCATCGCAAAAAGCATAACTAAGATCTCACCTACATTGGATGCTAGAAGATAACGAATAAACTTTCTAATATTTTCATAGATGTTTCTTCCTTCTTCAATCGCTGAACGAATCGTAGCAAAGTTGTCATCACCAAGCACAAGAGAGGAAGCTTCCTTCGCAACGTCTGTTCCTGTTATCCCCATCGCAATACCAATATTTGCTGACTTAATGGCTGGCGCGTCATTTACTCCGTCACCTGTCATCGCAACAACATGGCCTCTTCGCTGAAGAGACTTTACGATTTTCAACTTGTGCTCTGGAGAAACTCGCGCGTATACGTACACATCTTCTGAAACTTTGTCCAATTCATCGTCACTTAATTGAGCGAGCTCAGCACCTTCCATCACTCTTCCACCGTTAGGCAACATGTTTAGTTTTTTTGCGATACTTGCTGCAGTTACAACATGGTCTCCCGTAATCATTACGGTTTTGATACCAGCAGTCTGACAATCTCTGATACTTTCTTCAACTTCAGGACGAGGTGGATCCATCATTCCCTGTAATCCAATAAATGTTAGACTTCTTTCTGCAAAAGAAGCTTGTGAGTAGTGCTCTCCTTCTTTTAAAGGACGAATCGCAACCGCAATGGTCCGCAGTGCTTGACTGCCGAGTGCATAGATGGCTTCTTTTATTCTTTCTTTATGTGCTTGTTTGATCAATTGTTTTTTATCATCCCACACAATATAATCACTTTTCTCTAGTAATACGTCTGGTGCTCCTTTTACTACTAGCATGTGATTTCCTTCAGTATCGCGTACAACAACACTCATCATTTTACGGGTAGAGTCAAAAGGGAACTCATGCTGAATCGTAAATTGTTCCCTTAATGATTCTTTCGTGATTCCCGCTTTGTAAGCACTGACTAATAACGCCGTTTCTGTTGGATCACCAACTTCTAACAAAGTGCCCTTCTTGCCTTCTTCTATCGTGGCATTGTTACAAAGTGCCGCATATGCCAAAACTTCTGTGAGCTTATCTTCTCTCTTATTGTTTTCTTGAATCCCGCCGCCTACGATTTCAAAACCCTCTTCATTAACACTCCACTGTCTACCTTGAGACCAAACCCGTGTAACCGTCATCTTATTTTGAGTAAGTGTTCCCGTTTTATCAGAACAGATGACCGTTGCACAGCCTAATGTTTCAACAGACGGTAACTTTCTTACGATCGCTCGTTTTCGAATCATTTTTTGAACACCTAGCGCGAGTGCAATCGTAACGATCGCTGGAAGTCCTTCTGGAATGGCCGCAACAGCTAAAGACACACCTGCTAAAATCATGCTGTAGAGGTCATGTCCTTGCATAACACCTGCTAAAACTACTAAGACAGTTAAAAGCAACGCAAGGGCGATCAAAATTTTCCCAAGCTGTTCAAGTTTCATCTGAAGAGGTGTTGCAATGTTTTCAGCAGTTTGAATGAGATGTGCGATCTTGCCCATCTCCGTTTTCATGCCTGTCCCTACGACGATACCTTGTCCGGTTCCTCTTGTGACCATTGTGCCCATGAACGCCATGTTCTCCTGATCACCAAGGTTTAGGTCTTCAGCAGAAATCAGGTTGTTATGTTTTTGGGCAGGAACAGATTCTCCTGTGAGTGCTGATTCCTCGATCTGCAATCCTGATGTTTTTAAAAGTCTAATATCTGCTCCTACTCGATCGCCACTTTTAACTTTTATAACATCACCCGTTACGACGTCTTTCGCAGCAATAGAAACCCACTTGCCTTCTCTTAAAACCTGGGCACTAGGAGCAGATAATTCTTTTAATGACGCTAAGGATTTCTCTGCTTTTCTCTCTTGGATAAACCCAAGAACTCCGTTCATCACTACGATTAAAATGATTGCGATCGCGTCTAGATATTCTCCTAAGAAACCGGATAACAAAGTAGCCGCTAACAGGACAAGGACCATAAAGTCTTTAAATTGTGCAAGGAACATTAAAATGGCAGACTGCTTCTTTCCTTCTTCAAGTTGGTTCGGTCCATCTAACTTCAACCTTCGTTCTTGCTCGCTTTTTGAGAGCCCACTCTCCATCCTGCTGTTAAGAATGGATTCAATTTCGTCTTGCGGCAGCTGGTACCAATTCATAGCTTCCACCTCTGATAAGATTAGTTAATAGCATTTATATGCAGGCATGTCCGCAAAAATGCTATACTATGAATCAGAAATAAGAGGTGAACATAACATGAGCTTTGATGGAATAATGACACGTGCCATAACAACTGAACTACAAAACACACTTACTTCAGGACGAATATCTAAGGTTTATCAGCCACATAAAACAGATCTTGTTTTTACAATCCGTGCAAATGGAAAAAATCATAAACTGTTATTATCTGCAAATCCTTCTTTTGCAAGAGTACATCTAACTGAACATACGTATGAGAATCCAGATACTCCTCCAATGTTCTGTATGCTTCTCAGAAAGCATTTAGAAGGCGCTTTTATTGAAAAAATAGAACAGCTTGATCTTGAGAGAATTATAACGATTACCGTGAAGAATAGAGATGAAATCGGCGACGAAACGACAAAAGTACTTTATATCGAAATCATGGGAAGACACAGCAACATCATTTTAGTCGACGAAAAATCAAAGAAGATCGTTGACAGCATCAAGCACATTCCTAGCTTTCAGAATCGCCATCGTACTATTCTTCCAGGTTTTGAGTACATCATGCCTCCAGCACAAGAAAAAACAGATCCTTTTACAGTAACCAATGCAGATGAATTTGTTTCTAAGATTTCTTGGAACGAAGGTAAATTGGATAAACAACTTGTAACCAGATTCAGCGGGTTCTCTCCCTTGATCGCAAAAGAAATCGTGCATAGATCCGGACTATCGGTTAAAAACGAAGTTGCGGACGCCTTTTTTAGTGTGATGAAGCAGTTATCAAATCAAGAATATGAACCTCAAATGATCACAAACGATAAGAAAGAGTATTTTTCAGTTCTGCCACTACATCATGTTTCAGGGGAAAGTCGATCCTTTGATACGATTAGCCAGATGCTCGATCGTTATTTTTACGGAAAAGCCGATCGTGACCGCATCAAACAACAAGCAAACGATCTTGAAAAATATCTTTCGAACGAATACGACAAGATTAAGAAAAAAATAGGAAAACTTGAAAAAGAACTTCAACAAACGCATAATGCCGAGGAGTATCAACGAAAAGGCGAGCTTCTCACCGCTTATATGTATTTGGCGAAAAAGGGAGATAAAGAAGTTGAGGTAGAGGATTACTTCACTGAGGATCAGCCACTGGTGAAAATTACACTCGATCCTCTTAAGTCACCTGCAGATAACGCCCAAAGCTACTTTAAAAAATATGGGAAACTAAAAAAGTCGGTTTCTATTATTAAAGATCAGATAGAGAAAGCTAAAAATGAATTGCTGTATTTTGAGCGTCTGATCGTCCAGATGGATTCAGCATCCATGAAGGATGTTGAAGAAATCAGAGAAGAACTCGGTGAAGGCGGTTATTTAAAACATAGACAAAGTAAGAACAAGAAAAAACAAAACAAGACGCCTCAGCCTGAAAAATTCACATCTACTGACGGAACAGAAATTTTAGTCGGTAAGAACAATAAACAGAACGACTATCTAACCTTTAAGTTATCGAGAGCAAATGAGACATGGCTTCATACGAAGGATATTCCAGGCTCTCATGTTTTGATACGCTCGTCTACTCCAAGTGAAACAGCTATTAAAGAAGCAGCAGTTTTGGCAGGATTTTTCAGCAAAGCAAAAAATTCGAGTTCGGTTCCTGTTGACTTTACGCTAGTAAAACATGTGAAGAAGCCTAATGGGGCAAAGCCTGGATTTGTTATTTATGACAATCAGCAGACGCTTTTCGTGACACCTGATGAAGATCTGGTTTTTCGGTTAAAGAAGTAAGCAATCTTGTAATGCTTTGTAGAATTAGAAGGTATTGATCTACACTACAGGATGCTCGTTTTGTGGGGGGTGTGCGTTGAGCCACCTAGCATATTTCAGAATCCGAGATTGGACAGATTAAATGCTGAATTGGACAGATTAAATTCAAGATTGGACAGATTGTGGCCCCAATCGGACAGATTATATAAGCAATTGGACAGATTCCCCACTCAATTGGACAGATTCTTATTTTTAAAGGTCCTTTAAGGCTCTTAAATCATACGTTCTCTCTCTTGTTGCCCTTGTATAGGGCAATTTCAAAGATACTAAAGGCTTGGATGCTTACCTTAAGTACCAATTAAAAAACGCAGAGCAGCTTGAATTTAGCTGTTCTGCGTTTTTTTTGCTTTGCTGATAATCGCAAGGCCATCTAATACTTCTTGATGTTGCACATCTGTAAAATGCAGGTTGTGTAGTAATTCTGTCATTTCATCTGTTGAATAGCGATGTCTTCTCGTACTCACATTAGACCATTTTAAGAGTGCTGTTCGTTCGAACCCAGAGATATCGTTTTCCTTCGCGAAAGAAGCAGCGTTTTCTTGACTCATTTTTCCACTCGGGTTTAACATGACGATTTGACCATCATCTTTTAGAACGCGATGAACCTCACTGATACCTTTAGCTGGATCTGGCAATAAAAACATCACACAAGTGGATAAAGCTAGATCAAACGAATGATCTGAAAACGGAAGATTCTCTGCATCAGCAACAATAAACTCACTTTTACCACTTAATTCATGATAAAAGAACTGCTGAATACTAGCCTTGACCATCTCTGAAGACAAATCAACACCGACAAGTCTATTCGCTTCCTCAGCTCCACGCAACAGCAATCTCCCCGTTCCGCATCCCACATCGAGAACATCTTTTTCACTCCATGACCCTGTTACTTCTTTTAAATGATCATGAACTTTCTTAAGCCATGTAGTCCTTGCCATACTATCAAAAAAGGAAACAAGCTCATCAAATTCTTCACCATTCATTTTTCTCAAAATGTTAATCTCCTTAAGAAACTATTTGGAAAAAGAGGCAGCTCCCCAGTGTTCTGGGTCTTGTTGCCATTCTTTTAATAAAGAAAGCCCTTGGTCACTTATCTTTCCGCTTTCTTGTGCTTCCTCTATTAATGTACTAAAGTTTGTTACGGTTTGAAAAGAAATATCCAACTCACCGAGTTCTACATCTGCCTTTTGCAGACCATAACTAAAAATGGCTACAACACCGAGCACTTCGATCCCTGCTTCACGAAGAGTAAGTACCGATTGAATCGAACTTTTGCCAGTTGAGATAAGATCTTCAACCACTACTGCCTTTTTGCTTTTATTCGTTAGCCCTTCGATCTGATTCGTTTTTCCATGAGCCTTCGCACTAGATCTTACGTAACACATCGGTAATTCCATCTGATCAGCTACAAATGCCGCGTGAGGAATACCTGCTGTTGCGGTTCCGGCAATAAGATCAGCTTCCGGGTAATGCTTCTCTATTAACGCGGAAAGCTCTCCTGCTACTTGTGTACGAATCTCTGGATATGCAATAATCAACCGGTTATCACAATAAATGGGAGACTTCATCCCCGAGGACCACGTGTATGGATGTTCAGGCGACAGAGTTACGGCTTCAATGTTAAGCAAATGTTGGGAAGTTGTTGTTTTCATGACTATCTCTCCATTCATTTAATATTTCAGAATAAGTTGTAACGGGTGTTTCTGATTGTGTGATACTTCTGCCGATCACCATATAATCTGAGCCTTTTAACGAAGCTTCTCTTGGTGTCGCAACTCGAGCTTGGTCATGTGTATCAGAGCCGCTCGGACGAATGCCTGGAGTAACAGTCAAAAAGTTCTTTCCACAAACATCCTTGATCTTCATAGCTTCTTGCACGGAGCAAACGACACCATCTAATCCTGCCTTTTTAGCAAGTTCTGCATAATGAGCTACACACTCTTTCATATCAACATTCTTGATTAAGAGCTCTTCGTTTAATACTTTTTCTGTTGTACTTGTAAGCTGTGTAACGGCAATTAATTTTGTATGATGAGCACCAGCTGCTAGTAGACCTTCTTTAGCAGCTCTCATCATATGAGTTCCACCTGCTGCATGAACATTCACCATGTCAATGTTCAGTCCACCGATGACCTTCATGGCTTTATGAACAGTTGTTGGTATGTCATGTAGTTTTAAATCCAAGAAGATGCGAAAGTTTTTTTCTTTTAACCATTTAATAAAAGGAGGTCCTTCCGCATAAAAAAGCTCCATACCTACCTTTACATAAGGAGATTGTCCTTCAAAGCTTGATAAAAAGGATTTGGCTTGATCGGCATTCTTAAAATCTAACGCGATGATAACGGGGTTTTCCATTGCTTTGTACTCCTTCCTGTCATCTCACTAATATTTTCTACGCCAATCTCATCTAGCAGCTTTGGAAGTTGCTCTATGATCTCAGGACAAACGTATGGATTCACAAAGTTTGCTGTACCGACTGCAACAGCAGATGCACCAGCAGACATCATCTCAAGAACATCTTCAGCTGTGCTTACTCCACCCATACCGATAATCGGTAGTGATATCTTTTGGCTTACTTCATAGATCATCCGGATAGCTACAGGTTTTATTGCGGGTCCTGAAAGTCCACCCGTCTTATTTGCCAATATCGGATTACCCGTTCTCCAATCTAATTTCATTCCAACTAGTGTATTGATCATCGAAAGACCATCAGCGCCCGCTTCTTCGACTGCCTGTGCCATCTCTACGATGTTTGAGACATTGGGCGAGAGCTTCACATATACTGGTTTTTTTGATACGGCTTTCACTTTTCTTGTCAGATCTGCCGCAGATTTGTAGTGAGTACCAAACTGGATCCCGCCTTCTTTCACGTTCGGACACGATATATTTAGCTCTACAGCAGACACTTGAGGCGAGGATGAGATCTGCCTTGTCACTTCGATATACTCTTCTTCAGTAGATCCTGCAATATTAGCTAGTATCGGTATGTTATAAGGCTCCAAAGCCGGAACTTCATTTTCTAAAATTTTCAATACACCTGGGTTTTGAAGGCCGATAGCGTTTAACATTCCGCTTTCTGTTTCAGCTACTCGAGGGGTAGGATTGCCGAAACGTCCCTCTAGAGTAGCTGCTTTAATCGTAATACCACCTAGTACACTTAGGTCATACCACTTAGCATATTCTTTTCCGAATCCAAAACAGCCTGATGCAGGAAGAATAGGGTTTTTCATATTTAATCCTGGCAATGAAACATGCAGCCTACTCATAATACAACCTCCCCCATCTTAAATACCGGTCCATCACTGCAGATCTTTACATATCCTGATTCTCTCGTTTCAGTTGGACATACACAGGCAAAACAAGCGCCAATCCCACAACCCATTCGTTCTTCTAATGAAAGATATCCCCGAAGACCAACCGCTCTCTCTTCTACTGCTTTTAGCATGATCGCCGGTCCAACAGAATAGATGACAGGTTCATTTTCAACAACGTTCATCATCGCGTCTGTCACAAAGCCTTTTATTCCAAGAGATCCATCAACAGTAGTCACGATGGTTTCTCCGATTTCTTTGAACTTTTCGATGTAAAAGCTGTCTTCAATCGATTGATAACCTAGAATAAATGTTACTTCTATTCCTTTTTTCTTAAGATGCTTACCAAGGTAGTATAGAGGTGGTACACCAATCCCTCCCCCGATGAGCAGTGCATGTTTGTTTTTATCCATTTCAGCAAGTTCAAATCCGTTACCAAGCGGACCTAATACATCTACAACTTCACCTTCATGTTTGTGACTGAGCTGTTTCGTACCTTCACCTTGTGCTCTGTACAAAAGTGTTACTTCTTTTCTCTCTAAATCTACATCGCAGATCGAAAGGGGGCGGCGCAATAGTTTTGAAGATTGATTTCCTACAGAGACATGGAGAAACTGACCAGGTGTAGTCATGCTGCCTACACCAGGGCCAGTCAATTTCATCTCAAATATATTTCTAGCGATCTCTATATTTGATGTAATGTTCAACAAGTGCTTCTTCATACGAGCACCTTGTCTTTTTTTGTGAATGCTGAAAGTGCATGTGCTGAGAACGAGATGGACTCAAGTACTTCTAATAGAGCGACTGAAGTATCTAAGTTTGTCAAACATACGACTCCGTTCTCTGCGCATTCTCTTCGAATGCGGAATCCATCTCTCGCAGGTATCTTCCCTTTTGTTAACGTGTTAACGACAAACTGTGCTTCGTCTTTACGAATAACATCTAGAAGATTTCTCCCTTCTGATCCGATCTTGCCAACGACATTGACTGGGATTCCTTCTTGTTCAATAATGCTCGCTGTTCCTTCCGTTGCCATGATTGTGTAACCGATCTCGTAAAATCTCTTTACCATCTCAAGTGCTTCTTCTTTGTCTTTATCTGCTACGGTAAAGAGTACAGTTCCGTGCGTTGGAATTTTCATACCCGATGCGATCAAGCCTTTGTATAGTGCTTTTTGAAGATTCTTATCTCTTCCCATTACTTCTCCAGTTGATTTCATCTCAGGCCCTAAATACGTATCCACACGACGCAGTTTTGCGAACGAGAACACAGGAACCTTAACCGAGACTTCATCTGTTTCCTTCTGATAACCAGTTTCATAGCCTTGACTAACTAGATTCTCACCTAGTATGACTTTTGTAGCGACGTTAGCCATCGGTACACCTGTTATCTTACTTAAAAATGGCACTGTTCGGCTTGAGCGTGGATTCACTTCAAGTACATACACTTCATTCTTATGCCAAACGAACTGGATGTTCAAAAGTCCGATGATCTTTAAACCTTTCGCGATTGAAATCGTTCTGTCAATGATCTTCTGCTTGATCTCTTCAGGCAAAGTTTGCGGAGGATAGACTGCGATAGAATCTCCAGAGTGAACACCTGCACGCTCTATATGCTCCATCATTCCTGGGATGAAAACATCTTTCCCGTCTGAGATCGCGTCTACTTCGATCTCTTTTCCTTCAAGATATCGATCGACTAATACCGGATGTTCAGGATTTACTCTAGCAGCGTTCTCCATATACTGAAGAAGCTCGCTTTCTTGGTACACGATCTCCATTGCTCTTCCGCCAAGCACGTATGAAGGACGAACGAGTACAGGATATCCGATTGAGTTCGCGATAGCCACGGCATCTTTAACAGAGAACGCCGTTTTTCCAGCCGGCTGCGGAATTTCAAGCTGTTTCATCACTTGTTCAAAGCGCTCTCTGTCCTCAGCTAGGTCCATGCTGTCTAGAGATGTCCCGAGGATCTTAATCCCTCTTCTCTCAAGCTCTTCTGAGAGATTGATCGCTGTTTGTCCACCGAATTGAACGATAACGCCTTCAGGTTTTTCATGATCGATCACATGCATTACATCTTCTACTGTTAACGGTTCAAAATAAAGTTTGTCTGACATGCTAAAGTCCGTAGAGACCGTTTCTGGATTGTTATTGATGATGATCGCTTCATACCCTGCTTCTTGAATCGCCCACACCGTATGCACGGTCGCATAATCAAACTCAATGCCTTGTCCGATTCTGATCGGACCAGATCCAAGAACGACCACACTCTTTTTGTCTGTAATGATTGATTCATCTTCTTCTGCGTAAGTTCCATAATAATAAGGTGTAGCGGATTCAAACTCTGCTGCACACGTGTCAACCATTTTGAAGACTGGCTTGATTCTCTCGTTCAATCTGAACTGATATAGTTCATACTCGTCCATTTCCCAAGCTTCTGCAATCCAGCGATCGCTAAATCCTTTTTCTTTTGCTTTCTTTAAGATGACTTCATCTTTCTTACGCTCTTTTACTCGTTTCTCTAAAAGGATGATTCCATGGAGCTTTTCTAAGAAGAAATAATCAATCTTTGTCCATTCATGTATCTGTTCTACTGTAATTCCCATTCTCAAGGCTTCAGCGATGTAGAACAACCTTTCATCATCTGCTCTCAAGATTTTTTCTTGTACTTCAGATTCAGTTAGGTTTTTCTCTTTCACATCAAGGTGGAAAGCTGAAATTTCAAGAGATCGTACAGCTTTTAAAAGAGACTCTTCAAAGTTGCGTCCGATCGCCATAACCTCTCCGGTCGCTTTCATCTGTGTTCCAAGCTTACGGTTCGCTCCTTCAAACTTATCAAACGGCCATCTTGGAATCTTCGAAACGATATAATCAAGTGCCGGCTCAAAACATGCATACGTGGTTCCCGTCACTGGATTTTTTATTTCATCTAGCGTGTATCCTACTGCAATCTTTGCTGCTAATTTGGCGATCGGATATCCTGTCGCTTTAGAAGCTAAAGCAGATGAGCGGCTTACACGCGGATTTACTTCGATCACATAATATTGAGAGCTGTCAGGATCTAGAGCAAGCTGTACATTACAGCCTCCTTCGATTTTTAGAGCTCTTATAATTCTTAAAGATGCGTTTCGTAACAGTTGATAGTCTCTGTCAGTAAGTGTTTGGCTAGGTGCTACTACGATTGAGTCACCTGTATGAATTCCTACCGGGTCGATATTTTCCATGTTACACACAACGATCGCCGTGTCATTCTTATCACGCATCACTTCATATTCGACTTCCTTGAATCCTGCGATACTCTTTTCGATCAATACTTGACCTACAGGACTCGCATGCAACCCAGATGGCGTAATCTCTAAGAACTCTTCTTCATTTGTTACGATTCCGCCTCCCGTTCCACCAAGTGTAAACGCTGGGCGAATGATTACCGGAAAACCGTTCTCATTAACGAATGCTCTAGCTTCTTCCATGTTATGAACGATTGCACTCTCAGGAACTGGCTCGTTCAACTCTCTCATAAGTTCTCTGAACAAATCTCGGTCTTCCGCTTGCTGAATGGAAGGAAGTTTTGTTCCTAACAGTTCCACGTTGTATTCCTCGAGGACACCTGAGTTGAAAAGTTCAACGGCGAGATTCAAACCTGTCTGGCCACCTAACGTAGCAAGCAGTCCATCAGGACGTTCTTGACGTATGATGCGCGATACAAATTCAAGAGTTAATGGTTCGATGTAAACTTTATCCGCCATATTAGGGTCAGTCATGATTGTTGCAGGATTTGAGTTTACTAAAACAACTTCATATCCTTCTTCTTTTAAAGCTTGGCAAGCTTGTGTACCAGCGTAATCAAATTCTGCAGCTTGTCCAATCACGATTGGTCCTGAACCAATCACTAAAATTTTTCGGATGTCATGTCGTTTAGGCATATTGCATCAAACCTTCTTTCTTCGTTGTTTTTATCATGTTCATGAAATCATCAAAGATCGGATTCGAATCTTGTGGTCCTGGCGATGCTTCTGGATGATACTGAATAGAAAACGCTGGCTTCACTTTATGTTTTAACCCTTCAACTGTTCCATCGTTTACCGCTATATGTGTTAGAACGAGCTCTGAGTTCTGTAGAGACGCTTCAGTTACTGCATAACCATGGTTTTGTGAAGTGAGCGCAATTTTACCAGTCTCAAGATCTTTTACCGGATGGTTAGAACCTCGGTGTCCGAACTTCAGCTTTTCGGTATCAGCACCAGTTGCCAGAGCTAATAGCTGATGCCCTAAACAGATTCCTAAGATTGGAATATTATGATTTAAAAGCTCTTGAATCATCGTTATTCCTGAGTGCACATCTTTTGGATCTCCAGGTCCGTTGCTCAAAAGTACACCATCAGGCTGAAGGCGGATAATATCAGCTGCAGATGTGTTATGTGGAACAACGATCACATCACATAATCGTCTAGAAAGCTCCCTTAACATTCCGCTTTTCACTCCAAAATCTACGACCACTACTCGATAACCGCTGTTCGGTAAGTGATATGGTGTTTTTGTTGATACTTTTGTCACTTGATTGGTAATTCGTTCTTCTGCATTCAAGTTCTTTATCACTTCTTCAGCATTTTCAATAGAGTTTGTCATTCTACCTTTTAGGGTTCCGTGCTGTCGAATTTTTCTTGTGAGTTTGCGTGTATCAATTCCATATAAACCTGGAATATCTTTTGCTGTCAGCCAGCTGCTTAAAGACTGCATGCCTTCATGATGATTGGGAAACTCAGCATGTTCATTCACAATGATCCCGCTCGTTGCAGGACGGATCGATTCATAATCTGACCGGTTGATTCCGTAGTTCCCCACTAGTGGATACGTAAAGCAGATAATTTGATCACAGTATGAAGGATCAGTCATTACTTCTTGATATCCTGTCATACTTGTTGTGAATACTACCTCACCACTTGATTCACGTTGTGAACCAAAAGCCAATCCGGTAAAAATCGTTCCATCCTCTAAAATTAAGTAGCGTTTCATACTAAGCTCTCCTCTCGTTGATAAACAAGTTTCCCACTAAAAATGGTTGCAACCGGCCACCCTTTACAGCTCCAACCGTCAAACGGTGTGTTTTTCCCTTTAGATACAAAATCGTTAGCGTTGATTGTTTCTTCTTTTTCTAGATCGATGATTGTAAGATCTGCAAGTGAACCTTCTTCAAGTCTGCCATATGACAGATTAAAGCTTTCAGAAGGCTTTTTCGTCATCTTGTCTACAAGTTCTTGCAGTGTGAATCGTTTCTTTTTCACAACAAGCTCTGTATAAAGAAGAGGAAAAGCTGTTTCCAATCCTACGATTCCAAAAGGTGCAAGTTCAACATTCTGTGCTTTCTCTTCTTCACTATGTGGAGCATGGTCTGTTGCGATAAAGTCGAGCGTGCCATCTTTAAGTCCCTCTATTAATGCCTCTCGATCAGCCTCACTTCTTAAAGGTGGGTTCATCTTATAGTTTGTATCGTTTGCCTTAATGTCTTTATCGCTTAAAATCAAATGATGAGGCGTGACTTCTGCAGTAACTTTAATTCCTGCTCGTTTCGCATCTCTAATGACTCGAACTGATTCTTTCGTACTCACGTGACAAACGTGATATCTAGCATCTGCCGCTTCAGCGAGTAATACATCACGTGCGATGTGCACAGATTCACTAACGGATGGAATTCCAGGCAGACTTTCTTTTTTCGTAAACTCACCTTCGTGGAAAGCGCCTCCTTTAGGAAGGAGCGTATTGTCTTCACAATGTGCTACGATAACAGCACCATGGCGTTTTGCCTCCTTCATCGCGCTAAGCATCATTCCAGCTGACTGCACTCCTACACCATCATCCGTAAAAGCGAATGCGCCACCCGCGAGAAGAGTTTCAAAGTCTGTAAGTTCACTCCCGATCTGTCTCGTTGTGATCGATGCGTAAGGAAGTACTCTGCAGCTTGCCGTGTCTTTGATCTTACTCTGTACAAGCTCTAATGTTTCTCTGCTATCTGGTACTGGTCGCGTGTTTGGCATCGCAGCAAGAGTTGTATATCCACCTTTCACTGCAGCTTTCGTACCTGTTGCAATGGTCTCTTTATGTTCTCCACCAGGCTCTCTTAAGTGAACATGTAGATCTACAAATCCTGGTGTTATTAATTTTCCTTCTACATCAAGTACTTCATGACCCTCAATCGCTATATCTTTTTCTACCTTTTGAATTTCGTTATTTACAATTAAGATATCTCTGTGGATAAGATTGTTGTTTCCGTCAAGGATCTTAGCGTTTTTTAATAAGTAGCTCATCGTTAATAGCCTCCTGATTCGTATTCAATGCCCATCTCAATACCGCCATTCGAATAAAAACACCATTCTGTACTTGCTTAAATATTCTTGAGCGTTCACACTCAACAAGTTCATCTGCGATTTCAACGCCTCGATTTACAGGGGCTGGGTGCATGATAATGCTGTGTGCTTTCATCCTTTTTTCTCTTTCAACCGTTAAACCATATTGCTGATGATAATCTTCTTTCGCGAGATTCATGGAAGTGCTATGTCTTTCGTGTTGAATTCTGAGCATCATAAGTGCATCAGCTAGTTCGACTGCCTCATCAATTGGGATGAAGTCTTCTTTCCATTCGTCTACAAACCATTCTTCAGGTCCTGAAAATAATACTCTAGCTCCCATCTTCCGCAAGACTTCAGCGTTTGACCGAGCCACACGGCTATGTAGGATGTCACCTACGATGACAACTGTTAATCCCTGCAGTACAATAAATTCTTGTTGTATCGTTACTAGATCTAACAAAGATTGAGTCGGATGATTGCCGCAGCCATCACCAGCATTGATGATCGGAACATTTATTTTTTCAGCTAAGCCGTCGAAATAGCGATCTTCAGGATGCCTGATAACAAATGCTTCCACGCCTATTTCCTCTAGCGTTCGTAACGTATCGTAAAGCGTCTCTCCTTTTTGCACGGAGGAGCCGTTCACTTCCACGTTTAAAGGTTTCATGCCAAGTCTGTATTCTGCAGCTTCAAAGCTGAACCTTGTTCTTGTACTTGGCTCAAAAAATAAATTCGCGATCAACTTTTGCTTGAAGATCTCATCTTGCTTTCCGCTTTTAAACGCTTCTGCTTTTCTCATTATGAATTGAATGTCTTCAATCGATAACTCATTCATTGTTAGTAAATGGTTCATCCTAATCTCTCCTTTTGACATAAAAATAGCACCCTGAAAAAGTTTGCAGGATGCTCTTAACAGAAGAAGAAAATGGTTCCTCTCTTGTCGTCACCCTTTTAAGTCTCTCGTACTTATTTAAAAGGCGTTTTATGCAGCTGTGTCGTTATCGTTTGTTTTGAACATTTTGTTAATCAGATCTTTGTCATTCTCTCGTCCAGGGAGCACTTGGTTTAAAACGATACCGATAAGAGTTGCTAATGCCATCCCGGCAATTTCAAAGTTTGCATTAATCTTTAATGCTGCTCCACCAATACCTGTTACTAAAATAACGGATGAGATGATCAAGTTTCTTTTGTTTCCAAAATCGATATTGTTGTCTACTAACATTCGTAAACCTGATGAAGCGATGATTCCGAATAATAGGATTGAAACTCCTCCCATAACAGCAGTTGGGATCGTACTGATCAGTGCTGTTACTTTTCCAGAGAATCCGAACAGAATCGCTGTTACTGCTGCTCCTCCGATCACGAAGACCGAGTATACGCGAGTGATCGCTAACACCCCTATATTTTCACCATACGTTGTTACGGGAGGTCCTCCGATTAAAGAGCCGATGATAACCCCCATACCATCGCCTAAGATCGAGCGATGAAGTCCTGGCTTTTCAATAAAGTTTCGTCCGACTACTTTTGAAAGCACGAGCTGATGTCCGATATGTTCTGCGATCGTTACCGCGGCAACCGGCATCATGATCATTGCGATGCTCCAAGTA
The DNA here is from genome assembly GCF_015903875.1 of Fictibacillus sp. 7GRE50. Classification (NCBI taxonomy): domain Bacteria; kingdom Bacillati; phylum Bacillota; class Bacilli; order Caryophanales; family Fictibacillaceae; genus Fictibacillus; species Fictibacillus sp. 7GRE50. The sequence goes on from NZ_JACZDW010000003.1 coordinate 473,339, forward strand.
AAGTCAGGTGTATAGTTTACAAAAGGTACGAAGAAATCCGGTGCCTGTATCCATTTTGCTTCTGCTACTTTCGTAAAATCTACGATTCCTCTGAAGTATGCAAAGGTAAAGCCAGCAATGATTCCAATCAGAATCGGGATGATTCCTAAAATTCCTCTAAAGAATATCGAGCAAACGATTGTTACTGCGAGAGTAAATAAAGCTACCGTAAAGTGCATCAAGCTATATTTTTCTGTTGCCGGATCGTTCATCGCCATACCTACTGCTACGTTTGCTAATCCTAAACCGATCACGATGATAACCGGACCGACTACTACAGGTGGCAACACTCTCATCAGCCACTTAAAACCGAACCCTTTGATCAAAAGAGCTACCACTCCGTAAACCAAACCCGCTAAAAAGCTTCCTAGCATGGCTGCTTCTGGTCCTCCAAAAGCTTTTACCGTTAAAATCGGTGTGATAAAAGCAAAACTTGATCCGAGATAAGCAGGAATTTGTCCTCTTGTTACTAAGAGATAAGCTAACGTTGCAAGTCCACTTGATACGAGGGCTACACCTGGATGAAGACCTACTAAGAATGGTACTAGCACTGTTGCGCCGAACATTGCGAACAAGTGCTGCAGGCTTAACGTTAACCACTGAACGGGTGATGGTTTATCATGTACATCTAAAATCGCTTTTGTTTGGTTTTCCATAACTATTGACCTCCTGTTTCGTAACACTTATTTTTGCAAAGGTGTATGGGTTACACTTGCAATAAAAAAACCTCTTCTGCATTTTGCAAAAGAGGCCGCGGAGGCACAAGTGTACACGAGTCGTGTCACTTGATTGATACCTCCCTTGCCAGCCTCTCTGGACTGAATTTAAAGGGACTTATTTAGTTGTTGAAATAGATACTTCATCAAATCCATCTACTTCTATTAAAGACGCGGAGATAATTTCTTCACTCGATGTTGGAACATTCTTTCCAACATAATCTGCTCGAATCGGAAGCTCTCTATGTCCTCTGTCAATGAGGACCGCAAGCTGTATATTAGAAGCTCGTCCTAGATCCATGATGGCATCCATTCCCGCTCTTACAGTTCTACCAGTATAAAGAACATCATCTACTAAGATTATCTTTTTGTCTGTCACTTCAACCGGAATATCCGTTCCTTTTACTTCGGGTTCAGAATTGTCCGTTTTGATCTTAAGATCATCTCGGTACAATGTGATATCAATGACACCTACTGAAACAGCATTTCCTTCGATCTGTTCGATGCGTTCAGCAAGACGCTTTGCAAGAAATTCACCACGGGTCTTTATGCCAGCTAATACGATGTCTTTAACTCCCTTATTACGCTCGATAATCTCATGCGCGATTCGAGTAAGTGCTCTTCTGATTGCTTGGTCATCCATTAATACTGTCTTTGACATAACAAACCCTCCTTTAAATCTTGTTGCCTTTAACCGTTAATTCCAAAAAAAATCCTCCCGTCACATGACGAGAGGATAGAGAAATTCTAAAAAAGAATTCTCATGAATAACGTTTCCTTCTCAGCCTCACGGGACTAAAGTTAAAGGACTATTTAAGTTACATTGATTATGACAAACCCTTAAACGTTTGTCAACTTCTTTTCTCTAATAGATCTAATAGTTCAACCATATCAGCAGGTATTTCACGCTCAAACTCCATATATTCACCTGTTGTTGGGTGATCAAATCCTAGAGTTTGTGCATGAAGCGCTTGACCTTCAATTTGCAAAGTCTTTGAGGGACCGTACTTTGGATCTCCTGCTAATGGGAATCCAATATATTTCATATGAACTCGAATCTGGTGCGTACGTCCTGTTTCTAACTGACACTCTACAAATGTGTAATTTGTAAAACGTTTAATCACGTTAAAGTGTGTAACAGCATCTCTGCTGTTTTCATCTGTTACCGTCATTTTTTGACGATCACTTTTATCTCTTCCGATCGGTGCATCGATCGTACCTTGGTCATGTGGCATCACTCCATGAACGATCGCTTTATAAACACGTGTTGTTGTTTTTGCTTTAAGCTGATCAACAAGTGATTCATGAGCCTTATCGTTCTTTGCCACCATCAATAGACCAGATGTATCTTTATCTATCCGGTGCACGATACCAGGACGAAGTACACCATTGATTCCAGATAGGTCTTTACAATGTGCCATAAGTCCGTTGACTAGTGTTCCACTGTAATGGCCAGGTGCAGGGTGTACGACCATCCCACGAGGCTTATTTACAACAAGCACATCAGAATCTTCATACACGATATCCAGATTCAACTCTTCTGGAACAACATCTAGTACTTCTGGTTCTGGGATTTCAATCTCGATCACATCACCAGCGGCACATTTATAATTAGACTTTACGGGTTTTCCTTCTAACAATACGATCTTATCTTTGATCCAGTTTTGAATCTGTGAACGTGACCAATCATCCTGTACATCAGACAAAACTTTATCAATACGGTTTCCTGCTTGTTCAGGAGTTACCGTATATTCAAATTTGTTCATTTTCTGGCTCCTTCTTTTTGCTTTCCATAAAACTTTGAATAAAAATCAAACCAACACCTACTACGAGTGCTGAGTCAGCCACATTAAAAATCGGGAAGTCATAGCTGCCGATGTAAACATTCAGAAAATCAACAACTTCTCCGCGAAGCAAACGATCGATAAAATTACCAATAGCTCCCCCTAATACGAGAGCAAGCGCCGTTTTAAGGAGTGTATCATGTGCGTGTTTTTGTAGGTAATAAACTACTGCACCTACAACAATAACGGTAATAATGATAAAAAAGTATCGCTGATCTTGGAGGATACCAAAAGCTGCTCCCCTGTTTCGGTGAGAGGTTATGTAGAATACTTGATCAATAACAGGAATAGATTGCCCTAATTCCATATTCTTTACGATTAGCCACTTTGTCACTTGGTCAATTACCAAGATGAACAAAGCTACAAGATAATAAAACAATAGAACTCCTCCGATACAGAAATTAATGTCTTTATGAATTGTAGCACAGCCATCGGACGTTCTACAATTTAATTTGTGTCTAACATCAATGAAGTACACCATAACAAACAAAAATCCCGCAAAATGCGGGATTTTTTAAATTCATACTTTCTAAACAGTGGAATGATGTTAGTTTATTCACTTCTCTGACAAGTTGATTGGAGTGGAAGATGCGAGACTCCTGCGGGACAGGTAGGCAAGTGAGACACTTATACGTGAAACGTACGAATGTGGCTCACCGCCTGCCCCGCGGAAAGCGAGCATCTGAAACGGAAATCAACCACTTTCAAAGAACAACAATGAATACGAAAACAATTAAGCGTAGTGCTTTTCAACGATATCTGCGCAGCTTGCACAAAGTGTTGGATGGCTCTCGTTCTTCCCAACATCTTCAGAAACAACCCAGCAGCGTTCACATGTTTCACCTTCTGCAGAGCTAACTGAAACAGCAACATGCTCATATACTCCTGCAGATTCAGGAGCTTCTGATTTCACTCCACCTACTACAGCTTTAGAAACAATAAAGAGTTTGTTTAAATCTTCTACTGATTCTAACCATGGTTTTAAAGCTTCGGTCGGATAAAGTGTGATTGAAGCCGTTAGTGATTTACCAATTGTTTTTTGGCTTCTTGCTTCTTCAAGTGCTTTTAATACCTCGTCACGAACATCCATGAATACATCCCAGTCTTTTTCAAGCTTTTCTGTACCTTGGTAGTTCTGCACTTCTGGCATTGTAGTTAATTGAACACTTACTTCATCAACACCTGGAATGTATTCCCATACTTCATCAGCCGTGTGAGAAAGAACAGGAGCAGATAGTTTAGTAAGTGCCATTAATGATTGATAAAGCACCGTTTGAATGCTGCGGCGTTTATGATCGTCCTCTGCTTGGATGTATAGAGTATCTTTTGCCATATCTAAATAGAATGAACTTAACTCAATTGTACAGAAGTTATGAATCGTATTATATACCGTGATAAATTGATAGTCCTCGTAAGCTTTTTTCACTTTAGCTACTACTTTATCAAGTTTTACCATCATGTATTTTTCTAGATCTGGCATATCTTCAAACTTCACAGAGTGCTTATTCGGATCAAAACCATGCAGGTTACCTAACAAGAAACGAAGTGTATTTCTGATTTTACGGTATACTTCAGCAACTTGTTTTAAAATATCGTCTGATACACGTACGTCTGATTGATAATCGACAGAAGATACCCATAAACGGATGATATCTGCACCTAGCTGCTTCATCACCTTGATCGGATCTAGTGTATTACCAATTGACTTACTCATCTTACGTCCTTCTCCATCGAGAACGAAACCATGGCTTAAGACTGCTTTGTAAGGAGATTTACCAGTGATTGCAACAGATGTAGAAAGTGAAGAATTAAACCATCCACGATATTGGTCAGATCCCTCAAGGTAAAGATCAGCAGGTCTTACTAAATTTTCTCTCTCTTCAAGAACACCCCAGTGAGATGTACCTGAATCAAACCAAACGTCCATGATATCCGTCTCTTTTGAGAAACGGCCATTCGGGCTATGAGGTGAAGTAAATCCTTCCGGAAGGAGATCTTTTGCTTCTCTTTCAAACCAAATGTTTGATCCATTCTCTCTAAACAATTCTACTACGTGACTAATCGTTTCTTCTGTAAGGATTGCTTCACCATCCTCACCGTAAAAGACTGGAATTGGAACACCCCAAGCTCTTTGACGAGAAATACACCAGTCTTCACGATCTTTGATCATGTTGTGTAAACGTGTTTCGCCCCAATTCGGAACCCAATTTACTTCTTCAATCGCAGAAAGCATATCTTCGCGGATTCCTTTGATCGAAGCAAACCATTGAGCCGTTGCACGGAAGATTACCGGTTTTTTCGTTCTCCAATCATGTGGATAAGAGTGTGTGATGAATGAAAGCTTTAGAAGAGCACCTTTTTCTTGTAATTGTTCAGTAATCGGCTTATTCGCTTCATCATAGAACATACCTTCAAATCCAGGTGCTTCTTTCGTCATAACACCTCTGTCATCAACTGGACACAATACTTCTAGACCGTATTTTTTACCAACTAAAAAGTCATCTTCACCATGACCAGGAGCTGTATGAACACACCCAGTACCTGCATCCGTTGTTACATGGTCGCCCAGCATGACTAATGAATCACGGTCATATAAAGGATGACTAGCTACTGCATGCTCAATGTCAGCACCTTTAAAGCGTTTCACTACTTCGGCTTGGTCCCACTCAAATTCTTTCGTTAGTGATTCTAATAATGCTTCAGCAACAACATACTTACCATTTTCAGTTTGAACGGAAACATAATCTAATTCTGGATGAACTGAGATTCCTAAGTTTGCTGGAATCGTCCATGGCGTCGTAGTCCAGATTACAAGTTTCTCATCTGCATCAAGAACACCTTTTCCATCTTTCACATCAAACGCTACATAGATAGAAGCTGATCTTTTATCTTGGTACTCAATCTCTGCTTCTGCTAATGCAGATTCAGATGAAGGAGACCAATATACTGGTTTTAGACCTTTGTAGATTAAATCTCTTTTGGCCATTTCACCAAATACTTCGATCTGTCGAGCTTCGTACCCTTTATCTAACGTGATATATGGGTTTTCCCAATCACCACGAACACCTAGACGTTTAAACTGCTCACGCTGATGATCGACTTGTTTAAGCGCATACTCTTCACAAAGCTTACGGAACTCTGCAACAGTTAGTTCTTTGCGTTTTACTTTACCGCTTTTCGTTAGTGCAGTTTCAATCGGCAGCCCGTGAGTATCCCAACCGGGAACATAAGGAGCATAGTGTCCTGTCATTGATTTAAAGCGCACGATGATATCTTTTAGAATTTTATTCTCTGCGTGCCCGATGTGGATATCACCGTTTGCATAGGGTGGTCCGTCATGCAGAATAAACGGAGGTAAATCCTTTGTATTTTCTAACACCATTTTGTAGATGTCTAGTTCTTTCCATTTGTCTTGAACAACAGGTTCTCTTTGAGGCAGATTTCCTCGCATCGGAAACTCTGTTTTCGGCATTAATAACGTGTCTTTATAATTCATCATCTTTCCTCCTTCATTACGATAAAACGTGACAGATGACCAAAAGTACCGTGTTAAAACAAAAAAACCTTCTCGCCCCTACTGCATGTTAACAGTAGGGACGAGAAGGTTATCCCGCGGTACCACCCTAATAGGTTCATGACATAACACGAAACCCACTTAGTCATCCGTAGCGTGGATGAAGCGCCTGAACTTACTGCTTTTTTTCAGTCCAGGAACTCAGGGGTGATTTTCAAATACATCTCTATACTAGGCTCGCACCATTTCCTAGATCGCTTGAATAGATAAAAGTAATTTACTGTCCCCGTCTTCGTCACATATTAATCTTAGAAAAGTATATGCGATTTTTCAAAGTAATGTCAAGCTTACGACTTTACTTCTTGAAGTTCATAGCCTTCAAGATTATCAGGTGCATTCAAAGAATCCCAGTCGTCATTCTTTAACATTTCAAGTTGAGCTTCAATCAACATTTTGAAACGTGTTCGGTAAACAGAAGACTGTTTCTTTAATTCATCGATTTCCATTGAGATCTTTCGAGATTTAGATAGAGACTCGTTAATGATTCTATCGGCATTTTTTTCTGCTTCTTTTACAATTAAGCGAGCTTCTTTCGTTGCTGTGCGCTTAACTTCTTCGCCAGTTTCCTGAGCAATCAGAATCGACTTATTTAGAGTTTCCTCAATGTTTTTAAAATATGAGATCTTTTCTTCAAGGTTCTCTACCGTTTCCTCTAGTTCTTTCTTTTCTCGGATCACTGTTTCATAATCTTTGATGACTTGGTCTAAAAAGTCATTCACTTCATCTTCACTATAACCTCTGAAACCTCTTGTGAATTCCTTGTTATGAATATCCAGTGGTGTTAAAGGCACAACGGCCACCTCCATAGATGCATTATTTTTTACCTAATTTCGACAAATTTTCTGTCATTCCTTCTATTTAAGGAAATTATTTTAATAGTCCGTAACGAATACGCCACTTTTCTTTCTTTGTTGTTCCCTCAATCGCGATGAGCTTACTCCTGCCGAATCCTCTAACTGAGAGCTCATCACCTTCCATCATTTCAGTGGAAACATGGTCGACGATCTTATGATTTAATTTAACCCGTCCTTGTTGAATCAAGGGAGATGCTTTTGCGCGAGATAGGTTGTACACTTCGGCGACAATAACATCTAGTCTTAGAGAGGACACAGTCCCGCTCTTTTCGTTATATTCAGTCTTTACTTCTGTCAATTCGTTTTCTTGGATCGTATGTAACTTAATACCTGTCTTTCCGACTTTCGTTAAGTTTAACTCGATAAAACCAGCGATCTCTGTCGCACATATGAACTGAACACGATCTCCTGAAATTAAAATATCACCATACTTCCCCCGTTTAACGCCGATGTTCATCAAAGCCCCTAAAACATCTCTATGTTCGATGGTGGAGAATTTAGCGGGATATTGAATTTCGTAGCAGACTAATTGAAAATCATCGTTTTGAACTTCAAAGTAATCAGGATAGATCAATGCTCTTTTCCGTTCAGAAAAAGAAGAGCCTCCCCATAAAGAGAGGCGAACTTCTGTATCGTTTCCAACGATTGTTTTTACGATTTCTTGTTCTCGTGGATCAAGAAAGTCAGTCAGCCTTGGACTATACCTTTCCAACACCTCAGACTTCCAGTTTAAAACACGATCCACAAATTCATGCTCTTCTGGTCTGTAATGCTGATAGATGCTCATAATAAGACCTATATCGAACGAGCAATCATATCTGCAATCGCAGCTACTCCAAAACGAGCAAAGTGCAGTGCCATTAGAGCTACGATCGGCGAAAGGTCAATCATGCCAAGAGGTGGAATAATCTTTCGGAAAGGAGCTAGATACGGTTCAACGAGTCTTGCGATCACTTGACCGATGGATGACTCACGAGCGTTAGGAAACCAAGATAATAGTATGTACCCGATAATCATGTAATAGTAGATTTGAATAAGAGTTAGTACTACGTCTTCAACTGCATAGATCATATTCAATAATTTTCACCTGCCTGATTTAATCTTCTTCCATCATTTCTGAAATCGTTCCAGAAACGTCAACATTTTCAGGAGTACATAAAAATGTATTCGGTCCTAACTTTTGAATGTCACCACCGATTGCATAAACAGTCCCTGATAAAAAGTCTACGATTCTTTTTGCTTGATCATGCGGAATTCTTTGCAAATTCATAACAACAGCTCGTCGATTTTTTAATTGATCTGCGATATCTTGTGCTTCCGCATATACACGAGGTTCTACGAGTACAACCTTTACTTGTTGTTGAATACTTTGAAGACTGACTACGTTCGGTTTACCTTTTTTCGTATGAGAAGGTGTGATTTCTTCTTCTTCAGGCATTGCTTCTTCCTCATAATCATCTTCATACTCATAATCATCTTCTAGATCAAAAAAGCGCTTGAATTTTGTTTTGATTCCCATCTGTTCCACCTCCTAGAATTCTTTTCCTACTAAACTCGTCCCTATTCTAATAAATGTTGCACCTTCTTCAACAGCAATCGAAAAATCGTTAGACATTCCCATAGATAGCTCTGTACAAGGAGCATGAACCAATTTTAGGTTCTGTATCTCCAATTGAAGTTGCTTTAATGTTGAGAACACGTTTCTGATTAAGGTTTCATCCTCAGTAAAAGGTGCCATAGTCATAAGCCCGACAACCTGAATACGATCGTAGTCTTTTAATTTATCGACAAAAGCCACTACATCTTTTACTGGTAAACCATGTTTGGAATCTTCTTCGGCTACATTAACTTGTACAAAGCAAGAAACGGTTCTGTCTGCTCGTTTTTGAATCTCACTCGCCAAACTCAAACGGTCTAATGAATGAATATAGTCCACGTGATCGATAACATCTTTTACTTTTCTTGTTTGTAAAGTTCCGATAAAGTGCCATTTAACAGGTAGATCTTTCAGAAATTCTTTTTTGGATAATAATCCTTCTATCCTGTTTTCACCAATATGTTCAATACCTGCTAAAACAGCGTCTTTTGTTGTTTCATTACTCACATATTTCGTCACTGCGATTAAATTAACGCCCTTTGAAGACCTGTTTTTTTTCTGGCATGCTCTTTGAATTTCATTAAAGATATGTTCTTTGTTTTCTTTGATACCCAATTCTTGATTAATCCCCTTTCCTGCCTATATAACTCATCATTCTTCCCGTCTTGCCCTTGTCTTTACGATGCGAAAAGAACACATCATTTTGACAGCTCGTACATTGATCTGAAACGATAATATTTTCAGGCAGTACTCCAGCTCTTAAGAGAAGGATTTCATTCAGTTTCTTCAAGTTTAATTGATAGCTCCCAGCTGCATTTTTTTTATAAACAGTGTCTACAGTATCTCCATCTAAAGCTACTTTTACTTCATTTATTACTCTATCATCTACCTCATAACAGCAATTCCCTATTGAAGGACCAATCGCGGCTAAAATTGACTTCACATCAACACTCTCTTTTTCCTGCCAAATGTTGATCATGGCTGGTCCAATTTTTGCAACCGTCCCTTTCCATCCTGCATGAGCAAGTCCGATTAAATTATCATTCGGCGCATAAAAATAGAGAGGAACACAGTCCGCATAAAGAGACGTTAAAAGAATATTTTCATCTGATGTATATAATCCATCTGTATCAGGTATTGCTGTATCAAAATCTAGGGAACCTGATCCTCTGTCTTCTTTAGATACCTTTACAATATTTTCAGCATGAACTTGTTTAGATCCTATCCAATTTTCAACAGGAAACCCGATGTCTTCTGAAAATAATTTGCGGTTTTTTCGGACCTTATCTGGATCATCATTTACATGAAAACCCATGTTCATAGAATGAAAGGCCATTGTACTATTCCCGCCTTCGCGCGTTGTGAAACCCGAAAAAAGTTTAGAATTCAACTTTTGCCAACTCTGTATTGCAAGATGCTTTCCAGATCGTTCAAATGTGTTCATATGTATGTATTCCTCCTGGAAAGTTTTATCTTTATTTTACCACATTTTTAGATAAGAAAGAAAAAAGAACCGTTTATTTCAATTGATCAAACGGTTCTTTAACATATTCATTTAATTCACTTGCTTCCATATGTCTTACAAGAATAACATCTGCGCCGATCTTAACTATATTTCTCCAAGGTATCACGATGTCATTTTCTCTTGCAAAAAAACCAAGCATTTTTCCTGCACCAGGGATGATGATCGCATCTATCTTTCCAGTATTTAAATTGATTTCAAGATCAGCTATGTGACCGAGCTTTTTCCCATTTGCTACGTTAACAACATCTTTCACTTGAAAATCTGATATTTTATTCATCTGCAATCCCCGCCTCTCTTACAACAGTATATGAAGGACAAAGCTGTTTCATGTTTTTTGTACAAAAATAAAAAACCCGTAAAAAACGGGTTTTAACTGCTTTGGATATTTTTATTCATTTGAGAGATGGCTGCTTTTTCAAGCCTTGACACTTGTGCCTGTGATATACCGATCTCATCCGCTACTTCCATTTGCGTTTTCCCTTGAAAGAAACGCATCGTTAAGATCATTTTCTCTCGATCGTTCAAACGGCGCATTCCTTCTTTTAATGCAATTTCTTCAATCCACTGCATGTCCTTTGCTTTATCATCGCTGATTTGATCCATAACAAAGATCGGGTCGCCACCATCATTGTAGATGGGTTCGAATAATGACACTGGATCTTGGATGGCATCAAGTGCAAAGACCACTTCTTCTTTCGGTACATCTAAAGCTTCTGCAATCTGTTGTGCTGTTGGCTCCCGAGATAGTTTGTTCATAAGCTGATCTCGAACTTGCAGTGCTTTGTATGCGATATCCCTTAAGCTTCTAGAAACTCGTATCGGGTTATTGTCTCGAAGATACCGGCGAATCTCACCAATGATCATCGGAACTGCATAGGTAGAAAACTTAACATTCTGACCTAGATCAAAATTGTCTATGGACTTCATCAGCCCTATACAACCTACTTGAAATAAATCATCTACATGTTCTCCGCGGTTGTTGAACCTTTGAATGACACTCAGAACAAGTCTGAGGTTTCCGTTAACCAAAGTTTCGCGTGCATCAGGATCACCTTTATGCATCTTATCAAAAAGAATTCGCATCTCTGGATTTTTTAAAACAGGAAGCTTTGATGTGTCAACTCCGCAAATCTCAACTTTATTTCTTGTCAAGTTTTTTCCCTCCTGCCGGGAGCTAATTTCAAATTAAGTATCACCGAACGGAGGGAAATTTATGCAATTGTCATTTTGGAAAAAAAGCTAGTATTGAATCAAAACCTATATAAAATATGTGCTAAACCATTTTATTAAATTCTTTTTGAAGTCTTTTTATTATTCTTTTTTCTAACCTTGAAATATAAGACTGAGATATACCGAGCATATCTGCTACGTCCTTTTGTGTTTTTTCTTCACCGCCTGAAAGACCGAAGCGAAGTTCCATGATCTGTTTTTCACGATCGTTTAATGTAAACAGTGCTTTCAATAAAAGTTTTCGATCTACATTTGCCTCAATTCTCCGCGTGATAATGTCGTCTTCAGTACCGAGAACATCTGAGAGCAAAAGTTCATTCCCATCCCAATCCACATTTAACGGTTCATCAAACGATACTTCTGAACGCGTTTTGTTGTTACGACGTAAATACATTAAGATTTCGTTCTCAATACACCTTGAAGCATAGGTAGCGAGCTTGATCTTTTTTTCTGGATTGAACGTATTCACTGCTTTAATCAAGCCGATCGTTCCAATACTGATTAAATCTTCAATGTTAATCCCTGTATTCTCAAACTTTCGTGCAATGTATACGACTAAACGGAGGTTTCTTTCGATCAAAAGAGATTTTGCAGCCTGGTCACCAGATGGAAGCTTTTCAAGCAGAACCGCTTCTTCTTCTTTACTAAGTGGAGGCGGTAAGGCTTCGTTTCCTCCGATATAATAGATCTCATCTGACTTGAGCCCCAACTTAAATAATAACTTATACCAATACATTGTCATCTTAAGACGCCACTTATTGAACATGTTAACTCCCCTTTCACATTATCTTCTTTTAAGTACTTTCACGTATCGCTGTTGTTAGGACGCTTGTACATGTTGCAGATACATCTTAGGATGAACGATTGCATCAAACTGACCTTCGCTAGATAATACCGTCCAGCTCAAGCCTATGAGACACTGCGGAGATGCTACCGATACTCCATCCTTTTCAATTTCAACGGTATCAGGTTTGATACAAGCTAAAAACTGCTGATGTCCAACTGCACGGTACGGTACGATTCGAAGTCTGTTCAGCCAAGGATGCTCATTGTCATCTGTATTCATGGCAAGCACGTCTTTGGCAGCAGTTCGAATGGTTTCCGGAAAAGAATCACCATGTTTGTTCATATCAAGGATCATGACAGGCATTTTAGAAATGGGATCGTATAATTTATTACCGGTATCAATAAGTCCATTTGCAGATATCAAGATCTGGTCTATTTTGATAGTAACTTTGACAAGACTGTTGGAATCCATTTTTTCCACAGAAATATCATCTACTCTTTTCTTTGAAAAGAACCAAAGAAGAGGAACACCTGCTACTACAAAAAGCCAGCTGACAGGGTCTCCCATGCCTGAACTTTTTGTCGTGATAACACCATTCATAATCACAGCATCACTTTGCATAAAATAGTGAAGACCGAAAATACCTCCACCCGTTACAAAAGAAACAAAATAAAACATAGCGATATTTTTCATGACAAACTTGAAACGCTTAAAGCCAAACGCCACAATCATAATAAAAATCGATAAGATAAATTTCATGATTGGCTGTGAAAATAACATTAGTTCTGGAAAGATTACTAAAAACACATAACTTGAAGCTAATAACGAAGCGAATAGGATTCTCTTTTTCGATGCATTGCGCTTGAGCACATACGCTGTCAGAGAGATTAAAACATAATCAATGCAGAAATTAAGAAACCAAATGACATCCAAATATAGGGTCATTGGTTTTCTCCTTTCTTAAATTTGAAATCAGTATAACGTATAGGTTGTTTGAAAGTCTGTCAGTTTATGAGAGAAGTAAAGTTCTTATTTTCTCTATTTTTGTCAAAATAACTTATATGTTAGGTATACGCTTTTCGGACAAGAATATGACAAAATCTAAAACATTTTACGTTAGCTTTGTAGTTTTTGGAAGTGGTTGATTTCCGTTTCAGGTGCTCGCTTTCCGCGGGGCAGACGGTGAGCCACATTCGTACGTTTCACGTATAAGTGTCTCACCTGCCCGCCTGTCCCGCAGGAGTCTCCCACCTTCCACTCCAATTAACTATTCAATGAAGCATTTTATAAATCTCTCTGTAGCATCATTCTACTTGTCAATATGCCTGTTGTAGAAAAAGACAAGGGATATAATTTTTTGAAAGGCTGTTTTCCATAGAGTTATTGCTTTAATGTTTTAATCTATTTTTATTCTCTTCCTTTGCATGTTGATTGGAGCGTATGGTTGCCGACTCCTACGGGAAGAGCGGTCAGTACGAAATGTGGAAGTGGCTCGTTCAGCCCCGACCAGCAAAAGTTGAATGGACTAGGAAGGCGCACTTTGCCTTCTTGTCCATTCAACTTTTGACCTCGAGAGGCTAGCCACTGTAACCAGACAGGTGGAGACTCCTAATGGCGCAAAGCGGCAGTCCGAAAAGTGGAAGTGACTCGTTCAGCCCCGACAAGCAAAAGGGAAATGGGCGAGGACGGCGCACTTTGCCTTCTTGACCGTTTACCTTTTGACCTCGAGGGGCTAGTCACTGCAACTAGACAGGAGGCTCACCGCACGCCCCGTGGAAAGCGAGCAACCTGGAGCGGAGATAAACTACTAACAAAACAAAAAAGCATGCTCTCTAAAATAGAGAACATGCTTTCATTTTTGTATTTATCTTCTTCTGTTTCGGCTGCGGTTACGCAAGAATGTTGGAATATCAAGCGTATCTGAATCAGCGTTCGTATAAGAAGTATTTCTTGATTCTTGGCTCTCTTCACGAGTTTGCCCTTGTTGTGACTGGCTTTGTGGTTGAGATTGACTTTGAGAAGAATGAGACTGATTAGAAGTAGGAGCTTGTTGCATTCTAGGACGCTCAGCTCTCTGTTGGTTATTAACCATCTTCTCCGTTTCATCAAATCCAGTCGCAATAACCGTAACGAGGATCTCATCTTTCAGTTCCTCGTTAATCACGGAACCAAAGATCATGTTTACTTCAGGATCTGAAGCAGATGAAACAATATCTGCTGCTTCGTTCACTTCATAAAGACTCAAGTTAGCTCCACCAGTAATGTTCATCAATACACCTTTTGCTCCATCGATAGATGTTTCAAGAAGTGGAGATGAAATTGCTTTTTTCGCAGCTTCAGCCGCACGGTTCTCACCAGTACCTACACCAATACCCATGAGTGCAGATCCGCGTTCAGTCATGATTGTTTTTACATCGGCAAAGTCAAGGTTGATCAGTCCTGGTACAGCGATCAAATCTGAAATACCTTGTACACCTTGGCGAAGAACATTATCCGCTTCACGGAAAGCTTCTAACATCGGAGTATTTTTATCAACGATTTCTAGTAATCGATCATTCGGGATTACAATTAATGTGTCAACTTTTTCTTTTAATACAGAGATGCCACCAACCGCTTGCGTAGAACGCTTACGACCTTCAAAAGTGAACGGTCTTGTGACAACACCAACTGTAAGAGCGCCAAGATCTTTAGCGATCTCTGCAACTACAGGTGCCGCACCAGTACCTGTACCGCCACCCATTCCAGCTGTTACGAATACCATATCAGCACCACTAAGTGCTTCTTCGATCTGTTCACGGCTTTCTTCAGCTGCTTTTTTACCGATATCAGGATTTGCACCTGCTCCAAGTCCTCTTGTTAATTTCGTTCCGATCTGCATTTTCACAGGTGCTTTAGAAAGATTCAAGGCTTGTGCATCTGTATTTACACAGATGAATTCTACACCTTGTACACCGTGTTCGATCATACGGTTAACAGCGTTACTTCCTCCGCCACCAACACCAATAACTTTAATTGTCGCCAATTGATCCATATTCATATCAAACTCTAACATGAGCGTTCCTCCTAATGACTAGTTCCTTAGTGTTATTCGAAAAATAAACCAAACCAGTCTTTGACTTTTGATTTCATGCCACCGGATTGTTTTTCTTGGCCCGATTTTTGGCTGGATTGTTGTTTCTTTTTAGGTAAAGGTTCTCCAGCGTTATCAGCTAACGCAGTGGCAACTTCTTTTCCTTGAACTTTAATATTTTTGTGAGTGAATTGGATTAATCCAACACCAGCTGTAAACTTCGGTTCTCTAACCCCGATATAATCCGGCAATGAAACGCGTACGTTCTGCTGGAAGATATCTTGAGCGAGTTCTAGTACTCCTGGAATTGCAGCAACTCCGCCTGTGATAACAAAACCGCCAGGAAGTTCGGAATATCCACGCTGATGCAATTCATCATCAATCATCTCAAATATTTCAGCCATACGAGCTTCAATGATTAATGAGAGCTCGTATTGCGAGATTTCTTGTTCTTGTGAAGAACCAATTTGCGATACTGTAAATGTCTCATCTTTTGACGCATAATCCACGAAAGAGTGACCATGCTTCAGCTTAATCTTTTCTGCATCTTCAGCAGAAGTTCTTAATCCAATGGATATATCTTTTGTGATAAAGTCTCCACCAATCGGAAGGACTGAAGTTAACTGCATGGTACCTTGGTCGAATACAGATAGTGTAGTAGACCCCCCACCAATATCAATTAGTGCTACACCAAGCTCCATCTCATCACGTGAAAGTGCAATCGATGATGTTGCCAATGGCTCTAAACAAATGTCCGCCACTGTTAGTCCAGCTCGTTCTACGCATCGTAATAAATTATGTAAGATCGTTTTGGAACCCGTAATCACTGTTCCTTCCATCTCAAGGCGAACACCTAACATGCCTCGGGGATCAATAATCTCATCTGTACCGTCAACAATAAATTGTCTAGGAATCACATCTATAATTTCGCGTTCTGGAGGCACTGACATAACCTGAGCTGCCTCTATTACTCTAGCGATGTCCTCATCACCGATTTCTCGGTCTTCTCTTGATACCGCAACTACACCGTGGCATGGCTGAAGTTGAATATGGTTCCCTTTTACACCTACGATTACTGCATTTATAGGAATACCTAACATTCTTTCAGCTTGCTCTACGGCTTTTCTTATGGAACGAACAGTTTCGTCAATATCTACAATGGAACCTTTTCTGATTCCAGCTGATTTTGCATGGCCAACACCAATAACATTAAAGGACTCACTAGTCATTTCTCCAATGATCACTTTAATATTGGATGTACCGATGTCTAAACTTACATAAATTTCATTGCTGTTCATTCTGTGGCACCTCCTTACCTTTCATCCAATAAATCTTCTAAATTTTTAAAAATCCCTTGATTTGCGCTTAATTATGGAATAAATTCCACAAACAACGGGTTATCCCTCTTTTTTTTTACCGTTTTTTCAAATTTTTTAGGCCTTTTTGCGTGAATCTGACCATTTAGAAATAATTAAGCGTCTAATAACCGCAATATTATTAAACAGCCTAACACCAAATGCAAAAATTGCAGCTAAGTACAAGTCAATACCAAGGTGAACCCCTAAGTACGCGAGCCCTGCAGCCAATAAAATATTAAAGAAAAAACCTGTAATGAACACTTTATCTTCAAAACTGCCTTGAAGATGTGCACGTATACCACCGAATAAGGTATCAAGTGCAGCTAAGACAGCGATTGATAAATAGTTTGCATATTCTGGAGGGACCCGGATATCAGACATGAAACCTAATAGTAGACCTAATAACAGTCCAAGTACCGGCAACCACATCTTACGTTTCCTCCTTTGCCGGTTTCATAAACTTCACCTTCATATCTTTATCGAAAGCTGGCAAAATAACTTTAGCTGTTTGTTTAGATTCTACAAGAAAATTTTCACGGATAAATTCCTCAACAGCTGGTGAAGCAATGATCTTCTGATGAAGTTTTTCATTGTCTTTTGCCAAAACTCTGATTTCAATTGGAAAAGAAGAAACAGGCTCATTGTTTATGTAAATGTTTCCATTCACTTCCCGGATCGGGGTCTTAGATACGACACGCTGTCCATCTATACTAATCTCTTTTGCATCGTATCGATTTAATTCGTTTACAAGTCTTCTAAGCATATCAGGATCTATTTTAGGAACAGGTTGATCTACTCCAATTAGCTCTTCATTAAAAGGTTCGATCGTTATTACGATTCCTTGTCCGCTAACCGTCGTTAATCCTGCCTGTTTTTTTAAATCCCATAGCGCTTTTTCCATTGCTTGGATTTTTTCGTCTTTCCCTTCACCTTTGTATTGGTTCAGGAGTTCACTATAGCGTTCAAATTCCTCATTAAGCTCCTGCTGACGCTGTTTTTCTTTTTCCAAATCAGCTCTTAACTCCCATAAATCTCTAGTATCCCGAACAACAGGATTGTTTGTGGTCTCAAATTGGATCGCCAGCATTCCGCCAAGTATGAGGGCAATTGTTGCGAACATGAATTGTCTTTCTTTCAACTAACTCATCCCTCTTCCGTAATAAATGGCTCCATCTCGATCGCGCTTTCTTGCTCCACCCTTACTTCTACTCCGTCATTGACAATTTTATCGACGATATACAGATTCAAAGATTTCTCTAGGGTTGTTGATTTTCCTATTGCTGTTATAACAAAAGGTGCAGGATATTGGTTACCATCCACAGAAACGACCGGACCGATACAAGCGATATACGTATCATGAGAGATCCTCTGACCGTTTATCGCAATTGCTTCTGCACCTGAGACGTGAAGTTCGTCAATGACACTTCTTATATGTTCTTCATGGACGATATAATCGTTAGGGTTCTCCCCTTCCGGTATATAGGAGGAATCTTGCAGAGTAACTTCTACCCCCTCCCCTTTCACCTTTACGTTTCCTACTACCATTCTGAGCTCTTTTAAATCTTCTACTAGTTTAGAAGATATCTCCTCTTGATCAGCCAGCTTATTTTCTTTCTTCTCAACATTTTGCTGCAAATTTTGAAGACCGCCTGCTAATTCTCTATTCGTTTTTTGAAGATTTAAAATTTGGCTTCTCAATGAATCTTCTTTTTTCCATTCATTGTTCTCTACAACATTTTGCTTTTCAATCTGTGCTCTCTGATAGGAGAAAGATAATATGAACCCGGTAACGAGAAGGATTAAAGATAGGAAAAGATGCGTCCCTTTAATTTTGCTCATTACTTTCCTCCACTTGGTTGTATCGTTCAAAACGTGTGCTGATTCCTAAATAGAACGTACCTTTTTCATCCGTCTTTAGCTCACTCACTAAAGACGGATAAGCAGTCAGCCTTTCTGAAAACTTAGAGATCGTTGTCACTACTTTGTTTCCATCCGTCATAAACAATGTGAGTTGACTTGAATTGTTGGATGAAGGTGTATGTGTGATCTCGGATATACGGTGAATGATTCCTTCTGGTAGCTTTTGCAGTTCCTGAGCCATCATCTCTAATTGTTCAGGGTCACTCCAGCTTACAATTACTGGTGCATTTACAGGTCTCTCATTTTTCTTAAGAGGATCTAACATCTTCCCGTTTTGAAGCATCGGATAGTATATGTTTTCTTTCCTGAAATACCCGACCCGCTGAAATTCACTCACTTTAATTATAACTTGATTAAAAAACTTCTTTTGGATTGAAACTGAGCTCACCTCTGAAATACCTTCGAGCCGCTTCATAATTTCTTCTTCAGATACATTCAAATACTTTGTCTTTGTAGTAATTTCACTTTTTTCAAGAATCTCATTGTCGGTTACAAAATAGTTGCCTGAGACGGTAATTTTCTTCACATGACTAAGATCAGATTGAAAATAAACGACGACCAACAATAACAGGAAGAAAAAGGACAAGTAATAAATAAGACGACGATTTGCTTTTTGTTTGCGATGTTCTTTCAGCTTCGGAATTCGGTCCTCAATCTTGACAACCTTTACCTTGTCCATCCTCTTCCTCCGTTTTATAAGTTAGTACAAGAAACATTAACGGTTGACAGAAATAAAAGAACTTGGCAGATAGACGCCAAGTCTTCAAAAAGGTACTGATAACAGTCCAACTGTCAGAAGATAACGAAATGTAAAATCCGTTTTGAAACGTCAAAAGTTAATTTTTTCTTGTTCTTTGTATTATAGCACGGATATGCCGCAATTCAGCACTATTTATCCAATTTTTTGTTAATCATTTCTACCAATGATCTCAACTTCCGTATGAAGCTCAACACCATGCTTTTCTTTGATCGTTTTTTGTATATAGCTGATCAGATCCTGCACGTCTTTTGCTTTTGCATCTCCAGTATTCACAATAAAATTAGCATGCATCTCAGAAACTTGTGCACCGCCTACTTGTGTTCCTTTAAGCCCCGATGTCTCTATGAGATGTCCTGCATAATTCGGCAGCGGATTACGGAACACACTTCCACAGCATGGATAGTTCCATGGCTGAGTGTTTCTGCGATAATCTTTATTTTTCTTAAGCTCTGCCATGATGGTCTCTTTATCACCTTTATCCAATACGAGTATGACTTCTACACAGATTCCACCTGTTTCTTGAAGGACAGAAGTACGATATGAGAAGTGCAATTCTTCGTTAGAAAGCCATTTAAGCTCACCGTCAGGCAATAAAATCAAAGCTTTCTCAACGATCTTTGACATATCAGATCCATGCGCACCCGCATTCATGAACACAGCTCCACCAACTGACCCTGGAATACCAGCAGCAAATTCAAGGCCCGTATATGCTTCACGTGACATTACAGTCGCAAGCGGAATAAGCGAATATCCTCCGCCAACTCTAATCGTGTTATCATTTTTTTCAAGGTGGTTGATCCCCTCCCCTACCTTGATGACAACCCCTTCGATTCCTCCGTCTGCAACAAGAAGGTTAGACCCTCTACCGATTGCACGTATCGGTGCGTTTGCTTCTTTTATATAACTTAATGCTTTTTTTAGACATTCAATATTTTTTGGTTCATAAAAAAGATCAGCTGGCCCACCAATTTTTAATGTGGTGTGATTTTTTAATGGCTCATTTACTAGGACAGTACCTAGATCTTCACTTTTTAATTTCTCAGCTAATTGGCTATACATCATTAAAAACCCCCTACGTTCATACGCATCGTTCTATTTATATGCTATGCGTTAATCTTTTCCATGTTTTCAATGTCCTTAAACATCGACAAAGTAGTATTCGTCAGAACTAACGATTTTGTTTCTTACTTTTTATTTTCCTTAAAAATTTTAAAATGCTTTCGTTATGATTTATTAGTTGCTTCTTTGATTAATTGACAAAGGGTTGTAGTACTACTGCTGGTTTAACACAACCTATATAATTGATTTTTTCTTCCTAGCAAGCTGATTGTAGTGGAAGGTTGCCGACTCCTACGGGACGAGCGGTCAGGTGGAGACTCCTAATGGCGCAAAGCGGCAGGAGGCTCACCGTTCGCCCCGTGGAAAGCGTGCAACCTGGAGCGGAAATCAGCAACTAACATAAGCAAAATGATATACGAAAACAAGCTATCAAAAAATGACTCCAGAAAAAGAAGTTACCCTGCCATAATTGACAGGGTAACGTCTTTAAATCGCTATGTTTAGAATAAGAGAATTTCCTTTGAAACTCAAGTTTTAATACCTTGAATAACGGCTAATATTTAGGATTACTCCAATTGATGCGAGCATGAGTGTTAATGAGGATCCTCCATAACTTAAAAACGGCAACGTAATTCCAGTTACGGGCATCAAACCTGTAACTACTCCAATATTAATCATCACCTGTATAGCGACCATCCCAATAATCCCAATAGCTAAAAAGCTACCGAATAAATCAGGAGCACCTAAAGCGATTCTGATTCCACGCCATAAGAGAAGGCTAAACAGGATCAATACAAAAACAGCGCCGATAAAACCAAGTTCCTCTGAGAGAATCGCAAATATAAAATCCGTTTGCGGTTCTGGGAGATAACCAAATTTTTGTCTACTCTGACCTAAACCTAATCCTAGCAGACCACCAGGTCCGAGCGAATAGAGAGACTGGATAATCTGAAACCCGCTTCCTAAAGGATCGCTCCAAGGATCGAGAAAAGACGTAATCCTCTTAATTCGATATGGAGCAGAAATAATTAATCCCGCAAGTCCGATAAGACCGATTAAAGCCATACCTACAAAATGAGAGATACGCGCACCTGCAACAAAGACCATCACGATGCTTGTTCCTACCATCACGGCCCCTGTTCCTAGATCGGGCTGAAGCATGATCATTCCAAAAGCGATCATCACTAATCCAAGAGTAGGCACTAAACCTTTTTTTAGAGAAGTGATCTTTTTTTGATGCTCCGATAGATACTTAGCTAGAAATGTAATCATGGCTAGTTTCATAAATTCAGACGGCTGTATGGAAAAAGCACCTACACCAATCCAGCTTCTAGCACCACCACGAACCATTCCAATACCTGGGACAAGAACTGCGATCAATAATACAAAACAAATAATCAGAAGAATCTTAGACCAGACTCTCCACGTCATGTAATTGATGTTCATGATAAAAAACATCGCTGCGATACCTACACCGGCAAATAACAATTGTCGCTTTGCAAAAAAGAACGCATCATCAAACTTATATAGTCCTAAATCTGCACTAGCGCTATAAACCATTATTATACCGATCGATAACAACATAAGCGTAACTACAATCATTATGATATCAGGGGTTGATTTCGTTGCAGGCAAAGGGAAACACCTCAACTCTTCTTATTTGTACAAACCTTATTTAAGTTTATGCACAGAGTTGATAAACATGTCCCCTCTTTGTTCAAATGTCTTATATTGATCCCAGCTTGCACATGCAGGAGACAATAATATAACATCCTCTTCGGCAGATAAACTGTACGCAAGGGGAACAGCATCTTCCACATTATCAGCACGTTTTATCGTTTCTATTCCTGCCTGTTTTGCTGTTTCAGCTAGTTTGTCAGCTGTTTGACCAAAAGTAACGATTGCTTTTACATTTTTTAGTGACGGTAGCAGATCATCAAAAGAATTACCACGATCAAGTCCACCTGCTAGTAAGATTACAGGTTGTTCAAATGCAGACAACGCTGCATTCGTCGCTAATATATTGGTGGCTTTAGAGTCGTTGTAAAAACGTCTGCCGTTAAACTCACCCACATACTGCAAACGGTGTTTAACCCCAGGAAACGTAGTTAGAACCTGATGAATTTGTTTTAAAGTTGCCCCCGCTAATAACGATGCAGCTACAGCTGCCATAATGTTTGAGAGATTGTGATTACCTGGTAACACGATTTCACTCAACATAATAACTTTTCGCTCTTGAAAATAAAGCGCACCTTCTTCAACATAAACGCCGCTCTCAATTTTTTTCGACACAGAAAAAGGAATATGTTGAGCCTTGGAATCTTTCATTAAACGTGTGACACGTTCATCATCTGCGTTATAGATCACATAATCAGAGGAATCTTGATTCTCAGTGATCTTAGCTTTTGCTTTTCCATATTCATCAAGAGAACCGTGGTAATCTAAATGTGCTTCGAATAAGTTCAGAAAAACAGAGATCTGTGGTTTAAATCGCTCTGTTCCCATCAACTGAAAGCTAGAAAGTTCCGCTACTAATATATCGTTCTCAGTAGACTCCGCAGCAACTTCGGAGAATACAGTGCCTATATTCCCGGCTACGATTGGTGTCTTATCACTGTTTTTCAACATATCACCAATAAGGGTAGTGGTTGTTGTCTTTCCGTTTGATCCTGTAATCGCAATAATCGATGCGTCTGAGATCATACCTGCTATTTCCACTTCTGTATAAACAGGAATGTTTCGTTTTACCGCTTCTTTAATCAAAGGATTTTGATAAGGAATTCCTGGATTCTTAACAATGAAATCTAACTGGTCGTCTAATAATGCCAACGGATGATCTCCGCAAACTACTTTAATCCCCAGTTTCTCAAGTTTTTCTGCTTCCACATTTCCTTCTCTAGGACTCTTGTCGTTCACCGTTAATTTGGCCCCAAACGAATGAAGCAGTTTTGCACCAGCAAAACCGCTCTTGGCTAATCCTACGATTAATATCTTTTTGTTTTTAAAAAATGTAGTGTCTTTCATTTATACCCACACCTCTAAATAAATTCCTAATGCTGCAAATACCAATCCTACAAGCCAAAATGTAACAACGATACGCCATTCACTCCAGCCGGATAGTTCGTAATGATGATGAAGCGGACTCATTTTAAAGACACGCTTACGAGTTAGTTTAAATGAGGCTACTTGAATCATTACAGAAAGCGTTTCGATTACAAACACACCACCAATAATAACAAGTAAGATCTCAAGCTTCGTTAGTATCGCTACGGCACTAATCGCGCCTCCTAGCGCGAGTGAGCCTGTGTCTCCCATAAATACTTTTGCAGGGTGTGCATTAAAAACTAAAAAGCCAAGTACCGCACCAACCACAGCCACACAGAAAATGGCAGCTTCAAATTGAAGAATGGTAGAAGATAACACGGCAAATGCACCAAAAGCTATAGCAGCTGTTCCTGCCAATAATCCATCTAATCCGTCCGTAAGGTTTACTGCATTAGAAGCTCCGATTAACATGAATACCACCAACACAGGATAAAACCATCCTAAATCAAATGAAAAATCTGTTCCGGGAACTGAAATTTCAGTCGAGAAATCAATGGCTCTTAAACCAAAGAAGAAAAGAGCTGCAATAATCAATTGACCTACTAACTTCTGTTTCGATGTTAAACCGAGATTTCGTTTCTTAACAACTTTAATAAAATCATCTAAAAATCCAATAAGTCCGTATCCTAAAGTGACAAGGATAAGTAAATGGGTTTCTGCTGTAACTGCAAAAAACTTCGCAGTCATCGCATATGTTGCAATAACAAGGGCTAAGACGATCACGATCCCGCCCATAGTAGGTGTACCTTGCTTTTTTTGGTGAGATTTTGGACCTTCATCACGTATGCTCTGCCCAAATTTTAATCTTCTTAAAAACGGGATAAAAAAGGGTGAACTTAATACCGCGATTAAGAAGGATGCAACTAATGTAAATAATAAGACTTGCTCAATCATTTTTTCGACTCCTGTTCTTTCTCTACAAATTTCGAGACAAGGGTTTCTAATACCATCCCTCTTGATGCTTTAAAAAGAATAGCAGTGTCTTTTGATAATAAACTAGCTATTGGTTCTTCCGCTTCTTCTTTTGTTAGACATTGAATAACCTCAAGGTCTTTACGTTTTTGTTTTTTTAGTTCATCTGCAATCCAAGCACCTTTTTGCCCCACACATATCACATGAGAGATCGTATCATCCACATGCTTAGCCATGTTTCGATGCATCTCTTCCTCATTTGAGCCTAATTCATACATATCTCCAAGAACAGCGACTTTTTGAGAATAATCCTTCAGGTCAGCAAGTGTCTCTAGAGCAGCAATCATACTAGTTGGACTAGCATTATAGGCATCATTGATAAGTAGTGTATCCTTCTTGCCGCTTTTCATTTCAAGACGCATGGATGTAACTTTAAGGCTCTCAAGTCCTTCTAAAATTTTATTTTCTTCTATATTCAAGTAATGCCCTACAGCTATGGCATATGCAGCATTTTTTATGTTATGACGTCCTAGCATTGGTATCCGATACACAGTTGTACCTTCTTCTAAAGTAAACGTTACACCATGTACATCTGTCTTAAGGTTAGATAACTTCAGTGTATTTGAATCACCGAAACCGACTTGTAAAACGTTCTCACCTTTGACATGTGAAAGAAGCGGTTCATCTCCATCGATGATAAACAGCCCGCCTTGTTTTAATCCATCTGCAATCTCATGTTTTGCTTTAGCGATTCCTTCACGACTACCAAGTTGTTCAAGATGGCTTTCACCGATATTCGTGATAACAGCAACATCTGGCTCTGCGATCTTACTTAAAAGAGAGATCTCTCCATAATCACTCATACCCATTTCCAGGATCAGTACTTCTGTATTTTCTTCCATCGCAAGAATGGTTAGAGGCATTCCAATATGATTGTTGTAATTACCTTGTGTTTTAAATGTCTTAAAGTTTGCTGACGAAACACTTTCTATCATATCTTTTGTCGTTGTTTTTCCGTTACTGCCCGTTACAGCTACAACGACAGGGTTGATTTTCTTCAAGTAATATTTTGATATTTCCTGTAAAAACTTCACAGTGTCTGTTGTGTATAGAATCGGAAAATCTTCTGGCAATCCTTCAGGAAGATCTTTTCCTTCCTGCCAGATTGTAGCTGTGCATCCTTGTTGAATCGCATTAAGCAAAAAATCATGTCCATCAAAGCGCTCGCCGGCTATCGGTAGATATAGAGCATTCTCGCTTTTAAGTCTTGTATCTTTTGAAACACCTTCTAATATAAGGTTCTCATACTTTCCACTCGCCCGATCTGCTAATGAGACCAGTTCTTTAAAATCTAATTTCATTTTTTCACCGCCTTAATTGCTTCCCTTGCTACAACTCTATCATCAAACTCTAATATGTCTTTACCAATGATTTGATATGTTTCGTGACCTTTACCGGCTATAAGTATAACATCGTTTGCACTAGCATGTTCAACCGCATGTTCTATTGCTTTTTTTCGGTCAGGGATGGTCACATAATTCCCACCATCCACACCCTCTTCCATATCTTTTAAGATTTGAAGAGGATCTTCTGTTCTCGGATTATCACTAGTGAAGATAGCATGATCAGCTAAGTTTGCTGCAATTCCTGCCATAAGTGGGCGCTTCGTCTTATCACGGTCACCGCCACACCCAACGATCGCTGTTATTTTCCCTGTAGCAAATTCTTTAATGGTTCGTAACACATTTTCTAAACTGTCAGGTGTATGTGCGTAATCAACGATCACAGTAAAATCTTGACCTGCTAGTACGGGTTCAAATCTGCCTGAAACTCCAGATACTTCTTTTAAACTTGTAAGAATTTGATCCAAATCTAATCCAGACAACAAACACGCCGTTGTTGCTGCAAGCACATTATAGACGGAGAACTTTCCGATAAGCTTCAATGTAACTTCTCTTGTACCAATAGGTGTATGGAGAGTAAACGTAGTGCCTTGTGATCCAATCATTATATTAGTTGCTCGAACGTCACTATCGTTGTCGATCCCATAAGAAACAACCTGTGCTGAAGTAACTCTCTCAAACATTCTTGAAGCCGGATCATCATTATTAAGTACAGCTACTTTACGATCTGTTCTGCTATAAGTGTTGCCCATTTGTGAAAATAGAAGACTCTTTGCAAACTGGTATTCTTCCATATTTTTATGGTAGTCCAAATGATCTTGTGTCAGGTTTGTAAAAACAGCAATATCAAAGTCACATCCCCAAACTCTTCCTTGAACAAGGGCGTGCGAAGAGACCTCCATAACAGCTGCTTCTACTTTTTCTTTGGTCATCTGATAAAAAGCATTCTGCAAAAATAATGAATCAGGTGTAGTATTTGCTACTTTAAAGCTTTGATCTTTTATTTTCATTTCAATCGTACCGATCATTCCAGTGCTTTTCCCAGCATCTCGTAAAACTTTTTCAATGAGATGTGAAGTTGTCGTCTTACCATTCGTACCAGTTATTCCAATCAAATGAAGTTTTTGAGAAGGGTGTCCATAAAAAGCATCCGCTAAAACCGATAGTGCTTTTTTTGTGTTTTTCACTTTTATAACAGGAATGTTAACATCGATATCTTTCTCTGCTAATATAGCAGCAGCTCCGTTATTTGCCACTGTTTGGGCAAAATCATGGCCATCAAACAAAAGTCCTTCCATACAAACAAAAAGGCAGCCTTTCCCAGCTTTCCTGGAATCCATTTCAATGGAGGTAATTTCAGGATTGGCTTGGATATCCATTTCATAGTTCACTAAATATGTAAGCAGTTCTTTTAATTCCATTAATCCTGATCTCTCCTCTAATCATCGTTAAGCCTATATTATAAAAAAAAGTGTTGTTATCGCATATGCTGTTGCTCATAGAAAGGGTCTCTTTACCGTGTTATCTTCTTTGGCTTTAAATGAGTACGCTAAAAGTATCATCTTTCTATAAAAGAGCTGTTTATATGCATCTTTAAAGAAAATAAGCCAAGGCAAGATTCCGCGCTTGGCTATGTGTACATTCTTTATTTTAATCTTCCACTTCTTTTTTGTCACCCAAAAATAAACGTATCGTCTTGCCAGCTTCTAGCTTTACGCCAGCTTTAGGAGCTTGCTGTACGATATAATTCCCTTTTCCGGAAGTTTCTATCTTGAGATTATACAACAAATTTGTTAACTCTTTTGTTTGTTTACCTACTAAATCTGGAACGACTACCTCAGGAGCATCGAGCCATGTCTTTTCTTTTTCGATCTGATCTTTTTGCTTTTTGACACCCATGGCAGAAAGACTGTCTTCAATAATATTTCCTACGATTGGTGCTGCCACAATTCCACCAAATTGAAGGGTTTCTTTTGGATTATCTATAGCCACATAAACAACGATCTCTGGATTATTGGCAGGAGCCATGCCGATAAAAGAGACAATATGGTTGTTTTTTAAATAGACACCGCCTTCAGCCTTCTGAGCAGTCCCAGTTTTTCCTCCGACACGATAACCATCTACGAATGCATTCTTCCCAGTCCCTTGAGCTACAACACTTTCAAGTGCTCGCCTTACTTCTTTAGACGTTTCTTCAGAGATCACTTTTCTTTTGAGTTTTGGAGTCTGCTTACTAACTACTTTTCCAGTGATAGGGTCAACTAATTCTTTAGCTATATATGGTTCGTACAAATAGCCTCCGTTTACGGCCGCAGACACAGCTGCTACTTGCTGAATCGGAGTCACAGAAACACCTTGTCCGAACGCGGTTGTTGCAAGTTCAA
Source organism: Fictibacillus sp. 7GRE50 (assembly GCF_015903875.1). Taxonomy (NCBI): domain Bacteria; kingdom Bacillati; phylum Bacillota; class Bacilli; order Caryophanales; family Fictibacillaceae; genus Fictibacillus; species Fictibacillus sp. 7GRE50. The sequence continues at coordinate 501,476 of NZ_JACZDW010000003.1, forward strand.
GTGGACCAACACGATCTAAAGAGAATAAGATTCCTTTTCCTTCACCCGCCAAATCAACACCTGTCTTTTCTCCAAACCCAAAATCTTTTATATACTCAAAAAGTTTATCCTTTCCTAAACGTTGACCAAGGATAACGAAACCGGGGTTGCAAGAGTTTTGTACACCTTCTAAAAAGGTCTGACTGCCATGCCCTCCTGCTTTCCAGCATTTAAGCTTCCTCCCTGCAACTTCAATAGAGCCAGGGTCGTGAAAATGATCTTTATCTAGATCAACTTTACCTTCTTCAAGAGCAGCAGCAAGCGTAATGATCTTGAAGGTAGATCCTGGTTCATATTGAGCCCACACTGGCAGATTCCGATTGTATACTTCTGGTGATACACGCTTGTACTCTTCTGGATCAAAATCTGGCCGAGAGCTCATGCCAAGAATTTCTCCTGTATTCGGATTCATCGCAATGGCGATTGCGCCATCAGGATCATAGGTGGCTTGTGCGATATCGAGCTCTCTTTCAATTATCGTTTGAACACGTGAATCTGTTGTTAACCTAAGGTCGTATCCATCTTTTGGTTTTTCATACTTGTCCGATAATGAAGGCATTCTGCGTCCTCGTGCATCTGAAAAGAAGGATATATGACCTTTTTCACCATTGAGTTGTTCGTCATAATAAAGTTCTAGACCCGTAAGCCCTTGACTGTCGATCCCAGCAAAACCTAATACATGAGATAGGTAAGATCCGTATGGATAATGCCTTTTGCTGTCTTCTGCAACAAAAACACCTGGCAGATTCAACGCTTCAACTTCTTTTGCTTTCGTATTGCTGATTTTTCTTCCTCCATTATCAATCCTAACGATGGAAGCTTTCTTAGTGAGTCGTTGATACACTTCTGTTTTTGATATATTTAACAGTGCTGCTAACTTTTCAGCTGTTTCATTTGGTTCTTTGATCTGTCTTGGAACGACAAAGACGGTAGGAGCACTAATATTTGTCGCGAGTACCACATCATTACGGTCTAAGATCTTTCCTCTTTTTGGTTCAAAGGGAATATCTCTGCTCCAAGAATCAAGCGCTTGATCTGTCAACATATCTCCAAGCACAAATTGAACGTAGCCTAGTCTTACAGAAATGACAAAAAAGAAAGCTATTCCAAAAACAAGAACAAAAATTAAGCGCCTGCGTACAGTTACATTCGAAACTCGCACACACAATACCTCCCTTGTATGTCTCGTTTCAAATATATGCTTGTACACAAGCGCCTAGAACATTTAGTCTGTTACCGGTAACTCTTCTTGAGCGTCTTCATTCGTAGATTCGGTTTCTTCAACGTTCTCTTGTTCTTCGGAATCCGTCTCTCTTCCTGTTACTTTTGGTGGTTCTAATTGAACAACAAAGAAATCTCCTTCTTTGACGGGGTTACCAGGTTTGATGCTTTGTTTAACTGCAAAACCGCTTCCTGTTATTGTTTCTTTCAACCCAAGAAGTTTACTAATCCTTAAAATATCCATGTAAGACCAGTCTTTTACATCAGGCATCTTGGCATCACCAGATGTTCTCAAGATGACTCTTTCACCTTTCATCACATAAGCCCCTTCATAAGGTTCCTGGTTTGTTATATCGTTACCTGAACCGATGACGGAAACTTGCATGCCTAGTTTTTCTAAGTCACTTTTTGCTTTCTCAGCAGACTGACCTGTGTAATCCGGTAATTCTTTACCATAAGATTTCTTTACTTTGGTAGACTTATCGTTGACTTTGGCTTGGGGCTGAATGTTTAAATATTGCAGCCCACTTTTCATAACACTTGTAAAAATATTCGCAACAGGTGTAGAACCCATCTCAGGGAACTCAACCTTTGGTCGCTCAACAGCCACATAAACTAGTAGTTTAGGGTCATCTTTAGGTGCCATACCTAAGAAAGAAAATACGTTTTCTCCCCAACCAGAGATATACTTACCGTCTTTTCCTACGATCTGTGCTGTTCCTGTTTTTCCAGCTACACTATAACCGTCGATCATATAAGGCTTACCCGTTCCATCTGTTACTACTGTTTCTAAAATATCTCTTACTTGTTTTGATGTTTCTTCAGAGATCGGCTTACCTGCAACTTTCGGTTCATTTGATAGCACCGTCTTCTTCGTTTCCGGGTCCATGATCTTGTCGATTACGTATGGTCTCATCATCTTACCGCCATTCGCAATCGCTGTTGCCGCTTGAATCTGTTGAATCGGCGTAATCGTTGTTCCTTGCCCGAAAGCTGTTGTAACTTTCTCTATCTCATAGTTATAAAGAACTGATCCGCTCTTCTCATTCGGCAAATCAATATTCGTCTTTTGATCCAGTCCGAATTTCGAGAGATAACTTCTATATTTCTCATAACCTAGCTTTTCACGTACAAGTTTAGAGAAGGCTACGTTAGAAGAGTTTTGAACCCCTTCGTTATAAGTAATGGGTCCCCATCCTCTTTTATTATGATCATAGATCGGTCTCCCGATGTTCGGAAGCTTATACGAACCAGATTGGAACACCTCATTACCGTTATACTTACCTTCTTCAATGGCAGCTGCCAAAGTAAAGATCTTCATCGTTGATCCTGGTTCAAAAGGATAAGAAACAGCAAAGTTCGTATAGTTTGTAATATCCTTTTTGTTCGGATTAAAACTAGGTGAATTACTCATCGCGAGAATTCTTCCTGTTTTCGGATCAGCAACAATTGCGGTGATCTTTTCTGGTTTATATTTCTTAGCAGCTTCTTGCACCGCTTCATCTAAATAAAGTTGAATCTTCTCATCTAGCGTTAAATAAACATCCTGTCCGTGCTTTGGTGGCGTAATCGATTCTTTATTTGCTGGAATTGCTCGGCTGAATGCATCACCGACAAAGGAGATCTTGCCATCTTTTTCTTGTAAGTACTTATCTAACGACTTTTCAAGTCCCATCAGACCAGTCTGTACACCTTCTTCACCGTTTCCAGTGTACCCTAAAACATGAGCAGCGAAGCTTTGATTAGGATAATATCGTCTTGATTCTCTTATAAAATCCACACCAGGAATCTTCATCTTTTCGATCTGTTCTTTTTTACGATAAGAAACTTTTCTTCCAGAAGGAACTTCTACTTGGAACCTGCCTTCTTTACTCAAAAGTTCTTCTAGGTCATCCTTATCAGAATCTAGTACTTTTGATAGTTTTTCAGCAGCTTCTTCAGGATCTTTTATATGGTTTGGATACTTTTTATCAAGAATGGCAATTACGCTGTACGACGGAATATCTTGCGCAATCACTTCACCGTTCCGATCAAACATCGTTCCACGCTTCGCATCTAAAACATCGCTCTTCAACCATTTTCTTTTCCCGTATTCGATTAAGTCTACTCCTTCTGCAGATTGAGAAGAAGCCACGAGAAAGAATTTACTCGTTAATACAAAAAAGAGCAAGGTAAACACAACCATCAGAATACCCGCTCCAACGTTTTTTCTTTTTAATTTCATAACAACACCTGCTTTTTAGTCCTGAACCACTTTTACGTTTTTATCGTCAAAGATGAACCCTTGTTTTTTTGCCAACTTCATGATGCGTTCTGGATTACTTAATTCTGTTACTTGAAGGTGATAATCTTCAACGATCTTCGTTTCTGCAGTTAGGTCCTTTTGAATACTCTCAACTTCAGCAGTTGCCTGATAAACAGACGCGTATAGAGAAATGAGCCAAATCAATCCGGCAATTAAGACGACCCCCATAGCTCCCCACAATACGACTTCACCTTTTGTAAATATTTTTCGGGATGGCTGCTGTACCGGCTTTGGGTTTCTTTCTGGCTGTAACTGTACTTGTTGTTTTTGAACTTGATAGGCTAAATTGCTCACTTTAGCTCTCCTCTCTATTTTTGTTTTTCAGCGACCCTCAATTTCGCTGAGCGTGATCTTCTGTTTTCTTCAAGCTCGTTTTCTGTTGGTACGATTGGTTTTCTTGTGATGAGTTTTAATTCTGGTTTGTATTCTTCTGGTATAACCGGCAGTCCTGGAGGGAGTTCCGGACCTGTACTTGCTTTTTTTAGTATATTTTTACACGCGCGATCTTCTAAAGAATGAAATGTGATAACTGCAATCCTGCCACCGACATCTAATAGTTCAATGGAATTTTGCAGTGCATCTTCAAAAGCGTTCAATTCATCATTTACAGCGATTCGAATGGCTTGAAATGTTCGTTTTGCAGGATGACCGCCTGTTCTTCTTGCAGGAGCAGGTATAGCATCCTTTATTATTTCGACAAGTTCTCCAGTTGTTTGAATCTCTTTTTTCTCACGAGCCGCTTCAATCTTTCTAGCGATCTGTTTAGCGAATTTTTCTTCGCCATATCTTGAGATAATCTTCATCAACTCATTGAACGTCCATTCATTCACAACTTCTTTTGCTGTAAGGTCACTTGATTGATCCATTCGCATATCAAGTTCAGCGTCATGTTGGTAGCTAAACCCTCTATCCGCTTCATCTAGTTGCGGAGATGAGACACCTAAGTCGAACAGGATACCATCCACTTTATGTATACCGCGTTTAGAAAGCTCTTCTTTAATATGACGGAAATTGCTGCGAATAATCGTATACTTTCCTTCATGTTCCTTTAGTACCTGACGGGCGTTTTCAATTGCTATGTCATCTTGATCAAATGCATATAGGTGGCCAGTTTCTAATTGAGACAGAATTAGCGCACTATGGCCTGCCCCTCCTAGCGTACAATCAACATAAATTCCATCTGGTCTTACGTGTAAAGCATCTACTGATTCTTGTTTTAATACGGTTATATGGTCAAACATGGAAAATTCCTCTCTGCTATAAACTTAAGGGTTATAAATCAAAGTCCATTAGACTTTCTGCAATTTCTCCAAATGAGTCTTCTGACTTTGAGAAGTATTCTTCCCAAATTGATTTACTCCAAATTTCAATTCTATTCGACACACCTATCACTACGCAATCCTTTTCTAGTTTTGCATAGTCTCTGAGCGGAGAAGCAATGTTTACTCTTCCCTGTTTATCTAACTGACATTCAGCAGCTCCAGAAAAGAAAAAACGAGTAAATGCACGTGCATCCTTTTTAGTAAATGGCAAACTCTTCAGCTTTTCTTCGATGACTTTCCACTCATTTAAAGGATATCCGAATACACATTGATCCAACCCGCGAGTTAAGATAAACTCTGTGCCTAGTTCTTCACGAAATTTGGAGGGGATGATCATACGTCCTTTTTCGTCGATGCTGTGTTGATACTCTCCCATGAACATATGATCACCCCACTTTCTCCCCTAAATCTACCACAACGCTCCACTTTTCACCACTACAAGTATTATTCGTGCACAAAAAAAAAAATCCTGCTGTAGCACAGGATTTTTTCTGAAATATTTTAACGTTTTTATAAGTAAACAATCTTATGTTTTCCGTTGAATTGATAAGGGTATTGTACAAGTTTGTTCACAAGTTCAGGACCTTCTTCATTAACAAATTGATAGATGTTCCAAATCCTTTCTTGCAAGATCACAGTAGGTTTTAATTGGAGCATGATCTCATCAAATTCAGCAAGAGGTTCTTTTACTTTTTTTCGAACGCGTTGTTCTAATTTATTCTCCATATAGTCGATCTCTGATAGGATTCTTTTCATATTTTGATCAGCGACGGGTAGAAGCGTTGAATCTATATCTTCTGCTAACTTTATCAACTTTTCATAAGAAGAAGTGAACTCTGCTTTTACGGATTGAACAGTCTCAAAAGTCTCGATCGGCCTGTTTAAAGCAAACCACTCGCGTTTATAACCATCCGTTCCATTCTCTAAAACTTGTTGCACCGTTAATTTCTTCGATTGGACCAATTCGTTTACTTGGTCGGTCACGAGAGTAAAAGATAGCCTTGGTGTCAATATCGGCATCAGTCTATTGAATTGGCTGAAAACCTTTCCAAGGACAGCCCAGTATGCAATCTCACCAGGGCCAGCAACAAACGATAACACAGGCAAAAGAAACTCTTGCATCAACGGACGTGTCACAACATTATTGCTGAATTTTTCCGGGTGTTTAACCGCTTCTTCAAGAAGTTCTGATTCAGAGATCTTGAAGTCTTTCTCTTTAGAGGAAAAACCATTTTCATCACGATACAATAAAATCCGCTCTTGATTCTTCGTGTAAAATAAATGAGCATTGTTTTCTTGCACTTCTATTGGCTCTGAAAATCCACTTCTGCACAGTTCTTCCGTTCGATCATTAAAAGCATGATCAATCTCACTATTATGAACGATCATCTCTTTTAACATCGTCGATTGTAGTTTTTTAAACGAAGGATCTCCAGAGTCCAATACTATCAACCCTTCTTCAGAAAACCATTTGGAAAGAAGTTTTGCAAAAAATGTAACGATAGAATCTGATTCGTTCAAGATACGCTCAGTCTCTGCGAGTAAATCACTTGTGTAAGCTGTTTCACCAAAAGAATGAAATACTTCCTTCAACCATGGCTGAACTTCATCTCTATTCCATTCCCAAAGAGAGGCTGAAGATTTCACGCTGCTTGCTGACTTTAAGGATATCTTTTTTGCAGTATTATTCTTAGGAACCATAATATGATTGATTTCATCCATATCATGATCTTCACCTGCTATCCAAAAAATTGGAACAACAGGAACATTTAATTCTTTTTGAGCTTCTTTAGCTAGTTGAATGGTACTGATGCACTTATAGATGACTAAAAGCGGTCCAGTAAGAAGTCCTGCTTGTTGTCCACCAACCACAGCTAAACTTTCATCTGCTTTCAGCTTTTGTATATTTTTAATCGTTTTGGCTGAGGACCCTATTCTTTGATTATAAGAAGTCAGATAATCCGTAAGACCCTTTCTAGGAAACGAATAACGCTTCAATTCCTGTTGTCTCTTTGCCCATTCATGTTTATCATAAGGTGATTTATAATCAAAAAAACGGACAACATCCTTATCTCCGTTGGAGTACCCTTCTAAAAAAGGCGATGTATGAAGCTGCAGTTCCTCCAGTCTCATTTATGAACTTCCTTTCTACGTATCAATTACATCCTTAACGAGTATAGCAAAGAACGAATAGAGAACATAAAAAATATGCTCTAAATGTCCAAAATACGTGAAATGACTCCATATGTCATCAATGAAAAGTAACCGATTGACAAAACAAGGAACTGTAATCGCCAATTTAACCTAAGTATCTTTCTTATAGACAGATCTAATTCATTTTTCCAAATCACATATGTAAAAAGTAAACAGCCTGATAAAAATAACAATAAAAGAATCCAATAATAAGATTGTCCCCAGATTTCAACAGTCATTCTTTCGATAGCAAAAAATAAAAAAAACGTTGTACAATCAACACCCGCCTTAAAGGCTTTTCTTCTTTTCTTCGTGAGCTTTAACATACTTTTATTGATAAGAAAAAAAACAATATAAGGCACAGTTATTAATGTAGCAATAATCGCACCTACAACACTAGCCAATCATTCATCCTCTCCAATCCAATGCACTGATTGCTTCATAAGCAAACCTAGAATAAGGAGTTTGAATCTTCAATTCGATCCCTCGCTTAATAATCTCACCTGTAATACTCTCAATTTCAGTTTGCTTACCGCTCTCTACGCTTTTTAACATAGAGGATCGGTTTAATGAAGTATTTCTGCATAGGACTAACAATTCCTTCCATAACACTTCGCGCTGTTCTATCATATTTAGTACAGAAGTCGTTTCTTCAAAAAGTTCTTTCATCATGGAGTGTGCGTATGAATTCGTCAAAAGTTCTCCATTCGTTATTCTTAATAAAGCTGTAAGCGGATTGATACATGCATTCATAATAAGTTTTTCATAAACCATCTGTTGCCACTCTTCTTCTATTACGATCGGAAAACGAGTTGAATGTAGAAAATCGCGCCAAGTCTGGTCAGAGCCCCCACTATAAGAAGAGAGTTTAATCTTACCTTCTCCGAGATGATGTACTGTTGCATAACCTTTCTTAACCGCGCCGTGTTCAACAACTCCAATGCTTATTTGTTTTTTAGGCAACCTTTCTAGAAAAGAGAGATGACTGATTCCATTTTGTAAAAAGAGGAAGGAAACCTCACTAAATTTTGTCAATCCTATCAACTCGTTCATCGCTGTTTGTTTAACTGCGATCATACAGTATGACTCTTCAGCATTATATTCAGCAAAAGGCTTCGCATCGACCTTTATTGTTGTCTCTGAACCTTTCAAATTTCTGTATGTAAGTCCCGACTTACTTAGTTCCTCTGCTTGAGCTACGCTTTTTGTATAAATGACAGGTTCATTCCCATTTTGTTTTAAAAAATAAGAAACTAATAACCCTATTGCCCCGCCGCCAATGACGCTTATTTTCATTCTAAGGCTCACCTCTTTAATGTATAACTCGATAGTATCATATTCTTAAGCATACTAAAAAAACCTCCCAAGTTAGGGAGGTTCATGCATCAAACAGGATAAACAGGATGCTTTCGCTCACTGAATACCATTTCTTTGTTTTCGTAAAATGCAAAACGGTTTGTAAGTTCATCTCTTAAAGCTGAAGGTGAAACAATATCATCTATGATCATTTCAGAAGCAAGCTTATAAATATCAATATGCTCTTTATATTCTTGCTGTTTTTGCTGAACAAATTGGATACGTTCTTTCACGTCTTCAATCTCATTAATCTTGTTAGAATATACAGCGTTCACTGCCGCTTCCGGACCCATAACCGCGATTTGAGCCGTAGGCAACGCAAGGCAACAATCTGGTTCAAAGGCAGGACCAGCCATCGCATATAGACCAGCACCATAAGCTTTTCGGACGATCACTGAAATTTTTGGTACAGTAACATCACTCATCGCCGCGATTAACTTTGCTCCGTGACGTATAATTCCAGCTCTCTCTACTTTTGTTCCTATCATAAAGCCAGGAACGTCTGATAAGAAAAGAAGAGGAATTGAGAATGCATCACATAGTGTGATAAAACGTGCCGCTTTATCCGCAGAATCAACAAACAGTACGCCGCCTTTTACTTTCGGTTGATTCGCGATAATCCCTACTGGTTTTCCATCAATACGTCCAAAACCAGTCACGATCTCTTGCGCAAATAGCTTTTTCATCTCAAAAAAACTACCTTCATCAATGAGTCCATCAATAAACTCATACATATCAAACGGGACATTTTGATTTTCTGGTACGATCGCTTCTAACTCTCTTCCCGCTTTAGGAGCAATAGCATCCACAACTGGAGCTTTTAATTTATAGTTACTCGGGAAATAGGATAGATATCTTTTCGCTTCTTCAATGGCATTTGTTTCATCCGCTGCCAAAACGTCACCGCATCCACTAACAGAGCAATGCATTCTTGCTCCGCCCATTTCTTCAAGCGTCACTTTTTCACCGATTACTTTTTCAGCCATTCGTGGACTTCCTAAATACATGGATGCATTTTGATCGACCATGATCACGATATCACAAAAAGCTGGGATGTATGCTCCACCTGCCGCTGATGGTCCAAAGAGAATACAAACTTGCGGAATCATTCCAGACATTTTTACTTGATTGTAAAAGATCTTCCCCGCTCCGCGGCGGTTCGGAAACATATCGATCTGATCCGTGATTCTAGCACCTGCTGAATCGACAAGATAAAGCATCGGAACTTTCAGCTTTTGAGCGGTCTCTTGTATGCGAATAATCTTTTCAACTGTTCTAGCTCCCCAAGATCCAGCTTTTACAGTCGAATCATTGGCCATAACACATACTGTTTTCCCCCCAAGTTTTCCTATCGCAGTTACAACTCCATCTGCCGGTAGGTCTCCTGCTTGATTGTTTGCAAATTTAGCATCCTCTACACTGTATTCACCATTGTCAAAAAGCAGTCTTAGTCGGTCGCGGACGAACATCTTGTTTTGAGAACGGTTCTTCTCATGATATTTCTGTGCACCACCAGCTTCAATCTGGTCGATCTTATCTTTTAATACGTTTTCTAATTTTGCTACCATGATATACCTCCTTCAAGAGAGTGAGCGCTCGTTCAGATTGTTTGCATGCTAATTTTATTTAAGTGTAACGAGTACATCGCCCTCATTCACAAAGTCTCCAGATGCAAACTTAATGTTATCTACCGTTCCTGCATCAACAGCGTCAACGGGTATTTCCATTTTCATAGATTCTAAAATAATTACTGTTTGTCCTGCTGTAACCTCATCACCTTCACTAACCAATACTTGCCAAACTGTGCCTGCCATAGATGCTGTAATTTCTTTCATTTCTCTCTCTCCTTTGTTTAATTAAGGTTTTGAAACTTTTCTTTTACTTAAGTAACTAGTGGTATAGTCACCTTTTATAAAATCCTCTTCTTTCAAGATCATTTTAAAAAGAGGTGTATTCGTTTTTAGTCCGGTTATCTCTAACGCATCAAAGAATTCAACCGCATTCTTCATACATCCTTCTCGGTTGGAATCGCTTACAATTATCTTCGCGATCATAGGATCATAAAAAGGTGTAACTACATTTCCACTTTCATAACCGAAATCAATCCTTACATTCTCAGATTTCGGCCATATTAGTCCTTCAATCTTGCCTGGTGACGGGAAGAAGGTGATCGGGTCTTCCGCATAAAGTCTAAACTCTATCGCATGACCTTTACTCATAATCTCTTCTTGAGTCAATGGCAGCTTCTCACCTCTTGCTACTTGTATCTGCCATCTTACAAGGTCTAGTCCCGTGATACTCTCTGTAACAGGATGTTCAACTTGAAGTCTCGTGTTCATCTCTAGAAAATAGAAATCTCCGTTTTCGCTTACGACAAATTCAACTGTTCCCGCATTCACATAGTTTACCGCTTCAGCTGCTTTAACTGCCGAATCTGTAATTTTAGAACGAAGGCTTTCTGTTAAAAAAGGTGACGGTGATTCTTCTACAACTTTTTGATTTCTTCGCTGAACACTGCAATCCCGCTCAAAGAGATGTACGATATTCCCATGAGTATCACCCATGATTTGAACTTCAATATGCCTGGCATTCTCGATACATTTCTCAATAAACATTCTGCCAGATCCAAAATAGTTTTTAGCGCGCTGCTGGGATGAAACAAAATGTTTGCGAAGGTCATCACTGTTATCGCATTTTACCATTCCGATTCCCCCGCCACCGCTGCTTGCTTTAAGCATTACAGGGTATCCGATCTGTTCAGCAAGTTTTACACCTTCTTCAACATCTTCGATAGGCTCGATCGTTCCAGGTACGATCGGAACACCCGCTTGCTGCATTGTTTTTCTTGCCATGATCTTATCACCCATCCACTCGATGGTTTGAGGTGATGGACCTATAAAAGCAATTCCAGCTTTCTCTATCTTTTTGGCAAAGTCATCATTCTCTGATAAAAGTCCATAACCTGGATGGATAGCGTCTACCTTATGTTTGAGAGCGACTTCTAGGATCACTTCACTCTGCAGATAGGATTTCGCTACCGGAGGTTCACCAATATGTACCGCTTCATCAGCAGCTTTTACAAAAGGGAGGTCTTTGTCTGCTTCAGAATAAACAGCAACCGTTTGAATGTCCATTTCCTTACACGTTTTGATAATCCGCAGTGCGATTTCACCACGATTAGCGATTAATATTTTTTTCATGTTCATCCTCCTTCCTGATGTCAACATTACCTTTTTCGACATAAAAAACCAAAAATCCTTTTTGAAAGCGTAAACTAAACGAATATTTTATTTTTAAAGAATTTTTTGCATAATTAGTATATACTATATCTATAGAGAAAAGTACAGAAAGACTGGGGGAGATCATATGTTAAAGTATGAAGTAAAGAAATTATTAGTTAACTATAAAACGCTTGAAGAATTTAAGCAGTTCAAGGAATACGGCGTACAAGAATTGTCAATGCTCGAGGATCTTCAGGAAAATATGATTGAAAACGACAGTGAGTCTCCATTCTACGGAATTTATTATGGTGATAAACTAGTTGCACGCATGAGCTTATATCAGATCGAATCTGCTTATGATCAATATTTTGATCCTCCACAAGATTATTTGGAACTTTGGAAACTTGAAGTATTGCCTCACCATCAAACAAAAGGACTAGGAAAAGCTTTAGTAGAATTCGCAAAAACGTTCCAACTCCCGATCAAAACAAACGGCAGACAACAATCTGGCGGGTTTTGGGAGAAGATGGGCTTTGAAGCTGTAACATACAATCAAGATCGTGATCGCGGTCAGAATCCTTACGTTTGGTATCCAACAGGGGTCAGTGAACAGCGCCTTGCATAATCAAAATAAAAAAGATGGCATCTGCCATCTTTTTTTAGTTTCGGACTGGTATTTCTACTAGCTTCCTCGCCCTGTCCATAATCTGCAAAACATCTTTATAATCACGGTACACCATCTCATACTCTTTATTCACTTTGCTAAGTTTACTTTTCAGTGTTCCGTTTTCCTTCTTCAGGTTTTGAAGCTTCAACAGTAACGCTTTATTTTCAGCTTCTAAGTTCTTTGAAACTGGTTTTTCAGCTTGAAGTTGCTGTAAAAAATGTATGATGTCATTTAAAGAGAGAGGCGTATCGCTTTTCGCGCTGTTTGAAGGGGTATCATGAAGTACCTCATTATGATTCTCAATGATTGAAGCAAACTGTTTAACTTTTCGTTTATTTCGCTCTTTACGTACTTTCTTAGCTTCAGTTATGGCTTTATCATATTGTTTACGAATGAGTGAGTTCCACCTAAATCCACATGCTGCTGGTGTTCTCGTTAATTTCTCTCCTACCTCTTCAAAGGCAACCAGCTGTGTACTACCTTCTCTAATGTGCCGAAGTGTTACCTCAGCAAGAATAGCATCTTCATCTTTTGTCCAGGCATCCTGGCGCAAGTTTGTCATTTAGATCCCCCCATTTTAGTGGTTTGTAATATGAATATGCTAGTGCTAGATAAGATAGACTTTATATTCTACTAAAATGGGGAAAACTTATTTTTTTAAGAATGCCTCTACTCTTTTATGGTGTTCATCTGTCGCCCATAACTTTGCACATCGTTCGATCTCATTTTGTACGCTCTGCTTCATCTTCCCCTTATCGAATCTTTCAAGCTGAAGTGCTTTATAAGACTCGATGACGCCAACAGGTTGAGATGTAAACCTACTTACATAGCGTTCAGTTTCTTTCAAGCTGTTTCCTTTAATGACGTATTGGATGAATCCGTAATCCATACCTTGCTTAGCTGTAACTGGAGTAGCACTGTACAAAAGATCCATCGCTCTCGTAAGGTTTATTCTTTCTAGGAGGTAAGTTCCTCCACCCCAACCCGTTGTAATGCCTAGACGACCTTGGATAAAGCCTACTTTTGCTTCTGCTCGAGCAAGTCTGATATCGCACGCTGATGCTATCTCACATCCTCCACCAACTGCTGATCCATTTAGAAGAGCTACAGTAGGTTTTGGAAAAAAGAAAAGATCATGAAGAACGTTTCCCATTTTTGATAACATACCGTACGCCTGCTCTTCAGTCTTTAATGAATGAAAAGCACTGAGGTCTCCTCCAGAACAAAACGCTTTTGTACCTGCTCCCGTTATAATTAGAACTTTTATATCATCATCCTTTTTTGCCACATTTAAAAGAGTAGATAAATTCTTCATCACATCGTAATTAACAGCATTACGTACAGATGGGCGATTTAACGTTATCCACCCTATTCCATTCTTTTTTTCCCATAAAACAGGTTGCTCGTTCACTATATACACCTCCGATACAAAAGAAAACGCTTTATTTATGTATATGAAAAAACAGGAAGCCTATAGCTTCCTGTTTCTCATTACTTGCTTACTACTTCTTTTCCTTTGTAAGATCCACACTCACGGCAAACGCGGTGAGATAACTTGTATTCTCCGCACTGTGGACACTTTACCATACCAGGCATGGAAAGCTTGTAGTGTGTACGACGCTTCGCTTGGCGAGTTTGAGAAGTTCTGCGAAAAGGTACTGCCATTTGTATCCACCTCCTTAAAGGTTCTAGAAAGAATCATTATAACCTATTCTTTCACTTTTTGTCTTCGTCAAAAAATTTAGCCAGACCTTCCAAACGCGGATCAATCCGGTTTTTCATGTCTTCATCCGTAACCCTCTGCCATCCTTTTCCTTCTTTAGGAGCGGGACTGTCTGTCACATCAGCAGCCGTAATTTTCAACGGTTTTTCAAGCAAAATATGCTCTTCGATGACAGGGAGAAGGTCAACGTAATGTCCTTCGACTTTGTGAAGGCTCTCTTCATCTTCGTATTCCGTATAATTCGGATCGAAAATAAAAATTTCCGTCGTTTTTACCGAGAATGGAAATTCCACATCTACCAAAGTGTTGGCACATGGCAACACCATTTTTCCTTTTATGTTTAAGTAAAAAGTGGCTTTTTGCTGAGTTACATCTGCATGTCCTTCTACGTGAACAGGATCAACGCTTCTGATCTCCGGGTCTTTTTCCATCACTCCGCTCGCATCAACATTTTGTTCAAACGTTAACGGTTTACGGTAAAAATTTTTAATTTCTTGTAGTGACCATTTCATGTCTTTATCACCTCAAGGCAACAGTAGTAATTATATCGGTCATCAAATAAAATGTCAATATTTTATCTTTACACTGATACTTTTGATTCTAAACTCTTTTTAGTACAATGTAAACAAGTATAATCGAACGTTTAAAAGGAAGTGGAACAGTTGAAAGCATCTGGAGTTGTTGTAGAATATAATCCGTTTCACAATGGACATTATTATCATTTACAAGAAACGAAAAAAGCTACAGGCGCTGATTGTATAATCGCCGTGATGAGCGGTAATTTCCTTCAACGTGGAGAACCTGCTCTTTTGTCAAAATGGAAAAGAACAAAGATGGCGCTATTAGGTGGAGCAGATATTGTCATTGAACTTCCTTATTCATTCGCAACTAGCCATGCGCCGCGTTTTGCATTCGGTAGCATTTTTTTGCTGCAATCTCTTGGTGCAGAGTCCTTTTGCTTTGGAAGTGAATCTGGAGATGCTGAACTTTTCAACCAGACTCATGAATCGGTAAACGCTCAACAGGAAACCTACCAAGAACTTGTTCGGTCATTTATGAACAAAGGTCTATCATATCCATCAGCTGCTTCACGGGCATACGAATCACTTGATATTCCACTGGCTCTCGATCTCAGTAAACCGAATAATATTTTAGGGTTTGAGTATGTAAGAGCTAGCCGTGAGTTAGGTTCTCATATCCGACCTTTTACGATAAAGAGGAAAAATGCTGATTACCATGATGTAATGCTAGGCAAAGGTAATATTGCTAGTGCAACAGCTATCAGAGAAGCTATTTTCACAAGAGAACCTGATCAAGCAGCAACTTATATGCCCCGTCACACACTTGAGTTATTAGCTGAAGAACACAGTGAAAAAGGTACACTTATGAATTGGGAGCGATTCTATCCTCTTCTTCGTTATCAACTATTATCTACAAGTCCCAGTGAAATAAACCGTTATTATGAAGTTGAAGAGGGTTTAGAATACAGGATGATCGAAGCGATGAAGAGATCTGACTCCTTCGAGACTTTCATGAATCATTTAAAGACAAAACGTTATACATGGACAAGATTGCAGCGCGCTTGTTTACACGTTTTAAATAAGGTCCAAAAAGACGAGATGTTTGCCATTCTAGACTCACCACCCTCATACATTCGCGTGTTAGGGATGACAAGTAAAGGCAGAGATTATTTAAGTACTGTCAAAAAATCTTTAGACCTTCCTCTTGTCACTACTGTCTCTAAGCATGATTTTGCCGGATTGAGGATGGAAGCGAGAACTTCTTTAGTTTATGCCCAAGGTGCTGCTCGGAATATTTTACGAGCTGAGAAAGAAGAATTTAATACTCCGCCAGTTATGGTGAGATGATTAAGACTTAAAGTTTGGTCTGTTTTGAAATGGCGCTCATATTTTTGATATGGCGCTCGTCTTGAGCGTAATTAACATCCGCTCAAGACGAGCTAAAAAAGGATGCAGAAAAGCCACTTATGGCTTCTGCATCCTTTTTCTTTACAATTTTTTCAAATAGTCGAGTGCATCGTTCAGTGTCTTAACTGGAACGATCTTCATTTTAGACCCTATATCTTTTTGAGCCTTCACGGCATCATTGTAGTTATTTCCATCAACAGGGGCAAAGAAAATCTCAGCACCTGCTTCATCAGCTGCAACAATCTTTTGTTGTATACCTCCGATCGGCCCTACATTCTTTTGAAGGTCCATCGTTCCGGTTCCTGCAATTTTCTTCCCGTGTGTAAGATCATCTGGTGTTAACTGATCCATAATTTCTAACGTGAACATCAACCCAGCTGAAGGTCCTCCGATCTGTGATGTATCAATCTTCACTTTCGGATCTGTTACGATGGATACATCTGCTACAGGAGAAGTGATGCCAAGACCCGCTTTCGGTCCTTGATCTTGAATATATTTCTTTGGAAACTCTTCAATGTTTAAATTCACATTCAATTTTTTATCGCCGCGTAGAATCGTTAAGTCAACCGCATCTCCTGCTTTTTTAGGAGCGAGCGTATCGAGTAGTTTTTTTGTTTCCATAACTGGATTACGGTCAACAGCAATAATCTTATCTCCAACTTTTAACTTTTCTTCTGCCGGCATTCCAGACATGATCCCTGTTACATAAACACCATGGTATTCGATGTCTACTTTCTTTCCTGCCTCTTGATAAGCAACAATGGTGGCCGCATGCTGTGAATCTTCCATCATCTGCAGTTGTCTTTGATTGTATTCTTCATCCGTCTCATCTTCTCCTCTGATCTGATCAGCAGGGATGACTTCACGATAATCACTCAGCTTTGCCCATATGTATTGCGGAATGTTTGCTGTACCTACCGACACTGTTGTTAGCATGAACACTCCCTTATCGTCGTCTCCTCCCTCTACGCTAATGATGGGATCTAACACTCTGGCATCCCCTGGAGAGGTAATGTAGTAAGGGAGTGGATAGAATGCTATAAAAGCAAACACCAGTAAAAAAAGAATAATGAATTTATTTTTTGAGAAAAAGTTTGTTCGTTTCGTTGTTTTTTCAGTGGTCATGCATAGACTCCTTCCAGTTGTCGATCTTTTCTAAAATTTTTGGTATCTGTTTTTTTCCTGCTTCTTCTCCTATAGCAATTATATCATTTACATCCTTAAATGCTGTAGAACTGAACTGCTCAACCATTGGACGAATCATAATATCAGCGGAAATTTCGTGCCAGCGCACCATTTCACGCTGCATGATATCGATACTTTGAATAATAACATCAAAAATAGAAGAAACCTGAAGTTCTGCTTTAAAATGCGAAATATCAACGGCGATTACAAGGTCTGCTCCCATCTCTCGTGCCACAGAAACAGGTACGCGGTCAATAACTCCACCGTCCACCAATAGTTTTCCATCTATTTTTTCAGGCACTAATATGCCTGGGATCGAGATGCTTGCACGAACGGCATCTGCAATAGGTCCCGTTCTAAAAACCACTTTTTCTCCTAGTAGTAGATCAGTTGCCACGATTGCTAAAGGAATATTCGTTTGTTCAATTTGTTTTTGTTTTGTGAGAAGCCTTACGAGTTCTTTGATTTTCTTCCCTGTGATAAATCCCATCTTAGGGACCGTGTAATCCATAT
This sequence comes from Fictibacillus sp. 7GRE50, assembly GCF_015903875.1. Lineage (NCBI taxonomy): Bacteria > Bacillati > Bacillota > Bacilli > Caryophanales > Fictibacillaceae > Fictibacillus > Fictibacillus sp. 7GRE50. The sequence continues at coordinate 519,149 of NZ_JACZDW010000003.1, forward strand.
AATATTTACGTTTAAAGAGCGTTGCCATCCGGTAAAGGTTTTCATCGCTATGACCCATACTCACCATCGCACCGACCAAAGCTCCCATGCTGCTTCCAGCTATCATATCTATAGGTATTCCTGCATCTCTTATTGCTTTAACAACACCTAGATGAGCAAACCCTCTAGCACCGCCAGATCCTAGAGCAAGTCCGATTTTTGGTTCTTTCATGCTTTGCTCCTCCTTTAGAAGCACCGTCTTTTTTTAACATATGGTCTAAAGAGTAAGGCTATACGTATAAATAAGGATGAGGACAAGTAAGTATAGTGGAATTACGTGAGAGGAGCGCTCCCCTTTATGAACAAAGCTTATTTCAAAACACTTGTATTGTCAGCATCGGCTATTATCATAGCAATATCAATAATCATATACCCAAAAGAAACATATATGGCGTCCGTAAACGGTTTGAAAATGTGGTGGGACGTTGTTTTCCCATCTTTAATGCCATTTTTTATATTATCAGAAGTATTGATGGGGTTTGGCGTCGTACATCTTATAGGTGTATTGTTTGAACCTCTTATGAGACCGCTTTTCCGTGTACCCGGTGCAGGGGGATTCGTTTGGGCGATGGGCATTTCTTCAGGATTTCCTGCTGGTGCAAAGCTGACGGCACGATTATGGCACCAAAAGCAGATCACGACACTAGAAGCAGAGCGCCTCGTGTCTTTTACGAATTGTTCGAACCCTTTATTCATGTTCAGCGCGATTGCAGTAGGCTTTTTTCATAACGCAGCTCTTGGAATTGTTCTCGCAGTCAGCCACTATGTGGGCAACATTTTCGTTGGACTTATCATGAGGTTCCATGGCTGGAAAAAAGAACCAGTTAATAAGGAAGTACGTTATAGAGGAAAAGGTCTTACCAATGCGTTTAAACATATGCATGAAGCTAGATTAGCAGACAATCGTCCCATCGGACAGCTTCTTGGAGATGCTGTTCAGCAATCTACAAAGACACTGCTTATGATTGGTGGGTTCATTATTCTCTTCTCCGTACTAAGTAAGATGATGGATCTTCTTCACGTGGCTCAACTTCTCTCAAACTTTATCAATTATTTATTTATTATGCTTTCCCTATCCGAACAATTAAGTCTTCCTCTGATTAAAGGAATCTTTGAGATTACGTTAGGAAGCAATTTAACGAGTCTCGCACAATCACCCATTTTACAGCAAGCCGTCATCGTAAGTTTTATATTAGCTTTTAGCGGTTTTTCCGTTCAAGCACAAGTCGCTAGTATACTTGCTGATACAGATATCAAGTTCAAGCCTTTCTTTTTTGCAAGAATACTTCATGGATTCTTATCTGCGATCATTTGTCTATTAGTATTCCCTTATTTGTATCACGTTAAAAGCACTACTGCTCCAGCATTTGCATTTCTTACAGAAAAAACCTTGCACATAAGTGAATTTGGCATGCTGGCCCTAATGCACAGCCATTATGTCACACTTGGATTCTTAATGATTTCAATCTTGTTGTGGAATAGAAGACTTATGAAAAAAAACAGCCTCCGTACTTAACGGGGGCTGTTGTATTTTTCTTTTAAAGCTTCTTCCACAACTTCCGGAACAAGATCTGAAACATTCGCATGATACTTTGCTGCTTCCTTAACGATGCTTGAGCTCAGGAAGGAATATTGATTGTTTGTCATCATAAAGAATGTTTCGACTTCGTCATCTAATTTCTTGTTGATCGAAGCAATTTTCATCTCGTATTCAAAATCTGATACTGCACGTAATCCTCTAAGTATCACATTTGCTCCGATATTCTTTACGTAATCGATCAGAAGGCCGTTAAAAGAGTCTACTTTCACATTAGGAAACTGCTTCGTAACTTCCTTTAAAAGGACGATTCTCTCATCAACTGTGAACAAAGGGTCTTTGCTTTGATTATTGGCTACCACTACAATTACTTCATCAAATACTGTTGCTCCACGTTTAATAATGTCCAGATGACCACGAGTTACGGGGTCAAAGCTACCAGGACAGACTGCAGTTGCTGGCATTTTTTTCACCTCATACTTTATGTTAATCGCGTTTATAGATTGTTATTGTAGTTGTTTTTCCGTATGTTTCCTGTCTGACCTGATAAAAGTTTCCGATCTCCTCAGGTAGTGTTACATCCGTACCATGTTCAGTCACAATACTTCCTTCTGGAGAGAGTAGTTCCAGCTTGTCGATCTCCTCCATATCCTTTAATAACATCTGTCTCGCATAAGGAGGATCAAGAAAAATCATATCGAATTGCATCTCTCTTTTATGAAGCGCTTTCAATGCTCTTTTTGCATCATTTCGAAAGACTTCTGTTTTGTCTTCGTAGTTGCATTGTTTGATATTCTCTTTAATCGTATGTATGGCTTTTTGATCTTTATCAATGAAAATGAAGTGCTCCATGCCCCGGCTTAAAGCTTCAAGACCTAAGCCACCGCTTCCACCATATAAGTCGAGACCTGTACCTCCCTCAAAAAAAGGACCGATCATGTTAAAGATAGATTCTTTAATCTTATCAGTTGTCGGCCTTGTGTTCGTACCTGGTACAGCTTTAAGTGGTCTTCCTTTACATTCTCCAGCTATTACTCTCACGTTCTTCACTCAATTCTTTATCCGTTTTCCCTTACTAATCCTATCACAAGTATTCCTGTATTCAAACATCAAATCTTTTTCTTATAAGTATAAGTCAAATTAAATGCGGTCATACTATTTGTAACAACATCAACGAACGATGTTGTTGCCAACCGCGGAGAAGACTTACTCCCCATAAGTTCTTCATCCGGTTTCTCCTCTCCCATCGCCTTTAAACAGAAGTGATTTTGTTTTAAAGGCAACCTGCAGTTTTTGCTGCAGGTTTTTTTTCATGCTTAAAAGTCCTTTAAGCTCATAGATGATTATGCTACATTGTTTTATAGAAAGGGGATTGAATGATGATTCAACGATTTATTGAGCTTGGAGAAGGGTATTCTGATCTTTATGAACTACTTGAGATCATGGAAACGAACAAAGACCGTATCTCACAGTTATTATGTTTAAAAGTTAAGAAAGAAGATAAAATGTATGCGTCTCTTGTTGCTGTCCTGCACCCAGCTTCAGAGGGAAAGTTTCAGCCACTATACATTTGCCGAGAGGGAGTACCTTATCCTTCTAAACGTATTGATCTATTCGAGGCAAAGGCCGCACAGTTAAATAAAGAAGTGGTTACATTTGATGTAAAGCCATCAACAGATTTTGCTGAAACAGAACTCTTTTTTCACTATCTAACAGGGATTCTTCGTTTAAACTATTTAATTCCGCCTTTGTTATAAAATAATTTTTTTTTACCAAATAGGTGAAGACTTATAAAATTTCTTCAAGACTTATAAATTCTTTTGAAGACTTATAAATGGAATTACTGACAAAAAAAACAGGCAGCTATTATTATTAGCGGCCTGTCTCTTAAATCCCCATCTTATAGTCATACTCTTTCGCTTTATCAACAATTTTACTTTCATATTCTGTCTTAATCTCTTGTTTATGAGACCTTTTTACTTCTTTTACAAAATGCAAAGATTCAAGCTTTGCTGCAATCTCATCTATTTTGTTTCCATCACAGTACAAAACAGCATATTTCAACCTTCGAGAAACATAATGCACATTACCATAACGTCTTAACTGTTTTGAAAACTTTAATGAATGGAGAAAAACAGATAGCCCACGACGATTACCTATCATAATTAAAGCTCCTTTTATATACTGTATTGATCAAATAAATGAATACTCCCTGTTAGGAAGTGATGTAGATTGGACTTAAACAACGTTTGGGAACATTTTTTGAATCGAATGAAACAAGACCCTTCAATCATTCATGTTGAAAAAAAAATGATGGCCGGTATCCCTTTCATATATGTAACGGTTTCTTCGCAGTTTTCAATCGATCACTCAACTGATTCTGTAAAAAAATATGCCGTAAAAGCTATGAAAGGGAAACGGCTAACATTGAACCTTACATTTGTAAGATCAGAAGAAAATCTTCATGTATACCGGATGCGTTTTTTAGTACCGCAAGAAAAAATGTTCTGCTGCGGAAACTTATGTTTTGACTGCATTCGGTTTAGAGACTAAGTTTAAGCACAGCCACAGGATCCGCCTGAACCACATCCACCACTGCAAGAGCTCTCATCGAAGAACGGATTGCCTGTAGGAACTTTAATCTGTTGAGATACACTGTAAGCAATGATTTTGCTGCATTCCATCAATAAGTTTTCAAGTTCTTTTTCTGCTTTCTTAAATTGAGCTATATTTTCATGAAAATCAAGCTCCCGTTTAAGAGTACGAACTTGTGTTGAAACGGTATGAAAATCAGGATGATATTTTCCAAATCGCTGTACTTCTTCATACTGTTCTTTCATTTTTGCGAAACGAGCAATCATTTTCTGTGCTTCAACATCTTGCTCTAGGTTATATTTTGACTCTCTATATGCTAATGCAACACTGGAATCAGCAACCATCTCTGCTAATGCTAATGATTCTTCCAGCAATACACTTTGGTCTAAACTCATACGTCACACCTCCCTTTAGGTATGAGGTTTCTAATCTATTATAGCGGATATTGAATAGACTTAAAAGCATAGCAGACTTCTTACAATAAATAAAACTCTTCATAAATTGAAGAGTTATCGAACTTGAACGACTATATTTTTCTTTAATCCGTAATCAGATCCATCTTTCTTCTTCAGCTGCAGAGTAATCTTATGTTTACCGGGATTCATATTCTTTAAGATGAACATGGATTGATTAGCATTCATCTTCCACTTATTGTTTACAAAAACAGCAATGTATCCATCCTTATTTCCTGGTGTCTTCGTAAGACCACCTTGGAAGGAAAACCTTGAAATAATATTCTCAAAATAGATCCGCTGCTTTTTCACATGATAATTGACTGCCCAGTCTTTATCCATGATTGGATATGAAGCAGATACCTCTACAGCTTTTGGTTTGGACTCAGAAGTTCCTTCGTGGAATTTGGTAATCGTAAATAGTGTGAGCACGATAATCACTAATAGACCACCTGCATAGATCCGTCTATTTCTTATTTTCATAAAAAAACCACTCCTTATAGAAGTAGTTTTTTCCTTATTGATTCTTATTATCCCTCAAAAACTCTTAACCGTTGTTTAGAGAGTCTGGCATTGGCTGAAAATCATTCGGCATAGGAGCATCGCTTCCCTTTACTTCATCACCCATTACAGAGATCAATTCCATTAATAAGCCAAAGTTTTGTACCTGTTGATGAAAACGATCCACTCTTTGCCCGAAGGTACGCCCGTAAAACACTTTCGCACCCTCTTCCAGCTCAGACACTGAAAAAGGGTTTCTACTCAGCTTTCTATACCACTCTGGTTTTTCTCTTATATAATATTTCAAGTCAGGTCTTGTATTTAAGTATTCGAGAATTTCTCTTCGCACACCGCACACATCCTTTTAATCCCTATATGAAGGATAATCATTCATTCTATTTTCCGGCTGTTGGTTCGGTCTGTCAGACTGATTGTTAAATTGCTGTAATAGTTCTTGAACCGCATCCATCAGACTACCAAATTGGGATAAATATTTTTGTACATCCGTTATTTGCAGTTTACTTAAACCAGCAACAATATCTCCAACTGTAAGTTCTGTTCTTGTCTTCTCAGACTTAGAGCGATCTTCTTGTTTTTTATCTTTATCCTTATCTTTTGCATACTGATTCCAGCTTTCATGTTCTTCTCCCAAAACAATCCAATCCTGATAAACTTCTTTCCAAGGCCTCTTATTCTTCTTCACTTCCTTAATTAAATCAGGATGTTTATGAACGAACTCCTTGAAACTTTCTATATCAGTCTTTACCACAGAATCCACCCCCAGCCATCCACTGACGAATGATGTTTACTACATGATACATAAGTGCCCATAAATTGGTGCGCCCATTTTTTATTATTCATGCAAAGTTAATTCTGTTTACTTTATTCTCATCCGCCCAAAAAGGTACAATAAAAATAAAAAAAGATTGAGGGAGAGACTATTGAACATTAAGGACGAGTGGAACGAGTATTTCGAAACCAGTACTGAACTAGAGCAACAAGTCATGAAACGTTTCTTAAACAGTTTGAAAACGAAAAGAGAAAAGCAGCATAAGACACACATTGCTTCTTTATTAGATTTTAAAACAACTAGAATCAATGATCATACGTTAGAGATGGAGATGCCCAATTCTCCCTTACTCGACAATGCAATCGGAATCTTACATGGCGGCTTAACAGCAACACTACTAGATACAGCAATGGGTACGATGGCCAGCCTTGTTCCAGGTAACAAAAGAGGTGCTGTGACTGTCGAATTAAAAGTAGACTTTTTAACACCTGGCGTTGGAGAGTTGTTCATTTGCCGTGCTGAAGTCGTACATAATGGCAGACAATTGGTCCGTATGGATGGAAAAGTACGTAACGAAAAAGGTACTTTAATCGCTTCTGCATCAGGTACATTCTTTAAACTTGCCGAATAACAGAAAATCCCTCTAAAATACCTTCTCAAAAAAAAGAGCTGAACCTTTTGAGGTTCAGCTTTACTATCTCTATTTACTTCATAGGTACTAAGAAATTCTGTGTGTAATACTTATTATCTACACCCACTCCTAAATGAGTGTACTCATTGTTTAAAAGTGTGTTCCTATGCCCTTCACTGTTCATCCAGCCTTCTACAGCTGCTATACCGTCCGTATAGTTTGCAGCTATATTCTCTCCCGCTTGCAGAAACTTTACTTGCTTTTGCTGCAGCCTATCTGAAAGCGTTCGTCCATCCTTACTCTCATGAGAGAAATATTGCTGATCTAACATATCTTTTGAATGCAAAAACGCTACTTCCGAAGTTTTCTCATCCCACTGTAACGGATTTTTGTCGTATTTAAGACGGATAATGTTCGTTAACTCAAAAACTTGCTGTTCTTCAGATTGATCTACCTTTTTTTGTTCATCATCGCTTAACTGCCCAAGCGGGGGAAGATCTCCTCGATAAACGATCGAGTATGGCCTTTGTTTTAACAAGACATCCGAAGTAGTATATCTTACACTGGATAGCTGATTCGTAAACTTATCAAAATAAAGCTGTACCCAAATGTTATCTTTCAATTTAATCAGTGGACGCAGCATAACTTCTTGCTCAGACAGTTCAAATCTAAAGAAATCTTCTCCGTCGTTAATAGTGATGTCACTCTCAATCGGAAACTTTTGGATGATCGTGTTTGAATTCTCTCCAATCGTAAATGGTGATGTATTCACATCAGATCCAATGACAAACAACGTAACTACTTTTCCGTTTTCTACACCAGCTTGCAAATATCCTTTTGGACTCTTGTTTCCATATATGTACCAATCATAACCATAGCTAGATGGATCTATCCTTTCAGGTTCTCCCCATTGCTCTTTAAATTCAGATATATCTTTACCAACCCAGTTAGAAACAGCATCATCAGGAATCTTTAATGTTTCTTCTATGTACTCTACTTTTGTATCAGGCTTTTCTTTCTCGACTGTGAATTCTGGTAGTACATCATAAAAAAATAAGCCAATCAAAATAAAAACGGATAGGAAAAAAGTAACCAATCCTCGCATAATGGTTCCCCCTATATCTTTCTTCTCTTCTTAGTTTAGCATAGAGGGTATGTGTTTGGATGAAACCTTTCAAAAATAAAACAGCTCCCCTATAAAAGGAACTGTTTTATATAATCAACATCAATTATTGAATCTGATCTCTTTGCTCAGAAACTTGTGAAAGGGTATGTCCTGCAGCGGAGTCACTCTCTTTAGCTAGGGAAAGATCTCCTAACGAGATAATCCCTACAAGTTTATTGTTCTCTACGATTGGAAGTCTTCTTACTTGTTTGTCTGCCATAAGTTCCGCTGCTTCTTCAACTGTCATATCTGCAGAGCCTGTAAACAGATTATCGCTCATAACATCGGATACCTTTGTAGACCCTGGACGTTTCTCAGCAACTCCCCGGACGACAATATCTCGATCCGTGATTACTCCGATAATTTGATCATTCTCACAAACAGGAATAACACCTACATTATCCTGCTTCATTTTTACGGCTACTTCGTAAACATTGTCTTGTGGTGTTACATAATCTACATTCCTCGTCATGATGTCACTTACCTTTTTCACAAACATTACCTCCTCGTTATTTTAAATCTATACTTCTTTATGCTTTACGAAAGAAAAACAAATATGCGCACTTTTGACAATGATTGCATCTTTAGCGCTTTCATAATATCATTAAGAAGTGATTATTATTTTTTATTGAATTCCTAGGAGGTTTCACAATGAAATTTGAAGAAAGCGGCTTAAACGGGAAGGTTGTTGAGTTTTCACTTTTAGAGCATGTGATGGATAACCATGGCATGATCCGTGCTGGCCAATGGGATTATGAACGTATTACATATGATTACAAATTTGAAGATATGACGAATGGTGACGTTTACTACTTCCGTTTCCCTTGTCATGTTATTGAAGCAGAAACAGAAACACCTCATGCTAAAGTTGAACTTGGAACACCTTATGTAGGGAAACATTACTACCCACATGGTGTAGAATACGACGAAGTATTCCCAAAACACGTAGTTAATCAATGCAACAAATTGATCGAAGCACTGCATAGTGAGTTACACGTTTAAAAAAACCCCTCTTGCATGAGGGGTTTTTTTTATTCAGCAGCTCTTTCTGGAGATTGAGAGGAGTACCCTTCAAATAGCCTGCCACCATATGGAGCGAGCACTTCATCAACAAATCCAATGACTTTTGATTTGGAGCGATTGAAATAATATTCATCAAATACAGAAGCGAATTGTTCAGCAAAAGGTTCGCTATACTCTTTTAAAGCCCGAAGAATCCACTTTCCTTCCCCGATCCAATGTCCATTAACACGTAAAACAAATTCATGTGTACGATCAGCAAGTTTTGAAACGATAAATAAATCCTCTAAGACGTTTGTAGAACCTTCTAGATCGTTTAATAGATCGGTTAAGAAATAACGTGCTTGCTCGATCTCTATCGTCTTCCACGGAGTAGGCCCTGCTTTTAATAACTGTAAAGCTTCATTCTTAATTCGTGACGCATGCCCTGAGTCACGAAGAATGATGCCTTCAGCACACATTTGTGGAAGTGAGGGTCTGGCTCTGTCGATATTTTGTTTGAAAAAGCGTTTGTAAGTAAACATGTTGTGAACAAAAACCTCAATCGGCCAGTCATACTCGGTAAGTGATTCACGATATGACTCACTGATAGAACTATCTATGATGATGATATCTAAATCAGAGCTTTCTGTTTCTTCTCCCCTAACAACACTGCCAGCCAGATAGGCTACATCACAGTTTGGATAATGAGACTCTATAAATTTTTTAGCGGCTTGTCTGGCACTGATTCTCATGATTTTTCTTTCCTTTCTACTCGGCTTTACTATATATTTCGACACCAACGAGCAATTTCTTTTTTTTGTTGTGATTTTGTACGTCTTTTTTAGGTATATTTCATAACATTCGCTTTTCCAGCGCCGTGAGGAGATTATATGCATCTGAAATCATGTTGTTTGCAAGTATAAACTTAGGTTTAGACAAAAAAAATAACCCGCAAAAATGCCGGTTACTTTAATTCAGGTTTCAATTGATTATTTTGTCGTTTAATTAACTCCAAGTCCGCCTTATCACGCAGTCGTTCTTTTTTCACCCATCTCGTAAAGATTAATCCGAGTACAAAGGCATAAATCACTTCTTGGAAGATCTTCATTGTAACTCCACCTACATGCTGATCTTCTTTCGGCGTCATCGTTTCAAACAATTGTGGCACATTTCTATAAGTTTCATAAAGCTGAAAATCTGCAAACATGATCAACGCACAAGCTGGAGTCATTAGTACACCATTAGCAAACACGTATCCGATCTTTTTAATGTCTGACAACGTATCAAGCTCTCTAACCGGACAAAGAACCGGCCACCACATCGTATAAGCCGTAATTAATAATAAAGCATGATACCCATAATGAATTACAGGGTTTGAAACGGCTGCATCAAACACTAAAGGAATATGATACAAAGAAAATACTGCGTTAAAGATAAGCAATGCTAGCAACGGTTTAGTAAGGAAATGAAAAATCCGAGTAAGGATTGTTTTCTTACTTAACCAACTTTTCCATCTCACCTCAGGAATCCCAAGTATCATAAGAGGTGCGATCATTAAATAAAGAACAGCCATCTGTACCATGTGAACACTGAATAAATAATTATGTCCTAAAACCTGAACAGGCGTACCTTTTATAATGATCATCAACAAAAGTGAAGCGATCATTGAAGTCTGCTGCCATTTCGTCGCAAGCTTCTTACCCTGTTTATCTCTCGCAACAAACCGAAAGTAAACGAACGCAAGAATGATGGCTAAAACATATATCGAAGGCGGAAAAAGCTCGTACCAGTTATAATCACTTAAACTAGTATGATGAACATGATGATTATGATGCATGTCTGTCATCTCCTTTATAAAAGTACCCATAAATACTATATCAATCCTAGCTGGTACTTGTACGGAATAATAGTGACAATTCTTAATATTGTAACAAATAAAAAGGGCTGCATACGAGATGCAGCCCTTCCTTGATTACGATGTCCAAATAAGTCCCATTAAGGAAGCTACTGTAATAGCTGCAACCAATATACCACTTGCCATACCCCAGATTGGGAAGTCATGTCCTTTGTGGCTTAAGTGCATCCAAACATATAGCTGGAAGAAAACTTGAACAACTGCCAGTGTTAGGATAAACAAAACAGCAAATGAATCACTAATTTTGTCACTCCAGATCGCAAAGAATGCAACGATCGTTAAAAGAATCATCATGACAAAAGAAACGTTATGATGCTTACGCTCCTCTTTCAAGGCAAGCTTACGCTGAATCTCTTCGTGACGATGAACGGTAGTTTCAGGGTTTTGTGTGTGATTAGCCATGAGTTTAGCCTACCTTTCCCATTAGATAAACAACGGTAAAAATGAATACCCATACAACATCGACAAAGTGCCAATATAGAGCAAACAAATAATATTTTGGAGCATTAGATAATGTAATCCCTCTGTTCCAGTTTCTTGCTAACAATGTTGTGATCCAAAGAATTCCAAACAATACGTGTGCTCCGTGGAAACCTACTAACGTATAGAAAGCTGAACCAAACGCAGAGCTTGTAAACGTATGTCCTTCGTGAACATAATGTATGAACTCATAAATCTCTAGACCTAAGAATCCAAGACCTAATAATAATGTTACGAGGAACCAGCCTTGCAATGAACGTACTTTGTTCTGCTTTAAAGAAAGTACTGCGTACACACTCGTAAGTGAACTAGTTAGTAGCAGCATTGTAGCTAGAAATACTAATGGCAGTGAAAATAGTTCTGCCCCAGAAGGGCCGTCTAAATGCATATTTCTAAGACCAAGATATGTTCCAAAAAGCGTTGCAAATAATACCGTTTCTCCACCAAGGAATAACCAGAATCCTAAAAATTTGTTCTTACCTTCAAGGGTAGCTTTTTCAGGATGAGCAGGGAAATTCGCATCTGTTAAACGTTCTCCAGCATTCATTAAGCTCTACCCCCTTTAATGTCTGCTTCAACTTCTTCTTTATGAATATGATACCCGTGATCATCAATAATAGAACGTAAGAACATGGTGATCAATACAAGCCCTAGACCTGCTCCTGCTACGTACCAGTTCGAGTAGATAAAACCAAAACCAGAAATGAACATTCCTAAAGATAAAATAAACGGCAGGATCGATCCATTCGGCATATGAATTTCTCCTACAGGTTCTGCAGGTGTCATTTCTCCATTACCAGCTGTCTTCTCAACATACAATGCATCTAGACCACGTACTAGTGGTGTTTGAGCGAAATTGTATTCTGGTGTTGGAACTGGCATAGCCCATTCTAGTGTACGGCCATCCCATGGATCTTTTGTTGTTGCATATTTAGATGATGCAGAAATGATGATGTTGATTAAAAGTACAATGGTACCTGCACCCATAAGAATCGCACCGATCGTACTTACAAAGTTTGCTCCATCAAGATCTTGTCCAGACATATATGTATAAACACGTCTAGGCATACCCATTAGTCCTAACCAGTGCTGAGGGAAGAACGTTAAATGGAAACCGATAAAGAACAACCAGAAATTCCACTTACCAAGTGTTTCATTCAATACGCGGTTAAACATTCTAGGGTACCAATAGTATAACCCTGAGAACAATCCTAAAATCAAACCACCAACGATTACATAATGGAAGTGAGCTACTACGAAATAACTGTCATGATATTGGTAGTCAGCAGCAGGTACAGAAAGCATTACCCCAGTAACTCCACCCATTACGAAAGTTGGAACAAATCCAACTGCGAAAAGCATAGCTGTAGAGAAACGAATCTGTCCGCCCCACATCGTGAAGATCCAGTTAAAGATCTTAACACCAGTTGGAATCGCGATTGCCATAGTTGCTACAGCAAAGATTGAGTTTGCTACAGGTCCTAAACCAACAGTGAACATGTGGTGAACCCAAACCATGAATCCTAAGAATCCGATAAGCACTGTTGCAAATACCATTGCGCTATAACCAAACAAGCGCTTATTTGAGAATGTAGAAATAACTTCAGAGATAATACCGAATGCTGGAAGGATTAAGATATATACTTCCGGGTGACCAAAAATCCAGAAAATGTGTTCCCAGATCAAAATGTTACCACCCATATCTGGATTAAAGAAATTAGCATCAAATACACGTTCGAACATCAGTAAGAAGAAGCCTACTGTAAGTGCAGGGAATGCGAAAAGAATAAGCCCAGAAGTAACAAATGAAGCCCATGTGAACAATGGCATACGCATAAATGTCATACCAGGTGCACGCATGTTGATAATCGTTACAAGGAAGTTAATTCCTCCTGCAAGAGTACCAGCTCCGGCAATTTGAAGACCAAGTACATAAAAGTCAACACCTGTATCTTCTGCTACAGTTGATAGCGGAGCATATGCTGTCCATCCAGCTTCAGGAGCTCCGCCTAAGAACCAACTTAAGTTCAATAGCACTCCTCCGAAGAAGAATAGCCAGAACCCGACTGCGTTTACATAAGGAAACGCTACGTCACGAGCTCCTAACTGTAAAGGAACGATCGCATTCATGAAACCAAAGATAATCGGCATGGCTGCCAAGAAGATCATCGTTGTTCCATGCATCGTTAATAATTGATTATAAAGTTCACCAGTGAAAATCTTGCTGTCTGGTTCCATAAGTTGAATACGCATTAAAACTGCTTCAAGTCCTCCGATTAAGAAGAAGAAGCCACCAGCCAAAAGATACAGAATACCGATCTTTTTATGGTCAACGGTAGTGAGCCAATCCATTAACCCACTTCTCTTTTTGTGACTTTCGTGAGTTGCCACGGTGTAACCTCCTTTTTTGCAATGCTTAAGACTATTTCAATTTAAGACCTAACAAGTAATCCGAAACGGCATCAATTTCCTCGTCAGAAAGATTTACTTTAGGCATGTTGTTGCCTGGTTTAACTTCTTGAGGGTCCTTGATCCACTTTTTCAGATTTTCTTTATCATGTTCTAAGATACCTGCTACACGGTCTTTATCCCCAAAACCAGTTAAGCTAGGTCCTGTGTTCCCGCCGTTTTGTCCAACAGCGTGACAAGATAAACAGTTCTTTTCAAAGACTTGTTGTCCATCAGCATTAGCAGAAGATTTGTCGTCAGCCGCTTTATAGCCCGCAACCCAGTTCTTGTAGTCTTCTTTAGAAACAACTCTTACTTTAAAGTCCATCAAAGCATGGGATGCACCACAAAGTTCAGCACACTTCCCTTTGTACACTACGTCTGTCTGACTTCCCGTATCAAACCACATATAGTTCTTGTTTTTATCACCAGGGTTTGTATCTGTCTTACCAGCTAGTGAAGGAATCCAGAATGAGTGAATAACATCAGCAGATGATAATTCAACGTGTACTTTCGTATCTGCCGGAAGAACCAATTCCTGAGAAGTGATCAATTCTTCTTTCGGATACTCAAACTCCCACCAATATTGGTGTCCAGTAACCTTTATGCTTAACTCGTTCTTTGAAGCTGGTTTTGCATCTGCAGAGAATTCAAACGTTCTCATAACAGTTGGTACAGCTAAGATAATAAGCAAAAGAATTGGAATAACTGTCCATAATAGTTCAAGCATGTGGTTACCTTCCACTTGCTTAGGTGTAGAATTGTCACCTTTTTTCTTTCTAAACTTCAATAATACGAATGCATAAAGAACGAAAACTACCACCAGAACCAGAATCATAATACTAATAGAGATCAGCATCAGCTGGAACTGTTTGTCAGCAACTTCACCTTGCGGAATCAAAGTTGATAGAGTCGGATCTCCGCACCCCATCAAAAGAAGAGCCAACATGGCAAATAAGGAAAGAAAACGCCCTTTTTGTAGCCATTTTTTCATCACTACATATACCCCACTTTCTCGTTGTAGTCTGTTTTGACTGAATGTTCTATCTATTCAATTCAAATAAATATGTTATTTGAATGGAAATAGCAAAAGTAGATCTTACGAAAAATTTAAACTTTTTTCTTTATATAACAGGTTCACTCTTAAGAGTGATTACAAACGATCAGCCTTCATCTATACTTTTTTTATGAAAGCCCTTTTATGTAAAGGCGATTATAGGAACAGCACGATCGCGCTGTTCCAGTATAAAATCTATATGTTCACTAAGATCATCGCAACAAACATAATGGTCATATAATTCAACGAATAAACGAACATCATACGAGCCCATTTCATGTCATCCTTTGTCTTTAAGCCTGATAATGCTAGAATCAGCCAACCTGTTCCTAACACAGCAGCCAAGATCAAGTAGACGATACCAAATTCGAACAGGTAAAGAGACACAGGAAGTAATGCAGCTACATACCAGATCATCTGACGCTTCGTTAATGCGAAGCCAGATACAACAGGAAGCATCGGAATTCCCGCTTTTCGATAATCTTCACATCTTTTCATCGCAAGCGCCAAAAAATGTGGCGGTTGCCATAAAAACATGATTAAGAATAAAATCCATGCCACCCAATGAAGGTTAGCATCTACAGCTGCCCAACCGATTAAAGGCGGTACTGCCCCAGATATTCCCCCAACAACGGTATTAATAGAATGAGTTCGTTTCAGCCACATCGTGTAAACGACAACATATACGAAAAGTCCGATCAACCCCATTACCGCTGCCGTTAAGGTAGTCATCGCAAGCATAACTGTTCCGATTGCGGAAAGACTAATACCTACCCAAAGTACTTGATTCGCACTGATCCTGCCCGTAACTGTCGGGCGCTCAATGGTACGTTCCATCAGCTGGTCTATATCTCTATCAATATAGTTATTCAAGCAACAGCCACCAGCGATAACTAGTGCCGCACCCAGAATACAAAGAACTAAAGCACCAATCTTGTCAGAGAACAAATGATTGTTATATTTTAAAGCTAGAAAGAATCCAGCAAATGTTGTAATCAAGTTACTCATAACGATCCCGAGCTTCGCGATGGTCAAAAAATCTTTCCAGGTGCCTGTAGGGTTCGCTTCAGATAGAGGTCCGGGTTCCATTACTTTGTTAGCGACTTCATATGCAGTTGGAGTTTTGCTCAACAGATACACCTCCTTTTAGAGTAAAATGTTCCAAATCTTGCTTTTGCTGTTATTTAAGCCCTCATTCATTCTATATGGGCTTGACTCTAAAATCAACGGTAAAAAAATGTCTTCATCTGTTCACAATATGTAAAGTAGAACGTTTTACCTATATGATAGGATAGTGATATATAAAGAAAATGTCCTCTAACATTATAAAACAAATATAGTGCTTTGTATACTTCGACTAATATAGACAGTATCTTATATTATTTGTACGATGTGGGTGTCTGTAATACTTGTTGAAAATATTACAAATTTGTGAACGGTTATAGGACAAAAAAAGCAGGTGATTGATTTGAAAAGATTTTATCAAATTTATTCTATTATTACTTCACTAGGTATGTTGCTCGTATTACTGATGGGAGCTGTTGTAACAAAAACTGGCTCAGGTGACGGATGCGGTAACTCATGGCCTCTCTGTTATGGAGAAATCTTACCTACTGCACCAAAACTTGAAACCATTATTGAAGTAAGTCATCGGTTTGTATCAGCATGGCTTGGGCTGCTCGTTATCATACTCGCGATTTGGGCTTGGAGACGAGAACCACATAGAAAAGAAATAAAGATATTAGCTGGATCAGCTGTATTCTTTATTATCCTTCAAGGACTTTTAGGAGCCGCTGCAGTAATTTGGAGCCAATCTTCAGCCGTTCTTGCATCTCATTTCGGCTTTTCACTAGTTTCGTTCGCGAGCGTTCTCTTGATAGCGATTCTTTCTTTTGAAGATCCTGATCGTCCATTTATTGCAAAAGTATCACCCGCATTTAAAAAGAACATCTATTGGTTATTCGCTTATCTGTATGCTGTTGTATACACGGGTGCGCTCGTAAGGCATACAGGTTCGAGCATGGGCTGTGGTCCGGAGTTCCCTTTATGTAACGGAACCATATTCGCAACGATAGGATCTCAAGCAAGCATTCATCTGTTGCACCGAATTGCAGCTATCGTCCTGTTTATTTGGATCGTATATGCCTGGTACCACGCTAAAAAGTACTATAGCGATCAGAAAGTAGTCACAAAAGGATTTCAGTTCGCTCTACTTTTCGTCATTCTCCAAGGTGTATCTGGAGCATTGATCGTATATACCAATTTAAATCTGTTCGTGGCTCTTGGTCACGGATTGATCATATCCTTCCTATTTGGAACCTTAAGTTACTTAGCATTGATCGTATATCGAAAATAAATAAAAAACCAAGGTGCACGTTTTGCACCTTGGTTTTTTTATTTTTACTTAATCAATTCTATCAACAGATCCCCAGCAGCGATTCCTTCTCCGTTTTGAACAGAGATCTCCTTAACGGTTCCATCGAATGGAGCTTGAACGGTTGTTTCCATCTTCATGGCTTCAGTTATCATCAGATGATCACCTTTTTTAACCTTTTCTCCTTGTTCAACTAAAACCTTTATCACCGTTCCTGGCATACTTGCACCAATTTGAGCTGGGTTTGAAGGATCTACTTTTTGTTTAGCAGATACGGTTACTTTTGCACTTTCATCGATTACTACGATCTCACGCGATTGACCGTTAAGTTCAAAGTAAAGTACTCTAGATCCATCATTCTGTGCTTCACCGATTGAAACGAGCTTCACGATTAAAGTCTTACCTTGTTCAATTTCGACTTCAATCTCTTCCCCTAGCTTCATTCCATAAAAGAATGTTGGCGTATCAAGAACTGAGATATCACCGAATTGTGAATACATCTTTTCACGATCTAAGAATACTTTTGGATATAGCGCATACGCCAAAACATCAAAACTTGTTACTTGGCGATTGATCTTATGGAATAACGTTTCCTTAATGTCATTAAAATCAGCAGCTTCTAAAAGCTCCCCTGGCCGCTCTGACAAAGGTTCTCTTCCTTTTAAGATGATACGCTGCAACTCTTTAGGAAAACCTTCGTACGGCTGCCCCAGGTACCCTTGAAAGAATTCTACAACAGAGTCAGGAAAATCTAATGAATCTCCTCGATCATAAACATCATCTTCCGTTAAGTTGTTCTGAACCATATATAGAGCCATGTCACCTACAACTTTTGAAGATGGTGTAACTTTAACCACATCGCCAAACATATCATTCACTCTACGATACATCTGTTTGACTTCATCCCAGCGGTCTCCAAGACCGACTGCCTTTGCTTGCTGCTGAAGATTACTAAACTGCCCGCCTGGCATCTCATGCTCATAAACTTCCGGATCTGGTGCAGCCGAATTGCTTTCGAACCCTGAGTAATATTTTCTGATATCTTCCCAATAAGAAGATAGATCTTTAACATGATCAATGTTTAAATCTGGCTGTCTTTCGTTCCCTGCTAACGCGTAGTAGAGTGAATTTGCACTAGGCTGAGATGTCTGACCCGCCATAGAACTTACAGCAACGTCTACGATATCAACACCTGCTTCAGCTGCTTTTGCGTAAGTATAGATTCCGTTACCACTCGTGTCATGCGTATGAAGATGGATCGGAATTTCGACCGCTTGCTTAAGCGCTGATACTAAGTCATAAGCAGCTTGAGGTTTTAATAGTCCTGCCATATCTTTAATAGCTAGTATATGTGCTCCTTCCGCTTCAAGTTCTTTCGCGAGATTCACATAATATTTCAGATCATATTTCGTACGGTTCGGGTCTAAAATATCTCCTGTATAGCAGATGGCTGCTTCGGCAATTTTTCCTGTCTCACGAACAGCTCTGATTGCCACTTTCATTCCTTCCACCCAGTTTAGGCTATCAAAGATTCGGAACACATCGATTCCTGCCATTGCTGACTTTTTAACGAACTCTTCAACGACATTATCTGGATAGTTTTTGTAACCTACTGCGTTTGAAGCTCTAAGTAACATTTGAAACAACACGTTCGGAGCTTTTTCTCTCAGCTTAATCAAGCGGTCCCATGGATCTTCATTAAGGAAACGATAAGAAACATCAAACGTTGCTCCTCCCCACATTTCAAGTGAGAACATTTCTGGCCATAATCTTGCGGTCGGTTCAGCAATGTGCAAAAGGTCATTCGTACGAACGCGAGTTGCTAGCAATGATTGGTGACCATCTCGGAAGGTTGTATCCGTAAGTAAGAGTTTCTTTTGATCCTTTATCCAGCGAGACACAGCTTCTGGCCCCTCAGCGTCTAACAATTGCTTCGTTCCATTCGGAATCGGTTCTGAGTGCTTTATTTTTGGAATACGAGGTTTAGCAAAATTAGGTTTCTCCTGCTTAGCAAGTCCCGGGAAACCATTAATTGTTGTTGCACCAATATAGGAAAGCATCTTCGTTCCTCTATCTTTACGCTTAGGAAAGACGAAGAGTTCACTGCTTGTATCAATGAAAGAAGTATCATAATCACCTGATAAAAACTTCTGGTGTGTTACAACGTTCTCAAGGAAAGCAATATTTGTTTTAATCCCACGAATACGAAACTCTTTTAAGTTTCTTAACATTTTAGATGCTGCTTGCTCATAAGATAAAGCCCACGTAGACACTTTAACGAGTAAAGAATCATAGAAAGGAGTGATAATCGCACCTTGGAATCCATTACCAGCATCCAATCGAACTCCAAAACCTCCACCTGAACGATACGCCATGATCTTACCAGTGTCAGGCATGAACTGATTAGAAGGATCTTCTGTCGTTACTCGCGATTGGATCGCATAGCCATGACAATAAATATCTTCTTGCTTTGGAATTCCAATCTCTTTTCCATGCAACGGGTATCCTTCTGCGATAAGGATTTGCGATTGGACAATATCGATTCCAGTGACCATCTCAGTAATCGTGTGCTCCACCTGAACGCGCGGATTTACTTCTATGAAATAAAATTTGCCGTCTGGCGTTACTAGATACTCAACGGTACCTGCATTGATATACCCTACATGCTCCATCAACGATACAGCTGATTTACAGATATCATGACGAAGCTCATCAGATAGCGAGACGCTTGGTGCAACTTCGACTACTTTTTGGTGCCTTCTTTGTACAGAACAGTCACGCTCATATAAATGCACTAAGTTCCCTTCATGATCTCCGAGTATTTGTACTTCAATATGTTTTGGGTTTTCTACAAATTTTTCAACATATACTTCATCTTTACCAAACGCGGCTTTTGCTTCTGATTTAGCACGATCGTAACTTTCTGCAAGGGAGTTTTCACTTCTGACGATACGCATTCCGCGTCCACCGCCACCCATAGATGCCTTGATGATGATTGGAAAACCATTACTTAGAGCAAAGTCTCTCACTTCTGAAAGACTGTTAACAGGTCCATCACTACCTGGAATTACTGGAATGTTAGCATCAATAGCAGCTTGTCTAGCTTTAACCTTATCCCCGAATACATCAAGATGTTTTTCGTTCGGTCCTATAAAAATGATGCCTTCTTCACTACAGCGTTCTGCAAATTCCTTGTTCTCTGATAAAAAACCATATCCAGGATGAACTGCGTCGATACCATTTGCTTTTGCAATCTCGATAATACCTTCAATATCCAGATAAGCATCGATCGGTTTCTTTCCTTCGCCTACTAGATAAGCCTCATCCGCTTTATAACGATGATAAGATCCCGTATCTTCTTTCGAATAAATAGCTACTGTTCGTATATCTAGTTCGGTACAAGCTCTGAAAATCCGAATTGCAATTTCCCCACGATTTGCTACTAAGACTTTGCTGATTTTTCTACTCATACAAGTTCCTCTCCTTTTACCGTTACATGATAGCTTTTATCTTTCTGTTTACTTCGGGCTTTTTATCTGGGACTTTCTTGTTCAGATTTACTTTTGCAGAAATATTTATAAGAATCCCCATCGATGTTAGAAACAAAAGAAGGGATGAGCCCCCATACGAAATAAATGGTAACGGAACACCAGTAATCGGCAATAACCCTACTGCTGCACCTAGATTGACCACTGTTTGAATACCTATCATTCCAGCGATACCAAAAGCTAATAAGCTTGAATATGTATCATTACTTTGCATACCTATATAAAATCCTTTTAAAACGATATACCCTAACAAGGCGATGATCAAAAATACTCCAATAAAACCTAGTTCTTCTGCGATGATGGCAATTATAAAATCCGTATGTGGTTCTGGGAGGAATCCATATTTCTGAATACTCTCACCTAGACCTGATCCTGTCATTCCACCCGCAGCGATAGAAATATATCCATTAACGAGCTGATAACCGTCGCCCGCAGGATTTTTGAAGGGTGCATAAGCTGCATCGAAACGGGAAAGTTGTTCTGGGGTTAAACGAAGGAATATACCTAACCCTACGATACCCGCTAAAGCTGCCATTGAAAAAATATGTTTAAACTTTATACCTGAACAGAACAGAATAACTCCAGCAACACCTGAAACGATAATGCCTGTCCCTAAATCTGGCTGTCTCAATATCAATAGAAACATGATGGCGAAAATCGTTAGTGGAGGGATGACTCCTTTTTTGAAATCTTGCATCTTCCCTTGTTTCTTTGAATAGATTGCCGCTAAGTAGATAGCTAGTGTTAGCTTAATAAATTCAGCAGGCTGAATACCGATCGGACCTATGTATAGCCAACTTTTTGCATTGTTCACTTCTCGTCCGAACAATAAGACAAATATCAATATGAGAATTGAAAAGACGACGATAGGCATCATTAACTTTTTGTAGATTTGTATATTGAACCTCATGGTAAAATACATGAGTCCTATCCCAACTAGCAGAAAGACAAGTTGTCTCGAAAAGAAAAAGCTACTGCTGTAATCGTATTTATTGATCGTTACCCCTATACTCGCGCTGTAGATCATGACTAATCCAGCACTGCACAATAATAGTACGGCTACTATCAAAGAATAGTCATAGGGTCTTACTGCTTTTTTCACGTTGTTCACCTTTCTCCTCTCTTCTGAAGTCTTGAAACTGCATCTTTATAATTATTAGATATTGTATCACATAAACCTTTTTTATTTATGATACAACACTACAGCTTCAGCTTCTTATACTATTTCGAAGGTTTTATCTTGTTTTTGAATAGGCTTTAACCTACAGAATAGTTGCTTTTCATTTTCAAAGTCATCTTTGAACAGTTGTGTGGAGTGGATGGTGGGTGACTACCACATTAGAAACTTCTTGTAAGCCCTCAGACAAAGAAGCTTACTGCGAACACATCATGTTGAAGACATAGTAGCAAGAGTGACTTCCTTAAGACGACAGGACCAAAAGCTCAAAAGCAATAAAATTTACGAAAACAGCCTATTATTAAAATACAAACTTAGTTATATATATAAAAAAATCCAGTCCAATTTACATTCTCGGACTGGGTGTCGATCATTTTTTCATTGAGGCATCGTGCAAAGCAGTTAACTGCTTTTCAAGTGATTCTAATAATTTCTTACCTGCTTCTTCTTCGACCAGGTTTAAACGGACTGCAAAATCTATTTCACGGGATAAACCAAACATTTGCGTATCCAATACTTCCTCATAGAGGGGACATTGTGGCATTGTTAAGTTTTCCATTTGAACTTCAATTAGTTTCAGGATTTTGTCTGCATCTGCTTTTAATAGTTCAAATGCCCTTTCCCGATGTCCAGTTGCCATCTCAGCTGACAATGATCATCCCTCCGTTCGACACGATTTCTACCTTTAAATATAAAGGTTTGCATAAAAAAAATCAACATATTACAGTATTCTTATAATCGTGCTATGCTTTTTATAGCGTTTTCAAATTCAAGGAGGTTTATATGGAGTTCATCGTTGCATTAAACGGAAAAGTAAACTATCCCCTTACATTAGATCCAGGAGTATGGATTTTTGATGATAGAAAAGAGGATTTACACACATTGTTCGATTTAGATAAATCGAAGGAAAACGAGCAAGAAAAATACTTAAAAGAAGTGTCTGCACATTGGGACCGCGAATTACAAGAGGGTGCCGTTCCCCCTTCAGAGCAAGAGCAAAAGAAAAAAAGTTCAAAAACCACTTTAAAAGAAACATTATTATCAAGTTCATTTGCAATTTCTCTATCCTATTTTATCTATAATGCACAACCGCTCCCTGACGCAGAAAAAGTTAGGCTTGAGTCAGGGGACGGTAGCGTTGAGATCACACTTGAGGAAGCACAAAACGGATACTTTGCTTTTTCTAACAGTGGAAAACCGCTAAAAGAAGACGGCCCTGTACATTTTTATTTTGGTGATGGTCGCAACAAAGAAAATCCGATCAAACACATTTCAGCAGTAACGATTCTTTAATTGAAAATGTAGACAGCTCATAATTGGGCTGTCTTTTTTAATGACCACACAACTTTATAATAGATCTGCAGCAATCTGAGCTAGCGATGAACGTTCTCCTTTTTCTAAGCGAACATGCCCACTCAATGCTTGATCTTTAAATTTCTCTACTACATACGTTAATCCGTTAGTAAATTCATCTAAATACGGATGATCGATCTGTTGAGGATCTCCTAAGAGAACGATCTTACTGCCTTCTCCGACACGTGTTAAAATGGTCTTTACTTCATGCTTCGTTAAATTTTGCGCTTCATCTATGATGATAAATTGGTCCGGCAAACTTCTTCCTCGAATATAAGTCAGTGCTTCAACATGAATTGAACCGATACCAGCTAAAATCTTTTCCAGTTCACCTGATTTTTTTGTATTAAATAAATATTCTAAGTTGTCATAGACAGGTTGCATCCACGGTTTTAATTTTTCTTCTTTTTCCCCTGGCAGATAGCCGATATCTTTTCCGACCGGAACGATCGGTCGAGCAATAAAGAGCTTGATATAATCTTTCAAATCCTCTGTTTGAAGAAGTGCTGCAGCGAGCGTTATCAGTGTTTTTCCAGTTCCAGCTTTACCGATCAGAGTTACGAGTGGCAAATCTTTTCTGAGAAGTAACTCAAACGCCATCTTTTGCTGAACATTTCTTGCTCGAATTCCCCATATTTGTTCTGAATCATATCGAAGCGGCTTTAACGTCTTACCGAATTCATCAACTTTTCCAAGAGCAGAAACCGAAGATCTGAACACATCCTTTAAGATTACAAATTGGTGAGGATGAAATGAGTGACCTGTCAACTCGATCAGTTGAAGTTCATTTTTTTCATAAAATTTATTCAACAGATCACCTTGTACATAAATTTCTTTATAGCCTGTGTACGTTTGATCATTCTTGTCTATAACGCGATCGCTCAGAAAATCTTCAGCTTCTATTCCAAGTGCGTCAGCTTTTACTCGGACGAGCACATCTTTTGAAACAAGTATAACTTTTATTCCGCTTTTCTTCTCTTCTTCTTCTTGTTTTAGGTTTAAGGTAACTGCCAGTATTCGGTTATCGTTTGTTTGTTCAACAAAGGTTTCCTGAAGCCTTTTAAAGGATTTATGGTTGAGTTCTACTCGAAGGGTACCTCCATTTTCTAGAGGAACTCCTTTATGAAGCTGTCCTTTTTGTCTGACTCTATCGATCAAACGAGAAACCTCACGTGCATTTCTTCCAATTTCGTCCATATAACGTTTCTTTGAATCCACTTCTTCTAACACGACTGCAGGAATGATCACTTCACTATCTCCAAAGGATTGTATGGAGTATGGATCCTGCAACAGCACGTTCGTATCTAGGACGTATCGTTTATTCAACATTCAGCCTCCTGACTTAATGTGTTCTAGTCATTGTTCATTTAGCGTCTTTATGGACTGCCTATTAAAAATGTATGTACAAAGGAATAAAGTTAGAAGAATGTACAAAAAATAAGGAAAATGAACTGGAAGGATGAATGTCATTGAAAATATTTCGTATCGTAGCCGTTCTTAGTGCTATATTCGTACTTTTTGGCTGCATGAACAATAATAATGATAACGCTCAAAATGACCAAAACACTCCGAGGCTTACTAAAGTCAACCAAACTGCAAATAGTAAGAAGCCTCACCAGCCAAAAGGATCTCAAGAAATATCGAGACACCTTGTAGGTCTCGCAACTGGTATTCCAGGCGTTGAAGATGCAACTGCAGTAGTATTAGGCCCATATGCAGTAGTAGGGATAGATGTAGATCGCAAGCTTGATAATTCAAAGGTTGGTTCTATAAAGTATTCAGTAGCAGAATCTCTAAAAAACGATCCAAATGGAAAGAATGCACTCGTTACAGCTGATCCTGATACGGTAGAAAGACTTCGTCAGATGGGTAAACAAATCCGACAAGGTCATCCAATCGGCGGAATTATGAAGGAGCTTGCAGGGATCGTTGGACGTCTGATGCCACAAGTACCTCACAGTATACAAACGAAAAAGCCATCTCCAACAGAAACAAACGATAGTCAATTATCAGAAAGAGAACAACAAGAGCTTAAAAACCAACAACAAAAACAAGAAAAATCAGATAAAAATCAGCCTCAACGATTGAATGAAACGTGATTTTTTGAGATATGTAAAAAAGACTCATAGCGCCTTAGCTCATGAGTCTTTTTTACACTTGTTAAACACAGATGTTTTGTCGAAAATCGGATAAAAAATTTTATACTCGTAATTAATCAGAATTACCTCGTAATTAAGACTGCTTTCTACGGATAAAATACAAATTACCTCGTAAAAAACGATATGTGTTCGCTAAAGAAAGACACTCGGTTAATTTTGTTCACCCCAGGGATACGTACATTGCTTTTTATCAAAAACGATCCGTTACATTACTCTCTACTCGCATCCCAAGCATCGTTCGTTTAATTTTCCAATTTCTTTATGGTATACTATTTGAAAGAGGTGAAATACGATGCGTGTAAAATGCGTATTATGCGATACGATCGAAGTAATTGAAAATGAATGCTCACTTGCAAAAAAATTAAGAAACCGTCCCATACACACGTTTATGTGCGAATCTTGCAGAGAACGCATAACGCGAAAAACCGCTCAGCGTGAAGCTACCGGTAATTTCACATTATATCGAAGTCCGGATACAAACAATGATTGGTAATAACATAAGAATTATTTCATGGATTTTATTTGGTTCCCTTGCCGGCATTCTGCTGGCTTGTTTTTTTTACGTTCCTGAAGTGTTATTTGGATTGAATCTTTACACATTCTTATTAAATATTGATTTCCTGCCTCTTCCTGATTCCATTATCTATAATGAACCTTTTCAATTTGTTCTTCATATTATCATAGCGATCATTTTGATTGCATTCGTAGATCTGTTCTGCAGAATTTATTCTCATCCCTATCAGATTTCGTTAATCATAAATGTGATCATGTCTTTTACATTTTTTCCTCTGTACCACCTAGCTGTTGAAAAGCCATTCTCAGCCCCAGTAACCTTACCTTTTATCATTTGGCTACTCGGCCATATACTCTTCGCGATAATCATAGCTTATTTTGTTACACTCCTAAACAAAAAAAGGAGTACTGATTAATCAGTACTCCTCGTTAAATCTTGGTTCACTTTGAATTCCTTCATATAAAGCATCGATACTATCGATAAAAAACTTTTCGGAGTTTTCAATGCCGTTAACTTCATACAAAACGACGTAAAACGGACCTGAAGTCGATACAGTAGAAATGTTTACATGATGATCCTCTGTGAGAATCTCAGTAAAAAACTCAAAAGTCTCCTTAGCTGCTTGGTCTCGGGGTCTCTCTTCATGTACTTTCTTAATGCTCAACCAATTGGATAGAGCGTCAACAAGTTGCATAATGAACCCCCAATCAGCTTTTTTCTTTCTTGCTCTGATGAAGCCGGACTTTATAGATGATCAAGATGAGTGCGGCTACCATCAAACCTTCAGCAACAGGCAAACCGATGCCGAAAAATGCTAGTGGCAGACATCCGATAATCAAAAACAAATAGATGACTATCGCTTTTAGCGGCGGCAGTTTTTTTGCAAAACCTAACTTAAAAACAACGATACTTAACACTGTTATGATGAGATACAACAGCAGAAAAGCTCTGACAGGGTCGTTTTCAATTCCTAGCAGCAATGCCATGGAGGATGAATCTTCCCCTGTCGCTTTCATGATTTCTTGTTCCTCCACGATTCCCACTCCCGATCGTTTTGTTAAGAAATACGTTTAGCCTTGAGCAAGTTTCTTTTTCTTTTCTACTCTTTCACGCTCGTTCTTATCAAGTACTTTTTTACGAAGACGAATGCTTTCAGGTGTTACTTCACAATACTCGTCATCGTTCAAGTATTCTAACGCTTCTTCTAATGACATGATACGAGGCTTCTTCATGCTAACCGTTTGGTCTTTGTTCGCAGAACGCATATTTGTCATCTGCTTCACTTTTACGATGTTAACCGTAATATCATTCTCACGAGTGTGTTCCCCAACGATCATACCCGTGTATACTTCTGTTCCTGGCTCAATAAAGATCGTACCACGGTCTTCAACACCCATGATTCCGTATTGAGATGCTTTTCCGTTTTCCATTGAAACCAGTACACCTTGACGACGTCCACCAACGTTTCCAGCAACCATAGGCTGATAGCTGTCGAACGTGTGGTTTAAGATTCCGTATCCGCGTGTTTGTGTTAAGAATTCAGTCGTATAACCGATCAAACCACGAGCAGGTACCATGAACTCAAGACGCACTTGACCAGAACCGTTGTTCACCATGTTCTTCATTTCACCTTTACGGTCTCCTAAAGATTCCATGATCGCACCTGTGTACTCTTCAGGAATGTCAATTTGAACATGTTCAACTGGCTCACATTTAACGCCATCAATTTCACGAACGATTACTTCTGGCTTTGATACTTGAAGTTCAAATCCTTCACGGCGAAGGTTTTCAATCAAGATTGAAAGGTGAAGTTCACCACGACCAGAAACTGTCCAAACATCTGGAGAATCCGTGTTTTCAACACGAAGACTTACATCAGTTTCAAGCTCAGACATTAAGCGCTCTTCAATTTTACGGCTTGTTACATATTTTCCTTCACGACCAGCGAACGGTGAGTTGTTAACTAAGAAAGTCATCTTCAATGTTGGCTCATCGATACGAAGAACAGGAAGTGCTTCTTCTTGACCTTCAGGACAAACTGTTTCCCCAACGTTGATCTCTTCCATTCCAGATACAGCGATTAAGTCTCCAGCTTTTGCTTCATTGATCTCAATACGTTTCAAACCTAAGAAACCAAACAGCTTTGTAACACGGAACTTTTTAACTGATCCATCAAGCTTCATTAATGAAACGGCTTGACCAACTTTAATCGTTCCACGGAATACACGACCAATACCGATACGTCCAAGGTAGTCGTTGTAATCAAGCATCGTAACTTGGAACTGAAGTGGCTCAGCGCTGTTATCTTCTGGAGCAGGAATCGTGTCAATAATTGTATCAAGAAGAGCTGTCATATCTTCATCTTGCTTGCTAGGATCCATTGAAGCTGTTCCTTTAAGCGCAGATGCATAAACAACAGGGAATTCTAATTGATCTTCTTCAGCACCTAGTTCAATGAATAGATCGATTACTTCGTCTACTACTTCTTCTGGGCGTGCAAAGTCACGGTCAATTTTGTTTACAACTACGATTGGCGTTAACTTTTGCTCTAGCGCTTTTTTCAAAACAAAACGCGTTTGCGGCATACAACCTTCATATGCATCTACAACAAGTAGAACACCATCAACCATTTTCATGATACGTTCTACTTCACCACCGAAATCGGCATGTCCTGGAGTGTCCATGATGTTAATGCGTTTCTCGTTATAATTAATCGCTGTATTTTTAGCTAGAATTGTAATTCCACGCTCACGTTCTAAAGCATTGGAATCCATAGCACGTTCATTAACTTGTTCATTGTCACGGAAAGTTCCTGACTGATGTAGCAATTTGTCCACCAATGTCGTTTTACCATGGTCAACGTGGGCAATAATTGCTATATTGCGTAAATCATCTCTTCTATTCAAGTGTATTCTCTCCTTATATCCTATCTCTTTTTCTTATCATTTTTTGTTCAACTTGACTATTATATCACAAATTTACAGAAAGGCTTTTTCTTTTTATGTAAATTCGGTACACTTATACAGTATAGACAAGTTTTTGGCTTGGAGGTCATCATGAATATCATTTTCTTTTTTATAGCTCTACTAACGGCATTTGCAATATGTGGCATTGGAATAGCTATTGGTGAAAAAAGCTGGTTGATCTTTCTTATATCGACCGTTTCTGTATTTTTTCTTATGGGATACGGGTTTACTCTTAAAAAGAAGCAAAGAGAACGTTCCTAATCGGACGTTCTCTTTTTTGCGTTGCGCTTTATAATAAGTGGTCTAATATTTCTTTATGCAACCCTGGCTTTGCAGCGAGAATACTGTTTTGTTCAAGAAGCTGTACAGGTTCTCCATCCGTTCTGCTTACAATCCCACCTACTTCATTTAAAAGAATTAAACCTGCTGCGAAATCCCACGGGGAAAGTCGAAGTGTCATATAGGCATCGAGTCTTCCTGATGCAACATAAGCAAGTTCAATTGCAGCAGAGCCGTATGATCGAGTCCCTCTAGATTTTCTGATGATCTGTTGGACATGCTCGTGATTGATTCGTCTGTTCGGACCCGCCCACGTTGCATTAACACCAACAACAGATTCTGATAAAGTGACTTCCTCTAATTTCGGTAATTTCTTATCGTTTAAATAAGCACCTTCACCATCTTTAGCAAAATAAAGGTTACTTCCCTCCACATCATATATCAATCCTAGTTTTCCGATTCCATCTTCATAAACTCCAATTGAAATCGCAAAATTAGCTTGTTGATGGATAAAATTTGTTGTGCCATCGATCGGGTCAATAATCCAAATGACACCATTGGAATTCCCTTTTATCTCATCTCCAAAGCCTTCTTCCCCAAGTACTTTATGGTCTGGGAAGGTTTGTTGTATCTTATTAATAAAAAATTTCTCAATACTCTTATCCATATCCGTGACTAGATCTGCGATATGAGATTTATATGTAATCGTTAATGTGCTCTGAAAAGAATCTTTTAAGAGCTGTGCGGCTTCAAGTGTCCATGTCTTCATGTGTTTCTCTATGGTTATCATTTCTTCGTTCGTCATGTTTTCACTCCTTACCTTTACTATAGTATAAGGCAATTTCATTCTCTTCACAAAAAAACGAACCATCCGTTCATGATGGATTCGTTTTTGTTATCCGCTATCAGCTTGGATCATGCTTCTAATCTCACGAGCTCCAGCCTTAATCGTTCGAGCTTACGCTTCGATTCGTTGATCTGTTTTTGATCTTTCGCTTTTAAAGCATCAAACAAAGTAGCTAGTTCATAATCAATCTCAAGTTTTAATACTGGAATTCTTCTTTCTGCATCCGTTCTTTTTAAAGTGTTCATTACTTGTTTCATTTCACGGGCACATCCTTTCTTTTCGTTTTCTTCTTTTCTTCATTTTATGAAGCAACCATGTATATGGAAACGGCACTTTGCGGAATCTAATGCAAACATTTTTTTATAAAGCTTTTCGTATGGTAAAATTCTTTGTAGCACTTGATCATCAGGAGGATTTTTCAAATGACATTTAACGGATTTAATGATTCAGACTTCAATGTTTTCCAAACGCAAGGTCTTGATGAGCGTATGGAGCAAATCATCAGCCAGATTCGGCCAAAACTTGAGTCCTTAGGTAATAAATATGCAGAAGAACTTACTGTTCTTACTGGAGAAGAAATGTTCTTTCATGTAGCAAAACATGCAAGAAGGACTGTAAATCCTCCAAAGGATACTTGGGTAGCCTTTGCACCTAACAAAAGAGGATATAAAATGTTGCCACATTTTCAAATAGGACTTTGGGAATCACATGTATTTCTGTGGTTCGCGCTCATTTACGAAGCACCAATAAAGAATGCATATGGCCAATTGATCCTTAAGAACCTAAACAAGATTAAGAAGAACATACCTAACGATTTCGTATGGTCTGATGATCATATGAAGCCGGATAGTTTTCCACATCGTGAGGTTAAAAAGGAACGACTAGAAGAAATGGCAAGCCGTCTTAGCACTGTGAAAAAAGCTGAATTGCTTTGTGGCGTTCGCATTGAAAGAGACGAAGCGTCAAACATGAGTGAGAATGACTGGTACGAACGAATTGATGAAACGTTTAAGACGCTTTTACCCCTATACGAATTAAAGAAAAAACTGTAATGAAAAAAAGTGGCAGGAAGCAGAGAATACGCTGCTTCTTACCACTAGTATATTGCCGTACAACAGAAATGTATGGGTAAGTATCATCATTGTTAGAAAAGTGTTAGAATAGGTTGTTTAATCTTTGTTTAATGGTTTCAGCTTCCGTATTCATCCTATTGAATAATTCTTCTACTGAAGGTATATCTTTAATCCTTCCGATAATTTGTCCAGCCCACCCAAAGCCTTCTCCACTTTTTCCTTCATGAATAAATTTTTGATTGGCCGCACCACTAATGTAATCCTTTATTTGATCGTACGTTCCACCCAAACCTTCTTCTTTTAAAATGTTGAGTGTGAAATCTGTTCTGAGCGTTCTGCCGGGGGCCCCTAGCGTTCTTTTAATAACCACCGTATCTAGTTCTGAACTTTCAACTACAAGTTTTTTATATGCTGAATGTGCATGAACACATTCTTTTGTAGCTATAAATCTTGTACCCATCTCAACACCTTCCGCTCCTAGAGCAAGCGCTGCCATCAGTCCTTTTCCATCCCCGATTCCTCCAGAGGCGATTACTGGGATCGAAACATTTTCAACTACTCCAGGAATTAACACAATTGTACCCGTGTCATCCTTTCCGATATGGCCACCGCCTTCTTGACCTACCGCCATTACAGCATCCGCGCCTAATTGTTCTGCTTTTATAGCTTGTCTGACACTTGATACAAGGACTAATGTTTGAATACCTGTATCTCTTAGTCGCTCTAATACTGGTGCTGGATTGCCTCCCGTTACACTGATTACCTTTACACCTTCTTCAATTGCAGTCTCAAGCATGTCTTCATATGGCCTACCATGCTGTCCGATTGCAAAATTAACTCCAAAAGGGTTTGAGGTTAATTTTTTTGTCTTCTGAATTTCAGACTTTAATGACTTTGAATCTGCTAATGACATAGCTGTAATCTGACCTAAACCACCCGCGTTAGAAACGGCTGAAGCAAGTTCAGAATATGCCAGATATGCGAGCCCTCCTTGAATAATTGGAAACTTAATTTGTAATAGTTCTGTTAGTCTAGTGTTCAACTCATTTCCTCCTTGAAAATTAAATCATTTACTTACATCTTCATGCATTTTCTGTTATACTTCTTTTGTTTTATAAAAAGATAAAATTTATTATCAGTTAACGATAGATGAGGTGTAGAATACATTGTCTCAACACGAAACTCCTTTATTTACTGGTTTGCGTGAACATGCAAACAAGAACCCATTACAGTTTCACATTCCTGGTCACAAAAAAGGGCAAGGAATGGATGAAGAATTTAAAGATTTTATTGGACCGAACGCATTATCAATCGACCTTATTAACATTACACCACTAGATGACCTGCATCATCCAAAAGGAATGATTAAAAAAGCACAAGCACTTGCTGCACAAGCATTTGGTGCGGATCACACTTTCTTTTCCGTACAAGGAACAAGCGGTGCCATCATGACGATGATCATGTCTGTTGTGTCACCAGGAGATAAGATTCTTGTACCACGAAACGTTCATAAATCGATTATGACAGCAATCGTATTCTCAGGCGCAACTCCAATCTTTATCCACCCTGAGATCGATCCTGAACTAGGGATCTCACACGGAATAACACCAGACAGTGTAGAAAAGGCTTTAAATCAGCATCCAGACACAAAAGCTGTGCTTGTTATCAACCCAACTTATTTTGGTTTCGCTGCTGACTTAAAAGGAATCGTCGATATTGCTCATCGATTTGACGTACCTGTACTTGTAGATGAAGCACACGGTGTTTTGATCCACTTTCATGATCACATGCCACTATCTGCCATGCAAGCTGGAGCAGACATGGCAGCAACGAGCGTTCATAAACTGGGCGGGTCATTGACAGGAAGCTCCATTTTAAACGTGAGGGAAGGTCTTGTTTCACCTGAACGCGTGCAAACCATTCTAAGTATGATGACTACGACATCTACATCCTATATCCTTCTTGCCTCTTTGGATGCGGCTCGTCGCCGTCTTGCTACTGAAGGGTATACACTAATTGAAAAAACAATTCGACTTGCTAATGAAACGAGAGCAAAGATCAATGATATCCCTAACCTATACTGTGTAGGTGAAGAGAAGCTTGGCACATCTGCAACTTTTGATTATGATCCATCAAAGCTTTTAATATCAGTAAAAGACTTAGGCATTACAGGATATGACGCGGAAACTTGGCTTCGTCAAAACTTTAATATTGAAGTGGAATTATCTGATCTCTACAACATCCTTTGTTTGATTACAACGGCAGATCATGAAAAAGATACAATGGTACTCGTTCAAGCGTTATCTCAACTTTCTGATGAGTTAAGCCATTCAAAGAATGAGGAGATCAAATCAATACCTGTACACGTTCCAGATATTCCTGTGCTTGCATTATCACCACGTGATGCATTTTACGCAAATACAGAGAGTGTTCCGTTTGAAGAATCTGCCGGCAGGATTATAGCAGAGTTCGTAATGGTCTATCCCCCTGGAATACCGATTTTCATTCCTGGTGAAATCATCACAAAAGAAAACTTAGATTATATTAAAGAAAACCTTGAAGCCGGTCTACCCGTTCAAGGTCCAGAAAATGCAGATTTAAAGTACTTGAAGGTTATTCAAGAACAAGTTGCCATACGCTGATTTTCTCAAAAAAAGAAGACCTTAAGAGGTCTTCTTTTTTTCTTACTTATCTAAGTTCGTTTGCTCGTGGCAATGCGGGCATGTGTTTGAATATAATGTGGTCACTTTTTCCTCTTCAAAATGTTCAATTGTTGTTTCACACGTTTGGCAAATGATTACTCCCATCCGTTCCATCTCCCTTCACATTTTGAAAGCGCTTACGTTTGTAATCTTATATTATTATGTCACATTAACTTTGTCAACACATTTAGTATAACACATTAAAAAAATATGCTATTTAATCATATTGTTCAATGGTATGGATATTAGGAACAGCCTCTTCAAAAAATAGTGCTAGATCTTCCGCTTCTTTAAGGGTTTTAATATGAAAAACCTGTTTGATGTATTCCAAATTCCGCATATCGTTCGAGTCCAATAAAGCCGATCTTCCCGTTTGCATACATACTACTAATGGTTTACCGAAGAACATATTCGTATAAACAATACCAAAATCATACCTGACAGTATCTGTAGTAAAACCTACAAACCTGACATTAACGGATTCACTCTCGTCATACAATTTCTCAAACCATTCCATATTACCCCTCCTCGTATGATTGCCTCTTTCATCGATCGGGTCGTCTATTACTGGAATTAAATAAGTTATACTAATAAGAGTGTCATTGAATGTAAGAGTAATTCCCTAATTTAAGAAGTTTCAAACTCGATTTGTCAAAATCTTCTTAAAATATGATATACTATTAGTATGTTTGGATGACGTTAAAAATTACAAATTGGAGTGGATTACATGTCTCAAAGCGCCTATGTAAAACTTGTTCCCGCATCTGAAAAACAAGTGATCACAATAGATGAACTGAAAGACCTTCTGCTGTATTACCGTTCCATCACGACTAAAACAGGTGAACAATTATCATGGGGCTATGAAGATGCAGCGTTTCCGTATACGATCGAGGAAAAAGCAGAAGCTGACGGGCGATGGTTTTATTTAAAAGGTTTAGATCAAAGGAAAAATAAATATATTTTAGTTGGTATCGGAACAGAAAAAGAAAGTGACTCAGATCTTGAAAAACATTACATACAATTTACCCTAACCGATATTTCAACTCACGGTGACAAAGGTAAGGCCAATGAGTTCTGTAAGTTTATCGCATCAAAACTAAAAGGAGAACTTCACCTTTTTAACGGCAGAGTAATGTATTATTACCCCAAAAAATAAGGAAAGTATAGGTAATTTGCTATAGGAAGCCCAATCATATGATTGGACTTCCTATTTTATTTTTACTACAATGTAAACTTTCGGGCCCTTAGGGAAAAATAAAATGGATACATATCATGAAAGGATGTGAAGAAATGAAAAAACAACCAAATACTGTTTTTATCGTTTCACTAATAATTTCTGTCGTTTTTGTTATCATAGGAAGTTTATTTCCTACCGAATTCCAAGCTAAGGCAACCGTCATTCAAAATTTCTTACAAGAGAAATTCGGCTGGTTCTATCTACTTTCTGCTACAAGCTTTTTGATTTTTGTACTTTATCTAGCTTTTAGTAAGTACGGAAAAATTAAACTTGGAGAACCAGATGATAAACCTGAATACTCTACTATCACGTGGTTTGCTATGCTGTTTAGTGCTGGTATGGGTATAGGACTGGTCTTTTGGGGTGTAGCTGAGCCAATCAGCCATTTTTATACTCCACCATCAGGCGAAGGAGGAAATGCCGCCTCTGCTCAAGCTGCGCTTCGTTACAGCTTCTTTCATTGGGGATTGCACCCTTGGGGGATATACACGTTAATCGGGTTGTCACTTGCTTATTTTAAATTTAGAAAAGGTGCACCTGGATTAATCAGTTCAATCTTTACTCCTTTATTAGGTGACAAAGTTCATGGACCAATTGGTAAAACGATTGATATAATCGCCGTATTTGCAACGATCTTTGGAGTAGCAACTTCCTTAGGTCTTGGAGCTGTCCAAATAAGCGGTGGAGTATCTTATTTAACGAACATTGCAAATAACTTTACGACACAATTGATCATCATTGGCATTGTGACTGTCTTATTTACGCTTTCTGCTCAAACAGGATTAAACAAAGGGATTAAATACTTAAGTAACCTGAACATTATTATAGCTGTTCTGTTAATGGCGTTCTTGCTTTTTGCGTCATCAACAAACTTCATCATGGATGTTTTCGTACAATCTCTTGGGAACTACCTGCAATACCTTCCAAGCATGAGTTTAAAACTAAGTCCTTTCAGACCTAGTGAAGCAGGCTGGATTCAAGGTTGGACAGTCTTTTATTGGGCTTGGTGGATCGCATGGGCACCATTCGTTGGTACATTTATCGCTCGTGTTTCAAAAGGCAGAACAATTCGTGAATTTATCATGGGTGTATTGCTTGTCCCGACTGTTTTTGGTGCACTTTGGTTTTCTATTTTCGGCGGAGCAGCCTTGCATCTAGAAATTTTTAATAATGTCGGTCTAAACAAGATCATTGCGGACAAAGGTACAGAGGTCGCTCTTTTCGCACTTTTTGAACATCTTCCGTTCGGAACGATCATGTCCTTATTAGCCATTTTCTTAATCAGTACGTTCTTCATTACATCTGCTGATTCTGCTACGTTCGTTCTAGGTATGCAAACAAGTGACGGTCGATTGAATCCTACTTCTATGACTAAATTCATTTGGGGTATCGTTATCGCAGCAGCTTCATCGATACTATTGTACACCGGCGGATTAGAAGGATTGCAAACTGCATCGATTATAGCAGCTTTCCCGTTTGCATTCGTACTGATCTTTATGATGATCTCTCTTAAAAAGGCACTTTCTGAAGAGACAAAATTAAAATAAGCTGTTTATTTTATTCAATGTTGCTCTGAAAGTATAATTTAAGCTCACACTAACTCGCTATCCATGCGGCCTAAGGTGAGCTTCCTGGTGCTTTCTGCCAAAGGAGTCTCTCGCCACATTGCGCTATATTCAGCATGCTTAGGAAGCATCTATGAGCTATCCAATCATCATTTTACCTGTAACATAAATAAGAGTTAACGATATCGTCATGTTTAAAGCTACTGATTTGTTTATGTTTAAACGCTGTGCTACCAGAAAATTAAAATACCCAAACATCAACATTAATATTGTTTCAAAAAAATTATGGTCATGATGTGAGAGAAACAGTACGATTGAATAACCGCACCACATTACAATCTGAATGAAAGTGCATAATAAAACTCTCATCGCTTCCTCCATTTTAACGATATGAATTATTTTGATAGGGCTTAATCAAATTAGAAAAAACCACTGTCTACATTCATCTGTTTAGACAAGTGCTTCTAAATAAAGATTATGATGCGTTTACTTATATATGATTGAACAGAAAAAAACCCCTTGTGAGCTGTAAAAACAGTCACAAGGGGTTTTCACTTATTTATTTTACAATGTGTACAGGAAGTCCAATCGCAACTTCAGCTGCTTCCATAGAAATTTCTCCGAAAGTCGGATGAGCGTGAATAGTCATAGCGATGTCTTCAGCAGTCATACCTGCTTCGATTGCTAATCCTAATTCTGCGATCATATCAGATGCATTTCCACCAGCAATTTGAGCTCCTAGTACAAGTCCATCTTCTTTACGAGTGATTAGTTTCATGAAACCATCTGTCTCGTTCATAGATAGAGCACGACCATTTGCTGCAAACGGGAATTTAGAAGCTTTCACTTCGTATCCTGCTTCTTTTGCTGATTTTTCATCATAACCAACAGAAGCTAGTTCTGGGTCTGTGAATACTACAGCCGGAATCGCTAAGTAATCAATTTCTGCCGCATGTCCTGAAATCACTTCTGCTGCTACTTTACCTTCATAAGAAGCCTTATGAGCAAGAGCTGGACCTTCTACGACATCACCGATTGCATAGATGCCGTTAACACTTGTTTGAGCTTTCTTATTGATTTTGATAAGACCGCGTTCAGTCATTTCAACACCAACTTGCTCAAGACCTAGTTCTTCAGTGTTTGGACGACGTCCAACAGTAACAAGAACATAGTCAGCTTCAAATGTCTTAGATTCACCTTTGATCTCAGCAGTTACAGTAACTCCGTCTTTTGTTTCTTCAACGCCTTTTGCCATTGCTTCAGTAAATACTTCCACATTGCCTTTTTTCTTTAAGCGTTTAGAAACGACTTGACTCATTTGCTTTTCGAAACCTGGAAGGATTTGTTTTCCACCTTCAAGGATTGTTACTTCAGTACCGAAGTTAGCATAAGCTGTTCCAAGCTCCATACCGATATAACCACCACCGATAACTACCATCTTCTTAGGAATTTCTTTAAGAGCAAGAGCTCCTGTAGAAGAGATAATACGGTCACTCCATTTGAATCCTGGGATTTCAATAGGACGTGAACCCGTAGCGATGATCGCATTTTTAAACGTATAGGTTTGAGAGTTCTTCTCATCCATAATACGTACAGTGTTTTCATTTACGAAATAAGCTTCACCACGAATGATTTCAACTTTATTTCCTTTTAGAAGCCCTTCTACACCGCCAGTAAGCTTCTTAACGATGCCTGCTTTCCAGTCTTGAACTTTGCTGAAATCTACTGATACGTTATCAACAGTAATCCCCATATCTTCAGAGTGATTAGCATGTTCTACACGGTGACCTGCATTAATTAAAGCTTTTGATGGAATACAACCAACGTTCAAACAAACGCCGCCCATTTCTGCCTTTTCCGCAATAGCCACTTTTTGTCCTAATTGTGCTGCACGAATTGCTGCAACATATCCCCCAGGACCTGAACCTATGACAAGTGTGTCTAACTCAATTGGAAAATCTCCTACTACCATCGAATTACGCCTCCATTACTAATAGTTGTGGATCGTTCAATAAACGCTTAATGTGATTCAATGCATTTTGAGCTGTTGCACCATCGATCAGACGGTGGTCAAAGCTAAGAGATAAAGCTAAAACAGGAGCTACTACTACTTCTCCGTCTTTAACAACTGCTTTTTCAGCAATACGGCCGATACCTAAGATCGCTACTTCTGGGTGGTTGATTACTGGAGTGAACCATTGACCGCCTGCAGAACCGATATTTGTAATCGTACAAGATCCGCCCTTCATCTCTTCACCAGAAAGCTTACCATCACGTGCTTTAGTAGCTAGTTCATTGATTTCAGAAGAGATTTTGAAGATGGATTTACGATCAGCATCTTTAACAACTGGTACCATTAGTCCGTTATCTGTATCTGCCGCAATACCGATGTTGTAATAGTGCTTGTATACGATTTCTTCGTTCGCATCGTCGATAGATGCATTAAGCACAGGGTATTCACGCAATGCAGAAGTTAATGCTTTTACCACGTATGGAAGATAAGTAAGCTTGATGCCTTTGTCTGCAGCAACTTGCTTAAATTTCTTACGGTGTGCAACAAGATCAGTAACGTCCACTTCATCCATTAGTGTAACATGCGGAGCTGTATGTTTGGAGTTAACCATCGCTTTTGAGATCGCTTTTCTAATACCTTTGATCTTTTCACGAGTTTCCATTTCTCCAGCAGGAATTGCTTTAGGCGCTTCTTTCTTCGCTTCAGCTTTTGGAGCTGCTTCGGTTTCAGTAGCTTGTGGTGCTGCTTCAGCTGCTCCGCCGCCGCTTACGAATTTATCGATGTCTTCTTTAAGTACACGTCCGTTATCTCCAGAACCTTGTACTTTACGAATATCTACTTCTTTTTCACGCGCATATTTACGAACAGAAGGCATTGCGATTACACGCTTAGATTCGTCTGCTGGTTCTTCTTTAGCTGTATCTTCAGTTTTATCTGTTTTAGCTTCTGATTTGTCAGCTTCTTTAGCTTGATCAGCAGTTACGTTCTTTTCTTCTTCAGCTTTAGGTTGTTCTGGAGCTTCCTCGCCACCACCATGAGCATCAGCAGGAATTTCACCTTCTGCTTCAATTGTTACCAGAACATCACCAACAACAGATACTGTTCCTTCGTCTACTTTTAGTTCAAGAATTTTACCGTCTACAGGTGATGGAATTTCAACTACAGCTTTATCGTTTTGTACTTCAAGCAGGATATCGTCTTCTTTAACTTCATCCCCTGCTTTTACAAACCACTTTACGATCTCACCTTCGTGAATTCCTTCTCCAATATCGGGAAGCTTAAATTCAAATGCCACGATTAACGCCTCCTAGTTAATAACAATCTTTTTTCGTCATTGATG
The DNA here is from genome assembly GCF_015903875.1 of Fictibacillus sp. 7GRE50. Lineage (NCBI taxonomy): Bacteria > Bacillati > Bacillota > Bacilli > Caryophanales > Fictibacillaceae > Fictibacillus > Fictibacillus sp. 7GRE50. The sequence continues at coordinate 558,908 of NZ_JACZDW010000003.1, forward strand.
TGAAAGAGCTGAAAGAAACAGTCTAATACAGACGTCTCTTTCAGCTAACATTCATTTTTTTAGAAATTGTAGACTTTCTTTGCTTTGTCTACAATATCACGATGATCTGGAATCCAAACATCTTCTGCAGAAGCATATGGGAACACTGTGTCTGGTGCAGTAACACGCAGTACAGGTGCTTCTAAGTGAAGGATTGCACGGTCGTTGATTTCAGCTACAACGAACGCTCCAATACCAGCTTGTTTTTGTGCTTCTTGTACAACAATCGCTCGACCTGTTTTTTCAACAGAAGTCATGATTGTTTCGATATCAAGCGGGCTGATTGTACGAAGGTCAATCACTTCAGCAGAGATACCTTCTTTTTCTAATTCTTCAGCAGCTTTTAGTGATGCGTGAACCATAGCACCGTAAGTAATGATAGAAACATCCTTACCTTCACGTTTCACATCTGCTTTTCCAAGTTCGATCGTGTATTCTTCCTCTGGCACTTCGCCACGGAAAGAACGGTATAATTTCATATGCTCTAGATATACTACTGGATCATTATCACGAATTGCAGAGATTAATAGACCTTTTGCGTCATATGGAGTTGAAGGAATAACAACTTTGATACCAGGAGTTTGGTACATTAAACCTTCAAGGCTGTCTGCATGAAGTTCAGGTGTTTTAACGCCTCCACCAAATGGTGAACGGATTGTTACTGGAGAAGTGTAAACTCCGCCTGAACGGTATCTCATACGACCCATTTGGGCAGCAACTGAATCAAATACTTCAAATACAAAACCAAAGAACTGAATCTCCATTACTGGACGGAAACCTGTAAGCCCAAGACCTATTGCAAGTCCCCCAATTCCAGACTCAGCTAGCGGAGTATCAAAAACGCGATCTTCTCCAAATTCTTTTTGAAGTCCTTCAGTAGCACGGAAAACCCCACCGTTTTGGCCAACGTCTTCACCGAAAACAAGAACTTGTTCATTGCTTTTCAATTCATTGCGCATAGCGTCTGTAATTGCTTGAATCATAGTCATTTGAGCCATATTATTTCGACTCCTTTGCTGTGTATTCTTCTAACTGCTCACGAAGGTTGAACGGAAGGTCTTCAAACATGAAGCCGATAAGGTCAGTAACCTTTTGCTTAGGCGCTCCGTCTGCTTTCTTGATCGCAGCTTTAATATCTTCTTTTGCTTCTTCTACAACTTTGTTTTCTTGTTCTTCAGACCAAAGGTTCTTCTTCTCTAAGAACTTACGGAAACGAACAAGTGGATCTTTCTTTTCCCATTCGTTATCAAGATCTTTTGTACGGTAACGAGTAGGATCATCTCCTGCCATCGTATGTGGTCCGTAACGATAAGTAAGAGTTTCAATTAATGTAGGACCTTCACCAGAAACTGCACGTTCACGAGCTTGTTGAGTCGCTGCATAAACGGCAAGAACATCCATTCCATCAACTTGAATCCCTTCAATACCAGCTGCAACTGCTTTTTGAGCGATCGTTTTTGCTGCAGATTGCTTTTCAACTGGAACAGAGATTGCAAAACGGTTGTTTTGAACAACGAAGATCGTGTTAGCACGGTATGCTCCTGCAAAGTTTAAACCTTCGTAGAAGTCACCTTGTGATGCTCCACCGTCACCAGTGTAAGTGATACATACGTTCTTTTTACCTTGTTTCTTAAGTCCGAAACCAACACCAGCCGCTTGAATGATTTGAGCACCGATGATGATTTGAGGCATCAATACGTTTACACCTTCAGGAATCTGTCCACCTTGGAAGTGTCCGCGAGACCATAAGAATGCTTGTGTTAATGGGAAGCCGTGGAAAACCATTTGTGGAATATCACGGTATCCTGGAAGAATCCAATCTTCTTTATCTAATGCATAATGAGTTCCTAGCATGGAAGCTTCTTGTCCTGCTACTGGAGCATAGAAACCAAGACGCCCTTGTCTGTTTAGAGAGATAGCACGCTGATCCCAAATTCGTGTGTAAACCATGCGGCGCATTAGTTCTTGCAGATCTTCATCAGACAAATTCGGCATTGCCGATTCGTTAACAACTTCTCCATCTTCAGAAAGAATCTGGAACGTTTCAAATTGATCTTGAACTGCATCAATTGTTTTCGTCATGAAAAGTCACCTCTTCCTTTCTTTTACCCTGTCAGTTTTCCCTGATCTTAAAAACATGCACATATTTAATAGGTTGCCCAAAGTGAAACATTTTTAAGACAGGTTTATATTTTTAAAAGGCTTTTAGGTATGCCTTTGTATACCCACTGAAGTTTTCCCTTGTATCAAAGAGCTAAACCATCTTGCGGCATCCTAACTGTATTACTAATTTACATATCTAGAGTAACACAACAATCCTTTTCACGTAAATTAGTTTACACCACTGCTCATACACAGTCAATCTATAGGTTGCATATAGTTGCCACATCTTTTTTACTTCGTTCATATGACGTTTACAACTCTCATCCCCGTAACTGTTTCATTATAATTTTACTGCTGTATCAGTCATTGTATGCTTTTATAGATACGCTTACAGTCGAAGGGTAAAATAGAAGATGAAGCAAAATATTTTATTCCCGTTCTTTTTTATTAAAAATCCTCTATGTTATGATAAGGGGAAACTAAATTAACTTAAAAGTATATCGGCACGGAGGTTTTGCTTGTGTTAACAATGAAAGATGTTATAAGAGAAGGTCACCCAACACTTAGAGAAAAAGCAGTCGAAGTACCTTTTCCTTTTTCAGATGAAGATATTAAAACAGCTAATCAACTCCTGGAATTTGTAAAGAACAGCCAAGATCCGGAACTTGCGGCAAAATACAATTTAAGACCAGGTATTGGGATTGCTGCACCTCAAATCGGAATCTCAAAACGAATTTTTGCTTTTCATGTATCTGATGAAAACGGAAATCTATACAGTTATGCACTGTTGAATCCGAAAATTATTAGTCATTCGGTTCAAATGACTTATTTAGATGGAGGAGAAGGATGCTTGTCTGTAGACAGAGATGTGCCTGGACTTGTACCTCGATATGCCAAGGTTACTGTAAAAGGGTTCACACCTGACGGCTCAGAAGTTAGCTTGAAGTTAAAAGGGCTTCCTGGCATTTGCTTTCAACATGAACTTGACCATTTAGACGGTATCATGTTCTATGATCGAATCAATGAAAAACAACCATTTGAACCTCCTGCAAATTCTGTTGTTATCAGATAACGATTAACTAAAAAAACTCACTAAGTCGAAAGATCGACTTAGTGAGCTTTTTGTTTTTACGCATAAATTGCTACCTGAATTAGTTACTACATTTTATTAAGCTACATCACGATCATCATCAACGAGCATTACATCTTCATCGCTTGTTTTACTTCGAATGAATAAGATAGATACAAATACAGTCGTTATTGTAGCAATCGTGTAGGATATTCCATTCGACAGCCCAAGACCTATTGGAGCATTACAAATGTAAGTAACAGTCACCATCGTCATAAAAATTGCAGGCAGTGTAGCGATCCAATGATTTTTTTTCGATCTTTTCAAATACATAGCTCCTACCCAAAGAGCTAGCATTGCCGTTGATTGGTTCGCCCAAGAAAAATAACGCCATAATAATGTAAAATCAATCTTAGTTAATAGAAAAGAAATAACAAACATTGGTATAGCAATCCAAAGCCTCGAAGATAATTTCTTTTGACCAATGTTAAAGTAATCAGCTAGTATCATTCTAGCACTTCGGAAAGAGGTATCTCCCGAAGTAATCGGTAAAATGATGACACCGATTACCGCAAGCGTCCCTCCGATTGCTCCTAGCATCGTTACTGACACTTCACTGACAACTGCAGCTGGTCCACCTTCTGCAATAATTCCAGATAACGATTTTCCATCAAATAAACTCATTGCAGCCGCTGCCCAGATCATCGCGATTACAGCTTCTGCAATCATCATGCCATAAAAAATTTTTCTACCTTCTTTTTCATTTTTAGTCGTGCGAGAAATAATAGGAGATTGGGTAGCATGAAATCCTGAAAGTGCTCCGCAAGAAATCGTCAAGAATAAGAGCGGAAATATAGGAACATTATCTGGATGCATATTTTCAAATGAGAGTTCAGGGATCGGTGCCCCTGTAACTACTAGACCCCCACCTATTCCAATAGCACTTATAACAAGCAATGCACCAAAGATCGGATAGACACGACCTATTATCTTATCGATCGGTAAGAGTGTAGCTAGAATATAATAAACAAAGATCAAACCAATGATGAGACTTATGCTTAACCAGTCTCCAGTAAGATCATGAATCAATGCTGCTGGAGCACTAACAAAAACAGTCCCTACTAACAACAAGAGTAAAAGAGTAAAGCCATTTACAACATGTCTCATCGCATTCCCTAAAAATTTACCAGCTAGTTGTGGTAAATGTGCCCCTCTATTACGAATGGATATCATGCCAGTCAAATAATCGTGAACCGCTCCAGCAAATATGGCACCAAGTACAATCCAAAGAAATGCAACCGGACCGTATAGCGCACCCATAATGGGACCAAAAATAGGACCCACCCCGGCAATGTTCAATAACTGGATCAGAGAATTCGTTTTTGTACCCATCGGGACATAATCGATACCATCTTCTTGCGCATATGCAGGAGTCTTTCTTTTCTGTTTTACTCCAAACACTTTTTCAACGTACTTTCCATACGTAAAATAACCTACGACCAATAACACGATTGAAACTAAGAATGTAATCAACCAGATTCCTCCTCACGTTGTATACGCTTACATTCTACACGAAATAAAAAAAACACTCAATTTTCAATTGAATGCTTTTAGGCTGTTCTGTCATGTTGAAGATGTAAAGATTTCTTTTTCTTTCCCCTCTTGCCTGTTAAATAGACTCCGGTAAAAATAAGCAGCAAGCCCCAAAATGCACTGAGATGAATTTTTTCATCTAATAATACGCTTCCCCATATAACCGCTGAAACTGGGACTAAATAGGTAACAAGAGTAGCAAACTCTGCCGAACCTGCAGATATCATATAATAATAAAGCAAGTATGCAATACCTGAACCAAAGACTCCAAGACCGACGATAGATAATAAAGAATAGTAATTTAAGGAGTCTTCAGGTAAATGCCATCCATCCGTGAATAACATCATCATGGCACTTAAAAGCATACCTGCAAAAAGTGTAGAAGAGGCCGTGATCCAAACCGTCGTTTCTTGAAGATGTTTTTTTGCGTACTGTGAACTGTATCCATAACAACACGTAGCTATTAACATTAAAACAATCCCTAAACCTAGCTGACTCTTTGTCAATCCAGGAGCATCAACATCCATTAGCAATAGAATACCAACAAAACCGACTATTACACCAATCCATTGTTTCCACCGCAATGTAATGGAAAAAAAGAATACGCCCATTATTGACGTCCAGATCGGTGTAGTAGCATTTAATATAGCGGTGTACCCGCTATCTAGGAAGGTTTCGCTCCAAGCAATAAGCCCCCAAGGAAGACCAGCGTTCAAGAAACCTACGAAAAGTAACTTCTTCAAAGGAAGTGTTTTCCAGTTCACTGTCTGCCTGCTTATCATGAACAACGGAACGATCATCATTATTCCTAACAAACAGCGAATAAATACAATTTGCCAAGGATCGAATACACCGAGCAGGACTTTTATAAATAAGAAAGACATTCCCCATATTAAACTTAAAACAAAAAGCGCTGAATATAGCTTCATTTGTTCACCCCCGTTCATATAAACACCGCAAATAAAGAATTGTAACAATTTCCCTCTAGCAATATCGATTCAAATACACATACTAGTAATAAAAATTGGCATGGAGGGCAATAAATGAAGATGAGAACGCGCTTATTAAAAAGACTTAGGAAATGGGTAAGACAACAAAATAATAACGGGAAATTAATTCTTAACTAGGTTAAGTTTCTCTCTTAACTAAAGTAATTATAAAGGATAATACCTATAGCTTAACAGTTATTATTTTTATATTTTTGTGGTTTTCCAATGAAGCATTATGAAAAAACATGAAAAACATGTCACTTTCCTTTATAATAGGACGAAGAAACTCAAAAACTACAGACCGGTAAGGAGACATGAAATATGATTTATAAAGTATTTTTTCAAACTAGCTTAACAGAGGTTCCTGTTCGTGAACACACTCAAACAGTATATGTAGAAGCAGAAACGATCAACGACGTACGTAAAAAACTCGCTGACCGCAAATACAACATTGAATACATACAAGAAATTAACGGTAAATTTCTTGAGTATGAAAAAGACACGAATTCATTGGAATTGGAGAATGTATAATTTATGAAATTTGTAAAAAATCATCAAGCCGCTGTTTTCGCACTTGGCGGTCTAGGAGAAATCGGTAAAAATACGTATGCCGTTCAGTTTCAAGATGAGATCATCCTTATTGATGCAGGAATTAAATTTCCAGAAGATGAACTCCTAGGAATTGATTACGTAATACCAGATTACACGTATCTTGTTAAGAACGAAGAAAAGATCAAAGGGCTATTTATCACACATGGACACGAAGATCATATTGGCGGTATTCCTTATCTTTTAAGACAAGTGAACATCCCTATCTATGGTGGTAAACTCGCACTTGCTCTGATCAAGAACAAACTAGAAGAACACGGTTTGCTTCGTCGTGCACAATTACATGAAATCACTGAGGACGATGTGATTAAATTCCGTAAAACATCTGTAAGTTTCTTCAGAACGACTCACAGTATTCCAGATTCATATGGATTGGTAGTGAAAACACCACCTGGTAACATCGTTCATACAGGTGACTTTAAGTTTGATTTCACGCCTGTTGGTGAACCTGCTAACTTAACAAAAATGGCTGAGATCGGAAAAGAAGGTGTACTCTGCTTACTTTCTGATTCAACAAACAGTGAAGTTCCTGGGTTCACTCTTTCTGAGAGACGTGTTGGAGAAAGCATACAAGACATCTTCAGAAAAATGGAAGGCCGAGTGATCTTCGCTACATTCGCTTCGAACATTCATAGATTGCAGCAAGTCGTTGAAGCTTCTGTTGCAAACAATAGAAAAATTGCTGTGTTTGGACGTAGTATGGATTCTGCGATAACCGTTGGACAAGAGCTTGGATTTATTAAAGCACCTAAGAATACGTTTGTTGATGCAAATCAGATCAATCGTTTGCCTGATAATCAAGTTACGATTCTATGTACAGGAAGCCAAGGTGAACCAATGGCTGCTCTCTCAAGAATTGCTAACGGAACTCATAGACAGATACAAATAATTCCTGGAGACACGGTTGTCTTCTCATCCTCACCTATCCCAGGAAATGCTCTTAGTGTCAGTAAAACGATCAACCAGTTGTTCCGTGCAGGTGCAGAAGTGATTCATGGGTCATTAAACGATATCCATACTTCCGGTCATGGCGGACAACAAGAACAAAAGCTTATGTTACGTCTTATGAAGCCTAAATTCTTTATGCCGATTCATGGTGAATATAGAATGCTTAAGATGCACACGAAGCTTGCTTCTGATTGTGATGTTCCATCTCAGAATTCATTTGTAATGGATAATGGCGAAGTTTTAGCTCTTTCACAAAATGAGGCTATGGTGGCTGGTAAGATCCCTTCAGGTTCCGTCTATGTAGATGGAAGTGGAATTGGTGATATCGGGAACATCGTACTTCGAGACCGAAAAATTCTCTCAGAAGAAGGCCTTGTAGTTGTTGTCGTAAGCATGGACATGAAAGAGTTTAGAATAGAAGCAGGACCTGATATCATTTCACGAGGTTTTGTTTATATGCGTGAGTCTGGAGACTTGATTCACGATGCTCAAAGTCTTCTTAGCAAACATTTAGAAACGATCATGAACGAGAAAAGAACCACACAGTGGTCTGAGATCAAGAATGAAATCACAGATACGTTGGCTCCTTTCTTATATGAAAAAACAAAAAGACGTCCAATGATCCTTCCTATCATCATGGAAATTTAGTTTCATAATAAAAACCGTTCCCTATTCAAGGGTAACGGTTTTTTTATTCTTCATTAGCCATTTGTTTTTCTAAGCGGTTGATGTCCTTATCTCCACCGATTACAATCAATACATCTCCTTGGTGAATGTTTTGATCAGCTTGTGGAGAAACGAAGATGTCTTTTCCTCTTTTAACAGCTACAACGTTACAGCCATACTTTGCCCGAATGTCTAACTGTATCAAAGATTTATTGTTCATCTTCTTACTTGCTACTAATTCAACGATGCTATGTTCGTCGGATAGCTCTAAATAATCAAGAACGTTGTTTGATACGATTTGATGAGCAATTCTAACACCCATGTCTCGCTCAGGGTGAATAATTTTATCTGCTCCGATCTTTCTTAACACCTTTTCATGGTAATCATTTTGAGCTTTAACCGTAATCTTTTCTACACCCATCTCTTTTAAAATGAGTGTTGTAAGAATGGACGACTGAAGATTGTCACCAATCGCGACCACTACATGCTGAAAATTCCGTATCCCAAGACTTTTCAATACCCCTTCATCTGTAGAATCTGCAATTACAGCGTGCGTCACAACGTTTGAAAACTCATTCACTCGATCTTCATCAATATCAATCGCAAGAACTTCCATTCCTTGATCGGCCAATGCTTTACACATACTACCGCCAAAACGACCTAGTCCGATTACAGCATATTGCTTTTTCACAGTCCCTCACTCCAATCTTTCGCGGTATAGCCTTATTTTACCACATTATTTACAAATCAATATCTAACTACTACCTCTTATGTAAAAAATACAGAATATGTTCACGTTTTCATTATTAATTATAAAAATAACCCAAGAACAACGTCTTGGGTTATGAAATATACACGATTTGACGATTAAAGAGTCTTTTGACCAGGCTTCCAGTTTGCTGGGCAAAGTCCACCTGTTTGAAGTGCTTGAAGTACACGTAATGTTTCATCAACATCACGGCCAATGTTGTTATGGTTAACAACAGAGTACATTAATTCACCCTCTGGAGAGATGATGAATAAACCGCGAAGAGCAATACCTTCTTCTTCGATTAGAACACCATAATCACGAGCTACAGTGTGGTTTGTATCAGCTGCTAGAGAGTATTTTAACTCACCAAGACCGTTCATGTCACGTGGTGTGTTGATCCAAGCTTTGTGAGTGTGGATTGTGTCTGTAGAAACACCAATTACATCAGCATCTAAATCTTCGAACTCGTCAAAACGGTCGCTAAGTGATGTAATTTCTGTAGGACAAACGAAAGTGAAGTCCATTGGATAGAAGAAAAGAACAGTCCACTTGTCATTCTTCATGTTTTCTTCTAAGCTAACTTTTCCAAATTCTTTGTTTGGTAATACTGCATCCATTTCAAATCTAGGTGCTTGTTTTGCTACCATACGTTCTGCCATAGGTGAAAATCCCTCCAAAAAAACTGTTTTATTTACATGGGTAATTATAGTACAGTCCTTATTTTTAGTCAATGTTAAATAATAATTAATTTAAATAAGGAAAGGTATTCCCACGACTTAATTTCTCCTTAATCATAGCAACTTAAACTATAAATGTGAAATTATCCGCTCATTTCAGATGCTTTTCATTCTCAATAAAGAGTTTACATTGAGGATTCCACGGGAACGCTTTATCGTATAGGAGGGATAAATATGCCGTATGATTCGCTTAAAGATCTACCTGAGGGAGTAAGAGATCATCTCCCCCACCACGGTCAGGAAATCTATAAAGAGGCTTTTAATTCTGCACTCCAAGAGTATAAAGAAGAAGAAACCGCACACAAGGTAGCATGGAGCGCAGTAAAACACAAATACGAAAAAACAAAAAATGGACAATGGAAAAGCAAAGACTCCTGAAACATCGTTCAGGAGTCTTTATTTGTATCAGTATTTTTATCTTCTAATATTTTTTCAATTCCGATTTTTTTTATCTGTCTGCCATCCAGCTCCAAAATCGTAAAGCGATAACTTTCATAATTAAACGAGTGATGAGTTTCTAAATCAACTGATCTTGTTAGAACCCAACCTCCAATTGTATCGATTTCACTATTATCAATATCCAGTGCGAATAGTTCATTGATTTGTGAAATGAGCACTTTTCCATCCACTACCGTTTGATTTTGATCAACTTGTTGAATCTCTGGTTCTTCATCAATATCAAATTCATCTCTAATTTCCCCGACGATCTCTTCCAATATATCTTCAACCGTTACAATTCCTGCAGTCCCACCATACTCGTCTACGAGCACCGCCATATGAGTCTGATCTTTTTGCATTTTGACCAAGAGCTTTTGGATCGGTATTGATTCATGGACCGTAATGATAGGGCGAATATAATCATTTAAATCAAAATTTTCTTTGCTGAAATTTTCATTGAAAAATTCCTTAATGTTTACAATACCAACGATATGATCCTTATCATCATGGCCAACAGGATATCTCGTGAACTTTTCTTCACGCATGATCGCCATGTTCTGTTCACAACTATTCTCTAAGAATAAACAGACCATTTCAGTTCGCGGTATCATAATCTCTTTCGCTACACGGTCATCAAATTCAAAAATTCTGTTCACATACCGGTATTCGGATTGATTGATCTCTCCACCTTGTAAACTTTCTGAAAGGATAAGACGTAACTCTTCTTCCGTATGTACGACCTCATGTTCACTAGCTGGACTTATACCGAAGACTCGTGTTAAAAGATTCGCTGAACCATTTAGTAAGAAGATAAAAGGATACATGACCTTATAAAATAGGATTATTGGTTTTGCTGTAGCCAACGAGACCATTTCAGCTTTTTGAATCGCGACTGTTTTAGGTGCTAATTCGCCTAGTACGACGTGCAAGAATGTAATTAAGAAGAAAGCGATTGAAAATGAGAGCGTATGCGTTAGTCCTTCATTCAATCCTGCATTTTCAAACAATGGTCGTAAAAAAATCTCAACAGTCGGCTCACCCAACCAACCTAGTCCTAGTGCTGTAATGGTTATCCCTAACTGACAAGCTGACAAATAGCCATCAAGATTACCGATAACTTTTTGTGCAGCGATCGCTTTACTATTACCTTCGGAAGCTAAATGGTCTATTCGCGTCCTACGTACTTTAACAATGGCAAATTCAGTTACTACAAAAAATGCGGTTAAGACGATAAGTAAAATAATCATGATTACATTAAAGATTGGCATATGGACCTCCCCATCTGCTGCTAAACAACATATTTTTTATGATTGGTCAATTAATTCCCTGTTAAAACGTGCGTTAAACAGAAATAAAGGGGCAGCATGGCTGTCCCCAGGAGTGTTATGATTGTAATCTGCTCTCAACAGCCTGACATACTTCATCTGCTGACATACCATGAGCGTTCAATACAGATCCTTGTGTTTCTGCATTTTGAATGCCCATAATGTTCTGATCCTGTCCGGAAATTACACAGCAATCACAGCCGTTAGCGTCTTGCTCTTGTCGAAGTTCTACAACATCATGTCCCTTTGATCGCAATGCATCTGAGACGTTTGATAATGATTGTTCTACACCAATTCTAGCCATATTCCCACCTCCTTACCTTTCTTAATGTTTCCAACTCATAATGGGAATATGTAATGCAGAAATGAAGTGTTTCTGTTGAGACACGCATGTAGATATATGGCGTAAAGTGTCGACTCGCGGATAAATCATAAAAACTTTTGGATTGAGTCCCGAAACTTGTGGATTGCGTATTAAAACTTTTGGATTGACGGTTAAAATTTCTGGATTGGAGGGAAAAATTCGTGAATTGAGTGTGATTAGGAGACTGAAATTAGGGAAATGAGCAAGAAAAAACGGCCGATTGGCCGTTTCCCTACATTCTATTCCCTTTAAAGTGGAAATATTGAACTAATAGATCTACCGCATGCTGAATGGCTTCTGCTTGCGGTTTTAACTTTGAATGGTGAAGACCATATTGGGTATCAACCCCTAGCCAGAACATGAAACCAGGGATTTTTTCTAAAAAATATCCATAGTCTTCCCCGGTCATAGCTTCTTTACATTCAATAACATTCACAGTTTCTTGCTGTTTTGCAAATTCCATGAATTCTCTAGTTAGAATAGGTTCATTATCAACTTGACGATAGTTTGAACCGTAATCTATTGCAGTCTCACATTCAAAACTGCCTGAAATACCTTTAACGAGTGCTTCAATTCTCTTTTTAACCTTATCCATCGCTTCTGGAGATAACGTTCGAATAGTGCCTTCGAGTCTTGCTTTTTCTGCAATGATATTTTGCTTCGTTCCACCAGTGATCTTACCGATCGTTACAACAGCTGAATCCAGTGGATCAATATTACGTGAGATGATCGACTGCAACTGTGTAACAAGATGGCTTGCTGCGACTACCATGTCATTACTTAAATGCGGATAAGCAGCATGGCCGCCTTTTCCGATCAGATCAACAAAAAGTTCAGAAGTATTAGCAAATAATAATCCTTCTTTTACAGCGATCGTGCCGACCGGATATTCCGGAGCTATGTGAAGTGCTGTGATCATGTCAGGTTTTAACTGCTTAAACAGCTCACTCTCTCGCATTGGGAGAGCTCCCCCTGGTCCTTCTTCAGCAGGCTGAAAGATAAATAACAGATGATCATCTATTGGGTTCTCCGCAAAATGTGCCACTAGCCCTAAAGCGATCGTCATATGAACATCATGACCGCAGGCATGCATCATTCCTTCGTGAAGAGAGGAAAATTCATAGCCAGTTTCTTCACTGATAGGTAGACCATCCATATCTGTTCGATAAGCTATCGTTTTAGATGCATTTCTTCCGATTACTTTTACAAATATGCCTGTTTCCCATGTATGAATTTCTAAATGGTCCTGAGGAAAAGTGGAGATGAGATCAAGGATATATCTCTGCGTTTTAAACTCTAAAAATCCTGGCTCCGGTATACGGTGCAAGTCTTTTCTTATCTCAAGCAATGATTTCATCTTCTCTCATCCCCTACACTAAAAATTAGTCGTTTAACTGACGTAGCTCTTGTCTGATTTCTGTTTTTGATTTTGTTTTTTCGTCGATCTTTTTTAATACGCGAGCTGGAGTTCCACCAACCACTGTGTATGGTTCTACGTCTTCGATCACAATGGCACCTGCAGCTACAACTGCGCCCTTACCTACCGTAACGCCTTCAAGAACAACTACGTTCGCTCCAATGACTACATCGTCTTCTACAACTACTGGTTTTGCTGAAGGTGGTTCGATTACACCTGCAAGAACAGTTCCTGCACCGATGTGGCAGTTCTTTCCTACAGTAGCTCGTCCACCAAGTACAACGTTCATGTCGATCATCGTTCCTTCACCGATTACTGCTCCGATGTTAATGGAAGCACCCATCATGATTACAGCATTGTCACCGATCTCGACTTGGTCACGAATGATGGCACCTGGTTCAATACGAGCTTTAATGTTTTTCATATCTAACAATGGAATCGCCGAATTACGACGATCATTTTCGATCACGAAGTCTTCAATGTTGCTTTCATTTGCTTTTAACGCAGCTTCAATATCTTTCCACTCGCCGAATAAAACAGCCGTGTTGCCTGAAGGGAACACTTTCGTATCTTGTCCGAATTCGATATTTTCAAGATTTCCTTTTACGTAAACTTTTACGGGTGTAGATTTTGTTGCATTTTGGATAAATGAGATAATTTCGTTTGCATCCATCATTTTCATGTTTGGTAGTTCCTCCTTAAAAGTCATTCTGTATTGTATTAAACCACTAAATATAGAAAGATTCAAACGTTATTCATTGGTTAGTTTTCGAATCAAATCCATAAACACATTCACTTGTTTTAGCTCCGATCCCGTACCGTGATGAATGAGCCAAGTATCTCGTTTAATGGCATTACCCTTTTTATCTGTTAATGGAATCTTAAACATATCATCCTCTGGTCGAAGACTGATCGATGGGAGAATCGCATAACCAATTCCATTTAGCGCCATCTGCTTACACGTTTCAATCTGGTCAACAACAATCGTCTTTTGCGGTGTTGTTTTAAAATGAGTGTGCCACCAATCTTGTATTTCTTGATAATAAGTTGAATGGCTCTTGAATTGAATAAATGGTTTAGTCGTATCTGAAAGCTCGTCAATGGATGAAATCGTCGTATCTACTAAGTATAAATGATCTGACAAAATATGCTCTTTACTGCCTCTCCACTCTGGATTTCCTCTTACAATGCCAAGATGGATCTTATCTTCATAAAGGTGTTTAATGATTTCAGAACTCCAACCCGTAATAAGTGATATATTTACATGAGGGTATAGATTTACATACTCCTTTAACACATGGGGCAACCAATATTGACCTATGATTGAGGCAACCGCAAGCTTTAATGTGCCGTGAACATGCTCTGAAAGAGATTGAAGTTCTTCTTTTACAAGTTCTTCTTTTTGAAGAACTTCCGTTACAAAAGCAAGAATCTTTTCTCCAGAGGGCGTTAAATTCAATCCTTTTTGAGAACGAATGAAAATGATGGTTCCCCAATTATTTTCAATCGTTTGAAGTCGCTGACTAAGAGCTGGTTGAGATACATAAAGCCGCTCAGATGCTTTTCTCATGTTTAATTCTTCAGCAAGAACTTTTAAAATACGAAATTCAGATAACTGCATCATTTCTCCTTCTTTTACTATGATAAGTTTTACTTATTGAAAAATATCTATTTTATGTAATTTATTTTAAGTATACCTTAACATAGGATAGATATGTAAAGGGAAAATGAAGGGATGTGAAAACACTGTATATCCTAATATTCGTTGGGTTTGTAGCGACTTTTATCGGCACTCTTTCTGGAAGTGGCGGCATGATCAATTTTCCTATCATGTTATTGTTAGGTGTTCCAGTCCACTCTGCGATTGCAGCGAATAAATTTGCCAATATGTTCAGTTCTTTTTCAAGCTTTTTTGTTCTCTTACGAAAAAATGATACAAAGCTTACCCCTTACATCATTTCTGGTGTTATCAGTCTACTAGGAGGAATTGCAGGTGGCTTGACTGCTTCCTTAATCTCTAGAGAGAATTTAACCATCATCGCACTTTTCTTACTCACGTCTGCACTCTTCTTAACTTTTCTAAAAACAAAAAGAGAAAAAGATCCAAATGATGAGATCAAACAGCTCCCTCCGAGTAAGTATCCATACCTTTTTGGCATCGGGGCATATGACGGCTTATTCGGTCCAGGTCAAGGTACCTTGCAGATGCAGCTTTTTATGCGAAACGGCTTTTCCTATATTCGCACCGTCTCATTTACACGATTCAATACGTTCTTAAGCTGTACAGGGGCTGTATTCACTTATTTATGGGCAGGACATTATATGTGGAGTGTGGCTATACCGCTTACGATTGGAAGTATATGCGGTGCTCAAGCTGCGGTAAAACTTGCACCTCATTTAAAAACAAAACAAGTTACAATCCTTATGAGGACTGTAACTGTTCTGCTAATTATTCAATTAATTATTCAATGGAGGTAATAAACCATGAAAATAACAGGTATCCATCATGTCCAAATATGTATTCCACGAGAAAAGGAAGATGAAGCACGAGCTTTTTATAAAGGAATCCTGCAACTTGAAGAAATTCCAAAACCAGATGCTCTTCGAAAAAATGGTGGGATGTGGTTCCAATTCGGTCATCAACAACTACACATCGGAGTGGAAGATCAGGTTTACAAAGGTAAACATCACCCGGCCTTTTTAGTCGATGACCTCACAAGTTTCAAAGATCATTTGGCTCTTCATCAAGTACCGATACAACAAGAACTGCCGTTTCCTGGATTTTCACGCTTTACGATACGAGATCCCTTCGGAAATCGGATAGAATTCATTCAGCCCTCTTCACTTTAATGAATTATCTTTGTTCTTTCCGTCCTCTGGTTCAACGTGAACTTGTATACTCTCGACATTATAAGCTTCTTTAATCGTGTCTTCTATCTTTTCTGTGATCTCGTGACTTTCCACTACATTAAGGGAAGGATCAACTTTAATCGTTACATCGATAATAGCTCGGTTACCGTGTTTACGAGCTTTCAGGTCTCCCACGTTCTCTACACCTTCAACATCTAAAATCTTGTGTTCCATTTCCTTGCCTTCTTCATAATCAAAGCCATCTGAAAGGTTATGGGAGGTTTCAGTGAAAATCTCCCAACCTGTCTTAATGATGATCAGACCAACAAGAACTGCTGCTGCTGGATCTAGCCACGGTAAGCCGATCTGTGCGCCAAGAATTCCGACTGCTGCTCCAATACTGACAAATGCGTCTGAACGGTTATCAAGAGCGGCTGCTTTCAGCCCTTGGCTGTCTGTTTCTTTTGCAACTTTTATATTATACAAATAAACGATCAACATCACAGCTGCACCGAACAGAGCGATCAAGGCCGCCGTAAGTGAAGGCTCCGTTTCCACTCCGTTAAACATCTTTTTAATAGATGAAATCAATACTTCAATACCAATGACTACCATAATAAATGAAGCAACCATCGATGCAATCGTTTCTGCACGCAAGTGTCCATAAGGATGATCCTCATCTGCTGGCTTCCTTGAAATTTTCAATCCTATTAATACTGCGATAGAAGCGATAATGTCAGTAGCATTGTTTAATCCGTCAGCAACTAATGCATCGGAATTATAAAAAATACCTGACACAAGTTTAACTATTGATAGAAAAATATATGCTCCTAGACTAAGATAAACACCGCGTTCCACTCTTTTTTGCTGATCAGATTGCATTCTCTATTCTCCTTCGTTAAATAATACCTTTTACATCATAAAGAATGGATTGGGGGTGGGTCTAGAGCAATCTTTTTCCCTATAGGAAACATTAATGTTCATAGATCATTTTTCTAGTCATCCCGCCATCGATCGTAATATTTTCCCCGGTAATAAAATTATTGTCAGACTGCGCTAAAAATAAGCATGCCCTTGAAATATCAGCTGGCATACCCACTCTTTTTGAGAGATGCTGATCGTGATCAACTTCACGCAGCTCTTTATAATCTCCTGTATGTATCCAACCAGGACTAATAGAATTCACGGTAATAAAATCTTCAGAGAACGATGCAGCCAAGGCGTGAGTTAAAGCAACAATTCCACCTTTAGTTGCCGCATATGCTTCGGAATGAGGCTCAGACATTACCGCACGAGTGGAAGCCATATTGATGATAGAACCTCCTCCAGACTGGGACATGTACTTAGCCGCTTCTCTAGAAAAAAGAAAAACACTTCGCAAGTTCGTGTTTAAAATGTCATCCCATTCATCTATTGTTAATTCATATGGCGATTTCCATTTTGAAATACCAGCGTTGTTGATAACACAGTTCAGACCGCCTAATCTATCATGTGTTTCTGATACTGCCTTAATAATTTCCTCTGGATTTTTTACATCGCATGTAATAAAGATGCTATCTGCTTGAATTTGACGGACTTCAGAAAATGTAGTTTCAAGCTCATTTTTATTGTAATCAATTAGCGAGACCTTCCATCCTGCTTTGGCAAAATCAATTGCTATCTGTTTTCCAATTCCCTCGGCTGCACCTGTAACCAATACTATACCTCTAGTCTTAACCATAATAAGTTCCTCCTAAAATAAAAAATCCATATATACTATTCTTTCCCCTCTTTCTATTATTTTCATCAACGACTTACACATAAAAAAAGAGCATAAAAACAATTGTTTTTACACTCTCTTCTCTTTACATTCCAAACTATCTTGCAGCAAAAAGTTTATACTCTAATTCAGGCACTCTTTTAGCAATTTCTCTTCCGATTGGAAAACATGCAGTAGCTGCTGGAGAAGGTGCATTACACACATTAATACTTCGTTTACTCTGTTCAATGAAGAAATCATCGACTAATGAGCCGTCAGATCGCAAAGCTTGTGCTCTAACACCAGATGGTGAAGGTATAATATCACTTTCTTGAATGTCTGGTACGAGCTCTTGAAGGCTCTTTACAAAGGCTTTCTTGCTTAAAGATCGCCAAATTTCTACCGTTCCTTCTTTCCAATATTTACGTGCCATCTTCCAAAAACCTGAATATAGCATGATTTCCGTTGCATCTTTAAAGTTAATATCACGTTTTAAATAGCCTTCCCTTTTTAATCCTAAAACGGCATTCGGACCAGCCTCAACGCCACCATTTATCATTCTAGTAAAATGCACACCTAAAAAAGGAAACTCTGGATTCGGAACAGGATATATTAAATTTTTCACTAAATACTGTTTATCTGGTTTAAGTTCGAAATACTCTCCTCTAAAAGGGATTATTTTTAGATCTGGTGATAAACCCGTCATTTTAGCAAGCCGATCACTGTGTAGTCCGCCACAGTTCACAATATATTTAGCAGTGAAATCCTTTTGATTTGTGACAATATCTACTTGCTCGTTTTTTTCAATAATCTTTTTTACTTCAGTATTTAAAAGCAGTTCAACTCCATGCTTTTCTAAAATGGAAACAAGAGTCAAACATACCTGTTTATAGTCTACAATGCCAGCTGAAGGTACCTTAACTGCCTGTATCCCATGAACAAATGGTTCCTCTTCTTTTATTTGTTCTGGACCAATCATTGATAGCTCAAGCTCGTTTGCAATGCCTCTTTGATACAAATTTTTAATATGCGGCAATTCATCTTGTTTCGTTGCCACTATAACTTTGCCGCATTGTTCATAGTTCACATTGTACTTTTGACAAAAGTCTATCATTTCTTTATTTCCTTCTTTTGCAAACTTAGCTTTTAAACTTCCTGGTTTATAGTAAATGCCTGAGTGGATTACACCGCTGTTATTTCCTGTCTGATGTTTTGACCATGAATCTTCCTTTTCTAATACGCTAAGACGAGCGTGTGGAAATCTCTTGCTTAATGAGTACGCAGTGGATAATCCAACAATTCCTCCCCCTATAATTACGATATCTTCCATATTTCCCTCCGGATATGTTCGTAGTTGTTACACTCTAGCAAAATAACCTCTTTGTCTTAATAATTCACGATGAAGCTCAGGATTCTTTGCGAATGCAGCTCTGCCATGCAGCCAGAAAGTATTGTTCACCATAACAAGGTCTCCAACAGGGAGAGGGAGGTCGATGGTGTACTTGCTGTTCTCCATAGACTCAGAAAGATTTTTTAAGTAAACGGCTTGATCCATCGTTGTTGGATGAGCAAATTGGTCAATAAAACAGATACATGGTTTGCCGTTATGTTCAAAAAATGTTTCATTATAAACATTTTTTGCAACATTTTTACTAGCCGGTGCCTTATATTCAATACGACAAGTTGCTAATGGGTGGCGGGAAAAGTGGTCTAATTCTTCCCAATCATCTAAATGTAAAACCCGAGACTCTCCACCTTTCGCATTTTCTTCCGCAAACTTCATCATTAGAAGCCAATCTGTAGGTTCATCTACGAACGTTCCATCTGTATGAAGAGTAAAACGTCGATATGCTTGCCTTAAGTAGGAATCACTTTCGTCTGTATCTTTAACTGTAAATCTAGCGTAGTAGGTTCCTGACATCGCATCAAAGTTTACCCCTCCGATCAAGTGAGATAAAGCAGTTGAAAATTTAATATACTCATCATAATTTTGAGTTAACCCTTGCATTCCGACTGTAAAACCACCTGTATTCCGATCGTGTAATATGGAACGAACGGTATCAGAAAATGAACTACCTAAGTGTCTTTCCAATGATTGCGATAATACGAGTCTCATATAAGGAACGTACTCTAATTGTTGTGCATTCACTAGTTGATTTTCAGTCAAAAAAGCTAATAATGATTCTTTTTCAATGACAAGATGATATAGTCGTTGATGATCCGGATGACTATTTACCTTAAAAGTACCGTATGTTCCTACAAATGTTTTCTCACTTTCTTTAGTTACGCTCATTTTTCTTCCTCCTTTTTTTTCCACAAAAATAGCCAGTTGTACCATTTCATTAGGAAATGATAAAACTGGCTTGTAGTCTACTTTTGGCTTTTGGTAAAAGTCCGATAGACTTAACAGTTATTATTAATTATAAGTTGCATACTAACTATTACTAGCCGTGGTAGGGGACACCAACCTACGGGTAATATTTATATCATTTTAAATCAGTTTTTATCTTGTGTCAATAAATAAATTGAATAATCAGAAATTTAACAAGTCCATCAGACCTCTGTTTTTGCTCTTATTGCACTATATTGTTTATAGGCATCTTTTACCGCCGTTATTAATGCCGTTTTTGCCTTTCCGTGATAATTTCTTTCGATCGTATTCACAATGGGATCACACCCATCCATGAGACTAAACCCTTTTAATAAACTACTAAAAAAATTTTGAGCATGTTGCGTTGATAAAGTACATGAAGCATTTAGAATCACCCAGTATTGATGATCCGTTTCAATAGTAACTGTTAATGTTTGATGAATTTCACTCGCCGACATACCTTGAGGAAGCTTCGCATGACCTGCAATCATTCTAGTTCGTTCCAACATCACCACCTCCTAGATTTGAAGTGTTATCTCTCATCCTCATGCAACTATTCCTACACATGAATCAACTTAAAAGTCCCTGTTCCTTTTGAAACAACATTTCCGTACTCATCCTTAATTACCCCATCCACAAAAGCGGTCTTATGACCTTTAGAAATAATATGAGCCTCTGCATATATGTAGCCTGTTTTGACTGGTGCTGTAAAATGAACGGTTAAACTCATCGTCACACACCTCGTCTTTGTAACAGAGCGAAGATGCATACTTTGAACGAAGTCAATGATGGAGGCATATACACCCCCATGAAGGGTACCATTCGTATTCAACAATTCATTCTTTATTTTTAATTTTATCCTCACATTTTCTTCTTCAAAAGATACGATCTCTATACCTAAGTGGTGAAGGTATGGACAATGCGCAAATTCTTTGTGGATTTCATCGATTGTTAATGGCATATCGTTTGTCCCTTCTTCCTTCGTTTCTATCTAGACATGAATTCAGGAGCTCTTTTCTCAAGAAAAGCCCTTGTTCCTTCCTTTTTATCTTCGGTTGAAAATAAAACAGCTTGAGCCAGCTTTTCTATTAATAATCCAGCTTTCATATCAGAATCATAACCGGCATGAATGGCTAATTTAGCAAACTTAACTGCCAGCGGTCCTTTAGATATGATTTGATGTGCCGTTCTCTCTACGGATTCTTTCAATTGTCTAGCTGGTGCAACTTCTGATACGAGGCCAATTCTTTCCGCTTCATCTGCCGATATTATTTTTCCAGTCAATATAAGTTCCATCGCTTTTCCTTTTCCGATTAAACGCGCTAATCGTTGTGTTCCCCCTGCACTTGGAATAATACCTAAATTCAATTCAGGAAGACCAAGTTTGGCATCTTGAGAAGCTATTCTAATATCACATGCCATTGCAAGCTCGCATCCTCCGCCTAAAGCATATCCATTTATCATAGCAATAGTCGGCTTCTCAAAACCTTCAATATAATCATACGTTTCTTGCATTCCATCTGGATTGAAAACATCTAAAGGCTCACGGTCTTTCAACTGACTAATATCTGCTCCTGCTGCAAATGATTTGTCTCCTTTCCCTGTAAATACGATACAGTAAATTTGATCATCGTTCTTTAACTCATCCAACGCTTTCTTTATCTCTAAGAGTGTTTCTTTACCCAACGCATTTCGCTGTTCAGGTAAGTTTATAATTAGATAGGCGAGCTGATTAGATTTTTCAACAATAATATTTTGAAAGGTTTGCATGATTACTTCACCTCGTTTGTATTTTCTAATAAAATCGCTATCCCTTGCCCACCACCGATACATGCCGTAACAATCGCACGTTTGGCACGTGTCTTATTCATATGATAGACCGCTTTCGTTATTAAAATCCCTCCGGTCGCTGCAATTGGATGGCCATGCGCGATAGCACCACCGTTAACATTTAATTTTTCTTTTGGAATCTCCAACTCACGGTTACATGCTAGGACTTGGGATGCAAATGCTTCGTTCAATTCCACAAAATCTATATCCTTGATCGACAATTGGT
This sequence comes from Fictibacillus sp. 7GRE50, assembly GCF_015903875.1. Taxonomy (NCBI): domain Bacteria; kingdom Bacillati; phylum Bacillota; class Bacilli; order Caryophanales; family Fictibacillaceae; genus Fictibacillus; species Fictibacillus sp. 7GRE50. The sequence goes on from NZ_JACZDW010000003.1 coordinate 580,971, forward strand.
TTCGTTTTAGTAGTTTTCTAACTGCAGGAACCGGCCCCATACCCATCATATTTGGATCTACTCCTGCAACTTGTGAATCTACAACTGCAGCAAGTACTGTTAAATGGCGCTTCTGGGCTTCATCATGAGACATCATCACTAATGCAGACGCACCGTCATTCACACCTGATGCATTTCCAGCTGTAACCGTTCCACCCTCTTTAAATACAGGTGAAAGAGGGGATAAACTTTCTATAGTTGTTGAATGGCGAGGATGTTCATCTTGTTTAAAAACATATGTTTCTTTCTTACCTCTTATCTCAATAGGTACGATTTGCTTATCAAACAATCCCTCTTTCATCGCCCTTGCCATACGTCTTTGACTTTCAGCTGCATATTCGTCTTGTTCTTCTCTTGTAATCTTATATTTTTCAGCAACATTTTCAGCTGTGATGCCCATTGGTGGGTCGCCAATGTCGTCAGGAGAGAGTTTTCTCTTAATAAATTGTGGAGGATTTCGGTCATACGGTCTAGTTGCTGGTGATAATAGATAGGGAGAACGGGACATGCTTTCTACTCCTCCAGTTAAATACACACTTCCTCTTCCAGCCTTGATAAGATCTGCTGCAAGGGCAACTGCATTAATGCCTGTACCACATTGACGGTCAATCGTCATACCAGGTACTTCAAATGGTATTCCAGCTTGTAATAACGTCATTCGTGCTGGATTTCCTCCTCCACTTAAACAATTCCCAAAAATTACATCATCGATCTCGTGATGCTGAATTTCTGCTCTTCTCACTGCCTCTCTCATTACTTCTGCTCCGAACATATAATAAGGAAGTGTCGCCAAAGCCCCTCCTTGTTTGCCGATTGCTGTTCTAACAGCTGACACAATAACAGGTGTAGTCATTTTAGTATTTACGCTCCCCTCCTGCCGGAATGATTTTGAAAGTAGCCGAACCTGAAGCACAATGATTTCCATTCTCATCAAATATGTCTCCTACTCCACTTCCAATATTTCCGGTTATATTAATAGAACGTCCTTTGCATGTAAGTTGCTCTACATACCTGTTTTCATATACTTGAACATGCATGTTAATCGTTATCGTAAAGCAATTTTTCATTTCTGTAATCGAAGTCCCAAGTGCTATATCAAGCAGGGTATAATAGATTCCATTTGATAACACTCCTGACTCATTACAATGCTCTTCTTTCATATTGAGTGATATGATGACATTCTTATTGTCATTTGGTTCCCTCTTTATTCCTAGATGATTAAAGAATGCTGAATGTGAATTATAATTTCTTTTGTTTATCATGATTTCATTCTCCCGTAACCATTTTTAAGAACTGAAGAAGAACAGGGTGCTTCACGCCCGTTAGACTGATGGGAGAGATAAATACTATAAAACTACTTCTACTTTTCTTCCTTTTTCATCGTATTCATAAAATCCTTTACCTGTTTTTTTACCTAATTCTCCTTTTCTTACTTTTTCAGCTACAACTTTTGAAGGCTTTTCGTTTTCATCTCCACTTTCCTCAAACCTCTGCATTCGAACATAATAATTAACGTCTAAACCTGTTAAATCCATTAAAGCAAACGGACCGATTGGATGATTAAGCGCTTTTTTGCAAACTAAGTCAATTTCGTCATGTGTTGCATAACCATTCTCATATAGAAAAAGTGCTTCATCCATTAGTTTTCCTAAGATACGGTTCGCAATAAATCCTGAAATTTCTTTTTTTAGCAATACAGGGGCTTTATTGATGCTTCGAACAAAATCCATACATCTTTCAGAAGTTTGATTCGACGTATGTGGTCCTTTTACTACTTCAACAAGTTCCATAACAAGTGCAGGGTTGAAAAAATGAATATTACATACATTCTCTGGTCGACTTACAGCTTCTGCAATTTTTGAGCTTACAATCGTTGAACTATTTGTTGCCAGTATCGTCTGTTCTGAAACTATTTTTTCTACGTTTTGAAACAATTCTTTCTTCGCGTCTAACTTTTCAATGATTGCTTCTATAACAAGATCCGCTTCTGATAACTCATCTAAAGAAGTAGTAAAGGTAATGAGATTAAACGCCTGCTTCACCTCGTTTGATGTTAACTTCCCTTTTGTGACTCTTTTTTCCATCTGCTTCTTTAATTGCTCTTTTCCTTTAACAAGACTTTCTTCACGAATATCTTGCAGTACGACAGGATACCCAGCTAGAGCACATACCATTGCAATCTGTGATCCCATCGCACCTGAACCTACGACTGCTACTCTTTGAATAGACATATTATTCATTCACTCTCACTCCTTTTTCCATCTCTTCTTTAACTAATAGTCTTTTTAATAACTTGCCTACTCCATTCCTAGGGAGACTTTCTCTCACTTCAATACTCTTTGGCACTTTATATGGAGTAAGATTGGAGTAACAATGACTTTTCAGTGCATCGGTGTCTATAGTTCGTCCTTCTTTAGGGACAACATACGCTTTTACGATCTCATCATGTATTTCATCTGGAATGCCTACTACAGCTGCTTCCTTCACATCTTCATGATCATATAAAACGCTTTCAATTTCTTGCGGATAAATATTAAATCCACCAAAAATAATCATTTCTTTTTTTCTTCCGACGATATAAAAGTACCCATCATGATCCATCGTTGCTAAATCACCCGTGCGGAGCCAACCATTCACAAGCGCATGTTTCGTTTCAGATTCATTGTTCCAATACCCTTTCATAACTTGAGGACCTCTGATCAACAGCTCACCTACGTAGTTTGGTTCGAGAAGGTTATGCTCATTATCCGTTATACAGCAATCGGTTTCTGGAACTGGAATACCGATGCTTCCTACCTTCCGTTTTCCATTGATCGGAGTTCGATGGGTGGTAGGAGATGTTTCAGACATTCCGAATCCTTCTAGAATTGTCGCGCCAGAAACCTCTTCAAATCTTCTAATTACTTCTACAGGAAGAGGAGCTGATCCTGAAGAACATATTTTCAAACTGTTTAATCCAAACTGCTCTGCATTTGGGTAATTAGCGATTGAAATATACATTTTAGGAACGCCTGGAAAAACAGTAGGTCTGTATTTTTTTATCGCCTTCATCATTTTATCGATATCAAACTTGTCCAATAATAACAGGTTAGCTCCTAAGAAAATGCCCACATTCATTGCACTCGTCATCGCATAAACATGATAAAGCGGTGTTACGGTTAAGACCGTTTCTTTACCTGGAATATATTTTTGTCTATACATCGTAAAACTCTGATACGCATTCGTTGTTAAATTATGATGAGTTAACATGGCACCTTTTATTTTACCTGTCGTCCCACCTGTGTATTGAATGACAGCTATATCATCTTTAGCCTTGATCTCGACTGGGCAGTATAATGGTGAACCTTGTTCAATGAGCTCGTCCAAGGTAAGAAAGTAATCTGTTTTTTGTTTTTTTACCTGGGATGTCATAACGTATTTAAAAGGGTAGAATTCTTCAATCTCATAGATGGTTTGCAATGACCGATTATCTGCAACAATATAAGAAACTTTTGCATCGTCCAAAATTTGCAGAAATTCTCTTGGTGTATAAGAAGGGTTAATTTGAACAATGATCAACCCTAACGACATGGCCGCATAGTAAGAAACGATATAATCAGGGTGATTGCCTAACATCAAACCGATACGTTCACCTTTTTCAAAACCTCGGTCTCTCCAACTGTTTGCTAATCGATCTGTCTTGTTCTTTAATTCCGAATACGTGATAACTTGATCATTAAAGGTTATAGCGGGTTGGTCTCCATATTTGTTTTCTGAGTCTGCTAAAAATGAGTAGAGTGATACTTCTGGAAACACTATTGCTTCGTTCACATCTCGGTAGTATTTGTCCCATGGACGGTTCTGGATCTCGTTCATTCGTATTCCCTCCCAACAAAATTACGAGATTCATATCAGACTAATTGACCTTCTTTTCTAACACTTCCATCTGACCCTGTGATCTTTCCTTGTACGTGGAATCAGGTTTAACAAATAATAGAAACAGCAGTGCAAAAGTCAATACGAGAAAAGCCATAAACAGCACAGAATAGTTATATCCGGTAATCTTACTAGAATCGGAGATCGCAATAATATATCCAGTAATGATTGGCGCGATTATACCTGCAAGATTGCCAGATGAAGTGAGGATACTGGTCATTAAACCTCCTCGTTCTGGCATCTCGTTGATCATAATGGTTGGGCCAATTGGTAAAATTGCATAAGTTAACCCCTTAGACAAACACATGGCTATAATTACCCATACCGGATTTTGATAAAAGGTAATAGAAGCCATTAATAACGCTCCAATCACCATAGAGATTCCTACAACATAAACTCTGGAAATCCGCCAATTCTCATTCTTCTTGTATAGATGATCAGAAATAAAAGACACTCCGATATAGATAAACGTGGACACTATACCGATAATCATCACGGCTAAACCCATTTGCTTAGATGTCATTTCCACAACTTCCACTAAGTAGATCGGCAGCCAAACAGCGATCCAAACGACCAGGAAATAGGTTGAAAAGTAAGCGAGTGTTGTAAATAATGCAGAAGGAGATAGCAGTAATCTGCCAAAATCTTTTAGATTGATTTTTTCTAGTTTCTCCTTTCGCTTCTTCTCCTTTTCTTCAAATACTTTCAATGGATTTTCTTTCGTAAAAAAATGAAAAGCAACCGCCCAAACGATACTTGCAGCACCTAAACAAGCAAAAGCCGGTTTCCATCCCAACGTGCTAATCAATGCCACAAGAATAGGGGCAACCACCATGGCACCTACTGTTGCACCTGATACGACTACTGAATTAGCAAGACCTCGCAGTTTAGGAGGAAACCACTTATTCGCATGACTATATGCCACTGGGCTGAATGGTCCCTCAAATGCTCCAAGTAGGATACGATAAGCAATTAAAAACGGTAAGGCAGTGATCGCTAACACTCCAAATTGCAGAACTGCCCATGTTAACATCAGTAATCCTAATACTTTCTTAGCTCCTATTCTGTCAGCCCAGGCTGCTCCAAATATACCTGTTACCGGATACAACCAGTAATAGCTGCTTCCTACAAGACCCCATTCCGTATAGGAAAGATTAAAGTCCTCCATAATTGGAGCTGCAGCAAGTCCAATAATAGACTTGTCTGCAAAATTAATGATCATTCCAAAGAATAATAAAACGAGGACGATCCAACGCATATAATCCCTCATTTCTGTAATTTAGATAAGGATTTTAATTTTCTTCAAGAATTCTTCTCGAGATAATTAACCGTTGAATCTCATTGGTCCCTTCATAAATCTTTGTGATCCTTGCATCTCTGTAGAACCGCTCAACAGGATAATCGGAAACGTAACCCATTCCGCCATGAATTTGAACAGCTTTATCGGCCACTCTATTGAACACATCACTTGCAAATAATTTAGCCATAGAAGCTTCTTTAATCACTTTCTTTCCTTCATCGACCATTTGCGCTGCTTTCAACGTTAACAAGCGAGCGGCTTCCGTTTCGGTTGCCATATCTGCTAACATCCATTGAATAGCTTGATTATCAGCAATCGGTTTTCCAAACTGTTTCCGTTCCTTTGCATAAGATGCAGAGAGCTCGATCAGTTTGTCACATGAACCTACTGCTCTTGCAGCTAATCCTATTCGTCCCTCTCCCAATATCTTTAAAGCAGACATATAGCCCATACCAACTTCACCAATCACGTTCTCTTCAGGTACTTCACAATCTTCAAATATGAGTTGCGCTGTATAAGATCCACGTAAACCCATTTTTTTATCTTTTTTCCCTATACTAAATCCAGGTGAATTCCTCTCAATCAAAAAGGCAGTTATTCCGCCTTTAGCCCCTTTTTCTTTATCTGTTAAAGCAAAGACTGTGAAAAAATCGGCGATCGGAGCATTGGTAATAAAGTGTTTCGTTCCATTCAAGATCCATTTATCACCATTTTTTACAGCTCGAGTTGATAAGTTGGTCGCATCAGATCCAGCACCAGGTTCAGATAGAGCAAACGCAGCGATCCTATCACCTGTCGCCATCGCTGGTAAGTATTTCTGCTTGAGCTCTTCCGATGCAAGTTTTACAAGTCCCGTACTTCCGATGCCGGTATGAGCACCTATTAAACTCACAAATCCATTGTGAGTGCGTCCAAGCTGTTCCAGCACCGTTGCTTTTCCAACTGTATTTAAACCGATTCCCCCATATTCCTCTGGTATACTCATCCCGAATAAACCAAGTTCTTTTGCTTGTTCTACCAAATGTTGCGGTATCTTATCATCCTCTTCAATTTGTTGAGCATAAGGCTCTACCTCGTTTTCAACAAAGTTTTTCACCATTTGTTTCATCTGTTCAATTTCTGGGGCTAATGTCGTAATCATTTTCTTCCTCCTTTTGAATACAAAAATTTTGAAAAAGTTCTTAGTTAACAGATATGCAATTTCCATGCCAACTCTAGAGAATGTTCATTTTTCTGCAAATCAGATACATGAATTCACTATAAAGTGCTGATCTCCGTATCACATGATCGCTATCCGCGTGTTGTCCGGCGAACCCCCGCAGAAGTTTCGGGAATCTTTCCCGCACTCATCTGTCAATAACATGAATAACAATATGAGTAAAAAGAGCGGAATTCATAAATGAATCAAAATCGTAACAAATTGGATATTCCTTCTATGATTTAAAAAAGAATCAATGATTCAAAAATGAATCATTGATAACTATTAAAAGCAAAAAGCCCCTTCTTAAAAGAAGTGGCTTGATTTACTCATTTAAACGGATATTATATTTTTTTAGTTTTCTTACGATTGTTGGCTGACTTGTATCAAGAGCTTTAGCAAGTTCATAGGTGGTTGTGTATTTGATTGCTGCTTGACTTAAATATTTTCTTTCTGCATGTTCAACAACTTCTTTTAATGTTTGAATTTCTGTTTCATTCATTGAAGCTTTACTTGACTGATATTCCTCTGGTAAATGTCTCAGTCCCAATAAATCCTCACTGTTAAGAAGGACAAGCTGCTCTAATACATTTGAAAGCTCTCTTATATTACCCGGAAAAGAATACTTGTAAAAAAATGCATTGAGCTCTGAATCTATTACTTTTGCTGTGTTGTACTTTTGGTTGATTTGTTCCAAAAATAATGAAATTAAACTAGGAATCTCTTTCCTTCTTTCACGAAGGGCTGGTATGAATAAAGGAACAACATTTAGTCGATAAAATAAATCCTCTCTAAACGTTCCCTTTTGCACCATCTCTTTTAAGTTACGGTTCGTAGCAGCAATAATACGTACATCCACTTTCTTAGTTACTGTTCCGCCAACACGTTGAATCTCTTTTTCTTGAATAACTTTTAACAGTTTCACCTGAAGGGTCGACGGCATCTCTCCAACTTCATCTAAAAATAATACGCCTTTATCAGCTAATTCAAACAAACCTGGTTTTCCCTGTTTGTTTGCACCTGTAAAGGCTCCCGGTGCATACCCAAACAATTCAGATTCTAATAGATCAGCAGGAATAGCACCACAATTTACTTTAACAAACGTGCCACTTCTTTTTCTCTCGCTTTTATTATAGATGTACTTTGCCAGTACATCCTTACCTACCCCAGTTTCTCCTAAAATAAGTACAGTTGCCGATACATCCGCAATTCGACTCGCTGTATCGTAGATAAGTTTCATTTGATCCGCCTCAACAACTGTTTTTCCACCAAATAAAGATGCGCTCCCTTTTAAGCGTTCTATTTCTTTTTGGTAACTTTCGTTTAACTTATTCGCCTGACTAAGTGCTTTTTGTAAACTGTTTAATTCAGATAGATCACGTATATTGGTAACGACACTTTCAACTTCACCGTTTTCATTAAAAACAGGATTTCCTGTAAGCAGAGTTTCGCGTCCAGAATAGCTTAATTGAATGTGTGTGACACTTTTCTTCTTTTGGATGACTTTATCTGTGATCGAGTTTTCAAGAATTCCTCTTTTCACTAGATCATCCACTTTTTTATTTATGTAATATTCCTTTGGTATTCCTGTTATTCGTTCAATGGCAGAGTTTGTCCGTAACGTAATTCCGTCTTTATCTGTTATATAAATGCCATCGTATGAACTTTCAATGATAGCATCAAGGTGAAGATTCAATCTCTGAAGTTCTTTCACTTCTTCAGACTTCTTTTCCAATTCAGCAGAAACGATTCCTACGTAAACAAACCTATTACCTGATATTTTATCTTTAATAAAAATAAAGTTCTTATCCTTCAAACGAGCTTGAATTAAATTGCCTCCTGATGTTGGTTTCCACTCATCGAATACTGTTTCAATTGATTCATTTATAACAGTGTTGTTTATTTCTTCTTTCAATCGATCATTCATTATTAAGATTACATTGTTTAGAGTTGCTTCTATATAGAAAAAAGAAATCGTGTCCTTCTCCAATATTGCTGGCATGTATGTCCCTCCTTAGAAGTCGTCTGGTAAACTCTTTAAAAGTAAACTAATGGTTTTTCTATTAGCCGATTGTTTAATCATACTATTTTTTATTCATTATAGTTAGAAAAGTTTAATTATTCAAAAATCTATAACGTGTGGAGTGTACTAGTCGAAATAATGAAAGCTGCCGACCGTGTCGACAGCTTCACTATTACTTCTTTCTCCAAGGACCACATGGACCACATGGAGGAGGGCATGGCGGGGGACAAGGTGCCATGATGGGTTGGACCGTTCCACAAAGGTTTTGCTGCGTTGCTTGGTTTACGACGTTCGTGTTCTGAGGGAAATAATGTACATATTTATAGTTCATCTGGTTGACTTGAGTCGTTTGAGTTGGATGAACCATCGGAACATATACATCTTGCTGGTTATATTGAACTTGTTGGTTCGTAGGGCTAAACTGTGCAGGCATAACTTGTGGAGGATAATATTGAGATGGTGATACTGCTGGGTATCCACATCCACCCATCTGGGGCATCTGTTGCATAGCTCCCATCGTAGGCGCCATCTGACCCATTGCTCCCATCGTAGGTCCCATTGCACCCATATTAGGAACCATTCCCTTTTTGGCAAAAATGCCAGGGCGTTTAAATAAAGCCAAAAAAATGTTCTCCTTTCAAAAACCTTATATCCTATTTCTCTATATTTTATGTAGGACGACTTAAAAAGTTCGTCCATTTATCAATAAGTATTAAAAGGATTTTGTAGAAATTAATCGAACTGTACTTGAAATACATACTATTCAAATATCATTTATGAGGAGAGGAAGAAGAAATTTGAGACTTTTAATTTCATTTTCAAACAGATTGATGCAAAGGTATATGCCCGATCCTTTTCTGTTGGTCATCTTACTGACATTCTTCGTATGTGGTTTAGCACTATTTGCGACAGATAGCACTCCTGTGCAAATCGTTAATTATTGGGGTACAGGTTTTTGGAGTTTATTAACGTTTTCCATGCAGATGGTGTTAATATTAGTGACCGGCCACGTTATGGCAAGCTCCCCGCTATTTAAGAAACTATTAGGTTACTTAGCAAAAATCCCAAAAACACCTGGGCAAGCTATCATACTCGTAACGTTAGTCGCGCTCGTCGCATGCTGGATCAATTGGGGGTTCGGACTTATAATAGGTGCTCTATTCGCAAAAGAAATTGCGATGAAAGTAAAAGGTGTCGACTACCGGTTATTAATCGCAAGTGCTTATAGTGGTTTTATCATATGGTGTGGAGGTCTATCAGGATCGGTTGTCTTAACAATCGCTACACCGGGACACTTTACCGAAAACATTATGGGAGTTGTTCCGACTAGTGAGACAATCTTTTCATCGTTCAACTTCATTATTCTAGCTGGCTTATTCATAATGGTACCGCTCATTAACAGATTAATGGTTCCTCCGGGTGAAAAAGCGTTTGTAATCGATCCCGCTTTGTTAGAGGACAAGCAATCACATGAGGCAGCAAGTAAAGAAGAAACCCTTCAAACACCTGCTGATCGACTTGAAAATAGTCAGTTATTATCTATTCTCATAGGGCTATTAGGAATCTCATACCTAGTCTATTATTTCACGAAAAATGGATTTAGCTTAAATCTAGATATCGTAAACTTTTTATTCCTTTTTATCGGTATCATCTTACATAAAACACCGCTGTTATTTTTGAAAGCGGTTACGGATGCTGTGAAAAATGCGAGCGGAATTATTATTCAGTTTCCTTTTTATGCAGGACTAATGGGAATCGTAACTTCATCGGGACTTGTGGCGGTCCTATCCAATATGCTTATTTCCTTTTCAAACGAACATACTTTTCATTTATTTACTTTATGGAGTGCTGGCCTCGTTAACTTTTTTGTTCCGTCTGGCGGTGGACAATGGGCGGTTCAAGGACCTGTTATGTTAGAAGCAGCACAAAACTTAGGCGTTTCGTTATCAAGAACGGCTATGGCTGTAGCTTGGGGTGATGCATGGACAAACATGATCCAACCATTCTATGCGCTTCCTGCTTTAGCTATTGCTGGATTAAAAGCAAAAGACATTATGGGATACGGTCTTGTTATGATGATCATTACAGGGGTCTTTATCTCTAGCGTGTTTTTGTTGCTATAACACATTAAAATCCAACAAAGAAAGCATCAAAAAAACCTCCTTATCACTAAGGAGGTTTGCTTATTATGTATGGTGACTCGAGAGGGGTTCGAACCCCCGACCTCTACCCTGTCAAGGTAGCGCTCTCCCAGCTGAGCTATCGAATCAATGCCTTTGTCTAACAAAAATTATTATATATGCTTTTTACGAGTTTTGACAACACTTTTCTTTATTGTTCAACAAAAAAATGTGTCTTCGCCTGTTTATATGTAAACACCGGGAGAAGATCCCGGCTGAATCAACGATTAGTTGAACGTACCTGCAGCAAGATCTCCGTCTTGTACACAAGTTACAGCTATGATGTCTTTACAGTTAACTAGTAGATTACGAGTAGCTGTTCCCGTTGCCGTCGTTACTTCATAAGAGAGCACAACACAGCACTTTGTGTGTTCCCAACGTACAAATCTGAACAACGTAGGATCTGTTGTTCCATTCAAGCTTAACGGTCCAATTCCTTTTAAGACGATTACAAGGAAGCTGTTTAAGTTTTGGCTACAAAAATCAATGTCGTCGGATAGATCACGAAAGAAATCACATACACAGCTATCACAACCGCGTGTGTTATCATGCTTTGTACATTTCTCTTTTCCGTGGAATAAAGAGTCACCCATCGTTACTGACCTCCCATCCATTTTTAGTATTAATCAATCTGTATACCAGATACTAAATAGCATATTAATTTATTTCGAAAATGATAGGATACATGCCTATTAATCGATAAATATGTGTTTACCTATGTTAAACGCAAGATAGAACACTACACACTTTCTTACTTTATTAATAGATTATAGTATGGAATCTTTATAATGAGCATCGTCTTGCTATAAAAGTTTGTTCCGGCAAGGAGGTGAATCATATGGCGATCATCCAAAGCCGCACGCTAAGAAGTAGAATCATTCCTCTAGCTAGTGAAAATCTAGTAGATGTATATATCACGGGTAATGCAGTAACGCCCTTTAATAGTGTTTCAATTCGAGAAGTTGGAGGTAACTTTTTACGTGTATTTAACTTAGTAAATGGTATTAATGCGTTAATCAATCTGTTTGAAATAGGAAGCATTGATAATACATTAGGAGCTGGGGTAACTCCTGAAGTAAACAGTACTGATTTTAGATCTCGTGTAATTGATTTTTCTAGAGTATTTACAGTGGATATTTATGTTCCGGGTCTAGCAGCAGCATTTCTTACGAATGTGACAATAAGAGAGGTTGGATCGGATTATATTCGAGTAATTAGTGCAACTGTAGATCGATATGTTTTATTCACATCTATTGCTGCAGTAGATCAAAATTCTATTTTAGTTACAACTAATACACCAACAATTACTAGTCGAACTCTTCGCTCAGTGCTCATTTCGTTAGCTAACGGAGATGTAGTTGTAGATTTAATTGTAGCTGGAAGGGTATTTCTTAATGTGCAAATTGATGAAGTACAATCAGACTATGCACGCATAAATAATACTGCGCAAACCAAATTCCCATTACTAGATATTGTCTCTATTGATATATTGTAATTGTTAACAATAAAAAAACACGCCAAATTTAAGGCGTGTTTTTGCTCGTTATTTATCCAATCTTCTCTTCTTCATCACGAATCTTAATCTCTTCAAGATCAAGACGCTCCTGCTTATCTCGGAGTCTGTGTGCGAGTCGGCTTGAAGCATTAGCAGCAATGCTTGCAACAAGGTCATCCAAGAATGTATGCACTTTCCCATTTGCTATCTTCGTATCTAATTTTTGAATAATACCCATTTTAAATTTGTCTAGGTGACCAAAGGTTGTAACAGCTATGGATCCATATCCGAAAACGGCACCAAGAGCGATGGTTTCATCTACTCCAAACAATCCTTCATCTTGTTCAACGATACTTTGAAGTGGTTCAGATAACTTTCTTTGTTCCGCAAGTATATCAAGTTCTACTCCGACTAGAATAGCATGCTGAATCTCGCGCTTCATAAGAACAGCATCGACGCTTTCTATACACTCTTCTTTCGTTAAGCCAGGTGAAAATGGGATCTGCATTTCATATACGATCTCAGCGATTTCAGGAATTGTGACGCCTCTTTCATTCAACAGCCTTCTAGCCGCTGCTTCAACTTCTCGACTGTGCACTCTATTATTCAACAGACTTCACCTCTTCTTAATGTTCGATCTCTTATGGCAAAACGATTTGATTCTTTCATTATATCATTATGTGATACAATAAAACGAGTTGAATGAAAACGCTTATAATTTAAAGATCAGTCAGCACAGGAGGTACTTTTTATGGCCATACTTAAAGGTTCTATTACAGATGATAAAATATACAGCAACTACTTGGATGAGGAGATTGACTTGCTCATCTACCTGCCTTCTAAGTTTACTCCACTCGTTAAATACCCTATTCTAATCGCACAAGATGGCAGAGACTACTTTCAGTTAGGAAAGCTGGCGAAAACCGCCGATCGACTAATGGAAGAAGAAAATTTACAGAGCTGTATCATTGTTGGTGTAAATCATAAAGGAATTGAAGATCGAAAAGCAAAATATGACCCCACAGGAGAGAAGCACGAGAATTACATTCGATTCATGGCTTTTGAACTTACCTCTTATCTTAATGAGAAGTTTAACACGCTCCAACTTGGTGCAGGCATGGGCTTAATCGGAGATTCTCTAGGTGGTTACATAGCATTTAAGCTGAGTATTCTGTATCCGAATACGTTCGGAAAAGTGATTGTACAATCTCCTTATGTTCCTGAAAGCCTTATTGATACCGTTGAATCCATAGAACATATGCAAACGTTGACCATCTATCACTCTATAGGTGATGAAGAAGAACAGTTTACGAATCCTGAAGGAATTACCAAAGATTTCTTAACTCCAAACAGACAGCTGAGTAAGCTTTTAAACAATTTAGCTCTCGATTATGAATACGCTGAGTTTCAAGGAAATCATCTCTGGGTAAATTGGCAGAAAGACTTAATTCCCGCTTTAAGGTTTCTTTACAGCGACCTGTAACTGTGGGAAATAAAAAGAATATTTGGTATACTAGTTTAAAATATGAGGGAGGAAGAAATATGAAATACGGCATTGCAATTTTTCCATCAAAAAATCTACAAGATAAAGTGAATTCCTACCGAAAGCGTTATGATCCGCATTATGCCCTTATCGCACCTCATATCACACTTAAGGAGCCTTATGAAGCAACCGAGGAAGAAATTCAAGAACATATCTCTTATATTTCTTCTGTTGCAAAGAACATAGACCCGTTTTCAATCATGATTAATAAAGTAGGATCTTTCCATCCTGTTAATAATGTTATCTTTTTAAAGGTGAATGAAGCTGAAGAGATAAAATCGCTGCATGAGCAGTTATATTCCGGTCCACTTGAACATCAGCAGCCATACAACTTTGTACCGCACTTAACACTCGGACAAAAGCTGTCGGATGAAGAGCATTCAGACGTTTTAGAACGTTTGCGTATGATTGATATTGAACATGAAGAACGTATCGATCGTTTTCAACTGCTCTATCAACTTGATAATGGCTCATGGACAGTCTATGAAACATTTCGACTTGGAAAAGGAGTTTAATTAGATTGATTAAGACGTATACAACGAGCGAACAAGGATTTCAAGATGCATTAGCTGTAAGAAAAGATGTTTTTGTTCGCGAGCAGCAGATTGATGAAAAAGAAGAAATCGACAACAACGAAGATGTCTCCCTGCATTTCGTTCTTTACGACGGAGATAAACCAATAGGTGCAGCAAGGCTTCGTGAAGTGAACGGAGAGGGAAAAGTAGAACGAGTCTGTATATTATCTTCACATCGTAAAAAAGGATTAGGTGAAGAACTCATGAACGCTATGGAAACAGCAGCCATCGAACGTTCTTTACCGAGCCTTATATTATATGCACAAACACAAGCAGAAGACTTTTACAAAAAACTAGGGTACCTTACAACATCAAAGGAACCCTTCCTGGATGCTAATATCCCGCATGTCGCTATGAAAAAAGCATTGAAATCGTCATGACGATTTCAATGCTTTTTTGTTTATTACGATCTAATCTCGTCAAAACTGTACAATAAAACGTACGTTGAGGAGACTAAGGTTGATGAACATTCATGTTGGACAATTGACAACTGAATTAATCATAGGGTTTATCGCCCTCTTTTTGTTAACAAAAGTATTAGGAAAAACGCAAATTTCACAGATAACACCTTTTGATTTTATCTCGTCTATTTTCTTGGGTGAATTAGTTGGTAATGCTATGTATGATGATGAGACTTCTATATTCGTTATTTTGTATGCCATTGTAATCTGGGGTTCTATGGTCTATGTAGTTGAAATTATATCTCAGAAGTTTAAAGGAACGCGAAAATTTCTGGAAGGCGCACCCACTATCGTCATTCGTAACGGACTAATCGATCGAGACATGCTAAAAAAGAGCAAGCTCGATATCAACCAACTTCAAAACTTAGTTAGACAAAAAGGATTTTTCGGTTTAAGAGAAGTTGAATATGCCATATTAGAATCTAATGGATCTTTAAGCATATTGCCTAAGTATCAATATGGGCCACCAAACAGACAGGATTTGAACCTGCGATCTGAAGAACAGCCTGAACTCCCTGTAACTCTCATACTAGACGGTGAGCTTAACCATGATAACCTTTCAACAGCGGGACTTTCAAAAAGCGAACTTTATGAGCTGCTACAGCAACAAGGCTACTCCAATGTGAAAGGTATTGTTTATGCAGAATTCTCAGAAGGTGAACTGTTAGTCATGCCATGTACGAAGCCGAAAAAATAACAGGCCGTCCGTTTGTAATCTTATATGCTACACTTCCCTCCTCTAGCAATTGAATAATATGTGCAGAGATGGCCGTTCGAAACAATGAATAAGCGCCTAAGTTAGGGGGGGCTACTTCATAATTTGTTAGCATGACAGCAACTAAATTCTCTAATGATATTCCAGATCTGCTTGATTTTTTGATCTCCTCATGTACTTTCACAGTGATGGTTTCGTGTATAAGTAAGTTGTCTTTAATAACTTCCTGGTATCTGGTAACAAAACTTCCATGTCCAGGGACCATACCTTCCACTTCAATTTCTTTAAGTTTTTGTAATGTTTCTATATTCTGACGTGCGTCAACTATAAAAGGAATCTTATGCTTTGCAAGTACATCTATACCTAAAAAAGCATCTGCAGCATATAAAATACCGCGGAATAAGATGCCATGTTGATTATAACTATGACCTGGAAGATGAATAAAGTGAACTTCTGGAAATTGTTCTATATTTCCTTCTGAGCATATTTCATCAACACGTATAGCTGGTGCTTCTAAAAATTTATTTCGCATTTCCTTTAACGGGTAATTTCCATGAGATAAGTAGATCGGTTCTAGTACAGGATTCCTCATAATTGCTTCTTCTAGAGCAGGGGCAATTGTATGTACATCATAGTTTTGTTGTATGTACAAAGCTCCTCCAAAATGATCTGCATGTGCATGACTAATAAATAGATGAGTTAACGGAAGCTTTTCATTTTGAAGTTGCTTTATCACTTTTTTGGCTGCTGATGTTTCCAGACCAGCATCTATTAACATTCCTTTGCTTTTATCATTATTTACAATATACCCTATGTTAACAGCACCCTTGAAGTAATAACAGTCAGTCGAAAGTTCAATAAATTCCACTATAAAACCTCCAATTCATATGTTATGAACAAAAAAAGAAACCATCAGATGGTTTCGTTAATTATATTCCCTTTGCCTTCCATTTCACTTAAAATCTGATCAAAAGAACGCTTTTCTTCAAATGTCAATCTCTTCTTGTGCTGAAATGAACGTACATCATCATTTTGAATTGGAGGAACACTAGCAACAACAGGCAATCCTCTCTCAGCTTTTTCCATCCGACTAGCATATTGCAGCTGCTGAATTGGTAGGTACGGCAAGATATACCCCATCGATATCCTCTCCTTTATCATTACTTCTATATTTCTTACCCTATTCCTTCTAATTCTATGTTTTCTAAGTGTAATACTAAAAAAAAGAGCACTCTGTTGAGAGTACTCTAAAGAAACATTTGGATTGCTTACACCCAAGGATCATAGTGGCAGCCATTGCTTGAGCTTGAGCTGGAACTTGAGCTTGAGCTAGAAGAAGATTCATGTTTTGAAGAAGATTCATGCTTTGAGCTAGATTCATGTTTATGGCTAGATTCATGTTTATGACTAGATTCATGTTTAGAAGATGACTCATGTTTGTGGCTAGACTCATGTTTATGACTAGACTCCCATTTGCTAGAGCTTGATTCGCACTCTACCTTCTTTTCATGAATAATAACTTTATCTGCTTTAATGATTACTTTATCAGCATAAACCTTCTTATGTTTTTTATGCTTCTTCTTCCTTTTACAATAATAACAATCTTCCATGTTACAACCTCCTCGTATAGTACATCATATGCAAGTCTGACGAGTTGGTTATAGGCTGTCTCACTAAAAATTAATAGCTATATGATTAACTGCTTTTGTTCGATAGTTTTGTTTATGAAAATAAACGAACGCTTCTACCGTAATGTTTTCATCAATACCACTCTTAAATGGAATCTGGAAATCATCCAAAGAGAGTTTGTCACCACTTTTAAATGTGGTTTCACGTAGTGGACAGATCCACATCTCTCCCCGTTCTTTTGCTTTTTCCGCCCACTCATTATCCATATACATCCAAATAGACTGCGTCATCTCTTCCTGTGAGGGTGACGCGATCAACGATATAATTTTTCCTTTTAATGCACAAGCTTCAGCAGGTTGGAATCTGAAACAAATATAAGGATTCTCCAACGTTTCTGTTCCAGTGTTTTCGATAAAAAAAGAACCTCTAATAAAGCCCTTCTTATCTTTTGTGAAAATTACCGAATAGTCGAAATAACAAGCACTATTCAAGCCTTCTTTTTTCTGTGGTTCTGATTTACTATTATCTGAATCAAGCTCTTCAAAAACCGGTTCAGAAGTGCGATTAATGTTGATTCGCTTTTCCATACTTTTTATGCGCTGTTGATACAGATCGATCTGTTGGTCTTTATCATTCATTTCATCTTGTATGCTCTTCAACAATTCTTCGTAACTCTGCATCCTTTTTTCCATCTCATGTTCTTCTAGCCGTTTTAATTTCCTTGTGAGTTCTTCGACTTGTTTTCTTAGTCCTTGAAGTTCTTTTTCATTCTCTTCAATTATTTTAAGTGATCGATCATTGTTCGTCTCATTTTCGAGTCGTTCAATGGTTTCTTCAGCAAAGACGAGCTTTTTCTCAAGATCAAGTGCTTTGTCCTTGTAATAGTCCACCCTAGAAACGAGCCGCTCATAACTTAATTTATCCTTCGTCCCCATGCATCTTCCCCCTTGCATAATTAGGCTCTTTCCCTATTGTATGTAAGCTACAATTATTCGTTCACCTTTTTTTCATAAACAGGAAAGACCTGCAGGCAAATCGCCTCAGGTCTTTCTGTTCTTCAGATCCATTAATTATTGGTGTTGAAGGCAGTTTTCTATAGCAATTTCTCCAGAATCTGCTTTTACAACACCTGTAGTAAATACTTTAGTTCCTGCTCTGTCAATAAGTTCTACCTCAAATTGATTTCCATGCTCTGTCTCAACAATAGCCAGGTTAAACTGATACTGTTCTCCTGAAGCGTCCATTATTCCTCTTCCTGAAACAGTCAATCTTAGTCCACCAGCATACTCATCACAGCTAAGTGTTTCTTGTGTGAATTCTGTAGCTGTATATCCTGTATCGTTTAGAGATAATTGGAATCTGCTTCCTGACAGGTTGTAATTCGGACAGATTTCAACGGATATCGTTGCCCTGCCAGTTTCTGTTGCTCCATCCTCTTCACACGTTAATCCGCTAGCAGTTCCTCGTGATCTACACAGGCAGCCTGGCCTGGGATATATGTCCGGGCATTGTTGTGGGAACACTACCTCTGGACACATTTCTCCCTCGCTTTCCTCTGCATTTAGGTCATTTTCACGAGGCGAGCAGAACTTCGCCAATACCTCTAGTTTAACTTCTGCTTCAACTTGGATATCAACGCAGAATGTAATGTCTACAACGAATGAAGTTGGTGATGGACTATTCAACAACACAGTCCCTGTTGGGATGCGAGCAAAGATTTTAGTGATTCGGCAGTATAAGTCTGTTCCATCTGGATAACACAAGACGAAAGATTCAAATACTGATGCATTAACCAACTGTTCTACAACGATTACTCCGTTACGGTCTACAACTTGAACTTTGATATCTGTTGTAAAGAGTAGCTCTACAAGCTGTGCTTCAGCAAAACCTCCGTTAAGCGCTACTGTAACATCTCTCTTATCTCCAACTTGCTCGCATAGATATAGTTCAGGGCATGCTGCCGCTTCAGTTGTTTCACCTGTTAGCGGGAATGCTGGAGGAGTTTTAGGTACTTTCGTAACCAATCTTAACGGTCGGCGTGAAGGATCATCCAATGCTTCTTCTATAGCTGCGATTTGTTCAGGAGTAAAAGAAACGGTCTTTCTTACGTTTAGTGTATCAGTCACCCAGTCGTAAACTTTCTGAACGCGGATACACTCATCCTGCAAGTGTTTATGATTATTTCCCATTGTTTCCCTTCCTTTCCTCATCATGATCTGAAGATTCCATACATACTATGGAAATAGAGTGGGTTATGACACAAGAACGAAAGCCTATTTTTATAGATAAGCGTTAAGGAGGAAGCTATCATGAGACCAATCTGGTATCAAGATCAGAAAGTGTGTGAGTTATCATCCATAGAATATGAGGCTTTATGTCTTTTATTGCCTTATTGGGGATTGCAGATCTCTGATGACGGAGAAACAATTTCAGGAGCTCTTTCTACATTTATGTTTGGTATCCAAGGGCTATCACAAAAGAAAGTTAAAGAACTAGATCAGCTTTTAAGCCATACAGGAATCAGAGTGACAACAGATGATCATGTGAAATGTGACCATCGTTTTTATGTAGATTTCCATAGTGGTCATCCAATGCCACTTGCTCTGAATACACCTGAGAAACAATTATATTACTTGAACCCTTCTCCCACTTTCAGGTTACCCGTTCAAGCTGGCATTCATAAAGGTATCACATTAAAAAGAAAAGACGGACCTCTCTTCTTAGCCGTGCAGCCTTCTTATGAAGGTAAAGTTGTAGAGTGGATCAGTTATTTAGTCATTCAAACCTTTCTGCGTGTTTCTTTTGAATCTCTTTCTTCCGTTTCAGAATCAACTTTCTTTTCTTGCGCGAATAAAATCTTAAAGCCTATTAATCCTTATTTTGCAGCCGCTCAAATCCCGTTAGTAGACGAAATTGAAGAAAGACCAAATGTAGAAGTTAAGCTAAAGTCCTCCCCTTCTTCTCCTGTACAAAACAAGAGGGAAGATCTTTTTTATGAGGCAAATGAACAGAAGCCTGTTAATAGAAGATTAGATGCACCTAAAGCGACTGTTCCCCAAATTCGACCCTTTTCATCTGCTGGTTCGCTCATCACCAACCAGATTCCAAAACCCTATGAGCAAAGTAAGGTTTTATCAAGAAATGCAAGTCCAATCAGTCCTTTTAAATCAAACAGCCCTACTGAAAAAACGATCCAACCTTTTAATAAGAATACTGCTGAATCAAAGAGAACTTCAGTCATTCGTCCATTTCAACCAAATAAGAACACCCCGTCCTCAGATTGAGAATATAATGGCATTGCGCCAAGATATTCAATTAAGAGGAGAGATTAGAAGTGAATAAAGAGGATTTACAAAAGCTTTATGCTGAGATCAAAACAAAGAAACTGAACAATGCAGGGAAGAACCAATCTCTAATTAACCCCCCTGTAAAAAAAGGCTGCAGTTCTTGCGGCAAAGTAACATGGAAACCTAATAAATCTAACTAAAAAGCTGTCACCTTAGGGTGCAGCTTTTGCCTTTAAGAAATATATTGATTTTCCTCCAAATATTTTATGATTTGTTCGGCACATTCTTTTACTTCCAGGTGATCTGTTTTTACAGTAATTTCAGGAGAAACTGGTGCTTCATACGGATCAGAGATACCCGTAAAATTAGTAATCAATCCTTCTCTTACCTTCTTATATAGCCCTTTTGGATCTCGTTTCTCACATTCTATAAGACTGCAATCTATATAGACTTCAACAAATTCTTCTCTTGACAACAAACTTCTAACAGCATCTCGATCTGCAGCAATAGGAGAAATAGCTGCAACTAAAACAATCGATCCGCCTTCTACAAATAACTTTGTAACTTCTCCGACTCTTCTGATGTTTTCTGTTCTTGCTTCTTTTGAGAAAGTTAGATCTCGATTTAATCCGTGTCTTACATTATCTCCATCAAGCAACATGGTACTGTACTGTCTTTGGTATAACATTTTCTCAACTTCGGAAGCTATCGTTGATTTTCCAGAACCCGATAGACCTGTAAACCAAAGCACAAAGCTCTTATGACCATGAAGTTTCTGTCTCATTTCCTTGGTCACATTATGCTGTTGCCATGTTATATTCTTATCTTCTTGACTCAAATCTTTAGCCTCCATACCTTTTTATTTAGCATAATAATCGCGTAATATTGAAATGACTTCACTCCTGCTAAAATTAGTTGGAATCGGCTCGTTATTTTTTAGCATTTCTCTTACTTTCGTTCCTGATAAAGTAAGTCTGTCCATTTCGTCATGTGGACACGTTTTAATCGTGGCCATAGCTCCACATTTCGTGCAATAAAAACTATTCTCGAAGAAGATAGGTGTAATTCCTATCTCCTCCAGATCAAACTCTGCAAAAATATGCTGCGCATCATAAGGACCATAAAAATTTCCGACACCAGCATGATCTCTTCCTATTATAATGTGGCTGCATCCATAATTCTTTCTTATGATGGAATGAAAGATCGCCTCACGTGGACCCGCATATCTCATCGATCCAGGAAACGCACTCAACAGGACACGATTTTTCGGGTAATAATGTTGGAGAAGCGTTTCATAAGACTCCATCCTAACTTCTGCAGGTATGTCATCCTGTTTTGTCTCCCCTACTAAAGGATGTAATAAGAGCCCGTCCATCTGTTCAAGTGCTGTTTTTTGTAAATATTCGTGTGCACGATGAATGGGATTTCTCGTTTGGAAACCAACGATCTTTTCCCAACCATTCTTATTAAATTGTTCCCTTGTCTCTTTAGGATCTAAATAATAAGATGAACCAACTTTTCGAGGAGGTTTGTTCACCAAAGTAACTCTTCCCCCTACGTACCAGCTTCCTCTATTCATCACATGGCGTACCCCTGGATGCGTTTGATCCTCTGTACGATAGACATGCCTCACTTCTAGAAGTTTGTCAGGTTTGAAGATATCTGTGATTTCTATTTTTCCATATATCGTATTTTCATATTTCAGTAAAGCTTCATGTTGTTTTTTTAATTGTTTAGCATTGTCTTCAGTAACAGGTAACGTTATTGGAACACTCCAAGGAAGTCCGTTAGTTAGCCTCATATGACGTACTACAGCTTCGTATTCCGCTTTGTTCATAAAAGAATCAAGAGGACTAAATGCACCGTTAGCAAGACATTCTAAATCAGATAAACTGATTGGATCTAATTCAATTTTAATTAGGTTTTGATTGTAATCGACGTTAGTAAACTGTCGATTGACTAAACTTCCACCATGAGGAAGAAGGAGCATCGATTTCACCTCAACTATTCATTCATTAGCCATTGCTAATCATTACTAGTGTATGAAGGTTAGACAAGTTCTGTGAGTAAAATCATTTACACTGCAAATGAAATTTCTCAATACCGCCTTAATTTTTGTACTTTCCTGATAAGTTGATTGACGTGTAAGGTGCGAGACTCCTGAAACGGAAAACAACTACATTTAAGAGCACTTCAGCATGTAGACAGCATTTATTTTAGAAGCAGTCTAAACAGAAAATTTTTTTACCAAAAAAACCAGTCCCATTCTTATATAAATGAATAGAATGCTTGTATCGCACTATGACATTATCAATCATAGAGAAATTGAACTTAGGAGGAACTTTAGTGAAAGTAGGCGTAGTACTCCCCGTATATCACCAGGAAAGGGAGTATATTTTTGAATGTATACAATCGATGGAAAGACAAACTTTTCGTGATTATAAACTTGTAATCGTTCTTGATGGACCTAATGATGAAACGGTCACTGCAATAAAAGAAGCTAGTAAACTTTTAACCATTCCATATGAGATCGTTGATCGAAAGGTGAATCTTGGAATTTCTCCTACTTTAAATGAGGGCTTTGAACTTGTTAAAGATTGTCCTTATCTGACATGGATCTCGAGTGATAACAGACATGATCCAAACTTTTTAGAGCGGTTAGTCGATACGATGGATCAAGCCTCAAAGGAAACCGTGTTGGTGTATTCATTTTATAGGCGGATTGATCAACATGGTACACCGATCACTTATACAAAAGCATGGTACGAATATGTTGAGCATTTTATGACGAGGAAACGAGAAGAGATATTCCAGAATTGTTTTATTGGAGCATCTTTCATGTTTACGAGTGAAGCTTTTGCAAAAGCTGGAGGCTATCGGGTAGATTTCCCTAACGTACAAGACCATGATTTTTGGATTCGCTTGCTTCAGCATGGCGATTTTGTACTGCTCCGGGAATATATTATGGAATATCGTTTTAATGGACGATTTGCACTTACAACAAACATCCCACCCGAACAGCTGACGATGGAAAGTATGGCTAGCAGTATCGATATACAAAAAAGTATCGGAAAGCTACCAAAAGTAAGTGTTGTTCTCTATTCACACAATCATGTGAAAACAATCGATCTTGCATTGAACAGCATTCTTCAACAAACGTTGAGCGATTTTCAGATTGTAATTGTGGATGATGGTTCGACCGATTTTACTCCTGATTCAATTCATCGAACACACGACTTTAGAATGATTCCATTGTTGCTAAATCATCGTGGAAAAGCGGAATCCATTGAAATTGCTCTTGATTATTGTATCGGAGAGTATGTTCTTTTTATGACAGGTGAAGACTGGCTTGATCCACAAGCGCTTGAGCAGATGGTGTTAAAAATGGAATCCTTACCGTCTGAAACCGATCTGTTGGTAACGAATCATAAAATTTGGTACGACCGTCGAGGACGTTTGACTTCAGGACCAATTATAAGAGGTACTCGGTATGTTAAATCCTCGTTAAACGAAACCATTCAACCATACGCCGTTTTGTATCGATTAAGATCTCTTCATAAAAGTTTGAGTGGCGTCTCAAACAATCAAGTTGAGACTCACTTTTATAGCCAGCATATTAAGCCTAGAAATACACATTGGATGAATATGGCCCTATACCATAAACGAATGAAATAAATAGAGCGTCCCCATGAATGAGGGACGCTTTTTCTAGTGTATTAACTTGTTATATTAACTGATTGATCTGTAAAATGTAAGAGTTTGCTGTATCGAAATTTCTAATGGGTATTTTTTCTGCCAATGGAGTTCTTGTAAGAGTTTTGAATCCATGACATTGGGACTTTTTTCTGGAGAAGCGGCTGTCTCTAACAAAGTCAGTTTTTCTTTCGTAAACGTTTGAAAGATATCAGCTATCTCTAACAGTGTTGTCATCTTTCCTGATCCTATTTCGTAGGTCTTATTATGATGGCCTTTCTTCAACAGAACTTCATAAGCAGATATCGCATCTCTTACATCTAAGAACTCTCGCTTGTTTCCAAGATGACTGATATTAATAGCACTTTTATTACCAGTATTCTCCATGTTGATAATACGCTTTGCTAAAAAAGAAACGAAACCAGGTGATGTGCCTGGTCCGATTAAATTACATGGTTTTGCTACCATAACTTGAAGATCAAACAGATGCGTCCAGTCCATCACTAGGTTTTGTTGAAGCTGTTTACTCACTCCATACGGATGATCCTTTCCCGAAAGTGCTGAGGTAACAATTACTGTTCGGCACGATGGGACTGATGAACGAATAGCTTCAAGTAAATAAAGTGTTCCTAGAACATTTGCTTCAATCGTCGAGATAGGGTCTTCCCATGAATGAAGTACAGAATTCACACCTGCCAAATGAAGGCAGAAGTTAGGTTTATGCTTGTTTAGGATTTCCGAAATACTTGCTTTGTTTAAAAGATCACATGTTTCTGCATGCACCTTCGAAATAGAAAAGGAACTTCTTGAAATGCCTATTACTTCATATCCTTTATCCACAAAGTACTGACAGGCATGAAGCCCTGTAAATCCAGTTGCACCTGTTATTACGATCTTTTTTTTCATTTCAACCAATCTTTTAAATCTTGTACCTGTTTTTCATAAGATGCGACCTTAAATGTAGAATCTGTCCTTGTGTTAAAGAGTGTTCGATCTAATCGTGGCTCAGTATGCGGGATAATATCAACGTCATCCTTCTGATAGATATCCTTGATAATCTTTAAAAGTTCATACTTCGAAAGAACTTCTGGAGCGGTTAAATGGTAAAGACCTGTTATTGGATTAGTGATGGTATGATCAATAAATTTAGCAAGTTCTAAGGTTGTAACACCGTTCCATTTCACATGAGTAAAACCTCTGATGGTTCCCTTTTGTTGAATAAACCAGTGAAATAAACCGATGCCATTCTTCAACTCAGGACCGATAATGGAAGTTCGAATCGTTAGATGAGGTTGTGTTTTTATTTCTCCAAGCTGTTTTGTTTTAGCATACATCGATAAGCCATCTGGTACCGATTCTTCATTGTAATTACCTTGATGTCCACTAAACACGCAATCTGTACTAATGTGGATCAACTTGCCTCCATACCCATTGAGTTGTTTAGCTAATTCGTGTGGAAGTAAGCTGTTTACAAGGATTGCGTCTCTTTGATGGATGGCAGCATATTCGTTTAATAGACCGATGCCATTAATAATAAGATCTGGTTTATGATGCTGAACAACTTCAGCAATCTGAGTTAGATTCGTTGCATCCAGCTGGATATGGCCCTCCGTTCCATCTCTAGAAGTCAGAAGGAGCTCATGTGTTGTCTTTGTTTTGAAATAGGAGGCGATCATATGACCAGCCATCCCATTCGCCCCTAAAATCATGATCTTCAAGACAGAAATCCACCTTCAACGAGCATCTGATGAATCTCTTTTTTCGTCATTAAATCCGTCTCAGAACTATAGCTTTCAAGCTCTACTTTATCGAAAGATGCATAGTGTTCATTCAATCCGTCTATATCAATAGTAGGTAGAATTACAAAGTATTCATTATCAAAAAGGACTGTCGTTGTACTTTCATATTCAGATAATAGGATTTCATGAAGCTTCTCTCCTGGACGTTTTCCAAGTTCGATCATCTTTACCCCTTTTTCTCCTGAAGCATCAATAAGAACTTGTGCTAGATCTGTAATCTTACACGTAGGCATCTTCATAACAAAGATCTCCCCGCCTACACTTTCATAAGTGGCTTTAAATAATAGACTGATCGCTTCTTCTAAAGTTAAGAAGAACCGCGTCATCTCAAAATCAGTTATACCTACTTGACCTTTATTCTTAATCTGACTTTTAAACACGTGAATAACACTACCATTTGTGCCTAAAACATTACCCCCTCTTACGCAGACAAATCGTGTATGCTTACTTAATAGGTTTGCATGGATGATTAACTTTTCACCGATCGCTTTCGTCATTCCGTAAAGATTAGAAGGATTCGCCGCTTTGTCAGTTGAAATATAGATTACTTTTGTTACCTTATGATGAATGGCTGTTTCGATTACGTTTTGTGTTCCTTGAATATTACTTTTCAGTGCTTCATAAGGTTGAAGCTCACAGATCGGCACATGCTTTAATGCTGCAAGATGATAGATATAATCGATGCCTTCGCTCGCTCTCATCAAGGAATCTTTATCTCTGATATCACCGATCATAAAGGTAAGCCTGGGATTATAATCAAACTGTCTTTGCATAGCTACTTGACTTGCTTCATTACGCGAGAGAACGATTATTTCTTTCGGTTCTTTTGGCAGAAGCTGTTTGACTAGCTCATGACCCCAAGATCCCGTGCCCCCCGTAATTAAAATTCTTTTATTAAACAATACTATTTCCTCCTAAAATAAACTTTACGACTCGATCTGAAACATCTAAATCTCCATAGCCTTCGGGAATGGACCATTGCTTCTTCTGATTTGTCATTACTTTTACTGAAGCTAAAATTTGTGTGGCTGAAACACCTGATACACAATTGCTGCCACACTCAACGGTTTCTGGCCGCTCGGTACTATTTCTCATCGTTACAGTCGGCACTTGGAATAAACAACATTCCTCTTGAACGGTCCCACTATCTGTTAGTGCACAAAATGCGTGCTTTTCTAACTTTACAAAGTCAAAGAATCCAAATGGTTCATGAAATTGTACGAATGGGTTCATCTGTACCGTGCTGCTTTCTAGAATCCTTGATTTTGTGCGTGGGTGGATAGAGCAGATGATTGGCATTTTAAAATGTTCTACAACTAAATTTAAACCTGTTAATATCTCTTTTAAATGACCGTGATTGTCCACGTTCTCAGCACGATGGGCTGTGACTAACATATACTTTCCTTTGGAAACATTTAATTTTTCTAGAATTCTGCTATTATCAATCTGTTCTGCAAATTGAGTTAATACTTCATAGATCGGGTTACCTGAAACCATGATTCGGTTAACAGGAACACCTTCTCTTATTAAGTTCTCTCTGCTGTATTTGGTATATGGCAGATTAAAGGTAGAGATGGCGTCAATTACTTTTCTGTTTTTCTCTTCTGGTACATTTAGGTCAAAACATCTGTTACCCGCTTCCATATGCACAACTGGTATGTTTAACCTTTCTGTAACAATAGAAGAAAGAGCACTGTTCGTATCACCTAGGACCAAAACTTTATCCGGCTTCTCGTGTAGCAATATTTTCTCTAGCTCTGAAAACAGATGTGCAATTTGATTTCCGAAAGAAAATTGTTGTCTCATTAAAATATAGTCTGGCTTTCTAAGTTGAAACTCTTGGAAAAACACGTCATTTAATGAAGGTGTGAAGTTTTGACCTGTGTGAATCAAAACATGTTGATCTGCTAATTGATCTAGTTTTTTGATGATCAAACTTAGCCGTATGATCTCAGGACGTGTTCCAAGAATAGTTACTATTTTCAATGAAACTCTCCTTCCATAATTAAAATTAAAACTTTATATTAAACTATGATTGTATTCCCAATGTGGACTAGACCCCTACCCTGTACAAACAAAAAAAGGCACCCCTTCAGAGTGAGTGTTTAGAACATCTTTTCTATGAATTCATACAATGGCTTATAGAAATTAAAAGGAGCTACCGTATGATCACAGCTAAAATTTTGTTTGTTTTTTATTTACCTAGCGGCGGCATGGAAACATTGAACCGTCAACGCTGTAAAGCCCTTAAGAACCACGGCATCGACTGTCATCTTCTCTACCTTCAGAATGGTACAGGCATGCAAAACATTTCTGAGATTACTACTTATATCACAAATAATGATGAAGAGATTAAAAGAATAATAATGGATGATTTTGATGCCATCTTCGTTTGCTCAGACATTAACTTACTTCATCGTATAAGAAAGCTTGGGTTTACAGGTAAACTTATATATGAGGTGCAAGGGTTAGGTAGTTACCAAAACGCTGAAAAAATTCTGCTTCAGGCAAAGCCGAACGTGGAAACATATTCTAACGGAATCCTTTTTCCTAATACACCTCATCTAATCAACTTGATTCATGCCTACTATCCTTCCACACCTAAATATTGCTTTCATAATTGTTTTGATAAAGATGAATTTTGTTATGTTTCAATGGAAAAACCGAGCTTTCCGATCGTTGGCTGGGTTGGGAGAATTGAAGAGAATAAAAATTGGAAAGATTATTTAGAGTTTTCCTTTCGCTTCTTAAAGCATAGACCTGACACTCAATTTTGGATGTTCATAGACGATACACTAGGCGATCAAAAGGAGCGGATGAAGTTTAATAGACTGGTGACTCAGATGGGGTTAAGCACTTCACTAAAGCTGCATGCGAACATCCCTCATAAACAGATGGCCAACTACTTCTCCATGATCGGGGATTCTGGAGGATTCTTATTATCGACTTCTAAAGTGGAAGGATTCGGGTACGCAGTCATTGAGGCGATGAGCTGCAGATGCCCTGTTCTCTCTTCTGATTCAGATGGTGTAAAAGCATTCATCGCTCATAATCAAACTGGTAAATTTTACACGAATGCTAGAATTGAAACGGCTGTTCCGGAAGCATTAGAACTAGTTAACAATGTGGTGTTACGTTCTAGTATTATAGATCAAGCATACAATCACTTAGATGTATTTAACCTGGATACGTATGCCCAAGAATTTATTAATATTTTAAAATAAAATACAGATATCCTAAGTTTGTTCACAAAAAAAAAGCTCCTAAAGAGGGCTTTTTTATGTGCCTTTAATTCGTTTAACGATCTGTTGAGTCATCATTCTTTTATATCTTTTAGAGACAAGCTTAACTTCTTTTCCTATCGACGGTTTACGTACCTGTGAACCCATTTCACTGTGCACGCGATAATGGGTTAACGGCTGATTGTAGTGAAAAAATAGGATGTCCGAACAGATTACTCGTAACCAATAATCATAATCTTGCGTACTCGGAAGCTCTTCATCAAAGTATCCTATTTGCTGAATGAGTTTTTTATCCATCATAACTGTACATCCATTGATCACACAGCTTCTTCTCATAACTTTTAGAAATGCCAAATAATCAGTGTTATCGAAACCGAGTGTTGAACTTGTAAGAACATTATCCTCATTCATAAGTCTGAAGTTCGTACTGCTTATCAGCGCGCCTACTTCATTCATAAAAGCAACCTGACGTTCTACTTTGTTTGGAAGAAACATGTCATCAGAACTTAGCCAGCAAATAAAGTCACCACTTGCAGCTTTAATGCCTGTATTCAATGCACTTGCCGTTCCACCGTTTGGTTTTGAGAGAATCGTTACCTGATCTCTAAAAGCGTCTAATTTCTCGTTATGTTGAAACGATCCATCATTTACGACAATAATTTCAATATGTTTGTACGTTTGATTCAACGCACTTTGTATGGCGTGTGTGACATAAGTACAGTTGTAAAATGGGATAATAATAGATACTTTATCCATTCAAAGTTTCCTTTCAATAATTGTTTGTATTTTGTGTATCATTTCAAGAGCTCTTTTGCTTGAGGTATGTCTCTCGTGAACCATCTCATATCCTTGTCTAGCGATAACATTCCGTTCTATTTCGTTAGCAAGGTAATAAGTGATCTTTTCTTTATAATTATTGAGATCAATTTGTACGAATGTTTGACCATCAATAAATCCAAGTTCATTTAATTCTGGTGAACCTGGAGCTAGCAACAATGTATTTGAGGCTAATACTTCGAAATACTTCAAAAGTGGATATTGATAGATCGAATCACATGTAATAAATAACTTGGCAGCATTCATTTCTTTTGCATATTCTGCGCCTGAGATAATTTCTTTCTCATGCGCTTTTATATCACGATATCCTGGATGCTTAAAGGTTTTAAAACCACTAAAAGTTTTCATCTCTTGCATGATCTTGGCTCTAAGAGGATAAAGATGCGGATAGTTTGCACCTACCATTAAAACGTCTGTTTCTTTTGTAATCTGGTAATCTTTGAAAACATTTTCGTTCACATGATGAGGGAACCAATGTACCTTATCTGATAGTGAAGGAAAAGTTTGGATAAAAGCTTCTTTATAATGAGGAAATAAAACTTTAATACAACTTAATTTCATAATCCTCTCACGTAATTTTGGGTTGTAATGCAGATCGTGAACGATCATCCCAGATGGTACGTTCAATGTCTCCAGTCCATTTATAAACGGACTATAGTTTTTGTGAATATCATTAAATAATATGAAATCAGGTTTCCTTTGAACACGTGAAAGAATATATTGTATAGAAGCATGTTCGCTCCACACTTCAACATTCACATGTTTTTGAAGTTCTTGGTATAAATAATGACTTGATTTATCAATAAATTGGCTAGTGTTTTTTGATATAAAGAGTATATTTAACTTGCTCATCTATTAACCCTTTCTAAATAAATTGAAAAGACTTCATGTAAACATGAAGTCTTCGTTGAATTAAATTTCGATACCAAGAATATGGTCTATGCGGATATAATACGTTGATCCTGCACCAGAACCTGCACCAGAGAATACCACAAAATTTTCTTCAACACTAACAACAGTGACACCAAAAAGATTTGTTTCCTCACAGCTAGTGTATACTTGCGTGATAACTGTATTTTGTCCAAGTAATCCATTGAACAATCTTCTAAAAATCAATCCCATTATTACAACTCCTTTCTTAACAAAATTACAATTAGATGCTAATATCTTGGATTGTGATGATCTTATCGATAGGTACTAAATAGTTAACAGTTCCATCGTTTACAATGATGAAGTCTGCTTGTACCTCAGTAATAGTCACTGCAGTTAGATCTGGAGCTGCTGCTACTTGAGTTGTTGGTACATAAATAACATCAATGTTCGTAGCTAGTCGTGCAGCTTGAATTAATCTCGCTCTTAAGTTTTGTGTTCCAAAAATCGCCATATAAATCTTTCTCCCTTCAGGAATAAAACAAGCTAGCTAAAATTTGTACTAGCTTTATATATAGATATGAAAAATTACAACTTGTGCATAGATGAATCGACTAGTATATGAGCGGAAATTTAAGAAGTTTAGAAGAAAGGGCTAAAACCTATTTATAGAAGATTGGGCATTAACTAGGTACATGTCTCATGCAAATAATAGCCTGCTTTAATATAGTATATTAACCCTGATGAAACGTTCAGGTACATGTATCTAATCTATAAGGAGGCAATTTAATGTCTAGCCTATTTAAAGGATCTTGCTGTGGCGGAAATGGAGAAGCTGCAGGTGGATCACGGTCAAGAAACAAGTCTTGTGTATGTGAGTTGTTAAACAACATCGCAAACACAAACGGTAATTTCTGCAGCATGGCTGCTCAGCAAAGACTTCTAATCGTATTGAAAGGTGCTTCTACACCTCTTTCTCTTGGTGGAGAAACTACACCTACTATCTTTACATTAGTTCGTTTTGACGACGACAGCAGCTGTGCAGTATTCTCTTACTTGGATGCAACGACTGCGTTAAACCAAACGTTTGTAATCGACTGTCGCTGCATTTGTGGTATCGTATGCGTACCACAAACTACAGGAAACGGCGCAGGAGCTCTAGGTTAATAGAGACTGCAATTACCAAACGGTTTACCTTCCCATTGAGAGCAAGGTAAAACGTCAAAAAACCCCTTCGGAGCCCATTGTGAGCCTTCGAAGGGGTTTTTATTATCATTTAATTATCTAGCGATTGTGTTATAACCACTATCCACGTGAAGAATTTCTCCCGTGATTCCACGAGCCAAGTCACTCATCAAGAACAGTGCAGCATCGCCTACTTCTTCTTGTGTATTTGCTTTACGAAGTGGTGATTTTTCTTCGATCTCTTTTAGTACAGAGTTAAAGTCGCCGATTCCTTTAGCAGCAAGGGTACGAATCGGTCCAGCTGAAATGGCGTTCACGCGAATTCCGTCTTTACCTACGTCACTTGCAATATACTTCACACTTGCGTCTAATGATGCTTTCGCCACACCCATAACGTTGTAGTTAGAAACTACTCTTTCTCCTCCAAGATACGTTAGCGTCACGATGCTACCGCCTTCTGTCATTAGTGGACGAGCTTCTTTAACTACAGCAGTCAAGGAATACGATGAAATATTATGAGCAAGAAGGAACCCTTCGCGAGTTGTGTTTAAATACTCGCCTTTTAATTCTTCTGTGTTCGCAAAAGCGATACAATGAGCAAGTCCATGAATTACGCCAACTTCTTCTTTTAATGTAGCAAAAGTCTTTTTAATTTCTTCATCATTCGTAATATCACATGGAAGTACGATTGAATCGTTTCTTCCTAGTGATTCTGCTAGATCTCGAACATTCTTCTCTAATCTTTCGCCTGCATATGTAAATACTAGGCGGGCACCTGCGTTTGAAAGAGATTGTGCAATTCCCCAAGCAATACTTCTCTTATTTGCAACACCCATTACTACAAACGTTTTGTTTTCTAATGATAGCTGATACATATAAAGCTTCCTCCCCATCAATCTGTTCATTTTATTTATTAGTAATTGTTATTAGTACCAAGTCCTAATTAGTATAACAGAAGTAGAGAGGATTTTCACTATTAACCTTTACTAGTCTGAATATCTTTCACTTCAAAACCGCATGAATCACAGCGATAAATCACATTTTGATTCGATTGAGCGATTAAGACCTCTCCATTAAGATCATGTTCTTTTCCGCATTTTGGACAATGAACAACTGGCATCATATCATTTCAACTCCCTATATTTTATCTTTACGCTTAGCATGCTCATTTTTATAGTAATTTAGGACTTATCTTTTTTAGGCAAACAAAAAGCACTGACTTAAAAGCCAGTGCTTTTTGAATTAACCTAATATTTGTCTCATCTGCAGCACTTGTTGCTTACTGCCCGTCACAACCATTTTATCTCCTAATAAAATCTCGGTATCACCGTGCGGAACGATTGACTCTTTTCCTCGGTAGATACGAACGATAATGCTATCCCCAAGAAAAGGAAAGTTTCTTAAAGCTGTTCTGTGGTAAGCACTGTTTTCGACAAGAATTTCATTCAGACTATTATCTGACGTTGTAAGGATATCCACTACCGCAGGATTTTCGATTAACGCTTTTAGTAACACTTGAGAAGAAAAGTAAACAGAATATACTTCAATCCCTTTGTCTTTAAGTGCATCCCTCTTTAGTGGATCCTCAATACGAGCAACAACTCGTTCCACCCCTTCCTCTTTTGCAATCAGAGCAAGGTTTTCATTTGTTTCATCGCTTCCTGTTGCTAATACAATAATATCTGTATCAAAAACATTTGCCTGCATTAATGTTGTTGTTTCGTAATCATCAAGCTCTTGTATTTTAAAGCTATCCAGTTGTTTTTGGTCTTTTTCTTCTTGTTTCGTGTGATATAGTCGATATTCAAAACGAGTTTGATCAAGCTCTGTCGTTAACGGCAGTGTAAATTGATTGGCACCAACAAATACAAGTTGTTCTTTACCCGCTTCCGCTTCCTCTTTTTTCGGAAACAGTTTTTTAAAGAATATAGGTGTAATGATTGCGCTAATAACAGCCGTTAAGATTAATGCTGATGATGTTCGGGCATCAATTACATTGATTCGTTCTCCAATTTTAGCAGCAGCGATCACCAACGACAGTGTAGAAGTTAATAAGAACCCTGCAGCCGTTACCGTTTTCCAGTCATACCACTTTCGAAGGTACAAAATAGGCAAAAACTTAGAAATAAGCAACGCGATCAATAATAACGGTATCAGTGCTAATGCTTTAGGATCAGCAAATATCGAACGAATATCCAGTTCAACCCCTACCATTACAAAAAAGATAGGTATTAGAAATCCATATCCAAAAGAATCGAGTTTATGAACCAGTTGTTTATTGGGTGAAAGGAGAGAAACGAGAACCCCAGCTAAGAAAGCGCCTAATATGTTCTCTGCCCCAACCGATTCAGAAAGTCCGACCAAAACGATGATTAATGTAAAGACAGCCCGTGTATCTAGCTGTATCGTTCCTTTTGACATCGTGTCGAGAAATGATCTATGTCTCATTTGTTTCCCGACAAAATATAATAGAACTCCTGCGGCAAAAAGGATAAGTAACAGCCACATTCTGCTTGGATCTCCTGATTCCATTGAAACAAACAGAGCAAGTAAAATCATGGTTACAAGATCAGCAATTACCGCAACTAATAAGATGATTTGACCAATGGTTGTCTTTGATAACTTTTCTTCTTTTAATGTTGGGACAACTACGCCTAGTGAGATGGTTGAGATAACAAGCGTCATAAAGAACGCACTTTCTGTAAAGCCACCCCAAACAAAAAGTAGAGATAATCCGTATGACAGGATCAGTATGAAAAGAAAAATGATGCTTGAAACGAATAAACGATTCGGTTCTTTCTTCTCTGCTTTCTTTTTCTTAGAATTGGACTCGCCTGCAAAGATACTAAAATCAATTTCTAGACCACTTAAAAACATTAAGAAAATAAAGCCGAGTACGGATAAGATCTCAAGCCATGCGTCAGAATGGACGACATCAAAGCCGCTCTTTCCTAGAATAATACCTACAATGATTTCCGCTACAACAACAGGTATTACTCGCAGCCTAAATTTGTTTAGCAGAATAGGAACGAAAAATGCTGTAAGAATGACTAATACTAATGAAGTAAACGATGCATGTTCTTCCATAAAACCTCCGTCGTTTCTTTATATTATTGGTTTACTATAGTAAAGCAGAAAAAGAAATGTCAAACGATTATACTCAAAATGATTTGCAAACACTTTATTTTTAGGTAAGATAATACATGTTATTGTTTTACTTTAAGGAGTCGATCCACATGCAGAATAACCACAAGTCACCATGGCAGCAACTCGATTACAATCTTTTGTTTCTTTTGTTCTTAATGGTCATCACGAGCTGTGTTGCCATCTATAGCGCGCAGATGATGGATCAATACGGCAGCAACTTCGTCATAAAGCAGCTCGTTTGGTACGTTATCGGTGGAATTGCTGTAGTCGGTGTTATGGTATTAGATTTTGATCAGTTTAGAAAATTATCTTGGTACGTATATGGGTTCGGTATCCTGTTACTGCTTGGTATTCTAGTCGCTCCTGAGAGCATCGTTCCAAATATCAATGGTGCGCAGAGCTGGTACAGATTTGGTCCTTTCGCCTTGCAGCCTTCAGAACTTGTAAAAGTGGCTCTAGTCATAGCCATCGCCAATACAATTGCTACTCACAATGAAAAGTATATTGTTCGCACATTGCATGAAGACCTGTTATTGCTTGGTAAAATTGCGTTAATTGCTGGTTTCCCTACACTGCTTGTCCTTATGCAGCCTGACCTAGGTACGAGTCTTGTATTTATGGCGATCACAGGAAGTCTTTTATTAGTATCCGGAATTAGATGGAGAATTATTGTTATCCTTATTCTTTCCTTTATCTTGTTCATATCAATCCTAGTTTGGATATATTTTACCTTTCCACAATTTTTTGTGGATCATATTCTCGATCAGTATCAGCTTAATCGATTCTACGCTTGGCTTGAACCGTATGAACATAAAGATGCGGGATATCATACAAGAAACGCACTACTCGCGATCGGCAGCGGAATGCTTTTTGGTAAAGGTTTCACAGAAGGTTCTGTTTATCTGCCAGAAGCACAAACTGATTTTATTTTCTCGATCATCGGTGAAGAATTTGGTTTCTTCGGAACAAGTATCGTTATTTCTCTATTCTTCTTGATGGTTTACAGAATGATCAATACCGCTCTTGAGAGTAATGAAGCTTTTGGAAGTTACTTATGTGCAGGAGTAATTGGTATGCTTACTTTCCAAGTGTTCCAGAACATCGGAATGAACATTCAAGTTATGCCGATTACAGGTATTCCCCTACCGTTCATCAGTTATGGAGGAAGTTCGATACTCGCATACATGATTGCCTTTGGGCTCGTATTAAACGTTCGATCGAGAACGACTAAATATATGTTTGAATAGCACCTGATATTTATCAGGTGTTTTTCTTTTGACTTTGAAGTATCCTAATGTTTATGAGGTGATGGACATGAAATATGATATTATCGGTGACATTCATGGATGTTTTAAGGAATACGAAGAACTTGTAACGAAGCTGGGATATCAATGGAATAACAACCTTCCTGTACATAAAGACAACCGAAAACTCGTATTTTTAGGTGACTTGATGGATCGTGGCCCAGAATCAATAAAAGTAATGGAACATGTATATGAACTTGTACAAAATGATCTAGCCCTATACTCACCAGGCAATCATTGTAACAAGCTGTATCGATACTTTTTAGGACGCAACGTTCAGATTAAACATGGACTCGAAACAACTGTTGCGGAACTTAACGCGCTCAATCCTGTTGAAAGACAAAAAGTCAGAGATCATTTTTGTACCCTTTACGAAAGTGCTCCTCTTTATCTGCATCTTGATCACGGTAAGTTAGTCGTTGCTCATGCAGGAATACGAGAAGATTATGTTGGCCAAACTCATGATAAAGTAAAAACATTCGTTCTATATGGAGATATAACAGGGAAGTCAAACCCTGATGGAACCCCCGTAAGAAGAGATTGGGCAAGAAATCACTCTGGAAAAATCACCATCGTTTATGGACATACACCTGTTGAAGAAGTGCGTCATATTCAAAATACGTGGAATATTGATACAGGATGCGTCTTCGGTGGTAAGCTTAGCGCCCTTCGTTATCCTGAAATGGAGACAATTAGCGTACCGTCAGCCATGCCATATGTTCCTGAAAAGTTTCGGTCTTTTCACGATTAAAAAAGAGGAGTGCTGAGCCTATGGGCAACACTCCTCTTTTACCGTTTTAGCGCGTATTTATCATTGATTCCAAAGATTTTTCATGTCTAAAGGTAAATCAGCTTTTAACGTAATGAGCTTCTCTGAAAATGGATGGATAAATGAGGTTTTCTCACTATGTAAAGCCTGGCGTTGAATCAGTTCTAATGAACCACCATATAAGTCATCTCCAAGTAGAGGGTGACCGATTGAAGACATATGTACTCTGATTTGGTGTGTTCTGCCTGTTTCTAATCGTAATGAGACAACGGTAAAGTTTGTTTCTTCCACATAATCTATTGTTTCATAATGAGTGATTGATCGCTGGCCTTCTCCACTTACCATTCTTTCAATAATACTCTCTGGATTTCTTGCGATCGGACGATCCACCGTTCCTCTTTCATCCTTTAACTCTCCGTGAACAAATGCAATATATTCCCTCTTTATCACTTTATCTTTTTGCTGTTTAGACATGAGCGAATGGGCGAATCGGTGTTTAGCTATTAATACAATACCTGATGTATCTTTGTCTAAGCGGTTTACCGCATGAAATGTACCCGGGATATCATGTTGCTGATAATAGTATAAAACGGCTGAAGCTAGAGACCCGTTTGGCTGATAAAGCGAAGGAATCGTTGGCATTCCAGCTGGTTTATGAACAGCAATAAAATGTTGATCTTCAAAAATAATGTCTAATGGTATATCTTCCGCTTCCATTGAAGAGCTTTTTGTTTCTGGAGGAAACCATACTGTGACCTCATCACCACCATTAAGAGCGGTTCTGACTGTTACTTCTTTTTTGTTAACAAAAAGAGCTCCGCCGTGAAACTTAATATCGGTCAGCGCTGCTTTGGAAATCTGTTTGTTTTTTAAATACTCCCGTAAAAGAATGGGAGCTTCTTCATTTTGCACATACCATGTAATTGTAAATTTATTCATATTATTCTCCGACGAATGATTCTTTAACTCTTTTCCAGAATGGAAAAGGACGAAAACGAGCAAAACGAATTTTCTCTTCAGCTACTCGATATTGTATCGACTTCACTTTTTTCTGAACTAAGAATCGATGGTCAATCGTTATATGAAAATCTACATCGTTTACTGGTTTCAATATACAAGTATGATGCTGTGGAAGAACAAGCGGCGAGCCTATCGTTCGGAATACACGATTGTTGATAGAAGCCATTTCTGATAATTGAATAGATGCAAGAGACGGGTGGATGATCGCTCCACCTAATGCTTTATTGTAAGCCGTACTTCCTGAAGGAGTTGAAATACAAAGACCATCGCCTCTGAACGTTTCAAATTTTTCTCCTTTGATCTCAACATCCATAACGAGGGATCCTTCAACACTTTTCACCGTACATTCGTTAACAGCTAGATATCTTTTTTCATCTAAACCATCAATATATCTTACTGTAACCTCAAGTAATGGATATTCAACAATTTGAAAAGGTGTTTTTGCGATATGTATAACGAGCTTTTCCACCTCTTCAGGCAGCCAGTCTGCAAAAAAGCCAAGGTGACCGGTATGAACACCAACAAAAGCAGTCTTGTCAATGCGATGCACATAATGATGGAATGCATGAAGCAAAGTACCGTCTCCACCAACTGTTATTACAATCTCTGGTTCTTTTTCTTCATAAACCAATTCAAACTCTTCCAAATATGCCCGGATTTTTCCTGTTAAAATATTTGATTTGTTATCTCCTTTTGATACGATGGCAAATTTCATTCTCTCTCCATCCTTTATGATCCTAAATTAGTTTCATTGGATTTATCATTGCGTTCCAAAAACACAAGCTGAGCTTCTTGAATTTCCCCTTTGATCTGAGACATCTCTTCATCTAGTCTATTTGCAGCTTCTGCAGCCCTTTGCAACCTTTGACGGATATCTTCAGGAATTTGTCCCTGATACTTATAGTTCATAGAGTGTTCGATTGTAGCCCAAAAATTCATAGCCAGTGTGCGGACTTGAACTTCTACAAGAATCTTTTTTTCCCCATCTAGTACTTGAACAGGGTATTCGATAACGATATGATACGACCGATATCCACTTGGCTTCTTATGTGTGATATAGTCTCGTTCTTCAACAATAGTAAAATCATTGCGTTGACGTAACAAGTTAATCACTGTGGTAATATCGTCGGTGAACTGACACATGATCCTAAGTCCCGCTAAATCTTGAATTTCCGTTTCTAGATGTTGATCGGGAATGTTTTTTTGATAAGCTTTGTTCACGATTGACTTAATGGGTTTCACTCTTCCCGTAACGAACTCAATCGGACAATGCTGATTTGACTTTTCAAATTGCTCCCGCATACCTCTAAATTTTATTTTAAGCTCATCAACTGCTTGCTTGTAC
This sequence comes from Fictibacillus sp. 7GRE50, assembly GCF_015903875.1. Taxonomy (NCBI): domain Bacteria; kingdom Bacillati; phylum Bacillota; class Bacilli; order Caryophanales; family Fictibacillaceae; genus Fictibacillus; species Fictibacillus sp. 7GRE50. Next base: position 620,542 of record NZ_JACZDW010000003.1, read on the forward strand.
GGAATTAATAGCGCTTCCCAGTCCATGTTCATTGGGCTTTTTCCTCAGTTCCAAAAATCTTGATCACTTCGTCTTCCATCTGTTGACCATAGTTAGCATTTCCTTGTATATTGTCTGTCAAAAAGTCCATTTCTCTAGAGAAAGCAGTAAGTTCAAGCTCTTCTCTCTTTTCATTTTGAACAACGAAAACCGCATCTTTTTGGAGTGCACTCTTCACTTCGTTCCAATGATTATTATCAATTGAGATATAAATGAATCCTTCTTCATCCTCAAGAACATAGATGAATGCTAACCCATCAGAATCTACTAGCATTCTTTCACTGTCTTTCCAGTCAGAAATTCCTTTGTTTGATTCATTTTGAATAAGCAAAATCAGCTTATTTTCATTCCATGCAGTTGACTGCACATTCAATCGTCGTGGCATCATGTTAACAACCTCCTGTTTCTTCTTGTTTAGTGTAACACAAAATAGGAGTTTAATAAGAAATTGAGATGCAGTAATCGCTATGAGATAATAAGTTAACTTAAGTATAGCTATAGGGGGATAAACCAAGTGTCTCAAGAAATTGAAATTGAGTTTAAGAATTTGCTAACACAGCTTGAATTCTTAAAACTTATCGATGAGTTTGATGTTCAGCAAGAAGATTTTCATAAACAGACCAACTATTATTTTGATACCCAATACTTTGAACTTAAACACCAGAAAAGTGCTTTACGAGTTCGAACAAAAAATAATGAAAACACGCTAACGCTTAAACAAAAATTAGACAAACATATTCTTGAAACCCACCAAAATGTTTCTAAGCATATTTTTGAAGAATTATTAAAAGGAGAACCGCTGCCCTCAGGAGAAGTCTCTGATCAAATTAGTAAAATGAATATCGATGCAAAGAAAATTACATATTTAGGAAATCTCACTACATTTCGTGTTGAGTTTCCTTATAAAGATGGCCTTCTTGTTTTAGATGAAAATCATTATTTAGGTAAAATCGACTATGAAATAGAATACGAATCTGCCGATTATACTAGTGGACTAAATACTTTTAATGAATTGCTTTCTATTAAACAGATTCCTGTTAGAGATACAGAAAGCAAAATTGCTCGATTCTTTAATGAGAGCCGTAGAAATAAGTAAAACGTTAATCCATTTAGGAGGATATCTCTTGAATATTCAGTCATATAAGGCACTTATGGAAATTCAAGCACTTCAGCAGTTGAATGTAAATGCTTCGTCTTCTTCTTTCTCTAGTATGCAAAATACATCAGCAAGTCCTTTTGCAGCATTGTTGCAAGAAGCCTATTCACATGTTGGAGGCACAAGTGATCTGGAAACTAATGTTAAGCCCAACTTTGGACAAACGCTTCAACCTTTCACTGCGTATACAAGTACACCTTACTCATTACCAGTAACACCAGCATTACCGACTTCAAGTGAAAAGTTAAGCATACCTTCTAAAAACCTAGATGAGCTGATTGAAAACACAGCTAGGAAATTTGAAGTGGATCCTAACCTTATTCGTTCAGTCATTAAACACGAATCTAATTTTAAAACAACTGCAGAAAGCCATGCAGGTGCTCAAGGACTGATGCAACTGATGCCTGCAACGGCAAGGTCGTTAGGAGTTACTAACCCATTCGACCCTATACAAAACGTGGAAGCCGGAACAAAATATTTAAAGATGATGCTTGATAAATATGATGGCAATCAGAAACTTGCACTTGCCGCTTATAATGCTGGTCCTGGAAACGTAGCAAAATATAAAGGTATTCCCCCTTTTAAAGAAACGATTTCCTACGTTAATAAAATTATGAATACGTATCAATCATTCGTATAACCCTCAAATTCTGAGGGTTTTTTTATTGGGTTCGATACTCCATTTTATAGCGGCATTACGGAAATTTACAAACTTACGAACATCCTTCTCTATTCATATTGTTTGCTTACTATTCATGAACCTTGCTACAATAAAGTTACAAATTGACGCAAGGAGCTTTTGGACCATGTTTGACGAATCAAAAACACCATATGATCTGTTAGGAGAAAAGGAAGGTATTGAAAAACTTGTTACTACTTTTTACAATCTAGTCAGTCAAGATTCATTGCTTTCTCCACTTTTTCCTGATGACTTAACTGAGACTGCCTATAAACAAACTCAATTTTTAAGTCAGTTTTTTGGCGGACCGCCACTATATACTGAGGAACATGGACATCCTATGCTCAGAGCGCGTCACATGCCTTTTCCGATTACAAATTCTCATGCAAAAGCTTGGATAGCTTGCATGGAAAAGGCGATGACGATTCAAAAAATAGATCCTGATTTGCAAAACATACTGTTAAGCCGATTAAAAATGACTGCTTTTCATATGGTTAATACAGAGGATTCAGAAAGGGGCGAGAATGCTGACACTGTATAATTCCAATTCCTTTTATGACGAACAAGAGAACAATAAAAACTATGCCTGTCAAAAGCCATTGGAAATCTATTCTGTCATCGATCCGCTATGCCCAGAGTGCTGGTCATTAGAGCCTGTTCTAAAAAAGTTGCAAGTTCAATACGGCCATTATTTTACATTACGCCATTTTGTAAGTGGCAGCCTTGAATCACTCAATACGTACGTTCCTCGAAAAAAGGGGATAAATACAGCTGAACAGATTGCTGAGAAGTGGGAAAAAACAGCTTCCATTTCTGGTATGAGCTGTGATGGAGATGTATGGTTGGAAAATCCTATTTCTGCCCCTCATAAAGCAACACTCGCCATAAAAGCTGCTGAGCTTCAAGGCAAACAACAAGGCATGAAGTTTCTAAGAAAACTTAGAGAGAACTTGTTTTTGAATAAACAAAACATCGGAAACGATGACATCTTATTAGATATCGCCCGCTCGGTAAACTTGGACGAAGATGAATTTTTAAGCGATCTTTCATCAGAAGCAACGATCAAAGCTCTTCGCTGTGATTTAAAATTTTCACAAGAAATGGATGTTACTCAAATCCCAACACTCATTGTTTTTAATGACAAAACAGATGATGATGGAATTAAAATATCTGGCTGTTATTCCTATGATGTTTATGTGCAGATCCTTAAAGAAATGACTGAGGTTCCATTGGAGCCTTCACCGCTTCCTGAATTAGAAGACTTTCTTTCTTCTTACTCATTTGTAGCTACAAAAGAGGTTTCAGTTGTATATCAGATTAGTTGTGAAGAAGCAGAAAAGAGATTAAAACGTCTCGTACTGCAGCAAAAAGTTGAACGAGTCCCTGTAAAGTACGGAACATTTTGGAGATACCTCCCCAACCGCTGATCATGTTCAGCGGTTTTTTTATTTGAGTTACTCTTGCTTGTCGAGACTGAACGAGCCACTTCCTCATTTCAGACTGATCGCTCGATCCATATAGGAGTCGGCAACCTTGCGCTTTAATCAACTTGCATAGGAAGAGAATTGAAAAATACCTAGAGGAAAGCAACAGTTTGTGGAGAAGAGCCTTTAATATTCGGACACGCTTTGCATATACTTCCCCTACATGAATAAACATGTACAAAGGGAGGGAGAATTTTATGTATTTGATTATGATTTTGGTGAGTTTACTTTCACTTGCAGGGAGTTTTTATTTCTTTGTGCTCTCTCTGTTAAACATGGCACCAAAAATTTTAGCGATTCCGGGACTCTTTATCGCCGTACTTTTAACAACACTGTGTTATAACTACCGATCAAAACTAAGAAGAATAGGCTAGAACAAACATAACAAAATCCTGCCCAGAGTTCTGGACAGGATTTTTTGTGTTTACTTCTCAAAAAGCAGTTCTTCCATCTCATCAAGAATGGATTCAAAAACTTTAAGAGCATTTTCAATTGGTTCTGGTGTAGTCATATCCACACCAGCTTTTTTCAATACTTCGATCGGATAATCAGAGCTTCCTGCTTTTAAGAAATCTAGGTAACGATCAACAGCTGGTTTTCCTTCATCAAGTATCTGTTTAGACAAGGAAGCTGCCGCGCTAAATCCAGTTGCGTATTGATAAACATAGAAATTGTAATAGAAATGAGGAATTCTAGCCCACTCTAGACCAATCTCTTTATCAATCACTAGATCATCACCGAAATATTTAACATTTAGATCGTAATAGATTTTCGTTAATAGTTCTGGCGTTAGCGGCTCACCATTCGCTGCACGAACATGAATCTCTTGTTCGAATTCTGCAAACATCGTCTGACGGAAAACAGTACCTCTAAAGCCTTCTAAATGGTGGTTCAACAAGTACAACTTTTCTTTTTTATCAGATGTTTTCTCTAACATATAATGATTCAACAAAGCTTCATTACAAGTAGACGCAACCTCTGCAACAAAGATTGAGTAATCCGCATAAGGATAAGGTTGATTCTCACGTGTGTAGTAACTATGAACAGAATGTCCGATCTCATGCGTGAGTGTGAACAAGTTGTTTACGTTATCTTGCCAGTTCATTAGGATATAAGGCATTGTTCCATAAGCACCAGATGAATAGGCACCACTTCGTTTACCTGCGTTCTCATGTACATCGATCCAACGCTTCTCATAGCCCTCTTTTACGATCTCTTTATACTCATCACCCATCGGATCTAAACTGTCTAATACAAGCTGCTGAGCCTCTTTAAAGCTCACTTCCATCTTTGCATCTTTTACAAGTGGCGTATAAAGATCATACATATGAAGTTCATCAAGTCCAAGCGCTTTTTTACGCAAACGAACATAACGATGCAATAATCCAAGGTTATCATTTACTGTCTTTACTAAATTATCATAAACTGCTTCAGGGATGTTATTGTTGTTCAATGCTGCTTCACGAGCTGAACTAAACTTTCTAGTTTTTGCAAAGAAATTATCTCGCTTTACCGTTCCTGCAAGAGTGCTTGCAAATGTATTTTTGTAAGAATCATATGTGCCATATACAGCTTTGAAAGCATCTTCTCTTACTCTACGATCTGAGCTTTCTAAAAAGCGGATATAACGTCCATGTGTTACTTCGATTTCTTCCCCGTTCTCGTCTTGAATGACCGGGAATTTAAGGTCAGCGTTATTCAGCATACCGAATGTATTGCTTGAAGTATTAGCTACTTCTCTAACATCTGCTAAGAGTGCTTCTTCTTCTTTCGAAAGTACGTGAGGACGCTGACGATTAATCTCATCTAACGCTTGTTTATATAACTTTAATGGTTCGTGACTTTGTAAGAATTGAACCAACGCGTCCTCAGATAGAGATAGAATTTCTGGTACTGCAAATGAGACTGTACTGCTTACTTGAGTTGCTAAGTTCGAAGCACGGTCATTCAAACCTTGGTACATGGAGTTCGTTGTATCTTGATCGTATCTCATATGAGCATATGTATAAAGTTTACCAAGCTTTTTCGTTACTTCGTCTTGTTTTTGAAGATATGAAAAAAGGGTTTCCGCCGATTCTCCAAGTTTTCCTTGAAAAGATTTTAGTTCAGGCAACAGGTTTTTCGTTTCATTGAATTCTTTTTCCCATACATCATCTGACGCATATATTGCTTCTAAATCCCACGTATCTGAAACAGGGACTTCATTACGTTTTGGCAATGATTTCGTTTTAGTTTGAGACATACATACACCTCCAAGTAAATTAAAGAGAATAGTAGGAATACTTTCTCCTTATGTATATCTACATATTACCAGAAAATGCTTAAGCAAAGTCAAAAATTACGACTTTTCACTGAAAATTTCGTCTAGTTTAAACGCCTCATCCAAAGTTTTAGGATAATGAACACGCTGCAGCTTTCTAAATGTTCCTTCTGACACTTTTTCTATGAGTAGGTGGTCGACTAAAAAATCTAGGTAGCCATGGATTGCATCTTTCCAAGATTCATTAAGATAAGGAAAATCTCTATTTTGAAGAATTCGTTTATGCAGCAATCTTTGAAATTCCAAGTGTATAAAGTTTAAGGAGAATAGTGAAGTCGGCAACTGTTCAATCAAGAACAGCATATACGTTTGCCACAAGTAAGATGATGTTTCGATGTGATAGTAATCTTTTGAAGGGATACCCGCAATAGAGGGAAACAAAGTTAAGGAACGGTGATTAAAATATAAAACTTTTTTAAAATACATAACACCAGGAGAATTATTCTTAAAAGCCGTCATTCTCCATGTCGTTTTTTGTTTATTCCATAAAGCGTTATAATTTAAGTTATATTGTTTTAAATTCGTAAATGTTTTTGATAAACATTGTATATCCGTGAAATTTTTCGTTGAGAACGCATGTGCATGAGCAGCAGTTTTTGTTTGTGAAAGAGGAAATATATTTCTAAGCAGCAGAAATTGTTCTTTAAGGGGACAATAGTAATTGAGATATAAGTGGCCATTGTCATCCTTTTTTGCTGCGGATAGATCAGAGCTTTGAATATAGAATAAATTTGGTCCTTTTTGCTTTATACGTTTCATACCAAAAATCCAGTCGGATTCCATGTTTAGAGACTCAAATCCTGTTATTCTTTTTCTCAGATCATTGCCTGTGACTGTTGCACATTGAAACTCAATAGCATGCTGATATTTTTCGAGAAACAAATCTGGACGCTGATGAATATCCCGTAAATAATATTCAAGAATTGGTTCTTCATCTACATTAATAAGCCATTTATATAATCCTTTTTTTCCTAGCAGATGATAATCGGTTTCTCCTTCATGATATCCGTTACATTCTCTAAAAGAATGATGAGCAAAATGCCATGTCTTTTTGGTTCCACATTTCGGTATGACTTTATTTTGACAGACTGGACAGCGTAAATTTCCAGACTTATTTTTTTGATACCATTCTTCCTTCGTCGTTTCTCCAACCATATCAACATACTGATCATTAAAAAGAGCGACTAACAATCCGTCTCACCTCCACAATCATCATGATGAACGAAGATTGTAGAAACTTCACATCTTCATTTTCTCTAATCGGTTATGAATCTCTATCATTTTTGTTCAAAACTTCCTATTAAAAAAACAAAAACCGATTTCAAAATAGCTGAAATCGGTGATCTCTTATAATTTAAAATATTGTTGTACGTGATCTAATGCCTCTTCTGCAACAATCGTCTTTCCATACTCTTGTATGCGGTAAACAGATAGATCAGAGTCGTTACCGTATTCCAATAGTTGCGCTAATAAATCGTCTTGTTCGCGATCTGAAGTTTCTACATTAAATGTCACATACAAATAATATTTACCCTCGAAATGAAACAGCGAATTCTCAAAAGACGAAGAATCAATCGTATGACTTAAAGAGATAACATCTTCAAAATCTCCAAAAGAAATGAGGAAGGATAAATAGTCTTCTTCTGTTTCTTCTAATTCATCAAAGTCTTCTTCCGCTTGAAACTGTTGATCCAATATTTGTTCAATATTTTGATCAACCGGTAAATCCAATTTATCATCGCCTATAGGAAGCTCAATTTTTTTACCGTCTTTGGACATTTGAGCACGAGTTACAATAATTTCGAGACCTTTATCCAGAGCCTGAACTTGAATCCACAGTGGACCTTCTAATGGAAACTGCTCTTGCTGATGTGCTTCGTCCATCATTTCCCAAAAGAGTTCTTCTCCTCTTTCGCGATCAGACCATATTTCTTCACGATCGAAACCGCGATCTTCAATATCTCTGTACGTAATGAAAAATTTAATGGTGAACTCATTCACTCTTTCAATTTCCATCCTGCTTCTCTCCCTTCTCTCCGGTTTGTTCGTGAAGGGATAAATACCCCTAGAAAAAGCAAATCTTATTTCCAAATGTTCTCCGTCGAAAATCACATCAATCACAATTAAACCTCTTGTACCTTATTCTATGACAAAACGGAAAATATGGAAATAAAAAAGGCCTGTATAAACTGCCCTTTTTTGAACCTGTTCACGCGATGAATCTCAAGCTCTCAACTTGACGGAGCAGGTCAAGCTGGACTATAATTCAAAGGTCTTTAAGGTTAACATATTGTACCATAACACAAGTGAAATTTCATTATTTACGGGGGGTTTACGTTTGGAAACAGAATTTCTGATATCACTGTTGCAGATCATCGCAATTGATATCCTTCTCGGCGGAGACAACGCTATAGTAATTGCCCTTGCCAGTAGAAACTTACCAGAAGCTCAAAGAAATAAAGCTATTTTCTTAGGGACTGGACTTGCTATTGTTGTTCGTGTAGTACTAACCATTGTAGCTGTTTATTTATTAAATATTCCTTTCTTATATTTAGCAGGAGGAATTTTACTTCTAATTATTGCTTATAAGCTAATCCTAGAAGAAGATGATGAGCTTGATGTCAAAGCCGGCAAGAACTTATCTGACGCTGTAAAAACCATCGTTTTTGCTGATATTGCAATGGGTCTTGATAATGTACTAGCCGTTGCAGGTGCTGCACATGGGAATATCGTTTTGGTTGTAATCGGTCTGTTAGTATCTGTTCCTATTATTATATGGGGAAGTAAAATAATATTGCACTTTATGGAAAGATTCCCTGTTTTAATTTACATTGGTGCTGGAGTACTTGCCTTTACATCAGCAGGAATGATCGTAGAAGAGCGGATGATTCATTCTTTATTTGAAGGAAATGATATACTGAAATACGGCTTATACGTATTTTTAGTTGTTGGAGTAATTCTTGCAGGAATTCTGACGAATACGTTTAAAAAGAAACGTACAAGATAGGTAAAAAAGAAGTCCTTGCGATAGCGCACGGACTTCCTTTTTTGGAACGTAACAATAAAAAACTTCCACTATAAGATAGTGGAAGTTTTTCTATTATTCATTAACAAGACGCTGTGCTTCCATAAGCTGAAATGTACGTACACGTCTTGGTAAGAAACGACGAATTTCGTCTTCGTTATATCCAACTTGCAAACGTTTTTCATCCAAGATAATAGGTCTGCGTAATAATCCAGGATGATCTGCAATCAATTGGTATAAGTCTTGCAAAGGCATGGATTCGAGATTGATGTTAAGTTCCTGGAACGTTTTAGAACGAGTAGAAATAATCTCGTCAGTACCGTCCTCTGTCATTCTCAAGATTTGTTTAACTTCTTCTATTGATAAAGGTTCTGAAAAGATATTTCTTTCTTGATAAGGAATGTCATTCTCTTTTAACCATGCTTTTGCTTTACGGCATGATGTACAGCTCGGCGAAGTAAATAGTGTGACCATAGTGGAACTCTCCTTCCCCTCTCTCTGATTTAGGTACTTTAAAAAAGTTATTAAATCATCATTAATAGTATACTACACATTTTACATTTTCGGTAGAGGTTATACAGACTTTTGTACATTTTTACGAATTTGTCATACAAATGTAATACATCTACAAATATTCTACACAACTTTTCCGTTTCAACATATATATAGACGTATTACCCAAGAATAAGTTTCATAAAACATAAAAAAATAATAAGTTTTATGAATTAATATTTTGAATGTTTACTTAAGATAAGTTTAATACTAGTCTCAGTAGAAATAGAAATAACTTAATCATTCATATAAAAAAATGAGGGCTGTTAGAAGAAAGTTTACCTTCCTTCTAACAGCCCTATCTTATGCGATCGTTTTTTTTACTTGTGATGCTGGGCCTTTTCTAGAAATGCTTGGTTTGAATCTCTTAAGATTTTTCTTAAGCATTTCTTTCCATAGTTCTCGTTTTGTTTTTTTCTTTTTGTCCTTTTGTTTCATAACGCCTCATCCTCCTTCAAAAAGGAAAATATTATTACTCGGAAGCAGGTTTTCCTGAAGCATCTGATGATTCATCATCAACGATCTCAGGTTTAGGTACTGAATTCTCTGTATCTAAAGTTAGCACTTCACTTGCAGGCTGATAGGACTTACCGTACAATTCACTATCCTTGTACGTGTGTATTTCATTATACGTCTTTTTCATGTTTTCATAAATAGTTTCTTCAGATTCTTCTGTTGGTGTCCAATAAAGGATCTCCATCTCATTTACTTCATTCGTAGCAAGTGAACGTCTTCTATATCCAATGCTAGAGGCATGTTCAAATCCTTCACGCGTGTAGAATCGCAATCTCTTTTCTGTATCCGTATCTTCATAATCGACTGGCTCAACTTCTAAAATGATTGGTTTTCCCTTTTCTTTTAACTTTTCAATAAGCTTATGACCGAGTCCTTGCCCTCTAGCATCTTTTGACACAAATAAATAATCAATAAATACAAAGTCAGCTAATTCAACATACATCAATACGTGATACTGACCTTCATCTTTGTGATAAATGTCACTCTTTTCGTCTAATAATAATTCCATATGCTCTTTAGATTTCATCTCTTCAATCGGAAAATATTGATTTAACTTCTCATACCAGTTCATTTTTTCCCCATCAGCTCCTTAAATTTTTGGTGATATTATATAGTTTTCCCTCTTTCTTCCTTTGTTATCATGAGATACAATAAAGAAAGAAGTACGTGGTGAACTCGTTGCAAAAAAGGAGGAGTCCTCATTTGATTTCATTCTTTACCGATTTAACGTTGCTGGCACTTTGTGTAGTTGGAATCACAGCACTCATGGGAAGCATCTCCCAATTCATTGCTGTAAAATTGTTCGGCGGTAAAAAAGTTTTTCATTTTGTGGATAAATCGAAGTCTTTTCAAGAAAACTGGAGACCTGTTAAAAGAAGATAAAATGCGAACAACCCGTGAATTTTGGGTTGTTTTTTACATTTCAAGTCCGAACTACTTTATAATATAAGGGTAGCATACATAATAGAGGTGTTCAAATGCATAAAAACCTTAGAACTTTCATCAACCAGTTAAGAGCTGAAAAAGAAATTGTAGAAATTCATACAGAAGTTGATCCTTATTTAGAAATCCCTGAAATCCATAGACGTGTGATCTCAGAAGAAGGACCAGCTCTTCTGTTTACAAATGTTAAAGGTAAGAATATTCCTGTTGTAACAAATCTTTTTGGAACAATAAAACGAGTAGACATGGCTTTTGGTCCAAAACCAGAGCAGTTAGTAAAAGAACTAGTAGGTTCGATCGATGAGTTAATGCCTCCCTCCCCTTCTGTCTTATGGAAGAAAAAAGGCATGATTAAAGATGTATTATCACTTGGCACGAAAGCAGTGAAAAAAAATAAAGCTCCTTTATTTGAAACTTTTACGACAAATGTTAACATGCAAGACTTGCCTGCATTAACTGGCTGGCATTTAGATAGTAATCCGTTCGTAACTCTGCCACTCGTGTATACGGAACATCCCGATAAACATGAGCATAATCTCGGTATGTACAGAATTGAGATCAAAGAGAAAAACAAAACGGGGATTCACTGGCAGATTCATAAAGGTGGAGGCTTCCACCATTATGCCGCTGAACAAAAAAACGAGGCATTACCTGTTACACTGTTTCTAGGCGGACCTCCTTCATTAATGATTTCAGCCATCGCTCCACTTCCTGAAGCAGTTCCTGAACTTATGTTTTCTTCGATGTTAATGGGAGAGAAGTTAAGTCTTGCGCATGTTGATGGCCATCCTCATCCTTTAATTGCAGAGGCTGAGTTTGCGTTTGGAGGAGTTGTTCCACCACATGTTCGAGAACCTGAAGGACCATTCGGAGATCATTATGGCTACTATTCATGGGCACATGATTTTCCAGTATTCAATGTTGATAAGATGTGGAAGCGAAAAGATGCCATCTATCCTGCAACGGTAGTTGGAAAACCAAAACAAGAAGATTATTTTATCGGAGAATATCTGCAAAGATTGATGAGTCCATTATTCCCTGTTGTTATGAACGGTGTACGAGATCTTTGGACGTATGCAGAAACAGGCTTTCATGCACTTGCAGGAGCTGTCGTGCGCGAATCTTATTATAAAGAAGGTTTAGCTCACGCGTTTCGTATTATGGGTGAAGGACAACTAACACTTACAAAATTCTTGATGGTAACAAATAAGCCTGTAAACCTTCAAAATTTTGCAGAACTTGCAGAAGGGGTACTGGAGAGGTTTCTTCCTGAACGCGATCTCTTAATTATCCATGATACTTCTATGGATACTCTTGATTATACCGGCCGTAAGTTCAATACAGGTTCAAAAGCAATTATGACGGGGCTAGGAGAACCTGTGCGGGAACTAAAACGCACCTATGAAGGTGGAACTATTTCAGGCATCGATGACGTAGGCGTATTTTGTGGTGGCTGTTTAACGGTAAGTGGACCATCGTTTGAAGAAGCACCATACTTTGCAGAAAAACTACTTGTTAATAGTCACGATTCTTTCAAAGACTGGCCATTAGTTTTCCTTGTAGATGATGCATCCATTGCTGCAACGCAGGCTGAATTCTTATGGACAACCTTTACACGATTTGATCCAGCTTATGATGTTTATGCAAAAAGCACGATAGACAGAAATCGTATTAAATATAAAGGTACAATTATTATTGATGCGCGAATGAAGCCATTCTATCCTGATGTGGTTGAAACTCGTGGAGATATTGATAAATTAGTGACAGATCGTTGGGATGAGTACTTTAAAAAGTAATCCTCTCTATAGCTTAGCAACAAAAGAAGAAGCGATTTCGCTTCTTTTTTTGGTTGTTTTAGTTGATAAATTGTCCAAATGGTGTTATTGTATATAACAATATACATTTTTAGAGAAAGGAGAAATCATATGCGAAATATTAGCTTACTTGATCTATATAACCATCCTCATGTTCAAAAATATGTAAAGCGGTCAGGAATGGTTCATGCCATCTCAACAGCTTATCATGCATACCGTTTGTCTCAAAAATATGGTGTGAATCCTGATTTAGCGACAAAGGCTGCTTTTCTTCATGATATCGGTCACTATACATGGTATAAGAATGGTCATTGGGACTATGACATGTACAAAGAAAATGATATTCATGCGATTAAAGGTGCAGAACGTGCACATCGAATTTTAGTGTCTCTCGGTGAAGACCGTAAGAATGCAAAAGAAATTGCTCTTGCCATTTTACTGCACACCGATTCTTATCTCCCTGCTGGCTCGCTAAACCTTAATCCGTTGCAAAAAGTTGTTGCTTTAGCTGACGAAGCAGATGAAGAACCAGGCGGAAGCCACCACTATCGTACGATTAGTGATATGAAAGCTATAACCATGATCAAAAAATTAGATGAAATGGTAGATGAATATCATGAAGAAGAAAAAGTAAAACACTCTGTTTCCTAAGAAAGGAAAAGAGTGTTTTTAACATTTCTACCTATTTTTTTAATAAGCTACAAATCCAATAGCTTTTTCACTCGAATACGTTCCGATCGTGCTTCCAAATCGAGTATAGATCACTTTTGGGAAACTAGATAATGAAAATAATTCTTCAAATTCCTTTATCACTTCATCAGTAGAAGGAAAACTATGAATGAGGTAAAGAGTTTTCTCAGGATTTTCTGCTTTCCATTCAGTGATGTATTCTTTCATCTTAGAAAGACCCTTCTTACTTCCTCTAAACTTCCCAATCGTTTCAACAACACCATCAATGATTGAAATCATCGGTTTAATATTTAGCATTCCTGCTATAGCACCTTGAACAGCAGATATTCTTCCACCTTTTTTCAAGTTTTCTAACGTTTCAAGCAGTACATACGCTTTAATGCCTGACTTCGTCTTCTCTAAGTTACTCACGATTTCAGTTAAAGCTTTTCCTTCACGTGCTAATTCAATCGCTTCATTTAGTAAAATTTGCACACCACCTGAAGCGATACCGGAATCTAGAATGATCACTTTTTCCTGTTCTTCTTCAGTTAACATGCTCTTACCGATCGTAGCACTTTGAACCGTTCCACTTAAGTTAGATGAGATGCCAATGTATAGGACATCATGGCCTTTATCCACTTCTTTTTGAAAGGCTTCATAAAAAGATTGTGGAGAGGGCTGACTTGTTTTTGGTAATTCTGGTTCCATACTCATACGTTTATAAAATTCATCTTCAGTAATATTCACGCCATCTAAATAATGGTCTTCTCCAAATTGTACATTCAATGGTACAACGGTTAACGAGTAATCCAGTTTCTCAAGATCTATTTTAAGGTCACTTGCGCTATCTACTATAAAACTAAGGTTCATATTGTTCTACCCCATTTCTGCTTCTCGATCAATTATTAGGGATGTATAAAGCATTGTATACGCTTTACACACTTCTATTAGTTTAACATAAAAACGACCTCCTGTATTATAGGAGATCGTTTTAAATGTGTTAATTCTGTTGCTTTACAGCTTCTTCATCATAAAGGTGACATGCTACCCAATGACCTTCTCTAGCTTCTTGCCATTTAGGTTTAACTGCTGCACACACATCCATTGCATGTGGGCAACGAGTACGGAAACGGCAGCCACTTGGAGGATTGATCGGACTCGGAACATCTCCCTCTAAGATGATACGTTCACGGCTTCTTTCAAGTTCAGGATCCGGAACTGGAATCGCTGATAAAAGAGCTTGTGTATACGGGTGAAGCGGCTCTTCATAAAGCTCATCACTTGTTGTAAGCTCTACGATATTACCTAGGTACATTACACCTACACGATCAGAAATATGTTTAACCATAGATAGATCATGGGCAATAAATAGGTAAGTAAGTCCACGTTCTTTTTGCAGTTCCATCATTAAGTTAACAACTTGCGCTTGAATGGATACATCTAGAGCTGAAATCGGCTCATCGGCAATAATAAAGTCCGGATCTACGGCTAGTGCACGAGCAATTCCGATACGTTGACGCTGTCCACCTGAGAATTCATGCGGATAGCGGTTTGCGTGTTCTTTGTTTAATCCTACTGTTTCAAGTAGTTCATAAACTCGATTTTCACGGTCTTTCTTTGTTTTCGCCAATCCGTGAATATCGATACCTTCAGCAATTATATCCTTAACCGTCATACGAGGATTAAGAGAAGCGTATGGATCTTGGAAGATCATCTGCATTTTGCGATTAAATTTCTTTAACTCGGAACGAGATTTTTTATCATGAACATCATCGCCTTCGTAAAGAACTTCACCTTCAGTAGCATCATAGAGACGGATAATTGTACGTCCAGTTGTAGATTTACCGCAACCTGACTCACCTACAAGTCCAAGTGTTTCTCCTTTATAGATATCAAAGGAAACATCATCTACAGCTTTTAGTACGCCCTTTTTTCCAGCTGGGAAATACTTTTTAAGATTTTTTACTTCTAATAATTTTTCTCTTTCTACTACTGCCATTATCGAGCACCCCCAACTAATGCCTCTTCCGGCGGTTCAACTTTTGGCGCTCGCTCATCTAATAACCAGCAAGCTGCTTTGTGAGAAGAAGATACATCTGTAGCTTCAGGCATATTCTCCAAACAAACTTCCATTGCATATGGACAACGCGCTGCAAACGGACATCCCTTTGGAGGATTCATTAGATCAGGCGGTGTTCCTGGAATCGCTAAAAGTTCTTTTGATTCTGCATTTATCTTCGGCATTGAAGCCAATAATCCCCAAGTGTACGGGTGTTTCGGCTTATAAAAGATTTCATCAACTGTTCCAGTCTCAACGATCATACCACCGTACATTACAGCTACACGTTGAGCTAAGTTAGCTACAACTCCAAGATCATGTGTGATCAAGATAATCGCTGTACCTGTTTTATCTTGTAGATCACGCATCAAGTCAAGAATCTGTGCTTGAATAGTAACGTCAAGTGCTGTTGTCGGTTCATCCGCGATTAATACTTTTGGGTTACAAGCTAGAGCTATGGCGATAACTACACGTTGACGCATTCCACCTGAAAATTGGTGTGGATACTCTTCCACACGAAGCTCAGGATTAGGAATACCAACAAGTTTCAAAAGATTAACAGATCTTTCTTTTGCTTCACTCTTGCTCATGTTTTGGTGCTTACGAAGACCTTCCATGATCTGTTTCCCGATTGTCATCGTCGGATTTAGAGATGTCATTGGATCTTGGAAGATCATTGAAATTTCAGCACCACGAATTTTTTCCATCTCACGCTCTGATGCTTTTGCCAGGTCTTTTCCTTGAAACTTAATCGATCCTTGCTTGATCGAACCAATTTTATTTGGTAAAAGTCTCATGATTGATTTAGATGTTACTGATTTACCTGAACCAGATTCACCAACGATAGCAAGTGATTCACCTTTATCTAATGTAAAGCTAACGCCACGAACAGCCTTAACTTCTCCCCCATACGTTTGGAAGGAGACATGAACATTATCTAACTCTAATAGTTTTTCCATTTTATAATCCCCTTCCTATTTTCTCATTTTAGGATCAAGTGCGTCACGAAGACCATCACCAAGAAGGTTAAAGCTGATCATCAAGATACACATTACTGATGCAGGAAAAATCGCCAAATGCGGATAGATTCGAATTGATTTAAATCCATCTGATATTAATGATCCAAGCGATGCTGTTGGCGGCTGAATTCCTAAACCGATAAAACTTAAGAATGCTTCAGAGAATATAGCTCCAGGAATTGTAAATGTACTTGCAACAATTATTGCACCTAACGTATTTGGCAACAAGTGTTTAGAGATTAATCGTCCGTTTGCAGAACCTAAAGTCTTAGATGCTAAAACGAATTCACGATTTTTCAATGAAATGACTTGTGCACGGACTATACGTGACATCCCGATCCAACCTGTAATTACGAGTGCAAGTGTTATTGAGAGTATTCCAGGATCAAGAATGATAATGAATAAGATAACGACAACTAGTTGTGGTATACCAATTAGTATTTCAACTATACGTTGCATGATATCATCTGTTCTTCCACCATAAAAAGCAGAAACCCCGCCGTATGTTACACCAACAATCAAATCGATTGCAGCTGCAAGAAATGCGATGTAAAGTGAAATCTGAGTACCTTTCCATACTCGTGTCCATTGGTCACGTCCAAGGCTATCAGTTCCGAACCAAAAGTAATCACCTTTAGGAACATTCTTCATTTCATATTGGTTTACATCACGAATGTCTACTCCGTTTAATCCTAAAAATTCTATTTTTTCAAGTCCAGGAATTTTAGGAGGTAAATTTGACCTCATTAATTCCTGATCGTCAATCCCATACTTACTTAACACGGGAGCAACAAATGAAAAGATTATGATAAACACGATTGCAAATAACCCTAACATTGCGCCCTTATTCTTTTTCAAACGTCTAAACGCATCTTGCCAAAAGCTTAAACTTGGTTTTAATATCTCTTCTGCTTTATTCGAATCAAGATTAGCTGGGCGGAATAAATCAGGTGTTAGTTTACGTTCTGACATACTCATTATGATTTACCTCCTGCTACACGAATACGAGGGTCGATGATTCCGTATAAAATATCTACTACTAATATGATTACAACAATTAAAAAGCTAAAGAATAATGTTGTACCCATAATAACCGGATAGTCATTAACCGTAATTGCTTTTACGAACTGTTCTCCAATTCCAGGGATGGAGAAAATATTTTCAATTACTAGGGAACCTGTTATGAGGGCCATAGCCATAGGGCCTAGTATCGTAATAATTGGAATCAAACTATTTCTTACACAGTGCTTAAAGATTACTGCCTTTCTACTAACTCCCTTAGATCTTGCCATTAAGATATAATCTGTTCCTAGAATTTCAAGCATTTCAGTACGCATAAAACGAGCTACTGTCGCAATAACTCCTACGGATAAAGAGAAAGCTGGTAATATGTGGTACTCAGGTCCGTTCCAAAAGGCTACTGGCAGCCACTGAAGTTTTACTCCTACAAAGTATTGCAATAGTCCTGCAAATACGAATGAGGGAATAGCAATACCTAGAACCGCTATGATCATAGCCCCATAATCAAGAAACGTATTATGTCTCAATGCAGCAATGATACCTAATAGTAGTCCTACAAGAGTACCGAAAACTAGAGCCTCAAAACCGACAGTTGCTGATGGTCCCATACCATTAACGATTAATGAATTAACGGTACGTCCATCGAATTGAAACGTATACCCTAAATCACCCTGTGCCAATTTCCCTAGATAATTTATATATTGAACAGGCACCGGGTCATTTAACCCGTATTTTTCATTTAATGCATACCTTTGAGTTTCCGTTAACTTGTCTTGGTTGTTAAATGGAGAACCCGGTAACAACTTCATTAAAAAGAATGTAATCGTTGCAATGATCAGCATCGTCAAAAACATGTATAATACTCGCTGTGTAATATAACGCAACATTACAAACACCTCCCCCAAATGTTTCAAGCCTTAATATTTTGAAATCTTTCTGTAATATCTATCTTAAGGGACAAAATATTTTATATCAATAGAAAATATTCTTTTTTCGACATTTTCTGATTTCTTTTTTGATTAATAAAAATTTCCATCTGTCCTTTTCATGGCAAAAAAGAGAGTACATGTCAGGAACACATGTACTCTCCTGAGAAAAACTATTTACTATTTTACAATAGAACTAATTATTGTTGCTTACCTTCGATATACATCCACTTGTAAGAAGTATCTGCACCGAATAAGTGGTGTACAATACCTTTAACGTAAGGTTTACGTAGACCAGTTAGACCTCTTTGGTAAATAGGAGAGATTGCTTGATCTTCAAATAACACTTTCTCAGCTTCAAGCATCATTTCCCAACGCTTGTTAACGTCAGTTTCTTTTTTCGCTCCATTTACTAACTCATCATACTTAGGATTAGAGTATTCCATTTGGTTATGAGCTCCACCAGTTACGAACATATCGATGAAAGTCATTGGATCTTGATAGTCAGGACCCCAACCAGCATAAGAAATATCATATTCTCCGTTAGACTCTAACTCAAGCTTTTGCTTGAATGGTTGTGCTTTAATAGAAACTTTCAAACCAGGTAGATTTTTTTCTAATTGGTTCTTAATGTATTCTCCATCTTTCTTAGCACCGTCAGAATCGTAGTTTAAGAATTCAATTGAAACTTCTTTCTTACCGATTTCTTCTAGTCCTTTTTCCCAAAGTTTTTTCGCTTCTTTAGGATCAAATTTACCAAAGTCTCCGTTTGTTTTACGGAAATCTTCGTTTCCTTCAGGGCTGAACGTGAACTCACCAGGAACTAGGTAGTATGCTGGCGTAGATCCATTGTTAAGTAACACATCAACTAATGATTTTTTATCGTAAGCCATATCAATCGCCTTACGGATGTTTACGTTTTTAAGTTCTTCTTTCTTTTGGTTGATACGAAGGAAGAATACTGTTGCTTCTCCACGTTTAGTTAAATCTTCGTTACCTGCGAACTGATCAACAAACTCAGAGTTCAAACCAACAGAGTCCACTTGACCTGTTTCATATAAGTTAACACCTGTAGCTACGTCTTTAACGATTTTCACGTTGATTTCGTCAAGCTTAACCGTGTCTTTGTCCCAATATTCATTGTTTTTCTTGTACTGCCATCCTTCGTTATGCTTCCACTCAGAAAGAACGAAAGGTCCGTTGTAGATCATTGTATTAGCTTCAAGAGAGAACTTATCTCCTTGAGATTTAACATATTCTTCTTTTTGTGGGTAGAACGTTGCAAATCCAGTTAGTCCTAGGAAATACGGAGCTGGAGCTTCTAATGTTACTTCAAGAGTAGTGTCATCAACTGCTTTAACACCTAGCTCTTCAACTTTACCGTATAATGGGTCACCCTCAGTTTGGATTGCGTTAGCATTCTTTACAGGTCCCATGATATAAGCATACTCAGAAAGTGTATCTGGGTGTAATGCTTTTTGCCAAGCGTAAACGAAATCTTTCGCAACTACTTGAGATCCATCGCTCCATTTAGCGTCTGGGTTTAATTTAAACGTGTATACTGTTCCGTCTTCACTAACTTCATGACTTGCAGCTACACCTTCAGTTGGTTGGTTGTCTTTGTCAAGACGGTATAAACCTTCAAATACGTTGTTCATTACTTCGAATGAAACTGCGTCAGTTGCTTGTGAAGAGTCCATTGAAGGAATTTCTCCAGAATCAACTAGATTAAGTACTTGTGGCTCATTTGGCTTTTCAGTTGCTTTCTCGCCTTCGCCGCCTTTAGAATCGCTTGCCTTGTCTTTGTCTCCGCCACTACATGCAGCTAAGAACATGCTTAGTACAAGTACTAATGTAAGAAGCAATGACCATTTTGACTTCTTCATGAGTCGACCTCCCCTTTTTATCCTGTTAAATTGTTAGCAGATGAAAGCATCAAGAATTATCAGACATTTTCATCTACAAGTTCGATTATACAAGTTTTCAAACAATTGTGCATTTATTTTTTTTAAGAGTTTTACAAAAAGCCCATTATATTTACTTTTCCTTAACAAAAAATAGGTATATATACCTATTACCAAACAGGGTTTATTTTCTGATAATTCTACAAATTTTACCAAAATTATGTGTAAACTAGCATGAATATTACATTCTCGATTTTTTGTGAGGATAAGACATGCTTCACTTTGTAAGATAATTCGTCATTTTTATATTTCATTTGTTACAATGGGAGTAAAGTCTGACGGTATAATTCAAAAAATATGGTACATTTCTTTATGTTTATGGTGTAATTCTTACTAGATGGAGGCTTCTACAGATGAACATACTTTTTAAAAGAATCCTGATCATATCAGCGTTCCCTGTCGTGATAGCATTTGGCGTTAGTTTGATATCTTCCGGACCTTTTACCCTTGAAAAATACGTAAATACTTTATTTTATTTTTCATTGTCGATTGCGCTTATTGGCATTGCTTTATACGTAGCAAAAGGTGGATTCTTTGATTTTATAACGTACAGCTTTAAAAAAGTGGCTCGATCATTATCTAGACATCCAGAGATCGATGATGTGGTTTCATTTAAGACAAACTTTCAAGTATCAGAGCGAATAAATGTCTCATATATGAAGTCGTTTTTATACAGTGGCCTTCTTTTAACTTTCATCACGATTGCCGTTGCATATATTCTATAATTTGTGTATACTACAAAAAATAAATGTTATATGCGATGAGAAAGAAGAGTACATGATGTGAAGCTCTCAGAGAGCCTGTGGTTGGTGAGAACAGGTAGTGAATCATGATGGAATGGGCTTTTGAGCATTCTGACCGAACCTTACTAGTAGGCTCAGGCGTGTAGATGTCCGCACGATATAATGGACAGCGTATCGGTACTTTACCTGTACGTGTCAAAGTGATTTTCGGTATGTATGAAAATTATAAGGGTGGCACCGCGGTCCATTCGTCCCTTGCATGAGGCGACGAGTGGGCCTTTTTATATTGATTTTTAAAAACAAAGGAGAGATGAATCATGTCTGTAATCTTCTCAGGCATTCAGCCGAGCGGAAATTTAACGATCGGTAACTACATTGGAGCGATGAGGCATTTTGTTGAACTTCAAAATGAACACGAATGTTATTTCTGCGTTGTTAATCAGCACGCCATTACGGTGGCACAAGATCCTGTTGAATTGAAAAAAAACAGCAGAAATTTAGCTGCTTTGTATTTAGCAGCAGGAATCGATCCTGAAAAATCGACAATTTTCATTCAATCTGAAGTTCCAGCTCACACGAAAATGGGATGGATGATGCAATGTGTTACGTATATTGGTGAATTAGAGCGCATGACACAGTTCAAAGATAAATCAACTGGAAAAGAAGCTGTATCTGCAGGATTATTAACGTATCCTCCTCTTATGGCAGCAGATATCCTTCTTTATAACACGAGTATCGTTCCAGTTGGAGATGATCAAAAGCAGCATCTTGAGTTAACTCGAGATATCGCTGAACGCTTTAATAAGAAGTATCGTGAAGTCTTTGTGGTTCCAGAGCCTCGTATTGCTTCGGAAGGTGCAAGAATCATGTCACTTGTGGATCCTGAGAAAAAGATGAGCAAGTCTGATCCTAATCAAAATTCATTTATCTCTATGCTTGATGACGAATCTGTAATCTTAAAGAAGATTAAGCGTGCTACTACTGACTCAGAAGGTGTAGTTGCTTATGACAAAGAAAATAAGCCAGGCATTTCTAACCTATTAACGATCTATTCACAGTTATCAGGAGAAAGCATCAAATCGCTCGTAGAAAAGTATGAGGGCAAAGGGTATGGTGACTTTAAACAAGGTGTGGCAGAAGCTGTCATTAACGCTCTTAAACCTATCCAAGAACGTTATAAAGAATATTTAGCATCGACTGAATTAGATGACATTCTTGATTCTGGTGCAGAAAAAGCTAATCGTGTGGCGAATAAAACGTTGAACAAAGCGGAGCGAGCAATGGGATTAGCTCGTAAACGTGTTTAATTTTATCGATTTTTCGAACTCTATAAAAAATTGAACACACAAAAAAACCAGCAGAACTGATTTTTTGATCAACTGCTGGTTTTTCTTATTTTAGAAACGATACCTAGTTCACTTGTGTACCGTTCTCAAGCTCCCAGATCTTTTCAAAATACGGTTGTCCTTTTACTAGCCTCTCACACATATCCACATGTTGTTTGGACCATCCGCTTTTTAATTCACAGTATAACGCATCCCATGCTTCGTCAAAATCCATCCGCTGAATTCTTCCATATTGCTCTGGCATCCACTCTGTACACCAATATCTCATCTCAGCGACATTTTTTGTTGAATGAAGCTGATCTAAAGCCATGAATAAGAGTTGCTTCAATTGTCTCTCTTTGCGCGTTAAGCCTCGCATGCTGTCTGGATTCGGAGATAGGATGTGATATTCCTTACTTAACTGCTTTTCACTGAACGTATAGACGTTTGTCTCCGTCTGCTCTGCCATCTCAAATACTAGCTGTTCTTGTCTTGGTATGAGTCTGCTCTTACGGATTGGTATTCTATAACCCATCGTATCTATGATGAGAGATTTCTTTTCATCCGTGATGATAAAGCAATGTTCGAGTTGCACCCGTTGGTTGTTCTTTCTAACGTAAGCTTTCTGGTGCACCTCTTCAAGTAGGGAATCCGGCAGATCATTCAAATCATTCTCGATATAATGAAAGAGTGTGGATTCTATTTTAATAATGGGTACTTGATCCAATAATTCAATATAGTCGTCTTTTCTCCATTCATGAAACTCACAAACGTTATAGCCGTTCTCTTCTCCTTCAAACCAGTTGACCCAAACATCACGTAAATATAACATCTGTACCCCTCACTTCTTTGCCGATTTGTATTTAAAATCAGTATAGTCAGAGGTTGTCCTTTTTATTCTAAATAAAGGTAATTAACTCGAAGTATGCAAAACCCCGCTTTCAAAAGAAAACGGGGTTTGACAACGAATTATTCTTCTATTTTTTTAAAGACTAATGATGCATTATGTCCACCGAAACCTAGTGAGTTACTAAGAACAGCTTTCACTTCTGCCTGTCTTGCCGTATTTGGAACATAATCTAGATCGCACTCTTCATCTGGTGTTTCATAGTTAATTGTTGGAGGAAGAATACTTTCCTGAATCGCTTTTACAGAGAAGATTGCTTCAATTCCACCTGCAGCTCCTAATAAGTGGCCTGTCATTGATTTTGTAGAGCTGACCGGAATCTTATAAGCATGCTCGTTAAACACAGCTTTAATGGCAGCTGTTTCAAACTTATCGTTGTAATCCGTACTTGTACCATGCGCGTTAATGTAAGAGATTTCTTCTGGAGCTAGACCGCTATCTTCAACAGCTTGTCTCATGGCACGTGCTCCGCCTTCACCGCCTGGAGCAGGTTGAGTGATATGATAAGCATCACCTGTAGCTCCGTACCCTACGATTTCTGCGTAAATTTTAGCTCCGCGTTTTTTCGCAAATTCGTATTCTTCTAGAACTAGAATCCCAGCTCCTTCACCGATGATAAATCCAGTTCTGTCTTTATCGAACGGACGGCTAGCTGTTTTTGGATCTGGATTCGTTGATAGTGCTCCTGCTTGGCAGAATCCTGCTAGTGCCATGTCTGTGATCGGTGCTTCTGTTCCACCTGTAACCATTACATCTGCATCTCCGCGCTGGATCACTTTGAATGCATCTCCGATTGAGTTTGCACCTGATGCACAAGCCGTTACGGTACATGAGTTCATACCTTTAGCACCAATTGTAATTGAAACTTGACCAGATGCCATATCCGGAATCATCATCGGTACGAAAAATGGACTAACGCGTCTTACACCTTTCGCTTCAAAAATACGGAATTGTTCTTCATGAGTATCCATTCCACCAATACCAGAACCAATCCATACTCCTACGCGAGGTGCAATTTCTTCCGTGATATCTAAATTCGCATCTTTAACAGCCATAATAGATGCTGCTACCGCAAACTGCGTAAAACGATCCATACGGCGTGCTTCTCTTTTATCCATAAAATCTTCCGGATTAAATTCTGTTGCTTCTGCAGCAACTTTAACCGGAAACTTTTCTTTATCTCTTCTTGTAAGTGGACCTACACCACTTTGACCTTCAACAATCTTTTTCCATGTTTCTTCTACGCTGTTTCCAAGAGGTGTTACGGCTCCTAGACCGGTTACGACTACTCTCTTTTTCATTGTAAAACCAACTCTCCTTTGTACACATTGTTGTAATTGATGATTTATCGTCCCCAACGAAGCGCAACAGCACCCCAGGTTAGTCCTCCACCAAATCCAACAAGTACGATTGTATGATCTTCTTTTATTCTACCATCTTTCAGGGCTTCTTTTAATGCCATTGGTATTGAAGCAGATGATGTATTTCCAAACTTGTCAATCGTCATGACCATTTTTTCTTTCGGAAGCTCTAAACGTTCTCGTGAAGCTTCCATGATTCTTATATTCGCTTGATGCGGGATTAAGAAATCAACGTCTTCTTTCGTCAAACCTGCTTTATGAACAACATTTAATGAAGTCTCACCCATTTGACGCACAGCAAATTTAAAAACTTCTCTGCCGTTCATATGGATAAATTCGTCTTGGTACAAATGTTTTGCTCCTGTTCCGTCTGAACCAAGCTCAAATGAAAGGATGCCTCTACCTTCACTAACATTTGAAAGGATAGCAGCTCCAGCTCCGTCTCCGAAAAGCACAGCTGTATTACGATCTTTCCAATCTGTTATCTTAGATAGCTTTTCAGCACCAACGACTAGAACATTTTTATATGTTCCCGTTTCAATAAATTGCTTTCCTACCACCAAACCATAAATAAATCCTGCACATGCTGCACTTACATCCATACCTACGGCGTTCTTCGCACCTAGTGATTCTTGTAATTGGCATGCTACTGATGGGAATGGATTGTCTGGTGTAACGGTTGCGACCACGATTAGATCAATTTCTTCTGCAGAGATGCCAGCATCTTTTATTGCTTCTTCCGCTGCAAATCTAGCCATATGAGACGTTGTCATCGATTCGTCTGCAATTCTACGTTCTACGATTCCTGTTCGAGTTCGAATCCACTCGTCACTTGTATCAACCATCTTTTCCAGGTCGGAGTTCGCTAGAATTTTTTCAGGGATATAACTTCCCATCCCTATGATTCCTGCATTCATAACATTACCCCTTTGGCTTTAGTTTATTTTCAATGAAAATCTTTTCCATCGCTCCCGTTTAGGTGAGCAACTTGCAACTACAATTTATTACTTCCTAAAAGGAAAGAAGTAATTGTAGAATCTTTATAATCAAATATTATGACCTGGTACTAATTTTATGATATCTCTTATATTTTGTCTAGTTAAAGTTCTTTTCTTTTCACCAATATAAGCCGTAGGGCATATCCTGTATGGAAGAAAAATGTAAGTTTAGTGAAATTGATATTAGGAGTGGTTCAACATGCATAATCCTCAAGCTAGACAGCAACCAATGTATCCTCCGCAGTTTCCTGGACGTTTTCCAATGGGCCAAAACCAGCAGCATATGCAGCAAGGGTTTCCACCACCTCAACATTTTGGCGGCCCTGGATTCAGAGGCATGCCGGCACCACCGTTTCATCAACCGATGCCTCGACCATTTCTACATTCTTTTCGAACGCAGGAAGGTTCTCTAGACTATAATAAAATTTTTGCTGTTATCGACCAATCAGTAAAAGTCGCACAACAGATCTCACCTATCTTTTCTGCGTTTAAGAAGAAGTAAAAAAAGCCAACCCGAGCTGGTTGGCTTTTCTTTGTTTACTTACCCTCTTCTTTTCCAAGTTCGTATGCATCGTTCATTACGTTCATCAAAAGCTGAAGCATCGGCTGCACATCCTCCATGCCAAGCTCAATTCCTTTTTTCTCTAAAAAAGCTTGTGCTTCTGGCAGATGTGACATAGCGATCTGCATAAATTTCATATTGCGTTCTGTATCCATCTTCTTAAGTTCCTCCCTTACATTATGTAAACGCTTTTTAACCCATTTTCTATTATAAAGAAAAATGTTCGGTGGATAAAACGTTTTGTGATTAATTTTCAAGCCAACTATGATTTCGATTATACTGGCTAGGGTATCCATACAATTAATTCAAGAAATTTTTGAAATAATCCTAGAAATGTGAAACTTATTCCGGCGAGTTTTTGCAATAAACTAGCGAGCTTTTCTCATTTACTTGCGAGGCGACAAACCTCGACAATGATAAACTACAAAATACCCTATCCCCCACTACCATTCATTTAGTCCGTAAACTTCCCTAAACATCTAAAAAGGTGCTCCCAAAAATCTTCAGGACCACCTTTTTTAGCTAAATCTCTTTAGAATTCGGCTTTGATTTTTTGTTTCTATTTCTAAAATGCATTATTTGTTTCATGATGCCTTCTTTTATTTTCGTTTTCGCACGAAACCCGAGCTCAGTCTCCGCTTTTTCACCTTTAATCCGCATCTTTCTTTTTTCTTTAAATGTTAATTGATCTGCTTTTAATTCTGTTAATCCTTCTATCCATTGGTCCTGGTTGCCACTAGATATGTTATAGATCTCATTTTTCGCGGTTGATTTACCTGCCAAGAATAATGCCTCAGCTGCGTCATCAACGAACAATACGTCTTCTGTAACAGAATCTTTGGAGATTGAATCATTCCTATTCTGGTCTTGGTCCTCTATTGAAATCACCTGTTGGTACGTATGATGTTCGGGCTGTCCGGGTCCATAGACAGTAGGAAGTCTCATGATTACGAACGGAAAATCATGCTGTTCAGCAAGTTGTTTTACGATATTTTCTTCCGTTAGCTTTATTAGACCAAAAAGGGATTCTGGATTTTTTGGTGAAGTCTCCAAAACATCACCCTGTCTTTTACCATATACATCATAGGAAGATACATAAATTAATTTTGTTTCACTATTAGCTAATGAAGCGACTTTTTTAAGAACGGATACGTTTCTTTGCACTTCATCTTCAATATTCGCCCACGGTGCTGTTGGTTTGACTGAGCAAGCTAGGTGGAAAATAACATCGCAGCCGTTTGAATGTGGTTGAAGATCCGTTTCATTAATATCATAAGGAAGATATTGAAATCCGGCATGACGTGCAATAAAATCAATCCGGTCTGGAGATTCTGCCATATCAATGCCGACGACGTCCACTTCTTCATCCAACAAACGGCTGCACAAATGGTAACCGATAAACCCTGCCGCTCCTGTTACAAATGCCTTTTTCATGTAAGAGCCTCCAGTCCATTTTTCTCCTCTTACTATCCTATGGTGATACTCGAGAGAATACGATACTTTTTTTGCACACAAAAACCCCATCACGTACTACGGTAATGGAGTTTCTATAACACTTTTTCATGGTTTTTAAAATATTCTTGAAAGGCCCTTGCCGGATTAAACGTAGCTTCAGGTACATGAATAGATAATGATATAGGCGCATCAATCTCTTGTCTTCTCTTCTCATATGGCCTGCTGTGTTCTTTAAAATTAAATGCAACACCGCGTGCCGCATGCCATATCTGAACAGGAGTTTTCGCTGTAAGTTGTTCTGTTTGAGGTAGTTTATCTATAAATGAATCAATATCTTCTTCGGAGTTGTAAGCAGAAATAATTTCTCTTTTCAGCCGTTTAAAAAATAACCGGTTCTGTCTTTCATGATTAAAATGATGCTGCAGGTCTATACAAGGGTTTATAAATAAGGCGGAGCGAATATTTTTTTCCATATCCTCCATAAGCTGCAGTGCAACAAGTGATCCCATACCCTCTGCGATCAAATGAATATTCGGGTTTAATATTTCATGCTTCATAACATAGTGGTATAGTCGCTTTGCAAGAATGACTGCTCTCGGACTGCCCCAATGTCTTCCGTATAAGTTAGAATAAAAGATGGTATATCCTTGATTTTTGAGGGCTTGAATGAGATTTGCACGTTCAGTGTTTTGTTTCCAAAGACTTGTATGCTCATCTACATAATGACTGCAATCGCCGATGATCATGACGCCAAAACCGTTCGGCTGCTTCGGTAGGTGTATAATATTCCATTGATTGTCTATCTGGAAAGTGCGTTTGTCGATACTCACATTTCTCCCCTCGAATTCGCTTTTCTTAACCAATGTATGCAGGGGAAACAAATTAGCTAAAGTTATCTGCCTAAGAATTAAGTTCTTTTTTCAATTGTTCTAACGTTTGTTTTCCTTCAGAAGTCAAATTCTTTTCTTCTTGTTCTTCTAACGCTTTCAATTCATCCAACTTTTCTTCCATCTTTCATCCCTCCGAATATTAATGTCTATTTTATATGTACTTTCTTCTTCGTACTCATTCCTTATCCTGTTAAGCTTGAACAATTTATGAAAATTTCTAACATTTATGGATTATTGATCGATTATTTACACAAAGAATCTTTCCCTTTATCTCAACTTTTGTTACTATACAGAAGGGTAAAGAATTCGTTTACATAAAGAGGTGAATGTGGCATGCGTTATATTTGGACGTTAATATGGTCTTTATTATTAAGTAATATGATTTTTTATGTGCTCGTTTCAATGCAAGGCGGAACATTCGATTTCGTAACAGCTTGTATTTTTGGAGTAGTATTTACAGTCATTATTTCTATTCTTGGTGAGTTATTACCAGCAAAAAGCGAAGAAATATAAAATAAAAACCCGGGTTAGTTACCGGGTTTTTATTTTTGCTATGGCTTTCTTTTATATGTCCAAACTCTGTTATGATTCGTTGTCTCTGGAAATCGGTCACCGGCTGATAAATGGACCTGCTGCGGATCATTTACCATACTTCCTGTTTCACCAATTTCTACATACATCCCGTTATTTGGTGCTTTCTGGCCATGTTTAAAATGTTTATTTTGCCCCATACGTTGATGTACCCTCCTTTCTTCTATAGGTTACCCGCGCTTACACTGATAACTCTTGCTAAAAAAAGAAGGATTCCATCAAAATTTCCCTTAAAACGCTCCGTTTACTCCTGCCACAGCATGAAGCGGAAACATACATCGATAGATCTGATATCCTCTTACATCATATTGCGCTTCTGAGTTGCGATTTTCTTGAGCTTCTTCTACATAAGGGATAGCAAAATAAACGTTTTGTTGATCGACATATTCAATAAATCCTGTATAAGTTGCACCATCCATCAACATTAATTGCACATGCTGATTTCTGTTTTTTAAGCATGTTTTATACATTTTTTTAAATGGGGATCGACCCATTCCCGCCGATTGCCCACCAAAATTTTGTGATCCTCCATACGGATATGGTTGCGGATACATATTACCCCCTCCTTCTACCACATCCTATTCAAAGGAAAAGAAGATGGTACATATATCTATAGACAGATATTCTAAGTTGAAGGGATTGTGAAAAACCTTGGAGAAAGGTACATGTGAGCTTTGTAGAAGAGAACCACTCGAATTAACCGTTCATCACCTAATACCTAAAGAAGAAGGCGGCAGATTCTCTGCCACCGCAAACCTATGTATCCCTTGTCATAAGCAGATTCACTTTTTGTATACAAATTCTGAGCTAGCTTTACTTTACAACACGGTTGAAAAGTTAAGAGATGCGCCAGAACTAAAAAAATTCTTAAAATGGCTACGTAAACAGCCCTCATCAGCGTTACCTCGAATGAAAAAATCAAACCGTTTAAAGCGAAGGAGATGAAGGAATGAAGGAACTTGTAGGGAACTGTGCAATCTGCGCTAAAAATTTATATTGTGTGGACGGTTTTTTTCAAGGTCACATCGTAAATAATCAAAATCTCTGTTTATCTTGTTTTGAACAAAACAGAAAGGAACCTACGGAGTAACGAGTCAGGCAGGTTCCTTCATTTTTTTCTATAAGTTTTTTGCTTTTGCATGTTTCTAGTTCTCTACATACGCAAATTGATTTTCGCTCAAATCAACTACTTTCAAAATATACTTCTCGGTTTTTAACAATCACTAGTCATTAACCCCCACTAACAGGTGGTATGAAAGCAACCGTGTCCCCATCGTTTACTTGATCCGTTAAATCTACATACTCCTCATTTACAGCAACGAGTGCATTTTCGATTCCAGATAGTTTTCCGACTTGATTTTGAAGCATGTTTCTTACTTCTTCTACAGAAAGAGGAGATTTTACTTCAATAGCAACTCTTTCTGTTTCGGCTTGCTGCGCCAAATTTGCAAACAATAAAATTTTTATCATCATTTCTTCACTCCATCTGGGTGTCCAGCAGGATAAGTTTTTGTACCTATTTGGTTGCCTACCCACTCTTCTCCATCTGCATAATGCTCTTTTTTCCAAATGGGCACTATTTCCTTGATACGCTCAATTGCATATCGACTTGCTTCAAATGCATCTTGCCGATGAGGAGTAGATACAGCAATCGTAACCGCGATATCAGATATTTGGAGGGTTCCGATTCGATGTGTTATAGCCGTGATCGCATTCGGCCATTTTTCTTGAATCTCTATTCCGATTTTTTCAAGCTGCTTTTCTGCCATCGGTACATATGCTTCATAATGAAGAAACTTCGTTTGTTTTTCTCCAGTCATTTCCCTAACCGTACCGATAAAGACAGAAATGGCACCTGCATTGTGATGGACCACTTGATCAATGACTTCTTGATTGTTTATAGACTTCTCCGTGATATTAAATCTTTTCATGACCCACTCTCCTTGCGATGTTCTTGAATGATGTATGTTACTATACAATCCAACCACTTCTTTTCATCATCCCTTGTAAATCTGGGACTAGGACTGCCTGTTCTCTGAATTGGTGTTGCTAAAGACTTGTTCAAATGGATCGTTGCGATCACATCAAGAGAATGAATCAATAGATCAATATCTTCTGCCTCGTTTCGTAAAAGTACGACTCGTGGAAATTGTATATTTTTATAACCTTCTATTAGAATACAATCCATTTCAAGGGTTTCGTATATAGCGATTGCTTTATTCAATGGTAATTCTGAATTCATAGTCAATATTGAGTTCTCAGATGAAATCACACATGTTACATGCGCACCGGCGCTTCGATGTTGCTCTGTATCTTTTCCAGAATCATTATGATCTACCCGAACTCCGTGACCATGATGCTTAATCACTCCTGTTTGTAGATGGAGTTCCGCCAACCTTTTGAGCAATTTTTTTATTAGTGTTGTTTTTCCACTGTTTTGATAACCGACGACTTGGAGAATAACGGGTGATCCCACGGCCATTCGCTCCCTTCGCCGTGCCATGTGATTACACCAACCTCGTTTCCTTTTTCCAAACCTCTTGTACCTCCAGGCAAAACAATTAGACAGTTTGCCTCTACTAAAGAGGAAACTGAGCTTGATTTATCAAGGCCAGCAGGCTTTACGATGTTTCCACCGCCTACTTCAGTTAATACAGCTCTAACAAATCGAGTAAACGGATTAGGCTTTGGAAAATCACTCGAAAGCATTGCGTTTGTAACTGTGCAGTGTGGTTTTAACATGTTCATTCCTTTTAAAATTACAGGTCTTACAAAAAGTTCAGCTCCAACAAAGCAAGCTGACGGGTTTCCTGAAAGGCCAAAAAGCCATTTATCTTCATAACGTGCAACGGTAGTAACACTGCCTGGACGCATGGCAATTTTATTAAAAAGAACATCTGCACCAAGCTTTTTGTATACCTCCGGAAGAAAATCATAATCACCAACAGATACACCACCTGTTGTGATCAAAACATCAGTTTCCTGCAGTGCTGCTTTAATACTTTTATATAAAGAATCAAAGTTATCCTCACGATGTTGATAGAGCTTTACTTCTGCTCCCATCGCTCTAACTTGTGCTGCACACATGTAGGCATTGCTGTTTCTTATTTTTCCTGGCTGCAGTTCTTCCTTTACGTCGAGAAGTTCTGTTCCTGTTGAAAGAATACCTACGATAGGTCTTTTGTACACAGAAACGGTGTGATAACCAAACGTTGAGAGAATCGCTACTATTCCTGGAGTGATTTTTGTTCCTGCTCTTACTAAGAGTGTTCCATTTTGTGTGTCTTCCCCTTGAAAGGAAATGTTTTCATCCTTTTTAACAGATCGTTTTATGATGATTTGATTTTCGCTATCGTTAACAAGCTCTTTTACTAGTTCCAGCATGATAACTGCATCAGCACCATCCGGGATTTGTGCACCTGTCATAATGCGAACTGCCATCCCGCTCTTCACTTCACGCATTGCAACTTGTCCTGCCCCTATCGTCTCTACAACATTTAATGTAATGAGGTTATCCAGTGATGCATGTTTCGTATCTTCAGAACGAATTGCGAAACCATCATATGGTGACCGATTGAAAGGAGGAACATCATGGGTAGCTGTAAGATCCTCTGCCAATATTCGATGATCACACTCCATGATTGAAACTTTTTCAATTTCCCATAGACGGGTGTGTTCCATGATTTTATTTACTGCCTCAGCAATAGGTAGTGGTGTTCTTTTTGTGACTGGCAAAATTCCCACTCCTTTAATTTTCAGAATATATACACTTTTCAGTTTACTTTTATCTTTTTCTTTGTTATTATTTTTTTAAATTATGGAAAGGATGTTGATCGAATGAAGGTTTCTTATGAATATTACCACCGATCCGGCTATAAAGTAACCATAACCGACATCCCAGAAGAATTTAACGAACAGGGAGTTTGGTCCCTTCGCATCATGCATTCTCTACAAAAGCAAATTGACGAAATCGACCATATGTATCAGCCAAAAAGAACATATAGGCTTAAGCTTGAAGAAACGGGGTAATCTTTACACCGTTTCTTTTTTTACTTTCAATTGTTGTGCAATCCACTCTACTGCGTTTAAATAGGCAGCACGTGAAACTTTGTGTCCGGAGGTTTTGTCGTTCATATACACCGATGAACTATTCTTTTCGGTTAAGGTTTGTACGTAAGGTTTTGCAAACTCATATGGTATTACTGCATCAGCTTCACTATGCCAAATGAATAATGGACGGTTATTAAGCTTTTCAAGATTTAATGTAAGATCGAAATCCTTCAATGTAGAAATTGATTCTTCAAGCTCTTCTAGTGTAAGAGGAATATCGTAACCTGCCTTCTGAATTCTTTCGATCTGCCATTTAGCAAACTTTTGATGAGCTGGTGTTCCCATGAGTGCACATCCGGCACTGATCATCGGGTTATTTACGAGTGAACCGTAAGTAATGATAGCTCCCATAGAAGTTCCACCTACCGCAATTTGATCTTCCAAAACAAATTCGTTTTCTTTTGCCCAATCCATTATATTGTTCACATCTTGAATACCTTGTTGAACGATATTCCAGAAATCATACTCCATCGACTTAGGAGGGTTTGCAACGATTCGTTCACCATGATGAAGTGCATCTGGTAAAATGACTCGAAAATCTTTTTCAGCTAGTGAATATGCAAAATGTAAATTATGCTCTTTTGCACTCGTATATCCGTGTATGAAAATAAAAAGCGGCAACGGTTTACCTGTATTTTCTTTTTTTTCCGCAAGTAAGAAAGGAATATCGCCGATCGTTCCTTTTTGTATACATACCATGTGTGTATCTCCTCTTTCTCTTTTTTTCCATCTTATCATGAGACATGTTTCTTTTTCATGAAAGACGCCCTGTATGAATAGACTTTTTGTAAGTAAAATAATACACTTTATATAAGCATCCTAAAAAAGGCAGGTACTTTCGTGACACAACCTTACTTAATTGCATTAGATCTTGACGGAACTTTATTAAACGATGAGAAAAAAATTCCTAGAAAAACAAAAGAACTACTTTTTCAATTGATCGATCATGGTCACCATGTTTGTATTTCTACTGGTCGTCCTTTTCGTTCTTCAAACATGTATTATGAGGAGCTAGAACTTAACACTCCCATTGTGAACTTTAATGGTGCTTTTGTTCATCACCCACATGATGCAAGTTTCGGAATTCACCATTCCCCACTTGAACTTGACGTTGCTAAACGTATCATTTCAGCCTGTGAGACGTTTAAAGTTAAGAATATTATGGTCGAGGTTCTTGATGATGTATATTTAAAAAAACCTGATGAAGTGATTGTTAATACTTTCATCATGAATGAAAATCCTCTTCAAATTGGCGACCTTCATAAAACCTTGAAAGATGACCCTACCGCAATTCTTGTTCATCCAGAGGATCATCATATTCCAGAGTTAAGAGCGATGCTTGAAAAGGAGCATGCCGAAGTTGTCGACCAAAGAGTTTGGGCAGCTCCATGGAATATTATAGAGGTTATTCGTTCTGGTATCAGCAAAGCCTCTGGCCTAGAAAAAATCGCTGCATACTACAACATCCCACAAGATCGGATCGTAGCTTTTGGCGATGAAGACAATGACTTTGAAATGATTGAATACGCAGGGCATGGAGTGGCAATGGGAAATGCGATCGATGAGCTTAAATCCCGAGCGAATTATGTAACCCTTACAAACGAAGAAGAAGGTATTGCTCATTACTTAAAAAATATATTAAAACTTGTTTAATCACGATAAAGATCTTCTGCTGAATGTCAGCTGGAGATCTTTTTTTCCATTTCTTTTTTAAAACGTTTGAAGCTTTTAGCTACATATTGTACTTCTTACGGTAAAAACTAAAGATACGGGAGAAAAGGAGGAATTTAAAATGAGTAAAAAGAGTCGTTCCAAACGAGCAACTAAGCAAGGAGCCGATATGGTAAGTCAGGAAACAACTATGGCTTTCAGTAAAGATGAGCAACAAGATCGCAAACGTGAAAAAGAAGAAAGAAATTCATTAGGAGGCATATAACGATGGCAAACAGATTATTTCAAATCGCAAGAAATGCTGTTCAACAGGCTGTTGGAAAGGTACAACATTCCACACATGATTTAAATAACAAGATATCTAACAGTGAACATGCCCCTCATGCTGAACTTTCTGGTCATGACAAGGAAGTTGCACAGAATGCTCTTTCTTCTGCAATGGCTAATTCGTCTGATGCAGAGCGAGCTCAGTTGGCTGAGTTCCAAAAAGAATTGGATGGCCACGCTGGTGTTTCGTCTTCTGTCAATCCTACATCTGAACATGCAGAAAACCAACATACAGAGTCAGGTCAGCCTCAATCTTTTACACAAGCCACTGGCTTAAGTTTAGAAGACGCTGAAAGCTTATTGGAAGACAATCCCGATCGCCTAAACTAGAACTAGAAACAGCTTTCTCTTTTCACGGAGAAAGCTGTTTTTTTGGGAATGTAATGGCTGTCAATGTTTTGATTTTTCTTAGCACAAGTTCACTTAATTCTTCATATCCGAATTTATTAAAATGAAGACCATCATCTATCACGTATTTTTGAATGTTCTTTTCCACTAGTGTTTCGAACAAAGGTACATATGATGTTCCCTCGTGTTTCGCTACCTTTTTAACCGTTTGTGCATACTTTTTCATTCTATCATTCGTGCGTGCCATTTGCTGTTTCTCAAACACAGGAGCTGGACTGATCAAAATCACTTTTTCTGCCCCAATTTTATTTACCATGTAAGTCAGGTTCTTTTCGTACTCTTTTAATGGAATAAGTCTATGATCGCTTGAATCATTCGCGCCAAAAAGAATGGTTACAAAATCAGGGTGATGCCTTAGAACGTCATCTTGTAGTCTAACTAGAGCAGCTCTCGTTGTTTCTGCAGGTATTCCAGCATTCATAACTACCCATTCGGTTAGTTCTTGCCTTAAACGGGAAGTTAATCTAAGTGAGCCATCTTTACTCTTTTCTTTTGAAGTGATGCTGTCTCCAAAACAAACAAGAGTCTTCATTTCTTACTCATCTCCTCTTTTAAATCTCTCTATTTAAACTATTCGAAAGAAATTACCTTTTATCAAACGTCAAACTCTCATTATTTTTGTTATAATGTGTTTGTGAGCGGATATCTTATGTTTTAGAGTAATTTTGGGGGCATTGTATGAAAATATATCGTGTAACGAATGAAGCTGAATCTCATATCATTGAAGAAATTGCGCATTTATTCTTACAGCAGCGTACGATGGACGGTGAACCAGAAGAGAAATCCAGAACGTTTGCTGGTATTAAGATGGCACTTGAAAACCCAGATAAAAGCGGAATTATCATTGCCGAAGAAGAAAATTCCGTGATTGGACTAGCCTTCTTCAACTTGGGAGTAAGTCTTCGTATCGGTGGACCATATCTTTGGTTAAATGAGCTTTATGTACATGAAAAACACCGTAACAGAGGAATCGCACGTAAAATTTTGCTACACTTGATCTATTGGGCCGAAAGAGATGGCATTAAATCCATTGAACTCGAAACGGGTATCAATAACTCAGTTACGAAGCATCTGTATAATTCATTGGATTTCCATGATATCATCTCTAAAAGATATGCATTTCATTTTTAATACTATACTTTGAAGGAGTGTTTGTAATGGCAGTAGAATTTTCAATCCAACCAACACCTAATCCTAACGCAATTAAATTTGATGGTTCAGAGAAATTTTTAGAAGGAAGACTTTCTGCACGCGTAGGTGATGATTCAGATTCACCTCTAGCAAAAGCACTTTTATCCATTGATGGCGTAGAATCAATTTTTGGTTTTGAAAACTTTATTACAGTAAATAAAACGAACGACAGTGACTGGAACGAATTAATGCCAGAAATTCAAAAAGCATTAGAAGAGAATGCTTAAATGTTCACACCAGCCTATAAGATTAGGCTGGTTTTTTTGTTGTTAAAAACTTGTAAGCATGACTAACGTCTATTTGAATGATTGAAGCGGCACCGCTAGTGTATCTGATTTTCCCCCATTTTTAGGATTGTAGTTATACAATTCAAGCATGAGGGTGCCGTTTATAGGTAAATCTTCCTCTGGAATGTTAATGTTAAACGAGAATGGAGCCCAAGCTGGTGCACCTTCAGCTGTTTGTTCATGTCTTTCAATAAAAACGTTATGACCATCAGATACTGAATAGCCAAAAGATGCTTCAAATACTCTCGCCTCTCCTGAAACTTTGTAACTACCGTCTTTTCCTGAAAAGTGTATGTTTCGAAAAGAATTATTTCTCAGTTCTCCAGTTCCTCCTTGAAGAGTGAGCGTTTCTTTCACTGTTACATTCTCAGTCTTCAATGAACCAGGTGAGATCTCATTCGGTAGAAAGGTTGCGTTCACTTTATAGATTCCGGCTTTTCTTTTTGCAGCAGAAAGTTTCCACTTTGTTTTCCAAATGTGACTTGCTCCTGCTTTTATCTGTACATCCTCTTGTTTTTTCTCATAGTTTTTCCCTTTAGAATGCCTGAAAACTTCTTTACTTGAAGAATTCACTATAGAAACATCGAACATCTTGGAACTGTTGAATGATAAAGTTACTGTATGATTGCTTTGGTTCTCGAGAACAGCTAGTATATCAATGCCATCGTTTCTTTGTTGGATGGATAGAACGGGACTAAGCTGAGAAGCTACTTCACCTTGTTTTTCTTTAGGCTTCTCCTTTTCCTTGCTGCAAGCTGACATTAGAAAAATAACCGCACAAAAGGTTAGAAAGACTATAACGGTCGTTTTATATGGCTTCATGTTAACAAATCACCTCACTTTCATTCTTACCTTTATATGGTGATTTTATTGAAAACATTCGCAAAAAAACACACGGTATGGACCTTGTCCATACCGTGTGTACAAAAGTGAAGTTTTGTAATTGTGTGGGGTCAGACCCCCCCTCAGTCGTTTCTGAAGAAGCCGTAGATGCCCGTTGTGTGCACGATATTTGTGAAGGCTTTCGGATCAACTTCTTTAAGAACCTGTTCTAAATCATATAGTTCATATCGTGTGATAACGATGATAAGCATCTCTTTATCTTGCTTAGAGAAAGCTCCTTTTGCTGGTACGATCGTTATTCCTCGAACCATCTTACCGTGGATGGCTTCTTGGATCTCATTCCCCTTCTTAGTAACAATCATCGCCGTAAGCTTTTCGTGACGCGTATGTACCGCGTCAATAACACGAGATGATACATAGAGAGCTACAAGCGTATATAACGCCTTCTCCCATCCAAATAGGAAACCTGCAGCGAGGATGATCAAGCCGTTTAGGATAAAGAAATAACCACCGATCGGTTTGTTCTTCATTCTTGATAAGATCATAGCGATGATATCAAGTCCACCTGTTGAAGCCCCATACTTTAAGGTAACACCTACACCTAAAGCTGCTATAACTCCGCCGAACACAGCATTCAGCAAAATATCAGAAGAAACAACGGTTATGGGTATGATCTCTAGAAATGCCGTGATCATGATAACGCTCAAGAAGCTATATACCGTAAAAGATTTTCCTACTT
Source organism: Fictibacillus sp. 7GRE50 (assembly GCF_015903875.1). Classification (NCBI taxonomy): domain Bacteria; kingdom Bacillati; phylum Bacillota; class Bacilli; order Caryophanales; family Fictibacillaceae; genus Fictibacillus; species Fictibacillus sp. 7GRE50. Next base: position 659,137 of record NZ_JACZDW010000003.1, read on the forward strand.
TCAGCCAGCCTAAAATCGTAACAGGAATATTAAACAATAAGTACAAAATACCAGTGCTGATCGGGAAAGCAGTGTTAACGAGTAAGGATGAAATCAACTGGGAAACCCCAGTAAATCCACTAGCATAAACTTTTGCCGGTATTAAGAACATGTTAAGAGATACGGCATTAAGCAGGGCTCCTACAATGATAAAAAAGATCTTTTTTAGTTCAGTTATACCTAAGTCGCTTAAGCGAAAACGTTCTGACATAAGTGAGAGTCCCTCCTTTTTTCATTAATCCAAGATTCATTTTTAACAGATAAAGATACCCCGCGTCAATAGTCATAAGAGCTATTTTTTAAACATGATTATTGCCTTTTCATTCCATCACAAGTTAAACTATAGAAAAAAGCCAAGCAGGTGAACAATAATGACTACGATAATAACCGATACAGGATCTGATCTACCTAAACAGCTTTTGGATGAATACGAGATTATTATGCTTCCTTTAATCGTTCAAGTAAATGATGAAGAGTATTTAGATCGATCTAATATCGAACCAAAACAGTTATATACATATATGAAGGAAGGCGCTGTTCCTAAAACGGCTCAAGTCCCTCCATCTATTATTAAAGAAACATTAACTTCATTTGCAAGGAATGGCCAACCTGCCATTTATATTACTTTGTCCTCAGGAATCAGCGGAACCTATCAGACAGCTGTTCTTATGAAAAATGAAGTACTTGAAGAATTTCCAAACGCTCAGATTGAAGTCTTTGATAGCCAATCTGCATCATTAGGATATGGATTAATGGTGCATGAAGCTGCTAAAGAAGCGAAGGAAGGAAAATCTTTTGATGAAATCCTTCAAACCCTTCAACATTACCAAAACCATCTTGAACATATTTTTACCGTAGATGACCTTGAATATTTATTGCGCGGCGGCAGAGTGAGTAAAACGGCTGCAGTCATGGGAACACTCTTAAAAATAAAACCTGTTCTTCATATGGAAGACGGAAAACTGTTTCCACTCGAAAAACTGCGTGGAAAGAAAAAAGTTTTAGGACGCATGGTAGAAATCATGAAGGAAAGAGCTTCTTCTCTTGATGACATAACGATCGGCATCAGTCATGCAGATGATACTGAAACGGCGAAAGCATTAAAAGATTTAATCATTGAAGAAACAGGAAACAAAAATATTTTAGTTACCATGATCGGCTGTGCGATAGGCGCTCATGCAGGGCCAGGAACAATTGCTTTATTCTTCTTAAATACACCTAAAAATGTATCTTAAAACATGATGAATAATAGAACCCCTTCTGACAGATGTTAGAATCAGGAGGGATATTTATGACACACCGTAATACGAAAGACAATAATAAACGACCAGCAGATAATCAAGCTATGAATCAAATGAAAAATGAAGCAGAGCTTGAAAATAAACAAAACGGAAAACAACCTTATTCTAAAAAACCTGATCATCTTTAAAGATAGGAAAAGCCCCCTTTTGAAAGGGAGCTTTTTTTGTTCATTATTCAACATTTATCATCACCGTTTAGATGATTGGAAATTTAATCGTAAAACAAGTATCGTCTTTCGTTGAAGATACTTCAATCGTACCATTATGTTTTTCAACGATCTGTTTACACACAGAAAGCCCAAGCCCTGTTCCAAGTGACTTTGTCGTAACAAAAGGTTCAAACACGTTCTCGAGTAAATAATCAGGAATCGGGTTACCATTATTGCAGATTGATAATTCTGCCATGTTTTCTTCGTTTTCCCTTAGTGATACTTTAATCTTTCTCTCACCGTTCCAACCGCTCAATTCTTCGACTGCATTCACTAGAATATTTAATAACACTTGTTTGATCTGTGAACTGTCTCCTTCGGTATATACGGAATTTTCAACTTGTGAGATGGTTACGATATTCGCTTCAGTAAAACGCGGATACATAAAATTAAGCATTTCTTTCAAGAGGGATGATAAAGAAACTTTTTCAAGCTTATCTTCTAAGCCTCTCATCTTTGATAAATATAAAAATTGCGTAATCTTTTCTTCAAGACTCTGCATCTCATTTTGAATAATTTCAAAGTAATACTCTGATTGATCTGTTTTATTTAATTCCTTTTGTAGAAGGTAGATAAATCCTTTAACTGAAGTCAGCGGATTTCTAAATTCATGAGCAAAGCTGGCAGCGATCTGCCCAAGCATCGTTAATCGATCGTGATGCATCTCTTGAATGAACTGATTTTTCCGATCAATAATTGAATCCTTAAGTGCTGTGTATTCTTTTACACTCAAAAAGACGAGCTGATCAAAATACCGCTGCATCTTTAATACCCCATCACCTTTTAATTGATCATTTAAAAGTGAACACATTAAAAGTTCATAAACGATGCTTCGTCCAACGTTGATGTTATGAACGAAATCGCCTACGTTCGCTTTGGCTTCGATTCTTTCTTTGGCAATCTTGCTTGTTAAAGCCTTTAGCCTTTCGAGTGACCCTGTTTCTAAATAGTTTATTAATTCTATGATTGTTTGATGGCCGTTCTTTTTCACTTCTTCAAAGAAAGGGTCATTTTGAGGCAACAGTACGTTCTCCAGCCATTTTTCAACAATGCTTGTTTTTTGCATCTTCAAGAATTGAGCAAGTTCTGTATTTGTTTGTATGTTTGTACTGCTATCCAATGTTATCACCCTTTTATTGAAAGCGGCTGTTTTCGTTTTCATTGTTGCTTTCGATAGTTGTTGATTTCCGCTCTAAGGTTGCTCGCCTTCCATGGGGCGTGCGGGGAGTCTCCACCTGCCCGCTCGTCCCATAAGAGTCTCGAACCTTATGCTACAAACAACTTGTCAATGATGCGTTATTAGTCGAAATCAAAAGCAACAATCATTAGAAAAGAGCCTATTGAAAATCTCTATTCTCATTATGAATGATATTACATGTTTCTACAATGCATTGTCGAAATCTGTATAAACTATGGAAAAATATACATGATGTTGATACGTCTGGAGAAACTATTTGTAAATGAGTTTGGAAGGATGGTCATGATGCACACGATGTGGAAAGGTGCGATTAGCTTTGGTCTTGTGAATATACCGATCAAGCTGTTTGCCGCAACTGAGAATAAAGATATTAAGATGAGATATTTACATGAAAAGTGCCATAGTCCTGTTCAGTATGAAAAAATCTGCCATGTATGTGAAGAGACTGTGGATTCAAAAGAAATCGTTAAAGGCTATGAGTATGAACCGGGTAAATTCGTAGTTGTTGAGAAAGAAGAACTTGATGAATTAGCAGGTGTATCTGATAAATCGATCGAGATCATTGATTTTATTAAATTAGAAGAGATTGATCCTATCTTTTATAATCGTTCTTATTTCGTTGGACCTGGCGAGAATGGGACAAAATCTTTCGCACTCTTGAAAAAAGCTATGGAAGAAACCGGAAAGATCGGACTTGCTAAATTCACACTTCGGTCAAAGGAACATCTTGCAGCTGTTCGAGTGTACAAGAACGGTTTAGTTCTAGAAACTATCTTTTATCCGGACGAAGTAAGAAATGTTGACCATGTTCCTGGTTTAACAGATGAAGTGTCATTAAATGAAAAAGAAGTTGAGATGGCTAAACAGCTAATTGAACAATTAACTGCTCCGTTTGAGCCTGAAAAGTATGAAGACGAATATCGTGAAGCGGTTCTCGAATTGATCAACAGCAAGATTTCTGGTGATGAAGTGAAAGTTGCTAAAGAAAAGCCAAAAACAAATGTCGTAGATCTTATGGAAGCACTTCAGGCCTCCATCAATGAGAGTAAAGGAAAAGAATCGACTGATAACAATAAGAAAACAAAGGATACCTCGTCTAAAAACAGTAAAAGTGCGGATGAACCAAAACCTAAGAAGAAAAAAACATCTGCAAAGAAGAAAGCTAGTTCATGATTCAACACTTTTTAAAGCCCATGCTCCCTTCTCTTTCAAACGAATTGCCGGAAGAGAGTCATTGGGTATATGAAGTGAAATACGACGGTTTTAGATGTTTACTTTATTGGGATCACGCGAATGTTATCATGACATCTAGAAATGGTCATCCTCTGCATACCATTTTTCCTGAGGTTGTAGATCACCTTAAAACGATCGAAAATAAAGTTAAAGACTTGTTCCCCATACTTTTAGATGGAGAACTATGTATTCTAGAAAATGAAAATAAAGCAAACTTTGAACAGATTCAAAAAAGAGGCAGACTAAAACAGCTCGATAAAATTGTGATAGCTTCTAAACAATATCCTTCTTCTTTTTGCGCGTTTGATCTGCTGGCGATAGAGAATGAATATATGAATACACTACCTTTTTTGGATCGGAAAGAAAAATTGCTGAAACTGCTTCAGACTACAGGTATTTCTAACATTAAAATATCACAGGATCGTCGTCTTAATTTTATCAATTTCACTTCTGAAAAATCTAAAATCATGGAGGATGTGAAAGGAAGTAATAGCGAAGGAATTGTGGCGAAGAAGCTTTATAGTAAATGGTCTTCTGGCATCCGAACGAACGAATGGATCAAAGTTAAAAATCTTAAATTCCATCCATTTATTTTATTAGGTTACGATACAGAGAACGGTTTTTTTCACGTTGGCGTTATTAAAGATCGTTCTGTTCAATTCGTGGGGTTATTCTCTCATGGCATTTCCCCTCAAGAGAAGGAAGCTTTAATACAAATTATAAAGAAAAATATTGCCAGCAAGAACGGGTCTCTTATTTTAATAGAGCCGTCAATCTGCGTAGAACTTTCTTATTTAGAACTATATAAAAATCAATTGAGACAGCCAAGGTTTGTTTCATTCCGTTTTGATACAAATTGGGAGGATTGTACATGGGAAAGTCTACAAAAGAACAAGTAGATCTCAACGTAAACAACGAGATCGTAACATTAACAAGCCCTAACAAACCACTTTGGCCAGATCTCGAAATTGTAAAAGTCGAATATATTAACTATTTAACCCAAATTGCACCTTATATGCTGCCTTTTTTAACAGACCGGGCTTTAACGGTAATCAGATATCCTCATGGAGTTGGTGAGGAGCGCTTTTATCAAAAGAATTGTCCTGATTATGCTCCACACTATGTACATACGAGTATAGAAGAAGATATTAATTATATCGTTTGTAATAACTTACCTACACTACTTTGGCTAGGAAACCAGCTTGCCTTTGAGTTTCATATTCCATACCGAACAGTTAAGAATAGTCATCCATCTGAGATCGTGATGGACTTAGATCCTCCATCTCGAAAGGAATTTCATCTTTCCGTCGAAGCTGCGCTCTTGATAAAAGAAGTGTGTGACAAGTTACATCTCACTACATTTATCAAAACAAGCGGTAATAAAGGCATGCAGATATACATTCCGTTACCTGAACAAGCTGTTACCTTCGAAGACTCACGACTATTCACAGAGTTTCTAGCCCATTATTTAATCGAACGAGAGCCGAAATGGTTTACGATTGAACGTTTAAAAAAGAACAGAGGCAACCGTTGTTACATTGATTATATTCAACACGCAGAAGGCAAAACAATCATTGCTCCCTATTCTGTTAGAGGAAATGATGATGCTTTAGTTGCCACTCCTTTATACTGGGAAGAAGTGAATGCCGCATTAAAGCCTGAGCAATTTCCACTTACCACCATCATCGATCGTATAAACGATGTAGGTGACCCGTTTAAAAATTTTTATTCTTGTAAAAGTAAACAGCCTATCCTACCTGTTATTAATGCTCTTAAAGAAAAAAGCCTCTAAGAAGATTTCAACAATCTTCTTGAGGCTTTTTTTGTATATTTTGTTGCTATCGTTCCACTCAAGGTAACACGTTTTCCATGGGGATGCGAAGAGCCTCCAGCCGCTACACGCCATAAGGAGTCTCCACCTGACAGCTCGTTCCATAGGCAGATCATTACTTTTCGCTAACTTTACTGCATGTCTGCCTTTCGATCAATTGAAAAGGTACGACTACTCGTTTTGCTTCTTTTTCTGGACATTGAATACATTCTAGAAGTCCCTTAGCCGCTTCATAACCAAGTTTAAAGATATTGATGTCTACTGATGTTAGTGAAGGTGATGAGAGTTCAGATAGCATAACGTTGTTGAAACTTAGTAATGAGATGTCATCTGGTACGCTCACTCCTAACTCGTTTAATGTGCTCAGCACACCGAAGGACATAACGTCATCAATAACAAGAAGTGCTGACGGAGGCTCATTTAGCGCGAGGAGCTCTTTAACTGCTTCCTGCCCGCCTTCTTTTAAGAACTCCTCATGAACGATGTACTCATCTTTATAAGGCAGACCCGCATTTCGGATCGCTTTTTCATAGCCTAATAACCGGTCAATGGTTACGACTAGATTTAAATTTCCACCTACAAACCCGATTCGTTCATGACCAAGTGATATGAGATATTCAGTCATTTCTTGAGCAGCTTTGAAGTTGTCATTATCTATATGTGTGATTGTTTCAGCGTTCTTAAACGGCTTTCCGATTACCGTGAAAGGAAATTTCTGTTCTTGTAAGTAGCACATGATCCGATCATCTACACGTGAATACAACATAACGATACCATCCACTCGACGTCCTTGTACCATTCGAACAACACCTTCAAATATTTCATCTTCTGTATTTCCAGTCGACATGTATAGAGCGTATTCTTGCTCATGTGCAATGGTACTGATGCCTCTGATTACTTCTGGAAAAAACGGATTCTGGAAGGCTTTGTCAGCAGAACTAGGCATGACAAGTCCGATCGCCTGCGTGCTTCGGTTTGCCAAACTTCTCGCATTAAAGTTTGGATGATAGCCAAGATAGTCCATCGCTTCTTTTACTTTTCGTTTTGTTTTTTCTGATATTCGAGGATTATTCGCGATTACCCTTGAAACGGTTGAGGGTGCAACATCTGCTAATTTTGCTACATCTTTTATAGTAACTGACATGATATAGTCCTCCTTTCAGACTATTTGGCTTAGTGTATACGCTTACTTAATTCCATCAATAATTGTATAGAATTCGTAGGAAAAAAGAAATAATAATTCCTTTCCACTTTTAATGTTTTTCACTATTTTTGTAAATTGAGCGGTTTCTTTTAGACTATAAGGCTTAACTCGTCTTATTCCGCTACTAGCTTGTAATTATGAGCGTTGTTTTCTTCTACTGATTAGATAGAAAGAGCTCAATATTACTACAACAATTGCTACAGCAACAATCGAATATAGCTTCCATTGTGAATCTGCTTTTTGAACAGCATATATCTCAGCCGTTTCCCCAGCCATATTCACTTCAACAGAAGTATCATTCACCTTTATCTCTTCATTTGATAAAAGACTCACAAGCTTTTTATTATGAAGGCTTTTATCTGAAAAAGAAATACCCGACTTCTTCTTATCATTGTTAAACACGATAAATAATGTTTCATCTTTAAATTTTCGTTTAAAGACCGCTTTCCCATCTTTATCAACAATCATTGAATAATCGCCCCGTCTAAGTGCAGGATGTTTTTGTCTAAGCTTTCCCAATTTAGAAGTGAACGTTTCAAACTCCTTATTTTGAGTAAAGTCCATCATGCGACGGTTGTCCGGATCTTTGGCTCCGTCCATCATATGCTCTGTTCCTTGATAGAGGATAGGAATACCAGGTGCCGAGTAAAGATAGGTAAGAGCAAGCTTCAGCCTTTTTTCGGGATCTTCTTGCTTCAACAGCACTTCACGTACAAATCGAATGTTATCATGATTATCAATAAAGTTTCCTAACGTATACGGATCTTTATAATAGAACTTATTCCGCTCCCATACAGCGTTCAGCTCTGAAAGTGATTGCCCGCTTTGTCTAAAGATACGAACCATCTCATTAAACAAAGGATAGTCTACAAACGATTGTATTCCTGCTTTATTGTACTCAGCAATATATCTTGGATCATTGTGCCAAACTTCACCAATTAAATAAAAGCCAGGCTTTGCTTTCTTCACTCGTTCAGAAAAATCTATCCAAAAGTCTTTTGGCACATGTTTAACAGTATCTAAACGGTAGCCGTCTATATCTGTTTCTTTAATCCAATATTCAGCCATGTCGAGTAAATACTTACGTGTTTCATTGTTCTCTGTGTTCAGATCGGGCAATCCAGCGAGCCAGCCGTTCTCAACTTCTTGTTGGTTATCCCAGTTCCCGATCTCCTTCTCTGGGTGAAACCAAGCCTTTTTTGACGCCTCATCTAACCAAGGATGTTTATAGCCTGTATGATTTACGACTAGATCTAATATAACTTTTATATCACGATCATGCGCTTTTTTAACAAGTTGCTTCAACTCATCCTTTGAACCAAAATGTTCTTCCGTTTCATAGAAATTCTCCGTCCAATAACCGTGATAGCCACCGGGTTCGTTCTTAACCACAGGTGTTAGCCATATCGCCGTAACCCCAAGGTCATCAAGATAATCAATTTTATCCATGATCCCTTTGAAGTCTCCCCCATGGTAAGCTGTGGGGTCATTAAGATCTACATCAAAATCGTTATCTTTATTTCCATTATTAAACCGGTCCACCATAATAAAGTAGATCGTTTCGTCTTTCCATGATCGTTCTTCCTTTTTTTCTGCAAGCGCTTTATTTTGAACAGATAAAAAAAGAAGAAACGACATAGCTAAGAATATCATTCTTTTGCCCATCGCCGTTCCTCCTATAGTAAGGTGCTGTGATTAACCTTTTGTACCACCAGCAGTTAAGCCAGAGATAAAGTAACGCTGCAGTGATAAGAATAATAGACCAATCGGAATCGCTACTAATACAGAACCCGCTGCAAACAATGTAAAACTGTTACCGAATTCGTTCTTAATCATGTTAAACAGACCAACCGCAAGTGTCATCTTCTCATCTGAACTGATCAGAATGGACGCTAAGATAAAATCAGCGAACGGTGAGATGAAACTGAAAAGTGCGATTACCGCTAAGATTGGCTTTGAAAGTGGCAGGATGATCTGCCAAAAGATACGAAAGTGACCAGCGCCATCAATTCGCGCAGATTCGTCTAGTTCTTTTGGAATCGTATCGTAATAGTTCTTTGCCAAGTATGTGTTCATCGGAATCAATCCACCCACATAAACAAGGATTAAGGCAAAGTGTGTATCAAGCAATCCTACTTGGTAAGCTAGGATGTAGATTGCAAGAATCGCTACGAATTGTGGAATCATCTGCAAAATTAGGAAAAGAAGCAATCCGTTCTTACGACCAACAAACTTATATCTTGAGAAAGCATAAGCCGTTAAGCCAATAAAGATTACAGAAAGCACCATTGTTATAAAACAGATTTTTAGCGTGTTCCAGTACCAGATTAGATAATCCGTTTCAGCGAACAGCTCTTTATAGTGAGCTAGAGTTGCATTCTCTGGAATGATCGTCGAACTTGATAAAGTGTTACCTGGGTTGAATGAAGATCCAATTACCCAAAGAATTGGGTAGACCACAATCGCAATCGCTGACAATAGTACTAGATAGGACAGAGTTAATCGTATTCTTCTTGCTGTTTTTATACTCATATTAAATCATTCCTTCGTCCTTAAATGATTTCGTTTTTCTAAACTGCCACAATGCAAGTGACACGATGATCAACGATAATAATACAGTTACAGCTGCTGCCTTACTATATTGAGCTGAAGTCATCGTTAAGTTGTAGATCCAAGAGATCAAGATGTCTGTCCCTCCTGCATTTTGATCAGCCACTGCAGGTCCACCGTTGTTGAATAGATAGATAACGTTAAAGTTATTAAAGTTAAACGTGTATTGTGTGATTAATATTGGTGCTGTTGTAAATAAGACCATCGGAAGTGTGATCTTACGGAATTTATCCCAATTTGATGCCCCATCTACAGTTGCAGCTTCATAAAGTTCACCAGGAATAGACTGAAGTACTCCTGTAGTCATAGCCATGATGAACGGGAAACCAAGCCAAGATTGGATGAAGATCAAAGCGATCTTTGTATAAAAAGGATCAGTCATCCATGGTATGGAATCGATTCCAAGAGGTGCTAAAATAGATTGGTTGATTGCTCCAAACGTATCATTAAATAATCCAGAGAAAATTAAGATCGAAACGAATGCTGGCACTGCCCAAGGTAAGATTAAAAGTGTACGAATAATCCCTTTAAACTTAATTTCTTTTTGATTCAAGACTACCGCCAAGAAGATTCCAATTGCGACTTGAAGGGTTGTTGCAGTAAATGTCCAGATAATCGTCCATGCAAATACAGAGATAAACGTTTCACGCCAAATATCTAAAGAGAAGATTTCGATAAAGTTCTTAAACCCAACCCAATCAACAAGCTTTGCTGGTGGAGAGTTGTACAGATTATAGTTCGTAAATGCTAACAACAACATAAAGATGATCGGAAAAATGACAACGAAGATCAAAAGTAAGAATCCAGGTCCCACCATTAGATAAGGAAATCCTTTGTCTACAACATTATGATATTGCTCTTTTAGTGAGTTAAGTTTCAAGCCGTTATCACGTTTTTTCCCATTTTGGAACGCATCATAGATATTAAAGTAGTAAAACCCTAAACCGATACCTACTACTAGTATGGAAATAACGCCGTTCACTAGTAAGAAGATGGAATGATCTCTAGGCACTTCTGTACCTAGTGTTACGATTCCCCAAAGTCCGATATTCAGAAAATCAAGAAATGCAATAAAGTAACATATCGCTAAAAACAAGAATGCGAAACCTTTAACAAATTGCTTGTTATAGAATTGCCCCATTCCTGGAATGATGGACAGCAAAGCTGCCGTCTTACGGTGTGTCATTACAGGTTTCCCCTTTCTTTTCCCCACTAACTGTTTTGTGTGTAGTTCGAAAGATTTTAGGACCCATACATAAGCGAAATCTTTCCAACACACACAATAGTTAGAGAAAGCAGTACCCGCGACGTCTGGGTACCGCTTTCCACTTATTGCTTATTATTTTTTACCATGGTTCGCTTCAATGTTTTGTCCAATCGTCTTAACTGCGCTTTCTAGAGCAGCTTTTGGCTCAGACTTTCCAGTAGCAGATAATTGAAGTGCGTTTGCAGCTGGAGCCCAAACTTCTGCCATTTCAGGAATGTTAGGCATTGGAACTCCACGTTCTGATTGAACCGCTACAGCTTTAGCTGCTTCGTTGTCTGCAATGATTGGGTCCTCCATTAAAGATACAACTGGAGGAATTTCTGCTGTTTTCTCAAAACGAGTCTTTGCGCTTTCTTCGTTTGTGATGAACTCAACCAGTTTAGCAGCCCAATCTTGGTTAGGAGAGAACTGACTTACGTTGTAACCTTTAACTCCGATGAATGTTTTAACATCTTCACCGTTTGGAAGTTTAGGCATTGGTGCAACACCGATATCGATTCCAGCATCTTTATAGCCTTGGAAAGACCAAGGTCCGTTCATTACAGAAGCAACTTTACCTTCTTGGAAAAGACCATCGATTGTTTGTCCTGCTTTTTCACCGATGATTCCTTTTGGGAACAAGCCATCTTTGTACCAGCTAGTGATATAATCTAGTCCTTCAACTGCACCTTTGTTAGAAAGGCCAAGGTCTTTAGGATCTAATGTTCCGTTGTCGTCTTTAAATACATAGCTTCCATATCCAGAAAGCACACCATTTGCAAAGTAGAAATCAGTCCAGTTTGCTAGGAAACCGTATTGCGCTCCACCTTTATCACCTTTAGAGAATGCAAGAACATCTTCTAAAGATTCTGGTGCTTCAGGCATCTGTTTTTTATTGTAGATAAATACTGGTGTTTCTGTTGACTTAGGAAGACCGTAAAGTTTTCCGTCATATGTTAATGCGTTAATTGAAGATTCAGTGTAAAGCTTTGTTACATCATCAGATACTTTAATTGGTGCGATAAGACCTTCGATCGCTAATGGTCCAATACGGTCATGCGGAGTTGTAATAACATCCGGTCCTTTTTTAGCTGGTCCATCTAGACGAAGCTTCTCTTGCTGATCTAGCATTGGAATTTCTTTTAGCTCAACTTTGATCCCGTATTTCTCTTCGAACTTTTTAATGGCATCTTTTGTTCCAGCACCTTTTTCTTGGTCTTCCCACATAACTAATTTTTCAGGCTTGTCTGAGCCAGATTCTTTCTTACCACCTGTAGAAGAACTATCTTCTTGCGGTCCGCAAGCAGCTAACGCACTTGCAGCTAGAGCAAAAGTTAAAGGCAAAGCTAATAACTTTTTCATCAATTGTACCCCCCATTATTGTTAAAAGATCAAAGCATACAAACGTTTGCACAGATTAGCAAAAAAAATGTTTTTCTGTCTTCTTATGAAGTTTTTTGCCGTTTATGAAAACGATTGCATTACCTGCTCAATTTCATTATACCTATGCTTTGAATTTTTACAATACTTTTTTAATTATTTTTGGTTTCGCTTTCATTTATCTTGATTTTATCGCTGAGAGCGGTTTATACTATCAGCATTACAAGTTGAAGGCAATGTACGTTCTTTTAGGGGTACAACCTAGTTTTTATAGGTTGTGCCCCTTTTTTATTGCTGAAACTGAGAGGAGATCATACTATGTTAAAAGAAGCTATCTACCACAGAGCAGGTAACAATTTTGCTTATGCTTATGACGAGACTACCCTCCACATCCGTCTTCGTACCAAAAAAGGTGATGTTGATTCAGTTACGTTAATTCACGGTGATCCTTATGACTGGACGAAGGATGGCTGGCAGACGTCTCGGTCACTGATGACTCTATCAGGTACAGATGAATATTTTGATTACTATTTTATTGCTATCTCTCCCCCGTTTCGCCGTTTACGCTATGGATTTGAACTGAAGAACGGTGTTGAGACGTTGGTATATACTGAAAAAGGCTTCTATAATGAAGCTCCGTTCGATGACACAGCTTATTATTTTTGTTTTCCATTCTTAAATGGAATAGATGTATTCCGTGCCCCTTCTTGGGTGAAAGATACGGTTTGGTATCAAATATTCCCTGAACGTTTTGCGAATGGAGATACGAGCAACGATCCTGAAGGTTCTCTTCCGTGGGCTAGTGAAGAGCCGAAGTTTAACAATTTTTTTGGAGGAGATTTTCAAGGTGTGATCGATCATATCGATCATCTCGTTAAACTAGGTGTGACTGGTATTTATTTCACACCGATCTTTAAAGCGAAGTCTAATCACAAGTACGATACGATTGATTATTTAGAGATCGATCCACAATTCGGTGATAAAGAAACGTTCAAGCAACTAGTAAAAATTTGTCATGAGAACGGAATTAAAGTTATGCTCGATGCTGTGTTTAATCACAGCGGATACTATTTTGAACCATTTCAGGACGTACTTCAGAATCAAGAGAATTCTACTTATAAGAATTGGTTCCATTTAAGAGAATTTCCAATCCAGACTGAACCACGCCCTAATTATGATACGTTTGCTTTCGAAAAAGCGATGCCGAAACTGAACACTGAAAACCCAGAGGTTCGCGAATACTTACTCAAGGTCGCTCGCTATTGGGTGGAAGAGTTTGATATTGATGGATGGAGATTAGATGTTGCAAATGAGGTTGATCATTCATTTTGGAGAGAATTCAGAACAGCTGTTAAGTCTGTCAAACCAGATGCATATATCTTAGGTGAGATCTGGCATGATTCCATGAACTGGCTACAAGGAGATCAATTCGACGCCGTTATGAACTATCCATTCACAAATGCGGCTCTTGATTTTGTAGCAAAAGAAACGATTGATGCAAAAGTGTTTGCTGAAAAAATGACGGCTGTACTTCATATGTATCCTGAAAATGTTAACGAAGCTGCGTTTAACCTATTAGGTTCACATGATACAAAACGTGTTCTAACGTTCTGTGATGAGAATAAGGATAAGATGAAGTTATTGTTCTTATTGATGTTAACCTTTAAAGGAACTCCATGTATCTATTATGGAGACGAGATCGGTATGACAGGTGGTAATGATCCAGGTTGCAGAAAATGTATGGAATGGGATGAAAACAAACAAGATTTAGATCTGTTTGAACATATTCAATCTTTGCTAACTCTTCGTCAAGATCATAAAGTTCTAGCCAATGACGGCGAAATGAAGTTTATCAAGGCAAATGAGAAAACATTAGTATATGAGCGTTCATCAAATGAGGAAAATGTATGGATCCTTTTAAATGCGGGTGAAGAAAGCGCTGATCTTTCCATTGATATCCCTGAAGGCTACACACATATTTTGGGGTCATCATTCTCAGGATCTTTGCCTGGATACGGCTTTAGTATATATAGAAGAAAATAAACATGTTCCCCCTCACTGTAAAAAGTGAGGGGATTTTATTTCAGTGACTACTCATACCTGATACAATAGGTAAATGTTAAAACCATACAATATAAACACGATGGAGAGGGATTTACATGAAAGGCAACAAAGCTGCTAAGCTTTCCCTTTTTGCCATAACGTGGCCAATATTTATTGAAATAATGCTTCATATGTTGATGGGGAACGCTGATACTCTTATGCTCAGTCAATATTCTGATCATTCAGTGGCTGCTGTCGGACTCACTAATCAACTGTTATCGATCGTAATCGTTATGTTTGGATTTGTTGCAACAGGAGCGAGTGTGGTTATTGCACAGGCAATAGGTGCTAGACTTGAACGTACAGCTGCTGAAGTAGCTGTCGTTGCCATCTTAGGGAACTTGCTTTTTGGGGTACTCTTAAGTGCTGCATTACTTGTCTTTGGCGATGTATTTTTAACATGGATGAATACGCCACCAGAGTTGATGGCTGAAGCATCGAGCTATTTAATGATCGTAGGAGGATTTTCATTTATCCAATCGGTTATTATGACGATCGGAGCTGCCATTAGAAGCTACGGTTTTACGAAAGATGCCATGTATGTCACGATCGGGATGAACATCTTGAACGTATTTGGAAACTATTTATTTATCTTCGGCGCTTTCGGTTTTCCAGTATTAGGTGTTGAAGGTGTAGCGATTTCAACATCTGTTAGCCGATTTTTAGGTTTACTTGTAATTCTGTATCTGTTGTTTAAGCGCTCTTCTATACCATTACCTTTTTCCAGCTCATTCAAATTATTCCCTCTTCATATAAAGGGTGTATTAAAAATCGGATTGCCATCAGCTGGAGAGCATCTATCTTATAGTGGATCTCAGATGCTGATTACGTTCTTCATCACGCTGCTTGGTACAACGGCACTTACTACAAAGGTATATACCTTTAATATTATGATGTTTATCTTCCTTTTCGCTGTAGCGATCGGCCAAGGTACACAGATATTAATTGGTCACTTAATCGGTGCTAAATCGTACGACTCTGCTTATAAGATGTGTCTCAAAAGTCAGACGTATGCCATGATCATAAGTTTTCTTATGGCAGGTATAGCTTCACTATTTGCAAAGCCACTTCTATCTATTTTCACAGATAATCCTGAGATTATTAAGGAGGGTACTATTCTTTTATACTTAACGCTCCTGCTCGAACCTGGCCGTTCTTTTAATCTTGTTATCATTTCAAGTTTGAGAGCTGCAGGTGATGTTAAGTTTCCGGTCATTATGGGTGTCATCTCTATGTGGGGAGTTAGTGTACCACTCGCATACTTGTTAGGGATTACTTTCGATCTTGGTTTAATAGGGATTTGGCTCGCCTTCACTGCAGATGAATGGCTGCGGGGACTCTTTATGCTGTCGAGGTGGCGAAAAAGAAAATGGCAAAAACAATTAGTCGTCAAGCATGAAGCAACTGCATAAATTAAAAAACCGGAGAACAGAAATGTTTCCGGTTTTTTCGTTTAATCTACGATATTAATATTATAGTCGGTCAGCCAGCTGTCGATCTGCGCAAGATGAGCCATTAATTGTGGGCCGGTCATAAGTTGACCAAACCAAGGCTCTTTAAACGTCTCACCATTCGTTTGAATAATTTCTTGAACACGGGCTCGGTTTAATACTTCAAACAATGGTGAGTTCTTTTTCGCGACGATGCTTGTTAACCAATCTTTTACGCCGTTCGTATAATCCGGATGGAACGTTTTCGGGTAAGGGCTCTTTTTTCGATACAGTACATCATTCGGAAGTACCCCAGTAAGTGCTTTTCTAAGTATTCCCTTCTCTCTTCCATCCAGCATTTTCATGTCCCAAGGAATGTTCCATGCGTATTCTACAATTCTATGATCTGCAAAAGGTACCCTCACTTCTAATGAAGCTCCCATACTCATTCGGTCTTTACGATCCAACAGTGTCGTCATGAACCAAATCATATTCAAATAGAAGATTTCACGTCTTCTCGCTTCTATTTTAGATTCTCCTTCTAAAACAGGCGTTTCATTCACTGTTTCTTCGTATCGTTGCTGAACATATGAAGCTAGATTCAACTTGCTAGCCCATGAGTCTTGTAAAAGATTTTGGCGCGCTTCTGTTGAACGCATCCACGGAAACATTGGACGATGCAAGAGTTCCTCTTTATGAAACCATGGATACCCACCAAAGATTTCGTCTGCGCATTCTCCTGAAAGTGCAACTGTTGACTGAGGTTTAATCTGGCGGCAGAACCATAAAAGTGAAGAATCAACATCAGCCATTCCTGGCAGATCTCGAACTGTGACAGCTTCACGCAAATGATTGATTAATAGTTCGTTATCAATCACGCAGCTATGATGAACAGAGCCTGTAGCTTCAACCATCTGATTGATCCAATACGCATCTGAATTCGGCTGATAATCACTCGCTTTAAAATACTTATCATTATCTACATAATCAATGCTGAACGTATGGAGGTCACCTTTGTTTTCTTCTTTAAAATATTTCGCTGCGATTGCGGTGATCGCACTTGAATCGAGACCGCCAGAAAGAAAAGTACTTACTGGTACGTCTGCAATCAGTTGTCGCGTCACTGCATCATTCACGAGATATTTCACTTTTTCAACCGTATCTTGCAAAGAATCTTGATGTGGTTTACTTTCTACGTTCCAATACCGCCAAATTTTCAGCCCGTTTTTTGAATACGTCGCAGCATGTGCCGGACGGAGTTCTTTTATCCCTTTATATACTCCGTTACCCGGGGTACGAGATGGTCCTAGACCGAAAACTTCTTGTAGTCCTTCACGATCTATTTCAGCCTTGACATCTGGATGAGCTAATATGGACTTTATTTCAGACCCAAATAACAGCATACCGCCTTTTTCAGTATAGAAAAATGGCTTTACCCCTAATCGATCACGAGCTACAAACAAGCTTTCCTTTTCTTCATCCCAAATTCCAAATGCAAATATTCCATTAAACCGATCGATACAACTCTCTCCCCACTCCATATAAGAAGTAAGTAAAACTTCCGTATCGGAATGCCCATCAAACGTGTACCCTCTTTGTAAAAGTTCTTTCCGGAGATCTTCTGTGTTGTACAGCTCTCCGTTATAGCAAAGTGTATAATTCGATTTGTTCTTCGTTCTTGTCATCGGCTGAACGCCGCCTTCAATATCTACAACTGCTAACCTTGCGTGACCAAAACCTGCATGTGTGGTACTCCATACATTAAGTGCGTCTGGTCCTCTTTTTGATAATGGTGAGGCCATCTTAATTAATATATTTTTTTCATGTGTGAGGTTACGATTCCAATCTGCCCAACCCGTTATTCCGCACATTGGTTTCATCCTTTCTGTACAAACTCCATTTCTAGTATCTATGCCCATTACTCAGCATATGCTTTTATCCTTGTACGGGTGTTTTTTAAAAATTTGTGTATGTTCTTATAAGTTGTATATAATGAATACATATTTCAGAAGATAAAGGTGATCATTAAATGCCACAGTCGAAATTTTTTCGTATCGGTTACGGATTTCTCCTCATTTTTTTAATCATTCTAGTAGGAACCAAGATTGATTTTATTTTCAGGCCGATCGTCGTTCTCGTTCAAACGTTATTTTTCCCGTTTTTACTTGGCGGTGTTCTTTATTATCTGTTCCGGCCAGTCGTTCAGTTCTTACATAAGCGAAATGTGCCGAAGGTGTTATCCATCCTTCTCATCTATCTGCTTGCGATCGGACTTTTCGTATTGCTATTCTATTCTATTGGTCCGATATTACAAAGACAGGTAAGTAATTTAATTGAGAATACACCTGCTTTAATCGATGCTATTCGTTCTAAGCTAAATGATTTACAGCAAAATGAATGGGTAAGCCGTTTCCAAGAAAGTGACCAATTTGATGTGAAAGAAATCTCTGATAAAGTGACTGCTTATTTGTCTACGAGTGTTCAAACAATTGGTACGAACATCGCAAACTTTATTGGAATCATCACAAACATTATTATGATTTTTGTTACCGTTCCTTTCATTCTTTATTACATGCTAAAAGAAGGTGAAAAAGCTCCACAGATGGTGCTTCAAACTCTTCCTGAAAGACAGCGTAATAATGGAACAAAAATCCTAAAAGACATGGACATTGCCCTTAGTTCATACATCCAAGGACAAATCCTGGTCAGTGTTTGTGTGGGAACAATGCTCTATATTGGATACCTTGTAATTGGAATCGAGTATTCACTGATCTTAGCCATCATCGCGATGTTCACAAATGTTATTCCGTTTCTTGGCCCGATTATTGGAGTCGTTCCTGCGCTGATCGTAGCGGTCGTTGACTCGCCGGCGATGGTCATCAAAGTACTAATTGTTATGGTTATCGCTCAACAGATCGAAGGTAATGTAATCTCTCCTCAAGTTATGGGTAAAAAGCTGGATATCCATCCGCTTACCATTATTTCAATCTTGCTTGTTGCAGGAAGCCTAGGTGGTCTCCTTGGATTGATTCTAGCCGTTCCAGTATATGCGGTTCTTAAGGTTATCGCCCTGCACACCTATCGTTTAATCAATCTAAGAAAATCAAAAGAGCTTTAAAATAATGAGGAATTTGAAAAAGCATCGGATATTAAAGTCCGATGCTTTTTCTTTGCTCGTATTTTCTGTATGGCGCTCGTCCAGCGTGCTTGTCAGCCGCCGGACGAGCGCCTGAACCCGCCAACTACTCTCTCATTACAAAAGAAAACACACCATTTCATTCAAATAAAATGGTGTGCCAGGTTTATTATTTTGCTTCTTGTGGCTGTTTATCGTAGATCGGTACCCAGCCTTCTTTTGATTTGAAGATGCGAACCGCTACTACTTTACGATCTTCTTGCAGCGTGAAATAGTGACGGAAATTTTCTGGAACGGAGATTAGATCTCCCGGCTCAAGCTCTACATCAAAGAACCTTCCATTAGGTCCTTCGATCGCAAAGATTCCATGTCCAGAAACGATAAATCGTACTTCATCATCTGTGTGATGATGTTCTGCTAAGAAGTTTTTCAAAAGCTCATCTAAGTTTGGTGTCGCATCAGAAAGGGAGATAACATCTTCTGTTACATACCCTCTGCGCTCAGAGATATCATCGATCTCACTGCGGAAGGTTTGAATCACTTCTTCTTTGTCCTCATCACTTAACGAGAAATTTTCACGAAGGTGAGATGGAAGTTTTTCAATGTCCCACTTTTCGTAAATAACTTCCTGTGAGTTTAAGTACGATTCTACCTCGCTTTGTTTTTCAATTCTTTCGTTGTTATCATGAAATCGTAGTTGTGCCATTTTTAACGCCTCCAAATGATTGATTTTTATTTAAAACGTTTAAAGTTTGTAATTTGATATGATAAGAGAACAGAAACTCAAAAGCTTCTAAGTGTTTCTTCGCTTCAAAAGCATTTCTGCCCCATACGGTAATCCCATGATTGCGGATCAAAACAGCTTTTGTATCATGCTTTATCACCACACCAACCGCTTCTGACAGCTTCGAAAGGTCACCGTAATTTTCAACGATAGGAACCGTGATACTTCCTTCTTCTTCCCATATTCCAAAAGCTTTTATCAGTTCTTGACCTTGAAACGTAATCTTCCCTACATCACCATATAACTCAGAGATTAAGTTATTATCCACGGTGTGAACGTGTAAACAGCAGCCTGCATCCGTTAATCGATAGACTTCACAATGAATGCCTGTTTCTGCTGAAGCTTTTAAATGCGTTTCTTCTACCGGATCCCCATACTGATCTACTAAAAGAAAGTCTTCAGAGGTACGTTTTGTTTTATCTTTTCCGCTTGCAGAAACGTAAAAAGCGAGCGGTGAGTCACTTACTTTAATCGATACGTTACCACTTGTTCCGGGAAACCAGTTCCGTGAAGCCAGCTCATCCTTTACATCTGCAAGCTCAATCCATCGCTGTTGTTTACTCAACTTTTCACACCTCTTTTCTCTAAGACATGAATGATGTCATGAAACGTTTCAAATGAAGTATAGGGTATTTGGTTTTCTTCGCATTTTTCAATCAGATAATCTCTTGCGAAAACAACATCAGCCATCTTAGAAGCTTGAAGATCAGTAATTGAATCACCGATCACAATCTTTTCTGTTCGGGGATACTTCTCTTCCAGTCGTCTGATAACAGAAGGTTTGCAACACCCACAATCATTATCACATTGATCATCACACGCGTTCGGCCAAGTGATTTTTATCGTGTCACTGGTAAAGTCACTGGCATTACAAAATACGTATTGTGAATCTAGCTTGTTTTCTAAAACAGGATGAACAAAAAAATCAATGCCACCACTAACGATGTATAATGGAATTCTCTCGCTTTGAGTAAATTGAATAAATTCCTGAAAGCCATCTCTAATCTTAGAACGTGTTAAAACGAATTCAATAATCTCTTTCTTTTTATTCGAAGGAATTCTGGAAAACATTTTTCCTACACCTTCTCGAATCGAGATCGTTTCATTCAAGATTTCATTTACGATCGGCTGCCATCCCTCAGGTGAAAATTCTTCCATGATGGCGACGATGTTATCTTTTTCGGTAACAGTCCCATCAAAATCACAAAAGATTACCGATCGGTGTTGAGTTGTCATTTTACAGGAACACCACCCCAAAGCTCTAATGCTTTTTGAAGTTCTGCATGTTTTTCAGCAAAACTTTCAAAGTCTTCTCCTTTAACAACGGCATCTATCGCCTGACGGAAAGCACGTGCTCCACCAGCAGCTCCATCTGGGTGACCATGTATGCCTCCACCTGCATTTATAACGCTGTCCAAACCAAAGTCATTGTATAAAACCGGTGTTAGTCCTGGATGGATACCAGCTGAAGGGACTGGAAACGATTTGTTTAATGAGATGCTCTCTGTTGTTAAGGCATCCGCAATGCTTAATGTTTCTTGACGATCAAGTGCTACACTTCCATATGGTGATGGGAACAACACAAGATCTGCTCCTGCATAACGAAGCAATTTGCCTAATAATACTGAGTAACCAATTCCGTAAAGTGATGATGACCCTATAGCTCCGGATAGTGCAGGATGAGCCATGATCGGTAGTTGAATCTCTTTATCTTCGGCCAGTTCTTGCAATACATCTGGTCCGTAAGATAAAACGTTAAATAGTAATGCGTTTGCTCCTAATTCTGCTGCGCGCCTCGCTTTATCTCGAAGTTCACTCGTTCTGCCTGTTAAGTTAACTGCGTAGAGCGTCTTTTCGCCTGTTCGCTCGTGAACAGACTTTAATACTTCTTTAGCGATTTTCACTCTTTCTTCAAAAGGAGTGAGTGGGTTCTCAAAAAGAATTTCATCATCTTTTACAAGATCTACCCCACCTAAAGCCTGCTCATATAACTGCTGCTTGAAGAATGATAGATCTTTTCCGAGTACCCCTTTAAAAATACTCATAACTAGTGGACGGTTATGTACGCCTAAGATATCTCGAATTCCTGTTATTCCAAACTTAGGACCAGGAAATTGTTTTTCTAGCTCTCTATCAAACTCTAAATCTATGAGCTTGATCTCACCATCTAACGAAAGTTTACCGAAAACCGTCGTTAGAATTGCTGGAATATCATTTGAAAAGTTCGCTGATGGATAGGAAATCTTAAGCAAGCCCTTAGTTCTTTTACTTCCTAAAAATTGATCAGCACGTGGATCTTCAGGAAGTTCAATGACCTCTTCCACAATCCCTTTATGTTTTTTTAGCTGTTCTTTCTCTAGTTGAGGAAGATCTGTCCAAGAACCTACTGTAAGTCCTAGTGCAATTCCTTCCGCTTTTTTTTGTAAGTTTTCTTTCTTATCATGTACTAAGTACGTCGCTGTAATTTTACTCATGTTTGTCGTTCTCCTTTCAAAAACACAAAAAACCCCTTCACGAGGAAGGGGTGTCTACATATTGACAGTTCCACTTCCTCTTATCTCTCAGTCAACGTTCGACTGCAAGAATTAGCACCGTTTTCAGCTAATACATAATTAGCTGAATGGTTGCCGGGTTTCATCGGGCTAGTCCCTCCACCTGCTCTTAATAAGAGTGCAAATTGTTAGAATATAATTTTAATTGTGATTATGACAGGGTATGAACGATCTGTCAACCCTATCTTCTTTCTTCAGTGTATTGAAAGTGATTTGATTTCCGTTCCAGATGCTCGCTTTCCGGGGGGCGTGCGGTGAGCCCCTTGCCGCTTTGCGCCCTTAAGGGTCTCACCTGCCACACTCGTCCCCCAGGAGTCTCCCATCTTGCACTACAATCAAATGTCAGTGGAGGTAAACACTAGTTATCGATTATTAGTTTAGCAATCCGATCAGCAGCCTCTATCAGACGTTCTTCTGATGTTAGTAGGCCAGCACGTACATACCGATCGCCTTCGCTTCCGAATCCGATGCCTGGCGCGACTACGACGTGTGCTTTCTCTAGCAAATAGTCTGCGAAAGTTTCAGAAGTATACCCATCAGGTACAGGCAGCCAGCAGAAAAATGAACCTTTTGGCGATTCTACCTTCCAGCCATTTTCGTTCAAACGTCCGATGAATGCGTTTCGGCGACGTTCATATGTATCTACCAGTTCATCCACACATTCCTGTGGTCCGTTCAATGCCTCAGCCGCCGCGTGCTGGACAGCTCCGAACAAGCTTACATAAAAATGATCTTGAAGTAGGTTAATAGATTCAATAACAGTTTCGTTTCCAACCGCGAATCCAACGCGCCATCCTGCCATGTTATACGTTTTAGAAAGGGTGTAAATCTCTATACCTACGTCCTTTGCTCCTTCTATCTGTAGAAAACTGACCGGCTTTTGTCCATCAAATCCGATTGCTCCATAAGCAAAATCATGGCACACGAGAATATCATGTTTGTTAGCGAGTTCTACTGTTTCTTTAAAAAAGGATTTTGTTGCAACCCCTGCTGTAGGATTGTTCGGATAATTTAAGAACATAAGCTTTGCTTTGTTCAATACTGTCTCAGGTAATTC
Organism: Fictibacillus sp. 7GRE50; assembly: GCF_015903875.1. Taxonomy (NCBI): domain Bacteria; kingdom Bacillati; phylum Bacillota; class Bacilli; order Caryophanales; family Fictibacillaceae; genus Fictibacillus; species Fictibacillus sp. 7GRE50. Next base: position 682,450 of record NZ_JACZDW010000003.1, read on the forward strand.
ATCATACTTCGGGAGAAAGTCATTTTCTTTTCTTAAGGGCATCGTCTCCATAGTAGCACCAGCCATTGCAACACCTGACCAATAATCAGGGTATCCCGGGTCTGGAACGAGTGCAACATCTCCTTGATTTAAATAGCACTGCGATAGCTCTACTAAACCTACTTTCCCGCCAAAGAGTACGGCTACTTCTTTCTCAGGATCGAGTGTTACTCCATATTCTCGTTTATAAAAATCGGCAGCTGCCTGCTTCAAAAATCCATGTCCGCGAAACGGTGAATACTTATGAAAATCAGGTCTATCGGCTCCATCTTTTAATGCATCAACAATATGCTGTGGAGTTGGTTGATCAGGATTCCCTTGTCCTAGATTAATAACATCAAAGCCTTGCTCTACATAGTAAGATACTTTTTTTACAAGCTTGGCGAAAAATTGCTCTGGCAGTTTCCCCATCACTTCTGCCTGCTCAAAACGTTTCACGACGATCACTTCCAGTCTAATTTGAATGTTCTTGAAATTCTAATCAGTTATGTTATACGCTTAAGGAAATTCTGTAAAGACTTTTTTTACAACCTGGAGGGTACAATCATGAAAATTGCCTGCATACAAGTTGACATTCAATATGGGAAACCTGATGAAAATTATCAACACATCGAAAATAAAATTCGTAAAGCCGTTAAACATCATAATCCTGATACGATCGTACTACCAGAACTGTGGGATACTGGGTATGATCTTACCCGATTAGATGAGATTAGCGATCATGATGGTGAGAAAGCAAAGAAATGGTTAAGCGAGTTATCTAAAGAGCTTGATACTAATATTGTCGGAGGGTCTATCGCATATCGTGAGAGTAACTCAGTTTACAACACATCACTCACTTACAACCGAAACGGTGAACATGTCGGCACCTACTCAAAGGCTCACCTGATCACACTTATGGAAGAGGAAAAATATATCTCCCCCGGCAGTAATAGCAATCTGTTTACAATCGACGGTAATCTCTCGACCCTTGCTATCTGTTATGACATCCGTTTTCCTGAATGGATCCGAGCTCCTTTCATAAAAGGGGCAAAAATATTGTTCGTTCCTGCCGAATGGCCGATTCAAAGACAATCTCATTGGCGAGCATTGCTTATCGCACGTGCTATAGAGAATCAATGCTACGTTATTGCTTGTAACCGAGTTGGAAGCGACCCTAAAAACACCTTCGCTGGTCAATCACTAATTATTGACCCATGGGGAGATATCATTGCTGAAGGATCTGTGCACGAAGAGGAGATCCTTACAGCAGAGATCTCACCTGAATTAGTAGACGAAGTCCGTGTAAAGGTTCCTGTATTTAACGACCGTCGAACAGATCTGTATTAAATCCATTTAAGAATTTAGTGTTGACAGATCTCCATACAACGTTGTAGTATAACGATTATGAATTGCGTGAATATTGTTACGCATTAACAAAACGAATAATTTTGGTCTCTTATCAAGAGCAGGTGGAGGGATATGGCCCGATGAAACCCAGCAACCGACCGTAATACCATTGTAAGATGGGGCGCCCGCATTATACGGGGAGCCGCTGATTAATTCAGCGTATGGCACGGTGCTAATTCCGGCAAAACATTTTTGTTTTGCTAAGATAAGAGGCGCGGGAAATCATCATTCCGAGCCTCTTTTCTTATACGAAAAGAGGCTCTTTTTATTTGTAAAAAAACTTTCCGGGGGGAACAAAAATGAGCGTACAAGTAAGACCTACATATGAACCGTTAAACGAACTGACAGTGCTTGATGTGGTAAAACCTTTAGCATTTTTTGATGCATCCGAACAAGACCAACTGCATGTTAGAGAGATTGGAGATGGCAACTTAAACCTTGTCTTTCATATAGAAAGCGCACTATCCAAAAAAGCTGTAATCGTTAAACAAGCACTTCCTTATGCAAAAGTGGTTGGAGAAAGCTGGCCGCTCACACTAGATCGTGCACGAATCGAGAGCGATGCGTTATTAAAAGAAGCTGAATCCGTTCCTCACTTAGTTCCGAAGGTTTTATTTTCAGATTCAACACTTGCTGTCACAGTTATGGAAGATCTGTCTGACCATGTCATCCTTCGAAAAGGACTTATTGACGGTCAAATTTATCCCAAACTTGCTGATGACATTGGAACATTTGCTGCTAAAACAGCTTTTTATTCTAGTGATTTCTACCTGCATCCTTTTGAAAAAAAAGAACAAGTTAAACAATTTTCAAACCCTGAACTTTGCAAGATCACGGAAGACTTAGTGTTCACTGATCCATTCTTCAATCATGATACAAATGACTTCCCTGCTGAACTCCAAAGTGAAGTTGATGTAATTTGGAATGACAAAGAGCTTTTACAAGAGGTAGCTCAACTGCGACTCTCATTCTTAACTAAAGCAGAAGTTCTTCTTCATGGAGATCTACATTCTGGAAGTATTTTTGTAAAAAGCGATTCTACTAAAGTGATCGATCCTGAGTTTGCGTTCTATGGGCCAGCCGGATTCGATATCGCTCACTTCATAGCTAACCTTGCGCTTAATCATCTTTCTCAGAATGCACATGCAAAAGAGCCATTTCATCGCGAATCTTTACAAACCTACCTGTTACAAACGATCGAAAAGACTTGGGAAACATACAGAGAAACGTTCTCACAACTATGGAACGAGAAAGCAACAGACCCTTTTGCCAAGATTGACGGTGTACTTGATAATTTCTTGGAAAAGACTTTCAAAGAAGCTATCGGTTTTGCTGGTTGTGAGATTATTCGAAGAACGATTGGACTTGCACACGTTGCTGATCTAGACACTATCCCCCAAAAAGAGGTCGAGCTCTTTTATAAAAAAACAGCACTAGCGCTAGGGGCAAAACTTGTTAAAAATCAAAGGAAACTTACAAACATCACAGAACTTACTGACTGGATTAGAGGTGCTTAAATGATGACTGTAGCAGAAAAATGGGTTCCTTCAGTTCGATACAGAGGTGACCATCTTCTTATATTAGATCAACAACAACTTCCCCATCACACGGTTTACTTAAATGTAACCACGATTGAACACGTATGGGACGCAATTTCTAAGCTTAAAGTTCGAGGCGCGCCAGCTATTGGGATCGCTGCTGCATTCGGACTCGCACTATGGAGTAATTCTGAAAAAGAGGTGGATCATTCCTCGTTTTTAACTAAATTGCAAAGACAAAGAGATTACTTAGCGTCTTCCCGCCCTACCGCTGTTAATTTATTTTGGGCATTAGATCGTGTTGTTGCTTCTGCTCAACAATCAACTTCAGTAGAAGAGGCGAAAAGTAGAATTGAAGCTGAATCACTTTTAATTCAAGAAGAAGACGAGAATACATGCAGAAAGATCGGTGAGTACGCTTTGTCACTTCTCCAAGACGGAGACGCTGTCATGACGATCTGTAATGCAGGTGCCATCGCGACAAGCAAATATGGAACAGCATTAGCTCCTTTTCATCTTGCTAAAGAACAAGGCTGGAACCTTTCTGTTTACGCGAACGAAACTCGTCCTGTTTTACAAGGTTCTCGTTTAACAGCATGGGAGCTGCAAGCAAACGATATTGATGTGACCTTGATCACAGATAATATGGCAGCCCACACGCTAAAAACAAAGAACATTAAAGCGGTGATCGTTGGATGTGACCGAGTGGCAGCGAATGGCGATACAGCTAACAAAATCGGAACTTTTGGTCTTGCGCTACAAGCAAAAGCGCTTGGTATTCCCTTTTATGTCGCTTGTCCTCTTTCTACCTTAGATCTCAGTACAACAAGCGGTGATGATATTCCGATTGAAGAACGTCCGGAAGAAGAAGTCACGCATCTAAACGGTGTTCGCATTGCACCAGAAGGAATAAAAGTGTTCAATCCCGCTTTCGATGTAACTCCCGCTGAATACATCTCAGCGATCATAACTGAAAAAGGAATCGTCAATGGCAATTATAAAGAAGCACTATCCACACTTAAGGAGGAAGAAAAGCATTGAGACCTTTTAGAATCTTGGCAACCGCTTGCCTAACGTCAGCCTTGTTCTTAACAGGATGCACTAATGAGCAAGATGCTCTTTCCAATAAGACAGAAACAAAACCTGCTGCAGCAAATGAGTCACAATCAAATTCTACAGTAACTGCTTCTACGTCAAGCAAAGTTCCAAAACAGCTTCAGAAGCCTTTAAAGATCGCTTCAATTAATCAGTTCTCTATCGGTACTTTTTCTTCTCAATATATTAGTGGCGTAAAAAAGCAAGTGGAAGAGTTTGGCGGTGAGGTGCAAATCTATAACGCTGATAACGATCTTTCAAAAATGGCAGCATATGTTGAAACAGCTGTTAACCAACAAGTTGATGGAATCTTAATCGATCATGGTCGTGCAGATGCGATCGCTCCAAGTGTGAAAAAAGCAGTTGCAGCAGGAATACCAGTTGTCGCTTTTGATAGTGATATCAACATTCCAGGAGTAACAGTCATCGATCAGGATGACTATAGCCTTTCTTGGAATGCTTTACGAAGCATGGCGCAAGACTTAAATGGTAAAGGTGAGATCGTATACGTTTGGGTAGGTGGTTTTACACCGATGGAACGAAGAAACGTTATGTATGAAGCTTTTAAGAAACGTTATCCTTCGATTAAAGAAATCGCTCGATTCGGTACAGCGACACAAAATACTGCACTTGATACACAGTCACAAATGGAAGCTTTACTACAGAAATATCCGAAAAAAGGTGATATTGACGCTGTATTCGCTCCTTGGGACGAATTTGCTAAAGGCGTAACGCGTGCGATCCAACAAGCTGGACGTGACGAGATTAAAGTATATGGAATCGACTTAAGTGACGAAGATCTACAACTGATGCAAGAAGAAAACAGTCCTTGGGTTTCAACAGCAGCGACAGATCCTGCTGATGTTGGAAAGCTGCAGGTACGCTTTCTCTATCAAAAAGTAGCCGGTGAAGAAACACCTCAGATCTATAGTGTACAGCCTCACCTTGTTGAAAAAGAGGATCTGCCAAAATCTAAGGTATCCATGGATGAAATCGGTAAGTACGTGGAAGGATGGGGCAAATCTGACGCGGGAACATCTCCATGGATGGAAAACTTAAGTAAGGATACCAAACAATGACGATACTCTCCTTAACTTCTATACAAAAGTCATTTGGTGAACAGATTGTATTAAAAGGAGTGGACTTTACCGTAAAAAGCGGTGAGGTCCATGCTCTTTTAGGAGCAAATGGTGCTGGTAAAAGTACCCTTATGAAAATACTGTCTGGTGATTATGAACGTGATGGCGGTGTTATCACACTGGATGAGAAAGAGCTGATACTTAAAACACCAGCTCATGCAAAAGAGGCTGGCATTGAGATGGTCGTTCAAGAAGTAGATACCGCTCTCGTTTCCTCATTAAGTATCGCTGAGAACGTTACAATGAATACGTTTATCTCAGGACCTGCTTTTTTTTCTTGGAAAAAAAGATATAAAGTAGCCCAAGAGCTTTTGAACAGAGTTGGTCTACATCTTGACCCTGCCCTTCCTCTTTCTCATTGCTCTTTAGCTGAAAAACAGTTGGTTCTCATTGCAAAAGTCATTTCTCGGAATATATCTTTTATTATTCTTGATGAACCTACAGCCGCACTTAGTACGAAAGAAGCTCAGCATCTTTTCTCTGTACTTCGTGAACTTCAAAAGCAAGGTGTTGGCATTATCTATATTTCACACCGTTTACCTGAAGTCATGGAGTTGTCGACTAGAGTAACCGTCTTAAAAGATGGGTATGTGACGCTTCAAAAAGAAACGTCTGACTGCTCTTCTGAAGAAATAGTTCGCGCGATGCTAGGCAATGAATTGGTTGAACTCTTAAACGATGAAGAAGACAGAATACTGGGCGATACACTTTTAGAAGCCAAACATTTCAGTGTTCCTGCTACCAATGAGTCTGTATCTTTTTCCGTTCGAGAAGGTGAAATTGTAGGCGTTGCCGGATTAGTAGGTGCAGGAAAGACCGAAACGGCGAGAGCATTATTTGGTGCAGATCCCTCTAGAGACTCTATTTACATGAAAGGAAAAAAAGTTAGAATCTCTAACCCTCAAAAAGCCATTTCTGCTGGTATCGGTTTTGTTCCAGAAGAACGCCGTAAAGAAGGGATACTCGTGGATTACAATGTGATTGAGAACTTAACACTACCCGTCTTAAAACAGTTTACCAAGTTTGGGTTTATCCAAAGAAAACGCGAAAAAACAGAAGCTGAGAAATGGATCAAACAGCTCGGTATCAAGACACAAAAATCGTCTCTTCTTCTGAACCATTTAAGCGGAGGTAATCAGCAAAAAGCTTCGATCGGTAAATGGCTTCTTACGGACGGGGATGTATTTATTTTCGATGAGCCGACAAAAGGAATCGATGTTGGCGCTAAGCAAGATGTGTTTCAATGCATCAAAAACTTAGCTGCAAACAAAAAAGGAATTCTCTATTTCACGAGTGAGATACAAGAACTACTCGCTTTTTGTGACCGTATCATCATTATGTACGATGGTAAAATTGCTGGAGAATTAAACAAACACGAAGCTACCACTGAAAAAATTATGCACTATGCAACTGGAGGTCATTATGGCACAGTACGTTCATAAAGAACATGTTGAGAACGACATAAACACTACTAAACTCTCACTTCAAGAAAAGGTCTTTCCTTTTCTTTACCGATACGGCACGCTTCTTGTCATATTATTAACCGTAATCGGCTTTAGTCTAGCAAACGACAAGTTCTTAAGCTATCAAAACTTTACGGATATTTTACGCTCTGTTTCCATTATTACATTGCTTGCGATCGGTGTAACCATCTCTTTAATCGTTGGTGGCTTTGACCTTTCTGTCGGATCAACGGCAAGCCTTGCGACCGTTACGAGTGCTGCGGCTCTTGTTCTGTATCGCCAAGAAACGATTATCGCCATTCTCATTCCCATTGCTATTGGTTTATTAGTAGGACTATTAAACTCGTTCTTCGTTGTAAAAGTAAGACTTCCAGATCTGCTCGCAACTCTTGCAGTTATGTATATAATCAATGGATTGCACCTTACCTTCACAAAAGGATTTTCGATCTACAACAACATGCCTTTGTCAGAAGGTGGAACAGCTCCTGGGGTTTTCCTTCCTTCTTTCTTATTTATCGGTCAAGGTGAAATATGGTCGGTTCCAGTTCCCGTCATTATCATGCTGATCGCCGTTATTGTTGTTCATATCATTCTACAGCAGACTAGGTTTGGAAGATTATTGTATATTACAGGTGGAAATGAAGAAGCAGCTCGTCTATCTGGTGTCCCTGTTCAGCGTTACAAGATGTATGCTTATCTTTTATCTGCATTCTTTGCCACTCTTGCTGGTATTCTATTAGCGGCACGAATCGGAACTGGCCAAGTTTCTGCTGGTGCTCCTTTGTTAATGGATGGTGTTGCAGCTGCATTTATTGGTTTTTCCGTATTTGGTGCAGGGAAACCGAATGTGATCGGTACTTTTGTTGGTGCTGTTTTGATCGGTATACTTCTTAATGGTTTAACGATGTTAAACGTTCCGTACTACGCACAAGATATCGTAAAAGGTTCTATACTGATTGGTGCCCTAGCATTTATGTATTATGAAAAGAAAAAATAGCACGAACAAAAACAGCACTTCCTTTACGGAGTTGTGCTGTTTTTTTCTGCCCGAAACTTCTTTAAGAACTCACTCGCTTCATAAGCAGGCATAGGCTTACTGATTATATAGCCTTGTGCAGTATGACAGCCATATTCTTGAAGTAATTTCATCTGTTCATATGTTTCTACACCTTCTGCCACCGTAGAAAGAGAAAGACCTTCACACATCATGATGATCGCTTTTATGATTGCTGCATCACTCGTATTAAAAAAGTCATCACTAAGATGTCTGATAAAGCTTTGATCAATTTTTAAATAATCGACCGGAAAATCTTTTAAATAACTAAGAGAACTGTAACCTGTACCAAAGTCGTCGATCGATAAACGAACACCTAGCTCTCTTAATTCTTGCATGATGCTTATGCTGTATTGGACGTTTTGTATCATCGTACTCTCTGTTAATTCTAGGTGTAAATATTCAGCGGATATTCCTGCCGTTTCTATCGCTTCTTTTACTTCATATACAAATGACAACCTTTGAAACTGTCTGCCTGAAACATTTACAGAGATAGAAAGATGAGGCGCGCCATCATCATGCCATCTTTTTAGCTGCTTACAAGACTCGAATAGAACAAACCGACCGATCTCATCAATAAGTCCGATCTCTTCAGCTAAAGGTATGAACTGCATCGGAGATACCAAGCCCAAGTCAGGATGATTCCATCTTACAAGCGCCTCAAATCCGAGGACCATTTCCGTTTTCAAACAAAATTGAGGTTGAAAATAAGGTTCTAGCTCACCCTTTTGAACCGCCTTACGCAAAAAGCCTTCTAGCTTTAGCCTTTCAAGTGTGAATGCGTTCATATCACCGGTAAAGAATTCACGTTTCCCACGGCCCTTTTCTTTTGCTTTATGCAGAGCCGTGTCAGCATTCTTTATAAGAACATCAGCACTCGTACTGTCATTTGGATAGATACTGACACCGATTGACGTACTAACCGTATACTCTTGTCCATCAAGATAGATCGGTAATTGAAGTGCTTCTTCAATCCGATCTGCTGTATCGATCACGTCTGCTGGCTTTTCAATCGTCAAGATTAACGTAAATAAGTCCCCCGCGAACCGGCATAGCAAATCTTGACTATGGATTACTTGTCTAAGCTGATTGCTTACATGACGTAACACTACGTCTCCAATATGATGACCTAAACTTTCATTTATGATCTTAAAATGATCAATATCCACAAACATCACAGCTAATAAGTGGTTTGCAGGATCACTTTCAGAAACGAGTTCTCTCAGCCTTTTTTCAAATAAACTTCTGTTCGGTAAACCGGTTAACGAATCGTGGAACGCTAGCTGTTCGATCTCTTCTTCCGCTTTTTGCTGCCAGGTAATGTTCTTTCCGATCCCATATACACCAACTACTTGATCGTTTACGACGATTGGAATGTTTGTGATGCTGCTTAAAATGTGTCCGCCATCTTTTTTCTTGATACTCGCTATAAAATTTTGCGGTTTATCATGTACTGCGAGCCTGAAGTGTTCAACAACCCGTTTATGATCTTCATCGCACACAAATTGCAGAGCGTGGGTTGAGAGTAACTCTTCTTCTGAATATGCTAAAGACTGAACGAGCGCATGGTTCACACTCGTTATATAACCTTGTAGATCCATAGAATAGATCATATCAGGATTATGATCGAACAACGATTTATAACGTTGTTCAGATTCAATTAAATTATCATTAAGCTCTTCCATCTCTTTCGTATTCATCTTGATTAAATGAGATAGCGCTAAATATTCATCCATCTCTTTCATTCTTACACCTCATCTGTCCAATGAACCAATTTATAAAGTGATACGTGCTATCATTTATATCGGTGTACAGGAGGCATTGTTAACAAAACAAAGATTGGTTATTTTATCCAATAAAAAAGCCGTCCTGCAAGGGCGGCTTAAAACGCATTAACCAAGTACGGAATAACCGTAAAATAGTACTAACAATAAAGTAATCCAGAAAAACACCCAATTGAGCAGGCGGCTCTCACCACGTTTTCTTTGAACAAGGATGATTTCCATTAAACCAATGAGGACTACTCCTAAAGTTCCTTTAATAATTATCGGCCCTTGATTAACAATTCCTGGATCGGTTAAATAACCAGCCAGCATGTGACCACCTGTTGCCAGAATCGCTAAGTAAAGAACGCGCAGAATCATATGCAAAATTTTTGATTTTTTTCCTGCATTTTTTTTGTATAGCATATACGTTACAAAAAACAAAATTAATGCCAGAAACCACGATGTTACATGAGCATGAATCATAAATATATCCTCCTATGTATAATTCTCCATATTACTATACCATGAACTGCTATGAACTAGGCAATCAAAAGAGTTCCCTCTGTAAAGTAAGCACTTTCATTGCTATAATAGCAATGTGAGAAATCTTGCAGAATAGAGGTGTTTCCTTTGAAACAGACAGAAACGAGAAATACGGAAACTGTAATTTCTAAAACGGAACAATATGGTGCACAAAACTATCATCCGCTTCCTATCGTTATCTCGGTAGCTGAAGGTGTATGGGTAACAGATCCGGAAGGTAACCGCTACATGGACATGCTTAGTGCATATTCTGCGGTAAACCAAGGACACCGCCACCCTAAGATCATCCAAGCACTTAAAGACCAAGCAGACAAAGTTACATTAACATCACGCGCATTTCATAACGATCAGCTTGGTGACTTTTATGAAAAAGTATCAAGTCTAACAAAAAAAGATATGGTGTTACCGATGAACACCGGTGCAGAAGCTGTTGAAACAGCTATTAAGGCTGTACGCCGCTGGGCATATGATGTTAAAGGCGTTGCGGATAATCAAGCAGAGATCATCGTATGTGAAGGAAACTTCCATGGACGCACGATGACTGCCGTTTCGATGTCATCTGATCCTGATTACCAACGTGGGTTCGGTCCTATGCTACCAGGAATCAAAGTGATTCCTTACGGTGACTTAGACGCCCTGAAAGCAGCTATTACACCTAATACCGCTGCATTCATTCTAGAGCCAATCCAAGGTGAAGCAGGAATCGTTATTCCACGTGAAGGTTTCTTGAAAGAAGCGCTTGACGTTTGTAAGTCTGAAAATGTACTCTTTGTTGCAGATGAGATTCAATCTGGACTTGGCCGTTCTGGCAAAATGTTTGCTTGTGACTGGGAAGAGATCGAGCCAGACATGTACATCTTAGGAAAAGCACTTGGCGGCGGCGTAATGCCAATCTCTTGTGTAGCAGCAAACCGCGAAGTACTTGGCGTGTTCAATCCTGGATCACACGGATCAACTTTTGGAGGAAACCCGCTTTCTTGTGCGGTATCAGTCGCTTCTGTAGACGTGCTTGTAGAAGAAAACTTAGTTGAGCGTTCGCTTAAATTGGGTGAGTATTTCTTAGGCGAGTTAAAGAAGATTGATAATCCAGTGATCAAAGAAGTTCGCGGTAAAGGCCTGTTCATTGGTGTTGAACTGAACGAACCAGCTCGTCCATATTGTGAGCGCTTAAAAGAGCAAGGCTTGTTATGTAAAGAAACACACGAAAACGTTATTCGTTTCGCACCGCCATTAATCATTTCTGATGAAGATCTAAATTGGGCGATCGAACGCATTAAAAACGTACTTTCTGTTTAATTTGATTTATTGAGAGCTGACTCTTTTTGGAGTCAGCTTTTTTTAGGGCTACAATTGAGCTCAATTTCATATACGGACTAGGGTATTAATCAACTTTTTAATAGATGAATCCACAACTTTTATGGATCAATCCAAAAGTTTTAGCTCTCAATCCAGAAGTTTTAGCTCTCAATTCAAAAGTTTTCACTGTTTATCCACGAGTCTACAAATATCGACATTTGTACTGGAACTGATACCCCTCACTTAAATCAAAAAAAAGAAGCAGCCATGAGCTGCTGCTTCCCTTTATAGTGCTTTCACCATACCGCCATCGATCAGCAGTGACTGGCCAGTTATATAAGTGTTTGCGTCAGAGCACAGGAATACGACCATCTTAGCAAATTCCGCAGGTTTACCGTATCGTCCAAGTGGAATTCCGCTTTCCATGGAAGTTCTAACGTCTTCAGCAGAAATTCCTTTTTTCTCAGCCATCATCTGATCTAATTCACCTACTCGATCTGTTCCGATGCGTCCAGGTCCGATGGTATTAATCAGAATGCCATCTTTCCCTAGCTCTTGTGAAAGACTCTTTGATAATCCATTAATCGCTGTTCGAAAAGTATTTGATAAGATGAGTCCGTCGATTGGTTGTTTAAAAGACGAAGAAGCGATATTTACGATGCGTCCTCCTCCGTTTTTAATCATATTAGGCGTAACGGCTCGAACGGTACGTACAAGGCTCAGTAACGTTAACTCAAATGCTCCCTGCCAATGCTCATCCTCAAAATCATTAAAATTACCAGCCGGAGGACCACCTGCATTGTTCACAAGCACGTCCACACTGCCAAACTTCTCTACGGCAGCTGCAACGAGTTCATCGATCTCATTACGCTGTGTGATGTCACATTTTTTATAATGAACATCCGTACCTGTTTCACGCTTTATCTCTTCTGCAGTCAGAGAAAGCTGATCTTCATCTCGGCTTGTCAACATCACGTTCGCACCTTCACGGGCAAATTCCAATGCACAAGCTTTTCCGAGCCCCTTACTTGAAGCAAGGACGAGTACATTTTTTCCTTTTAATCCTAGATCCATATCACAATCACCTGGTTTCTTAGAGAGATTTTATAATACGAAACTTACGTACTTCGTTTCCAGATAAGCTTCCATACCTTCTACGCCACCTTCACGGCCAAGACCGCTCTCTTTCATACCTCCGAACGGTGCTTGTGCAGCAGAAGGAACACCATCGTTCCAGCCTATGATTCCGTAATCTAAACCTTCAACAACTTGAGTTCCTTTGGACATACTCTCTGTATAAACATATGCCGCTAAACCAAATGGACTCGTGTTTGCAAGGCGGATCCCTTCTTCAACACTGCTGATCTTGTGAATTGGAATGACTGGACCGAACGTTTCTTCGTTCATGATCAACATATCTTGTGAAACATTTTTCAGGACCGTCGGCTCGTAATAATACCCACCGTTATCTGCTCTTCCTTTTCCTCCTGTTACACACTCTGCACCGTTTGAAACAGCATTTTCCACGTGCTCTGAGATCTTTTCATACCCGTCTTTGTTAATGATTGGACCGATATCTGTACCTTCATCCAAACCGTTTCCTACTTTTAATTTCTTAGCTTCAACAGCCACTCGTTCTACAAACTCTTCATAAACACTTTCTTGCACGTATACTCTGTTAATACAGATACACGTTTGACCTGCGTTACGAAACTTAGAAGCTACGATTCCAGCGACTGCTTTATTTAGGTCTGCATCCTCAAGAACAACTGCTGGAGCATGACCGCCTAGTTCCATAGATACGTTCTTTACAGTTGCGGCACCTTGCTCGATCAATTTCTTACCGATTTCTGTAGAGCCAGTAAAGGTAACTTTTCTAACTTTCTCAGAATCCATAATAGCTTTTCCAATAACAGAAGACGATCCTGTTACAAGATTGATAACGCCTTTTGGAAAGCCTGCTTGATCTGCTAATTCTACTAATTTAATTGCTGTAAGTGGTGTTTCCTTTGGTGGTTTTACAATAAACGTACAGCCTGCAGCGAGCGCTGGACCTAGCTTTCTTGTTATCATTGCAGCTGGGAAGTTCCATGGGGTAATGGCCGCCACTACCCCAACAGGCTGGCGTAAAACTTGCATTCTTTTATTTTCGGCACTTGAAGGAATCGTACGGCCGTAGATGCGCTTCCCTTCTTCTGCATACCACTTAATAAAGGAGGCAGCATACATCACTTCGCCTACAGATTCTTTTAACGGTTTTCCCATCTCAAGCGTCATTAGTTCTGCTAATTCTTCTTTTTGTTCGATCATTAAGTCATGCAGTTTCATAAGATAGTCAGCGCGTTCATAAGCTGTTAACTTAGACCAGCTCGGAAATGCTTTGTGTGCTGCATCAATTGCAGCATCCGTTTCTTCTTTTCCACAAGATGCTACAGTTCCTACCACTTCGCCGTTAGCTGGATTGAACACCTCTATTTTTTCGAGAGAATCTCCTGTCCATGAACCGTTAATATAAAGCAGCTTTTCCATGTGAATTCCTCCTCTATGTAACTAGTTAATTCGACTTCATTCTACTATTTCATTACGAAGCGTCCCGATTCCTTCAATTGTAATCTCAATAGAATCTCCGGGCTTTAAAAAAACAGGCGGCTTCATTCCTTTACCTACTCCAGCAGGTGTACCTGTTGCGATAATATCTCCCGCTTCAAGCGTCATGCCTTTTGAAAGCTCAGTGATCATCGTCGGTATATCAAAGATAAAATCAGATGTGTTTCCGTTCTGCCTTACTTCTCCGTTTACTTTTGTAACGATCGATAGGTTTTCCGGGTTTGGCACATCAGAATGATGAACGATCCATGGACCCATCGGGCAAGTTCCATTCAAACTTTTCCCGAGCAAAAATTGCTTATGCTTCTTCTGAAGATCACGTGCTGTAATATCGTTGATGATGGTATAGCCGAAAACGTGATCCATCGCGTTCTCTTTCTTTATACCTGTACCCGTTTTGCCGATAATTATGGCAAGTTCACCTTCATAATCAAGCTGATTGGTTATAGACGAGTGATTTGGAATACCATCTCCATGACCGATCACAGATGTGGGAGCTTTTGAAAATACCATGATATCCTCAGGAATGTCCGCTTCGCTTCCCATTTCTATCGCATGATCGCGATAATTTTTCCCGATACAGAATACATTTTTCCATGGACGCGGGATAGGTGATTTTAACTGGACTTCATTTAACTCATATGTATGGTTCTGTGCAGAATCAGAATGAATCAAAGTCTCGACTTGCCCAAAAACTGATTCTCCAAGTGAAATAGCTTCAATTAATGTTGATGGAAACTTCACATCACTGCTCTTAGCAAGTGCTGTTAAATTGAATACCTTTTCTTCTTTTACGATGCCTATAAACGTCTTTTCATTCCTAACAGCTGTAACCCATTTCACAATAACGAATTCCTCCTTTTTAACAAACGCTTACAAAGTAATTATTACTACTATATAGGTTCTGACTTTGTACCGTAAAGAAATTTGCTGTATGAAAACACAATACTCATTTTTGATTCTTTTTAAAATATGGTAAAATAGTTTGTCATCTAAAACGCCCAATTGAATGGGTAACAGTAATGAGGTTATCAAATTATGAAAACTGTACTAAGTACGTTAAATGCTAAATATATACACACGTGTCTTGCGCTGCGCTATTTAAAGGCCTATAGCGAGCCTGATTTCCCTGTGACGATTCGAGAGTTCACGATCAAGGATCCTTCTCTTAATATCGTGACTGATCTTTACAGCCAAGAGCCTGATGTTCTCGGATTCAGCTGCTATATTTGGAACATTGAAGAGACGATAAAAGTAATTCAGATGTTTAAAAAGATCAAGCCAGAAACGAAAATCGTTTTAGGTGGACCTGAAGTATCTTACGATGTGGCGCATTGGCTCGAGAGCATTCCAGAAGTGGATTTTATCGTTGTTAATGAAGGGGAGGAAACATTTAAGCATTTGTTGACTCAAATTCAGAACGATGCTGGATTTGATTCCGTAGCTGGCCTTGCTTATCGAAAAGACGGAAAGCCAAAAATTAATGGTCCGCGTGAAAAACTGGACTTAAAAGCCGTACCATCACCTTTCCGCTTCGAAGAAGATATCCAGTCACTATCAAAAAGGATCACTTATTTTGAAACAAGCCGCGGCTGTCCCTATTCATGTGCGTTTTGCTTGTCTTCGATTGAAGTTGGTGTTCGATATTTTGACCCTACACTCGTTAAAGATGATTTGATCTTTTTGATGGATAACGGAGCAAAGATCATTAAGTTTGTAGACAGAACATTTAACATTCGCAGAGATTATGCACTCGATATGTTTTCGTTCTTGATCGAAAACAGAAGACCAGGAGTTGTTTTTCAGTTTGAGATCACAGCTGATATCATGAGGCCAGAAGTCATCGATTACTTGAACGAACATGCACCAAAAGGGCTCTTCCGTTTTGAAATCGGTGTTCAATCTACAAATGACGCGGTTAACGAACTGGTACAACGCCGACAGAATTTCGAAAAGCTGACTCGTACGGTAACAACTGTGCGCGATGGCGGGAAGATCGTTCAGCATCTGGACTTAATCGCTGGATTGCCTGAGGAAGACTATAACTCGTTCAGAAAAACATTTAACGATGTATTCGCTTTTGGCATCGAAGAAGTTCAGTTAGGTTTCTTAAAGATGTTAAGAGGGACAGGTCTACGATTAACAGCTGAAAAACATGACTACGTGTATATGGATCACTCTCCATATGAGATCTTAGGAAACAATGTTCTTACTTTTGATGAGATTATTCGTATCAAACAAGTTGAAGACGTATTAGAAAAATATTGGAACGACCATCGAATGGATCATACCGTTAAATACCTGATACACCATGTATTCCAATCGCCTTTTGATTTCTTCCAAGAATTCGGGACTTATTGGGAAACGCGCGGTTGGTCAAGAATCGGCCATCAATTAGAAGACTTATACACGCGCTTGATCGCATTCTTAACGGAAGCTGCACCACATGCACTTCCTGTTGCTGAAAGCCTGATGAAGCTTGATTATTTAGAAAGACAACAGTTCAAACCTCGTAAACCATGGTGGGAGAACACACAGAACAAAGAAGAAACATCTAGAGTGCTTTCGCTGCTCGCTCAATACCCGGAAATGATCGATGGCTTTCCAGCTCTTTCTGAAAAAGATATGCATAAACACGCTTTTGTAACAGAAACAGCGATCGACCCACTATCAGATCAACTAGAGCCACAAGGAGAGAAGGATTTCTTACTCATCGCGTTGTTCGATCCTAAGCAACAATCAACAAAAGTTTTCACGGCAGCTAAAAAGTCATTGCTAACAAAAAAGGAAGCGTAAAATTGTGAAAGCGGGGATCTTCGCTCCAGGGTACATGCTTTCCGCGGGGCAGGCGGTGAGCCCCCTGCCGCTTCGCGCCTTTAGTGGTCTCACCTGTCCCACTTCTCCCGCAGGAGTCAGTACCCTTCCACTCCAATCCCTAAAAGTTAGCACGATAAAGATTAAAGACACTAACTAAAAAAAGCTAAGTAAAAAACAAGGGTTTCGCAAGTAATATACTTGCGAAACCCTTTTTCTTCTTATAAAACGTAACACTAGTGTAATCCCACTTGTTTTTTATTGGTAAAAATTTAAGATCTTAATAGCAATTACTTCTTTAAGACCGGCTGCCCTGAAACAAAAACAGGAGAAGGATTAAGTACGACAACCTGACCCTTTTTAAGTCCTTTGGTAATCTGAACATTACCCTTTTGCTCAAGACCCGCTGAAACCTTCAGCTTATACAATTTGTTTTTCACAATCGTTAACACATACGTTTTCCCATCATCTTTTAAGATTGCTTGTTTTGGCACAGTAATCGCTTTTTCTGCAAGTTTTTCTGTTACGATGATCTGAGCAGTTTGTCCTTCAACCCAAGCCGCTTCATCCTCTACGAGAACGGTTAACTTAAAATTATTCTGATCAGCTGGTAATACAGTTTGAACAGTACCCTTCATCATCTTTTCACCGTTGGACTTGATTAGAACTGAGTCTCCTGTCTTCACGAGAGAAGCCATTTTCTGATCGATGTCAGCAACAAGTTCAAAGTTTCCTTGCCCTACAATGGATAGAAGTGGTTCATCATCGCCTACACCATTTAATTCTGAAACTACACCATCAGCCGGACTTTTTACACTAAGATCATCAAGCTGTTTTTCTAGATCTGATATTTCATCTGATAAGACGGAACTTTCGTTTTCAGCTAACTCATTTTGTAACTCAGCTTCTGCTAATTTTTCTTGAAGAAGTACTTTAGAATCTTTGCTGTCTTTTTCTTCATCAAAATCCGAGAGTTCACTTTTCCATTCACTTATTTGTCCAGAATAATGGCTGCTTCGAACATCTGCTGCTTCTTGGTCTCGTTTCAAGTTGCGAAGTTCTTTTTCAATCTCTGCATTTTCATATGTAATTAAAGTTTGACCAGATGTAACGGTCTCCCCCTTTGATACCATTATTTCTTTAATCGAGCCTAGGGATGCATTTTCAAAAATCTCAAATGTGTTCTTTGACTGAGCAACACCTGTTGTTTCGTGTTTTTTTGTAAAATCTTTCTGTGTAGATAGACCCGTTTCAACTCTAGGTGCTTCAACTGCGGCTGATTCCTTTTTATCGAAAATCACGATGTTCATCACGACAAGGAGGATGACCATAATAGCTGCAGCAACCCATTTTAGTTTATTCATAAGCTTGTCTCCTCCTTAAACCAGCTGTCCACTAGTTAATGCAGCGTATAGTGAAGATAATAAAATGAAAACAACAAAAAATCCTATTGTAACAATCAGGCAGTAATTCTTTTCTATAAACGATAATTGTCGAAGTGCAAAATACAAAACAACAGAACCCCAGATTGTAAAGATATTGATGGCGTTTAAACATTCTTGCCAAAATCCATGCTTAAAGAATAGTACACCAGCAAAACCGAAACCTAAAGGCTGAACTACTTCTTCAGCACCTGTTACAAACTGGATCGGTAGTTCGAATAGCAGCCCGAGAATAAATAAAAGATATACCGCTGTCATTACATAAAAAAGTGCTTTATATCCGATGTCCCGAAAAAAAACATACAAAAATAATGCTCCTGAATTTATTACTATGAATGGTACGATCAATCCCCAAGCACCACCTACTAAAGCGATAAGGTATCGCAAGAGCTCAAGTTCCGCTCCACTTAGTTTAGCTGTTTCTACAAAAGAAATAGTTTTGAACGATGGAAACGCTGCAAAAAAAGAAAGTGCATGCAGCAACCCGCTAGCAACTAATATAGCAAAAAAACGGATCCAAAAACCCTCTTTATCTTTCCATTCATTATAAAACGCAAAATATGTATTCGGCTTAGTTAAAGCAGGAATAAATTGTGCCCTTCCTGTCATGGTGCCGCCCCCTTCTCTCTTTATCTCTGTCTATGTTATCACAATTTTTTACTCATAATGACAATTTCTGACTCATTTTTGAAAAATAGTACCTTATCCGCATAAATAAATTAGGGTAGCAAAAACTAAAGCAAATTATTGCGAATCGGGATGATGTACATCATGACTTTCTTTAAAAAACCAAAAAAATTACTAGAACAAAAAAGTACAGAAAAACACCAAGAACCTAATCCATCCGCTAGAACAAATTCATCTCAAAATTCACAGTTTGAACAGGAGAAGAGCAACAATCAAAATAAGACAATAAATCAACTGTTAGCAGAAATTGAGGAGAGTTTTTCTTCATCACAAGATTTGCAGACGCATTGGATTGAAATGCCCTCTGATAAGAGTGACGTTGCTTTAATATTTTTAGATTCTATCATCGATAAACAAAAAATTCAGGATTTGATTCTTAATCCTTTGTTTGAATTGGACAAAGATATTGATCTTAGCACATTTGAAAAAGTAATAAATATTGATTTTAGGAAACAAACAGACTTTACAAATATAGAAGAGTTACTTTTACAATCTTATACGATTATATTTACAAAGGATACGACCTGTTATTATTCAGTATTCACACCGATTAAGACAGAACGAGACATTTCGGAACCAGATAACGAGGCTGTTATTCGCGGTTCTCACGAAGGTTTTATAGAGAGTATGTCTACGAACATCGCTCTTATTAGGAAACGGCTGAAGAGTCAAAAGTTGGTTGTTAAATACTTAAAAGTTGGTAAAGAGACACATACGAATGTAGCCATGCTTTATATGTCGGATATCGCCAATCCAGAACTACTTCATGAGATGGAAAGAAGAATCAATTCAATAGAAGCTGACGCTGTTATGACTCCTGGAAATATTGAGGAGAGCATAGAAGATAAAACATTTAGTCTGTTTCCACAAACCTTAAGTACAGAGCGGCCTGACCGTGTTGCTGCAAACCTTATGGAAGGAAGAGTAGCATTGTTGTATGACAGTTCACCAACTGTAAACATTGCTCCCGTGAACTTTTTTGTCTTTTATCAAACACCAGATGATTATAATAAACGCTGGATGTTAGGAAGCTTTTATAGACTGATCCGATTGTTTAGCTTTTACATTGCTATAGGACTCCCGGCTTTTTATATTGCCGTCGTTTCCTTCCATTTTGAGGTCATCCCATCTGCGTTAGTATTGTTGATGAAGAGTTCACTAGAGAATATACCTTACCCACCATTATTTGAAGCGTTAGTGATGGAGCTGACGATTGAATTAATCCGTGAAGCAGCAATCCGTCTGCCTACAAGAATTGGTTCTACCATTGCCATTGTTGGTGGTTTAGTTATTGGAGATGCGGTAGTTAAAGCTGGGCTGATCTCGAACCTAATGATTATCGTTGTGGCTACAACGGCAATCGCTGCCTATACCGTACCTTCAAACGAGATGAGCTTAGCTGTTCGTTTACTACGTTTTCCTTTCATGGTAGCTGCTGCAACTTTCGGGTTTCTAGGTATTATTTTTGGTTTAATCATTTTGTTCTTTCATCTATGTCGTCTCTATTCTTTTGGAACACCTTATTTCGCACCACTTGCGCCTTTTAGAATGGGAGACTTAAAGGATACAATCATCCGTTTACCCTTTTTCAAAATGAACTCCCGACCTGAAGATATTAGGCCGTTAAAGAAAGATGAAGATAATCACACCAGAAAGTGGGAAAAACAATGAATAGCAGCCATACAATTACTCATAGACAGCTGTTCTTTGTTCTCATACAATCCCAGATCGGAGTCGGAGTCCTTTCACTACCATACACGTTGTTTGCTAAAGCAAAAACAGATGGATGGATTTCTCTACTGTTAGCAGGTATTTTTATACAGTTTTCCATCCTTGCGATTTGGAAGCTCTGCGAGATGTATCCAAAACAGACAATCTTTGATTTTATGCCTAAGATCTTAGGCAATAAACTCGGTTTACTATTAAATATTCTTTTTATCGTTCATCTGTTCTCAGTATGTATCGTAATTTTAATTCTCTATAATAACATTGTATCAAAATGGATATTTTTTCAGACGCCGCGATTCATAGTCATCATTATCCTAGCTCTTACTTGTGTTTATTGTATTACATGTACAGCAAGAGAAATTGCGAGATTTTTAATGCTCTGTTCACCATTGTTACTCATCTTATTTTTCTTTGTTGGTTACGCGTATACAGATGTACATCTTCTTTACGCTTTTCCAGTAGGAGCAACTGGTATTAAAACCATTATCTCTACTTCGACTGATGCGGTGATCGCATTACTTGGCTTTGATACCGCTTTAGTCTTTTTAGCTTATACGGAAGGAAAGTCTACTAGTAAGCTAAAAGCGATGTCGTATACCTCACTATGTGTTACTCTTTTTTATTGCTTTGTAACATTTACAACTTATATATTCTTTAACCCTGCAGAGATTGTAATCGTACCGGAACCAGTCCTTTACATGTTAAAAGCGTTCTCTTTTAAATTCTTGGAACGTACTGACTTAATCTTTTTAACGATATGGATCGTTTCTGTTACAACGTCTTTGATCAGTTATCTATTCTTTACGGCAAAAGGCGTTCAGACCTTATTTAAGCTTCACCATCACAAATCTGCAGCACCATATGTAGGTATCATTTGTGCTTTAATAGCTTCAATACCAGGAAGTAAGTTAGATGTCCAAATGTGGTCCAAGACAATCGGAATGACAGCAATGATCTTTTCTGCTCTATTCCCAATCTTATTATTGCTGATCGCCATTATCAGGAAAAGAAAAGAAAAAGGAGCTGCTTCAACATGATACTAAAAAAATTACTCCTTTTCTTTTCTTGCCTAGTATTGTTATCAGGTTGCTGGGATCAAGCACAGCTTAACGAATCGAAGCTGATCCGAGCTGCAGGATTTGATTATACGAAGGATGGTAAGATCCTGACAACCGCAGCTGTACCGCAGGCAATGAGTGCTGACACTGGGACCGGGAAAGTATTTAATGAGATTTTTTCCGCTAAGGGAAATACGGCAAGACAAAGTCGAATACGTTTAGATAGAAAGGTTTCCGAAAGAGTGGAAGCTTCTAAAAACTTAATTGTCGTGTTAGGAGAAGAGGCAGCAAAGAAGGACATTTATCACATTTTAGATGTCTTCTATCGAGATCCAAAGTCAGCTCTTAATGCTCGGATAGCAGTAGCGAAAGGCAAAGCATCAGATGTGATCAGTGCAAGGTTTGAAGAAACAAAATCCTCCATAGGAATTGGTAAGTATCTGAGTGAATCAATTCGTGCTGCAGAAGGTGCTTCAACAGTGCCAGCGGAAAACATTCAGACCGTATGTCCAGTAATGTTTGATCCTGGTCAGGATTTTGCTTTACCTTATCTTGTACCCAAAAAGAATGCCGTTTCAGTGAATGGAATCGCAATTTTTCATGGTTATGAGATGGTAGGTAAGATGCATGGTG
Source organism: Fictibacillus sp. 7GRE50 (assembly GCF_015903875.1). Classification (NCBI taxonomy): domain Bacteria; kingdom Bacillati; phylum Bacillota; class Bacilli; order Caryophanales; family Fictibacillaceae; genus Fictibacillus; species Fictibacillus sp. 7GRE50. The sequence continues at coordinate 704,741 of NZ_JACZDW010000003.1, forward strand.
CTGAGGCGGTACTGTTTACGTTACTTACCGGAAAACAGAAGACGATCTCTATGTCTTTGACAAAAAAGATTTCCGATAAACATAAGGATAAAATTCTGAACTATGCTTCGATAAAAGTGAAGAGAAATAAACGAACGTTCAATGTGCATGTTTCACCTGATGGTGAGATATCGGCACATATTAAACTCAATATGAAAGTGGTTATTACAGAGTACCCTGGAGACAACCTCACTTCAAAAAAGAAAATACAAAATATCGAAAACGCGTTGACCAAATCACTAACAAAGGATGCTAACATCATTATTAAAAAACTACAAGACATGAACAGCGATACATTTGGCGTTGGCAGAAAGCTAATTGCATTTCACAACCCAACATGGGAAAAATTAGATTGGAACAAAGAGTATCCAAACATCGATTATACCGCTTCAGTTAAGGTTAAAGTCATCGGTCATGGAATTATCGAATAACAAAAGGATGCAAGGCTTAAACGCCCTGCATCCTTTTTATAACTGATCTAATTTAACCCGAGTTCCTCTGCCAGAAGGTTCAGCAGGTTCGACGATCAGTCGTTTCGTTAACCTTGCTTTTAACTCAGGAACGTGAGATATTACTCCGATCGAAAAGTTTTCCATCCTAACTTTTTCTAACGCAGTTACAACTGTATCTAGCAGCTCTTGGTCAAGTGTGCCAAATCCTTCGTCTAGGAAGAAGAACTGAAGAGGAAACTTTCCTCTTAATTGAATCTGAGCAGAAAGCGAAAGCGCGAGTGCGAGTGATGTTAAAAAGGTTTCTCCACCAGATAAAGAGGTTACGGGGCGTTTGATTCCTCCGTTAGCATCATCCCGGATAACAAAACCACCCGCTGAATCTACTTCGATCGCATATCGTCCACGAGTAAGTTTCGCGAGTCTGCCAGATGCATCGCGTGTTACAAGATGCAGCTGCTCTTCTGCCATAAATTCAACAAAAGCATTTCCACGGAATACACCTTGAAGCTTACCTAATTGCTCTAATAAGTTAGAAACCTTTTTCTTTTCCTTTTCCAACTCGTTGAAACGTTTATGATTTTTCTCAATCATCATATATCTTTGTCGCGCTTCACCAACAGCCTCATGCGTATGATTCATTTCTTGCTTGAGACTTAATAGTTGGCTTCTCGCAGATTCAACATGTTGATCTGAAAGAATCTCCTCAGGGAGCTTTTCTTTTATCGCTTCTAAAGCCAAAGCATTTGATTTACACCGATCATGGTAATCCGCGATCTGCTTTTCCCATTCCATCTGAACTTGTTCATCTTTCAAACAGTTTTCAAAGTCTTCATACGATTGGAAATCTGACTTTCTTAACTGTTTGTTCCATTCTTGTTTTGCTTTTTCTACTCTTGATACAGCATCATTCATCCGTTGAACAGAAGAATGGTATACTTTATCACTTTCTACATATTGCTTCTTGGCAATGTCATACTCCCGTTCTGAATCAATGTATGCTGTCTTCAGATTCTGCAACTCATTCTGTGTTTCTACAAGAACTTTTTGAACTTTTTCATTGCCTACTCTGTTATATAACTTTTCTTTTAAATTTTGAATTTCTTTTTGAAGCATCTCTTGTTGATTAGAAGAGACCGATAAACTCATCTTCAACTCAGATTTTTGCTCTTTGGCAGATTCCATTTTTTTCGTTTGTGTTTCTAGAAATTCTTCCGCAATGTTCAAGCTTTTTACGATTTCCGCATGACGACTTTCTTTTTGCTGAAAAAATTCTAGCTGCTCTTTCAGCTCTGTTGATGGAAAAGGTATCTCAGATTGCTTCCATTCCGAATGAATCTGTTCCATTTTTGTTGATATTAAAGAAAGCTGTTGACTTAACTTGTTCGTTGTCTCTTCACCATTTTCAACAGAAATAGAAATTCGTTCATATTGTTTTTGATCTTCTTCTAATTTGGACAATAACTTCTGCATGCGTTCTTCCACTTGAAGCTTATCTTGCTGAATACCTTTTACTCTCGTTACATGATCCTTGAATTGTTCCAAAGAAAACACGCTGATATTTTCTTTCTCCACCAAAGTCATACTCAGATCTGCTGCTGCAATTTCCGCTTCAGCAAGATTTAGCTTTTTCCATAGCGTTTGGGAATCCTTTTCAAGTCCTTCACTAAGATGTTTCAGCACATGATAATGCTCTTTCAGACTTTCATTCGCTTCTTCTAATTCTTGAATACGCTCGTTATCATGTTCAAAAGTCTCATGCATTCGCTTCGGTGAAGGATGGGTTGTTGAACCACATACAGAGCACGGCTCGTTCTCTTTTAATTCTGCAGAAAGCTGTGCAGCTAAATAGTTGATCCTCATTTTTTCTTGTTCGTTTTTCAATTCACGAAGGTTAGCCTTTAAATCTTTTGAGACCACTTCATTCGAACGCAGAGCTTCTTCCACTTCTGCATACATTTCTTGAATATGTTTCAGCAGTTTCTTTCCTGCATCGTAACTGTCAGCTATTGTTGAACTGATCTGTTTTTTTGTTTTTTCTGCAGAAATCATTTCAGTTTCTGAAACGGAGATTTCTTTTTGTATCTTTTTCTCTTCATCGTGAACATCTTCTAATCGTTGATTTAGCAAGATGGCTTGTTGAAATTTAATCCGGTCTTTTTGTGTTATTTCAATTTGAGACAATTCTTTCTTTAACGCAGATTGTTTATCCTTCCCACGCTTAAGTATTTGCGTGGCATCATACTCAGCTTTTTCGCATTTTTCGTACAATGTCACTAATTGTTTATGCTTTTGGGTTTCGTTTTGCAAAAGTTCATTTTTACTCTCAAGATCCTTTTCCCAGTCAACCGCTTCTTTTAAGCCACTTCTTTTTTCGATAAGAACAGGCTCTTCCAGATTGATTGCCTTCTTGGCTAATTCATATTTCTTTTCTAGCTCTTCAAGAATGGTTTTAAGCTTTTCAGTTTGTCTTTTTAGTTCCTCTTGCTCTCCACGGATTTTTTTCTCATCTGTGAGCGAATGCTTCCATTCGTTTGCATAAGGATAAATTTTGTCTGCAGAAATAGCTTTCTTTAGATTCCCTTGAACACGTCCCATAGAGATTTCCAGTTTCTTCAGTTCGTTTCTCTCTTGGATCAGTTTTTCATTTTGAACTTGAGCATCCCAATACACCTCAAGCTTTTTGAGGTTCTCTTCTTTTTCTTTGTACTGTTTGGATATCTGTTCTAACTTTTTTTCATTTTCCTTCAGATAAACGGTTGCCTGCTGAAGAGTTTCTAAGGAAGCTTCTCCTAGACCCGTTTGTTCAGCAGTGATTTCATTTAAGCGATTTTTTTGTTCATCCGACCGCTTCTTTAACTTTTGATTCAGTTTATCTCCGTATTTTTCAAGCTGAAACAACCGTTGCAGCATCTGCCTTCTATCCGCACCTTTTAGTGATAAAAATTCAGCAAACTTACCTTGAGGCAACACGACTGCACGTGTGAAATCATCGATTGTTAGACCGATCAGCTCTTGCACAAGACGTGTAACATCCCGTTCTTTGTCTGCATGAACGACAGATTCATGATCCACGGTTTCAATTAATCTGCACGTACTTGTTCGAATGGAATGTTCGCCACTTCTTTTAAACGTACGTTCCACGCTATATTCTTTTTGCTGAGCACCTTCACCTAATTGAAAAGTAAACGAAACAGACAGTTTATCTTCAGCCTGGTTCATAATTCCGTGTGTTCCACCAGCTGCACGCTCAACTTTCCCGTATAGAGCAAGTGTCACCGCGTCAAGAATCGTGGACTTACCACTGCCGGTCGGTCCAAAGATACCGAAGACTCCGCCAGAACAAAGCTCATGAAAAGGAACGGCTTGTGCTTCTCGAAAACTTTGCAAGCCTGAAACGGTTAATGATATAGGTCTCATTCGCGTTCCTCTCCTTCTGTTTCCTCTTCTCCAACAAGATCAAGAAATAAGGAGATCAACTCATTGTCAGGAACCGCTCCACCTGTCTGTCGCTCATAAAACGTTGTAAATAGTTCATCTACAGGTAGTTTTTGAGCGGATACCGCAATTTGTTCTCCGAATCTTTCTTGAAACACGGGTTTGATATGAACAATACCATCATGTGCTTTTCTTAGCCGTTGAATCTCTTCCATCGACAGTGCATCTTGAACATGTACGGATAGATCAATCCAGCAATTATGATACATTCCATCTTGAATTCCTTGAAAAACCTCTGACACACCATTTCTAGCTTCCCATGCTACAAGTGGTTTTCCTGCACGTAAATGAATCTCTTCTACCTCTGCTATACCGTTTGGTTGCACGTCAATAATGGATACGGATTTTGCTTGACCGCTTTCTGAGAAACTATAAGAAAGTGGAGAACCTGAATACCTTGCGTCTGTTTTTGCTCGTTTAATTCGCTGTGGACGATGCAGATGGCCTAATGCCACGTATTGTGCGGCACTCGGAAGGCTTTCAGCAGCAACCGTATAAGCACCACCAATATGTACAGGGCGCTCAGAGTCAGTCTCCTTGCTTCCTGCTACATAAAGATGACTCATGGCAACATTCACATTTCCTGGGCTAAATTGAGATGTGATCTTCTTAAAATAAGAGTCTACCCAATCATCGTATTGGGTTCTAACATCTAATTCTTCAGCTGATTCACTCAAAAGCATTTTCAGCCTTGATTCAGAAGGATAAGGTAATGCTGCGATTTCTAGCATTTCTCCCGTTCTCTTTATCGGGACACGTTGAAGGTCTAACGTTGGAAGACCTACTAGCGTTATGCCCAGTTCTCTTAAAAGCGGGAAAGATGCTGCTAGTCTCTCTGGATGATCATGGTTTCCCGCTATCGCGATAAATGGGCATTCTCCTTTTCTATTGATCCGTGACAGTGCATCATAAAACATTTGCTCTGCCGCAGCTGGAGGATTTACGGTATCAAAAACATCTCCCGCCATTAATACCGCATCTATTTTTTCACGCTGTACGATCTCTATTAGTTCGTCTAAAAAATCTTGTTGTTCCTGAAGTCTGCTTCGTCCTTCTAATGAGCGCCCAAGATGCCAGTCAGCCGTATGAAGTAATCGCATCCTATCCCTCCTTATTTCACTTGAAGAATGTGTCCACCATCAAAAAAGTAAAGATAACTTTCTTTAACAGGCTTCTTTAATATTCTTTCAATAGCCTTTGCGTACAAATTGAGCTGCAACTCGTAACGGTTGAACAGGATGTCTCTTGCTCCTGTAAAGCCATTTGTAAAGCGGTTCGTGATTTTGTCTGTTTTATAATCAATCAGTATATAACCGTCTTCCTCTTCAATGAGACAGTCAATAACACCTTGTACGAGAACATGTTCTTCTTCGCCGGTCCACTCTCTTTGAATCTCTGATATCGGGAGCGCTATACTAAACGGAATTTCTCTTTTTAAATTCTCGTTCTCTTTGATTCTCTCGCCAAGTGGTCCTTCCATAAACTCCTGGATTTGTGGAAGCTGGATGTATTGAGCTTGTTCTCTTGTAAGCAGCTCTTTTCTTTCCATTTCTGCAAGCTGGTTTTGAAGAGAATCTAGTGTAGCTGGTATTCTAAAGTCAACATGCTGCATGACCATATGCATGGCTGTTCCAACTTCAGCAGCGTTCAACTGTTCTTCCTGCATAAATTTTGGCCGCTCATGTATAGCTTGTTGGGCCGCTTTTACTAATTCGGTAGAACTATACTCATCGGCTTGATATTGTTTTTTAATTTCTGTAACAGATTGTTTAGAACGGGTATATGTTGAGTGTTTATGTGTATAATTCCATTCCAGTCGCCGCTTAACTTCATCAAAATCATTCGTAACAAGATTCACCGTTTCATAGTTCTCTAGACGATTCAGCAGTTCTTCTTGTTTTTCTTTCTCTTCAACTTTCAACTCTTCATATTGACTCGCTTGCAGGACGGTAATCTTCCAATCTGTTTCATCCAGATAAACTTCACCTCTACCTCTTTCACCTGTTCCAAGAAGGGATAGGAGAGGGTCTGCATTCTTATGGCGGATGACTGCTCTCCCGATCCAATCGAGATAACTTTTCACACCAGCTCTTTCAAAGTCTGGTAGAATCCAGCTCTCTTCATAAAGAGAATCGCTCCATGCATCCACAGATTTTTCAATATCATTTACTGTGCCGACTAAATACAATTTTTCTTTAGCGCGTGTAAGAGCGACATATAGTACACGCATCTCTTCTGAGATCAATTCCATTTTCTTTCTTCCAGCGATCGCAAGCTTTGGCAATGTGGGATAAGCGATTCGGTACTCGGGATTTATATATTGAGTTCCTAGTCCGAGTTCTTTATGAAGAAGAACTTTTTCGTTCAGATCTCTTGTATTAAACTGTTTGTTAATGCCTCCAACGAAAACGATTGGAAACTCTAGACCTTTACTTTTATGAATCGTCATTACACGAACTACATCTTCTTGCTCACCTAGCGCTCTTGCCGCTCCTAGATCTTTGCCTCGTTCCTGCATTCTTTCAATAAAATGAAGAAAGCGGAAAAGCCCTCTAAATGATGTACTTTCATACATCTTCGCACGATCATATAGTGCTCTTAAGTTTGCTTGACGTTGTTTTCCACCGGTTAATCCACCTACGTAATCAAAATACCCGGTTTCACGGTAGATGTCCCAGATCAGATCAGAAAGAGACCCTTGACGCGCTTGATGACGCCACTTTTCCAGCTGGTCTAAAAACGTAGAGACCTTTCCTTGAAGCTCTCCGTTTTCTCCTTCTGAACGATACAGTTCTACGGCTCCCAAATAATTATCTTGCTTTTGTTTTAATCTGATCACTGCAAGTTCTTCACCAGTTATTCCGACCAGCGGGGAACGAAGAACGGCGGCAAGCGGAATATCTTGCATTGGGTTATCGATCACTTTTAAAAGTGACATCATGACATGAATTTCCGTCGCATCAAAATAGCCAGTTGAAAGTTCAGCATACGCTGGTATTCCTTGCTGTTTAAACTCTTCTAGTATGACTGGTGCCCATACGGAGGTTGCACGAAACAACATGACAATGTCTTTGTATTTTGCAGGACGTAATTTTTTCGTATGTTTATCAAGAACGAGATGAGGAGAATTACCCGCTGTTCCAACGATCTGTTTTATTTTTTCAGCGATGACTCTTGCCTCTAACTGAACGGTTTCAAGCTCAGACTTCTCTACTTCTCCACTCTCAAGGCCATCTTCATCTGTTACAGGCTGACTTTTATTAATTAGAAGAAGTTCTGGCTCATTGCCCTCTTGCTCCGGATAATAAGTAGCACCAAGCTTTAGTTCAGCATCATCGTTGTACTCAATCTCTCCTACTGTTTCGTTCATGATCTGTCTGAACAAATAGTTTGTTGCTTGAAGTATTCCATTTCGACTTCTAAAGTTTTTGGCAAGGTCAATACGCAAGCCTTTGCCGCCTTCTTTCGTAAACTGCTTGTACTTGCTTAAGAAAAGAAGTGGTTCTGCTAGTCTGAATCGATAGATGGATTGCTTTACATCACCTACCATGAACATGTTTCCTGCTTCCTCATCCTTTGATACTAGGCGTACAATGGATTCTTGAACAAAATTCGTATCTTGATACTCATCGACTAGTACCTCTACAAATCTTTCGCGATATTCTAGAGCCGCTTCTGATGGAACCGGTGCATCCATCGTAGACCCTACACCTTTTAAAACTCCAAGGCAATAATGCTCAAGATCACCAAAATCAACAAGAGACTTTTCCTGCTTTGCTTCCAAATAACGTTCCCCAAACTTTTTCACCAAGGATGAAAGTTCTTTAACTACAGGAGCCATCTCTTCAATATGAACGATATACGAATCTGGATGTCTTTCAAAATATTCTTCTTTTAATGCGCTCGTCCGTTTTTTGATGCTGTCTCTCATTGCTTTTACTTTATTCTTCAGTTCTTCATCTACATCTTTCCCGCGGATGGCTTTTAATTTTGGAGGATCATAAGATTGGAATTCCTCATAAAGCTCATTCCAACTACATTTTGCATGAAGTAATCGTTCGATGAAGACAAGATCTTCCTGTAGTGTTTCTGCATATGCGAGAGGCCCCCCTGAAAGCTGGCTGAGCTCTATCGCTCTGAGCGCCAACGAACGTAGCCCTTCTATTTGAAGCGATATATCGAAAAGAAGCTCCTTTGTCCAAGGTAGGTCGTCTATTGAAGTAGCTTGGACTTGATAAGTTTCCGCCATCTGGTCTAGCCATCCACTCGGATCAGGATGACTTCGAGCGAAATCATAGAGCGATAAGATCAGTTTTTGCAGTTCTATATCATTTCGGTCAGAACTATAAGCATCGACCACTTGGTAGAAAATATGGTCTTCTCCCTTGCTATACTCTTCTTCAAATAAATCTTCTATCACTTCTTGGCGAATAAGTTCTGCTTCTGTTTCTTCTGCTACACGAAAGCCAGGATCGAGATTCGTTTCGTAATAGTGTTTACGAAGCACCTCAATACAAAAAGAATGAAGAGTAGAGATCGATGCTTTGTTTAACAAATTAAGCTGTCTTCTTAAGTGTAGAGATGAAGGGTTTAAAGACAGCTCTTTATCGATTGCTTCTCCAATTCTTTTTCTCATTTCAGCAGCAGCAGCGTTTGTGAACGTAACGATAAGCAACCGATCTACATCAGCAATCTTTTCACGTATCATCGTGATTATTCGTTCGACAAGGACGGCCGTTTTTCCTGATCCAGCTGCTGCAGCAACGAGAACGTTTTCTCCTCTGGCTTGAATGGCCAGCCACTGTTCATCCGTCCAAGTGGCACCTTCTGGTTTTGGGATTAAAGTCTTCAATTGACAGTTCCTCCTTCCTGATGCATTTTTTCTAGGATGACATCATCTTTTTCTGAACGAAGTTGACGGTATTGATTCTCTTCAAGGGTTTGATCAAACTGACAAACAGGCTTATATGAACAGAACGTACATGGTGTTTTTTTCTTCATCTCATATGGAGAGATATCGATCACTCCGTTTGTAATTCCTTCTCCACTCGTTACAGCCATCTTTCGCGCATGATTACGCATCGTGTTAAACTGCTCACTTGAGGCGATCGAGGAATGTGACTTATGAAATCCTTTTTGAGTTAGAGCGACTGGAATGATAGAAGAACGCTTATCCATTGTACTGTCCATAAGTTGAACGGCCTCTTCTTCAGCAAGTACTAAACCTTTCATCTTAAACTTCTTTAACACTTCTTTTTCGATTTCTTCCACACTAAGCAGTTTCTTTTGATTCAATAGTGGGTTGTGTACATGGAAATACAGAACGCCTGCTGGAACGGACTCTTCACCAAGCCAGCTTTCTGAATGTGTGACTGCAACGTCTAGATAAGTCAGCATCTGCAGAGCAATTCCATGATACAGCTCTGCCAAGTTGAGACCAGTTGAGCTTGATTTATAATCAATCACGCGCATAAGAAGTCCTTTTGAACTTTTTGCTGTATCAACACGATCGATACGTCCGATAACTTCCATAGTCGTTCCATTCGGTAATTTATACGTTAATGGCGGCAATGTTGCACCAGAAGCAAATGCTAGTTCAAGACCTGCAGGAGTGAACCCGCTCGCCTTTGCGTGCTGACTTAATATGTGAGAAGCTTTTCCGACTACTTCTTTTAGCTTTTTCTTGATATAAAGATGTCTATTAGAACTTAACAGAATCTCATGTTGAAGCTGTGGTGCCAAGAGTTCTACAATATCTCCTGCCAAACGATAACAATCCCCTTTTGAAAGATCACTCCAGGCTACGCTTCTTTGCTGAAGCGAATCATTCATCTGTTTTAACGCAGCATGAAAAAGCTGTCCGATATCTGGAGCTTCAAGTTTGTACATTTGCCGTTCTTTAAGCTTCAGACCATACGACATGAACTGAGAGAATGGACATGATTGGAAAAGCTCCATTCTCGAGATGCTTGTTAAAATCTTATCACCATAAAGATCTCTTGATACAGATGAACTGAGAGGTGCTTCTCTATTAAAATAGAAGAGAGAAGACAGAGCTCGCTTTGCATAGAAATTACAATCCTTGTCTCTGACCACCCAATTGTATACATCCCACCAAACAGAAGAGATCGGATAACCTTTTTTCCATTCTCTGAGCTGCGTACTTAAAAAAGATACACTCTTTATTGGATGCTGCACAAAATCCAAATCGTTTTGTAAAGCTGGTTCATTTTGATATAGTTCTTCCTTTAAATCAGGGAAAAGATCATGCAATCGCTGTATGACCATAGAAGGCTGCATCGTTTTCCCTTCCTCGTCTGCTAGGGCATATGAAACAAACAGATGATCACTAGCATTCGTTAAAGCCAAATAGATCATAAACTGTTCATCAAGCAGCTTTCTGCGTGCCGTCGGTGCTAGCACCACACCGTTTCGATCCAAAGCCTCTCTTTCATCTTCTGAAAGCAATCCATCGTCCTTAGGTTTTAACGGAATGATTCCATCGTTTACGCCGAGAACAAAATTTACTTTTACATCCGTAAAACGAGATCTTTCCATTGTTCCTACTAATACTTGATCGAGAGAAGGAGGAACAAGAGCAAACTTAAGGCTTTCAAGCCCTGTATCAAGCATCTGCATCCACGTTTCTTTTGAAAGTTCTTCCTCACCGGTCAACTCTACCATCTCATCAAGAAGACCTAACAACGCATTCCAAACTTGACCATGTTCAGATGCTGCTCTTAGTTTTCCTGCTGATTCCGCATGAATTCTCAATCGTTCAAGTTTCATCGGTACATTTAAATCCTCAAGATACTGATAAAGACTTTTACAATATTGGATGATACTTTTGCTGTTTGATAGGTTTTTAGATAAACGACTCAAAGGAGATACAATCATGTCCCGCATATCGTTGATCAGCTGTTCTTTTTCATCATCACGAGTTGTCTTTCCAAAATCTTCTGCTTCGAATCCTCTAAATCTTTTATACTTCCAAGGTTTAGGATCTGTCCACCTTCTGCCTTGAATACCAAGTGCTAACACATAATTTTCAAGTTCATCCATACAACGTCTCATCTCAGAAGTCGTTTTTCTTATCTCATCAAGCGGATAGAGCATATCTGTTTTAACAGCTCGAAAAACGGCTTCATAGCGCCAATTCTTTAAGACAATATCTAGTGAAGAACGTATAAGCTCAATCAGTGGATGGTGAAGCATAGATTTTTTTTGATCAAGAAAAACAGGTATCTCATAATCTGTAAATACCGTTTCAATCAGTGTTTGATAACTACCAGCATTTCGGACTGTAACTGCGATATCGCGATACCTATATCCGTGGTCACGAACGAGTTCTGCGATTTTCCTTGCCGCTCCTTCAACTTCAGACCGAACATTTACAGCTGCCGCTACTCCAACACCTTCATGTTTGGAAGATGGTATGGCCGGCCTTCGATCATACTGCTCTTCGATATGAGCGATAGCACTTGAATTATACTTAGGCTTTTCATGAAGATAGATTGGTTCCTCAACGAATACACCAAGTTCTTTGGCCTGTGCTGTTAGCGTCTGAGCCGTCTTTTTCGTCATATAAAACAAATCTAGCTCATGAGGTTCTGACTCCATAGTAAAAGATTCATCGACAGTGAGTGCAATGGTCACTTTTTTGGCGTGTGCCAGTAATCCCGCTATAACTTCAAGTTCTTGTGGAGTAAACGAATGAAATCCATCTATGTAAATTTCACTTTCTTTAATGCTCTCGGATAAAGGAATCTTTGCTTGAAGCAAACGTAAATAATCTTCTGAATCTACATACTTCCCAATCAGTGCCTCATCCAAGGAGCTCGAAATGACACTCAGATCTGATAATTTATCCTGAAGCACTTTTTTATTATTTTCTTTTTGACCGAGAGAAAGCAGTGTTTCAGCATTCCACGAAAGATCTTCTGCACTAACACAATATCGTTTAAGTTCTGTAGTCATCAACTCAAGTAATTCGTAAAAACCACTTTGTTCAGAGGCTTTTCGAAAGATTTTAAGATCTTCTTTTTTATGCTCGACGATTTTCCGAAGCATCATTCTTATTCCAGTAGATGTGATGTGCATTCTTGTCAAACCACCGGTCTCACCAAGAATACGCCAAGCAAGCCTTGAAAAACTAAAGACTTGCGCACGCATCATTCCGGATAATTCTGGCGTTGATGCAAGCTTATACTCCGATTGAAAGGTCATCTGATCTGGTACAAGATAGATGATCGGATTTCCTGAAGGACGTTCTGTAAGTTCTCTTTGGATCTCCTTAAATACAGAGTGGGACTTTCCGCTGCCGGATCGTCCCAAAATAAATTGCAAACTCATTATGTTCATCCCCTGTTCCGCACTTGAATTCTAACTTCATTATCTCATAATCTACTATGACATCAAAGGCTACGACCTTTAAAAAGAAGCACATCCTCCTGGTAGTTATAGGATAGTTACGTAAACGAATAATATTTGTAAAAGGCAGATACCATCATTTCGGGTAGACGAGAGTGCACCAAGGAACGAAAAACATAAAAAAGGAAAACCGCTATATTGATAGCTGATTTTCCTCCATTGTGACCGTATCCAATTTTAACGTATTTCTTCCTGCCGCCTTTGCCTCGTATAGCAGCACATCAGCTCTATGAATCATTTGCGAAGGCTTCTCACCTTCTACATAACTCGCAATGCCATAACTAAGTGTAACAGGTAACTCATTATCACCTGATATATATGGAAAGGTTTCTAAATGCTTATTGATCGTTTCAATCGTATTTTTCACTTCTGTTCTGCATGTAGTATGGAGAATCCAGGCGAACTCTTCTCCACCGTAACGATAAGCTTCTCCTTCTTTTAAAGAAATGAAACGTTTAAACGTTGCACCTACAAGCTTGAGCACCTCATCACCAATTAAATGGCCGTGCTGATCGTTAAACATTTTAAACCGATCAATATCACATAATACAAGTGTAAAAGGTTTATTCTGTTTTGTTTTTTCCAATACGTCCTCTTGAAATTTCCGATGATTCAGCAAACCTGTTAAATAGTCTTGTTCAGATTGAAGCTGATACATATTCTTCTCGAAATAATATTGTCTTTCTTTTGAGGCAATCACACCGCCGTAAAAAGCGATCAACCATAAGAAGATGCTCTTCATTAAAAATTCAAAGGAAGAGAGCGTGTTCATATACCCACTATCTCTTATAAAAAAGTAACAGAGAATGGTAAAACTCACTGTTCCTACTATAAAAGCGCCCTTTAACCTCCAATACAGAGCAGCATGGATAACGATTAGGTAACCAACAGCAACAAACGCACTATCAGCTCCACCAGTAAGCTGCATCAACCATGCATAAGCAAGACAATCAAAAACAATTCCACCTCTTGTAAAAACACGGTAGTACAGTGACGTCTCTGGCAATCGGTGTAATACAATTTGTGTGGATGTCATATATATAATGCCGATTATAAAAAGGATCGGAAAAGTTTCCGTTTCATAATTCAAAACGCTTGATATAGGTTGATAATAAAAAACAGGTATGCAAAGAATTAAAAAGAACCACCGTAACAAAGATGATATGGTTTCAGAACGGTGTTCCGTAATCGTAAATGAATCTTTCATGCATTCAACTTCCTTTACGTTATACGATCTGCGAAAAACATAGCAGAAAGGCCCATTATTTTACATGATCAAATCAGTGATTTATTCTCACTTCTAGCTCTTTTGTTCGTGTACATACGCTCATCAGCAAGCTGCAGGTAATAGTCTATGTTTTCACATGCATCTGCAAGTAATTCTATTGCACCATATGCCAATGAGATGGATTCATTCCAAACGATAAGCTGACTTTCTAGTTTTTCAGTTAAGATGTATGCTTCATCTTCAGTAATTCCTGGTAAGAGAAAAACAAATTCATCTCCACCGAATCTAAATCCAGAGAACAATTTTAGTCGCTTTGAAAGTTCTGCGATCTGCTGAAGTATCTCGTCACCCGCGTGATGCCCTAGCTCGTCATTGATTAATTTAAAGTTATTGATATCAAACATGACAAGTGTAAGAGGAAGCTTAAGTCTATTTGCCTTTTCTAGCTCCTTTTCTAAACAATCATAAAAGTAGCGACGATTATACAGATTTGTTAATGGATCACGAATGCTAATCTCCTTAAGATCTTTAAACTGTTGAGAAGAGAAACCGCTTAGAAACCCTGTAACAGCATGGTGAGAAATCCGGTTCCAGCGATCTAACATAAATAGTTGTATAACTAACGGCTCGTTGGACGTTGCTTTTTTCACTTCAAATAAAACGGATTCACTAATACTCGTTGTAAAACACGCAAGTGCTTGATGAGGAATTCGTTGATGCCTTAAAAAATGAATACCTGATCGAAACGCTTTCTGCTCTCCTTGTTTTAAAAAGGATTTGAATCGTTCTTCTTCTAAAAACACTGCATGCACAATCCCGCGTAAAAATTTCTCTAGTATCTTCTCGTATTGCTCAACAAAACCGTTTAGAAACGTATGAAAGTCTTCATTTTTTCTTAGATGTTCTTTGTGTGTATGTATCATGGCTGGAATAGACTTCATAAATTCTGGTAACAAGTTTTTTTTGAGTGCGCGTAAGTCTAGTTGGAAGTTTTCCATTCTACAACCCCTCAAATCCCTCAAAAATTACATACAAAAAGCCATCACCTAATAAAGGGAATGGCTTCAATTTATGTTTTAGATACTTTTAACCTCTATGAACACATTATTCCTGCAGAGAAACTACAAAATATGAGAATAAAGCTTCATAGAAACGCTTGTGTCTAAACACGAGTCCGTTTCCCTTTGGCAACCGGCTGCCATTGCATGTTCACCATACTTTAGGCCCATAGCTTTGCGTCCCAGCTTTTCAACTGGTTTGCCCTTAATAACAAAGGTTTTTATTGATTTATAGTTATTATATCCTACTAAGGTAATTTGTGCCAATGATTTTAATAGTTCTTTAATCCTATTATTTTAGGCTTTGTTTTTTGGATATTTTTAACTTTCTATAGTACCTATACCCAATCCTTACTCCATTCAAAACAATATAAGGAATCTTTATTGGAAAGTAATACAGCGTTTTCTTGTAAAATGTAAAATAAGCTTTCCTTAAATCTTTCCATTTCCTGCAAGTTTCGTATCGGCTAAAATCAGATACGTCTACAATAATTCCTCTATTATTGGATATCATGACATTTTTTCCATGTACATCGTTAGGAAACAATCCTTTGTCTTTTGCATGCCTCACTGCTTCATCGATGTCATAAATCACATTTTCAGGAATTTTTACACCTTTATGCACACAGTCGTACAGAGTCATTCCTTCAATACGTTTTAAGATTAAAAAACGTTGTTCGGAATAATAACAAACAGAAAATCCAGGGTGTGTTCCTAGTCGATCATAAACCTTTTTTTCCTCTAATAATCCATGCTCATCCCTGCCGTAAATCTTAACTACATATGCTGGATGATCAGGATGTGAAAACACAGCTGCATAGTTCCCACAGCCCAGCATCTGCCAAGGGTGTGGTGTATTCACCGGACATACCGGATCAAATGGGCTGCGGCTTTCAATCATTATTTCTCTGTTCAATTGTCTAGCTAGCTGGATAAAGTGTTCCATAAGGTTCCTCAATTCAAATTCTAATCCTATTATCATCATCTTATGTTTCTGCAATACGTTCATTGTATACAGATGTTATCGAAAATGAAACTGGCATGCTTTATCCATTATTCTACGGTCACTTGTAGATAAGAAAGCATAAGTGTTTCTGCTTTGTTTTTTAGATGAATGTTTGGAAACCTCATAATTTCACGATAACCCCTAATAAAGATTTCATATTCTGTAATATCTTCCTCACGGCGTGCATCCATAACTTTAATTCTTCTTTTTCTCAATTCAATTCGTACATCAAATAGATCTTTGCTGATTTGATTCATAATTTGTTCTACTAATGCAACGTATGGCTGTCTCAATTTAAATGGAGAGCCGCAAATAATCTGCAGATCGCGATTAAACACTGTAAGTAAAATCGGATACATCACAAATTTTTCAATAAGCGAACGCTCTTCTTCGCTTCCATATTGCACGACAATCCCCCCAATCTCAAGAAGACAAAAAACGTGAATGTACGGATAATATGTTTCTTATGTGAAAACTTCGAATCTGCTTTTTTGCCGAGCAGTATCCCTTTATTGTATGACCGTCGAAAGAGTATGGAATTACAAAACGGTGCGAGATATCACCTTTTTGCGAGAGGTAGATCATTTCTATTCCAACCCGTTCTTGAATGCATCTCATTAATAAGTTAGTCATGAAGCAACCTCCTTTTTTATATTATATGCGAACAAACGTTCTTTTTATACTAGAAAAAAATACCTGCCTTACTTAAGAGGCAAGTATTTTTGTCTTATTTACTATTACCTGGAATGAAAATCAACTACTCTCGAGGCTGTTTTCGCATTGATTGTTTCTAGGAGTAATCAATATGAACAGCAAATCCTGCAGATTTAGCTTTTCGAGAAAGGTTTTCGGCATTCTCTCTAGATGTGAATGCCCCAATCTGCACCTTATAGAGCTTTTCTTCTGCAGTGACAAGTTCTTTAAACTCGTTCTGGTTAACAACAAATTTTTTTAGCTCATACTTAACATCCTCAATGAAAAATGGAAATGTTTTATCATATTGATGAAAACAGTTTAAAGGATCTGTCCTTCTTTTTGGGTCTAGCTGAAAGTGCCCTTTTATGTCCCGCGCAGGGTCCCATTGGTACATCTCACATAAATACGCAAAAAACCATACATAACGGCTGTAAGCTTTGTTAAAATCTATGGAAGGTCCATAGCATAACTCTACCCCAATCGCCCATTCATTAGCATCCGATACGTTAGAGCGAACGTGCCAAGCTTTTTCTTGCAATGGAATGATCATCAATATCTGTTTATCATCTATGATTACGTGTGCAGAAGCCTCTAGTTGTCTGCTGTTGAAATATTCGTAGTTCTGTTGAGCCGTAGAGTTAGGGTTACCAGTATCGTGCGCAACCGCATAGCGTGGTATACGGTTACCTCCTGGACGCTGCTTCCATTCTTTATTAATATGTTTAGTTGTAATCTGATACTTTACTTTCATACCAACACCTCCCATTTATTTAAATTAGAAGTGTTTGTTTATACAAAAAAAGAGCCATTAAGGCTCATTTTTTTACATTCCACCTGGTTGTGATT
This sequence comes from Fictibacillus sp. 7GRE50, assembly GCF_015903875.1. Lineage (NCBI taxonomy): Bacteria > Bacillati > Bacillota > Bacilli > Caryophanales > Fictibacillaceae > Fictibacillus > Fictibacillus sp. 7GRE50. Next base: position 721,991 of record NZ_JACZDW010000003.1, read on the forward strand.
GTGTTGTGATCGCCCAAACCCAGTAAGCTGCTCCGATCAAAAATCCAAAGCCTAAAAGCACAAAAAATAATGTTGAATTTTTCATAATCCGTGTCTCCCCAAACCTTTTGCTTTCTTTCTTATTAAATATAAATTATCATATACTAGTAGAAGAAGAAACAAAAAGCAAGGGTGTTAAAATGGAAAATAGAGAACAAACCCCATTAAGAAATGATTTAGAGCGCGAATTGGAAATGAGTTTACGTAGACTTTTTCGTACGTTAAGAAAAGGTTTGAACGAAGTGTACTCAGATTATATCCCAAGCAATGAGTTTGCTGTTCTTCAGACTTTATTTATTCAAAGTCCTCTGATGGCTTCCGAAATCGCTAACGAATTAAAAGTTTCATCAAGCCATATTACCGCGGTTACGGATCGGCTTGTTGGAAAGAATTATATTCAGCGTGTACGATCAGATTCAGACCGTCGGATCGTCTATTTGGAAATTACTGAAGATGGTAGAGAAATTGCACGAAAAATGGATAACATTAAAAATAACTACCTAGAAAAAAAGTTTGCTGCTTTAACAGATGGAGACATAAAACAAATGATAGAATCTTCAACAAAACTGCTTGATTAATGAAGCAGTTTTCTTTTTAACAAATAATTCACATTGTGAATTATTTACAACATGAATAGGAGGATGATGCATGGAACATCTTGAAATGCGGCGGAAAGTTATTATCATGCTTTCCATCATGTCTGCTATGCTTTTTGCTGCGTTAAACCAAACAATTGTTGGTACGTCCTTACCAAAAATCATTGCTGATCTTGGAGGAATAGAATACTACAGCTGGGTTTTCACGATTTTCATGCTCACTTCAAGTATCACTGCTATTTTAGTTGGAAAATTATCAGACATTTACGGAAGAAAGCCATTTATCCTTTTAGGGATTGGAGTGTTTACGGCAGGTTCGCTTTTATGCGGCATATCTGGAAGCATCCTTGAGCTCATCTTATACAGAGGTGTTCAAGGCTTTGGTGGCGGTATGATCATGTCAACGGCTTTCACAGCAGTTGGGGATCTATTTCCACCTCGCGAACGCGGCAGATGGCAAGGGATAATGAGCAGTGTTTTCGGTTTAGCTAGCGTATTTGGTCCTACATTAGGCGGATACATCGTTGATCACTTTCATTGGCACTGGGTATTCTGGATCTTTCTTCCCTTTGGCCTCGTCGCTTTTGCTGCTATCTACTTTTTATTTCCTTCTGTACAAAGAAAAGAGAAAGAATCTATTGATTACACAGGTTCTCTGCTACTAACATTAACAATGGTTCCTCTTCTCCTTTCATTCACCTGGGCAGGAAATGAATACGATTGGGTATCTCCAGAGATCATCGGACTTTTCACTGTAACGATCGTAGCTTTCTTTTTGTTTGTGCTAACAGAAAAGCGTGTATCAAGTCCTGTTCTACCACTTGATATGTTCAAAAATAAAGTGTTCACCGTTTCTAATATAATCGGATTCTTTTTAGGAGCAGGCATGTTTGGGTCCATCATGTATATGCCTTTCTTTATACAAGGAGTGATGGGAACATCTGCTACTAAATCCGGGTTTGTAATGATGCCATTAACACTTGCAATGGTTGCAGGAAGCACGATAAGTGGGCAGATTATAACTAAGACAGGCAAGTACAAGAAATTGGCTATGCTTGGATTGTTCATCATGGTCAGTGGTATGACAAGCATGCATTTTATGGATACTCAAACGACTAATACGACAGCAATCATGAATATGATCCTCGTAGGTTCAGGACTTGGAATCGCGTTTCCCATCTTCACCTTAACTGTGCAGAACGCAATTCAACATAAATATTTAGGTGTTGCGACCTCTTCTGTTCAGCTGTTCAGACAGCTGGGTGGTACGATTGGTGTTTCAATCATGGGAAGTGTTATGAATAACTCTCTAGCCGATCACTTTAACAAAGAGTCCCAAAAGTTAGTCGCCTCTTCTCCCAGTGTTACACCTGAGATGAGCGAGCAGATTAAAGAGCTTGCAAATCCTCAAGTGCTGCTGAACCAAGAAGCTGTTTTAGAAAAATTTAATGCTTTACCTCCGGAATCATTAAATATGATTAAACAAGTACTTGGTATTTTGCGTGAGTCTTTAAGTTATGCATTAAACGGTGTTTTCTTAACCGGCGCAATCGTTATTGGCACTGCATTCATATTAACCTTCTTCTTCTTAAGAGAAATACCACTAAGAACTTCAAATGAAGAAAAGAATGCCTCAAGTGAACAAGCCGAAGAACGGAAGCTTGGTTAGTTAACAAAAGAAAGAAAAGGCTGTTTTCGTAAACTTTGTTGCTTTTGGAAGTGTTGATTTCCGTTCCAGGCTCCTCGCTTTCCACGGGGCAGACGCTGAGCCACATTCGCACGTTTCACTCTTAAGTGTCTCAGCTGTCTAGTTGCAGTGGCTAGCCCCTCGAGGTCAAAAGTTTAACGGTCAAGAAGGCAAAGTGCGCCTTCATTGCCCATTCAACTTTTGCTTGTCGGGGCTGAACGAGCCACTTCCACTTTTCAAGCTGCCCGGCTTAAGAAGTTCCTTGCTCCTGCGTCTACAAGTGATGCTTCGTAGTAAACTTCCTCGTCGCATGCCTTGCATGGAGTATCTCAGGTGGTAGGCACACACCTTCCACTTCAATCAATTATCAAAGGTGACAAAGAGTTTAAAGCAACAATCTTTTAGAAAAGTGCCAAAGAGAAAGACGGCAGAATCGCTAGAGTTGATTCTGCCGTCTTTTTTTTCGCTATTGGACACATCATTCTTCGGGCTGCCCTCAACGTCCTAGCCGAGAGTTACGCATCTTCACTTCATTCAATTGTCAGAGGAGAAAAAGATTTGAAAGTTATTTCACTACTTCTTGGTTTTTTTGGGTTTCTGTTGTTTGGACTGAATAGTTCATACTCCAAAATCCAATATCTTTAAAGCCTAAACGCTTATATATCGACCCTGCTTTAGGATTATCATAGAAAAGACAAAGCGTTTTCCCTTCAGCTAAAATATCGTAGCATAGCGCTTCCATACAAAGTGAAGCATAGCCTTTGTTTCTTTTTTCAGGGTGTGAACACACGCCGACAATCATCGCTGACACTGAATTTTCTGCCGTAGAGGATGCACAAGAAACAACGGTATCCTCTTCTCTAATAAAATAAGTGCGCCCTGTTTTGGTGGATAATGCTTGCTCCAAGCTTTCTTTAGCTGTTTTTCCAATTGAGAATTCTTTGATCAAATATTTTAGTTCCATAAGACTTTCTACATCTTTAACATCTGCTTGTATTATATTTTGTCTAGAGCTGTTTTGGTTTAATGCTTTGGCATCCTTTAATTCAGCAAAATACAGTTCTTTTGTTCGCTCAAAATTTAAATAAGGAATAAACTGCTCGGTAATTTCCTTTTTACCAGAAAGCATTTCATAACTTTTATCTTTATTGATAATTTCCGAAAATGCTTTTGCATTAATTTCCCCTTTTGCATAAGGAAGGTAGTTCCCTTTATAACGGAGAAGGATACCTGTGATAGATTCGTTATCATCAACATCTGCCCAGATGTCCTGAGAATCTGTTTCATAACCAAAATTCTCAATATCAGCAATAATAAATAAGTTTAATGCAGGTTCTTCACTTAAATAGTCCATAACTTGTTTATGCCACGTTTGATCCATCTTAACTATCATCTGTACACTCCTCCTTAAGATGTTTTAATTTTATCCGCAAATTGGAAAAATGCAACATTTTTTTAGAATAAAAAAACCAGTCAAAAGACTGATTTTTTATCAACATCATATTGTTTTCAATATAAGAGATAGCAAGATGGTATCTTTTATTTATAGTAAATATGATAAGAACATGGTCGCTGTCCCAAAGTATACTAAGAGTGAAAAAATATCATTCAATGTTGTGATAAGAGGTCCCGATGCTACCGCTGGGTCAATCTTGAATCTGTATAGCAGTAAAGGAATAAGTGTTCCTGCAAGCGTACCAATTATCAAAGTAAAGAATAAAGAACTGCCTACAACAAGCCCCAATACTAGATTACCTTTCCATAAAAAGGCTACGATTGAAATTAAAATTCCGCATGTAATTCCTATAATAAAACCAACACCAAATTCTCGGAGTATTAATTTCATAATGGTCGGCCGGTCGATGTCATGCGATACAAGTCCGCGAACAACTACTGCAAGTGATTGTGTGCCTGTATTTCCTGTCATACCTGCAATCATTGGCATAAAGTACGTAAGTGCAACCGCGCGTTCAATCGTGCCTTCAAACGTGCTAATGATACTACCGGATAAGATCCCAATAAAAAGAAGTAAAATAAGCCAAGGCAGTCTTCTATAGGAAGCTACAAGAGCACTTGTCTGAAAATCAATGGATTTACCAGTTGCCGATAACTTCTCGATGTCTTCATTCGCTTCTTCAATTAATACATCTAGCACATCATCGACTGTAACAATCCCGATCAAACGATCATGTTCATCTGTTACAGGGACAGCTATAAAGTCATAGCGCTCAATGGTTCGCGCTACTTCTTCTTGATCTGTCTCTGCAGGTACGGAGATAACCCTGCTGTACATGATCTCTTCAATCTTCTCATCCATTTCTGCTAATAACAGATCACGATAAGAGACAACACCAACAAGCCTTCTATCATCATCAATTACATATAAGTAATAAATATTCTCTGCAAACCCGGCAAATGTCTTTAGCTTTTCAACAGCATCTCTGACTGTATAAACTTGCGGAATCCATACAAACCGGTTAGTCATAATTCCACCAGCGGTATCTGAATCATACTGCATAAGACTTTGAACCGTCTTCGATTCATCTGCTTTCATGGAAGAGAGAAAATCTTGAATCTCATTAACATCCAAATTGCCGAGAAGATCGGCCAAATCGTCATTCTCCATTAAGTTCATGATGTGAGATGATCGCTCAATGCCTAGTTTATTCAGGATTTCCATCTGAAGATCACTTTCAAGCTCTTGAATCAAGGATGCAATCTGTCTTGTTGTTAAGAAGGTTACAAACTTATGTCTGTGCTTCTCAGGCAAATTTTTATAAACATTCGCAATATCATACGGGTGAAGTTCATCGATTAAAAGCTGAAACTCCTTTTTCCGCAACTCTTTTAAGTTTTTTATGACATATAATAATATCTGGTTTTCTGACATCTCTTTAAACAAGGAACGTCACCTCCTTATAAAAGTACTTCACCATTATAAGTGATTTTTCAAACTGTGACTATGGTATCGTATTGAATCTTTTCTTCTAATCCTCATTACTTAGGCAAAAGAAAAAACCACTTAGTATAAAGTGGTTTAGTCATTTTCATATTAGTTCAGTATTCAATTCTATTTTAACCAAAGGTGATCCAGAGAATAATCTCCTGCACCTGTTAAAGCGACACCTACCACTACGGCAATTAAAACAAGGTTAAATTCATAACCGTTCGCTGTAACCCAAAACCCATTCTGCAAGTGAACTTTAACTGCGGCCACAAGCATCGTTCCAGCAATCAATATAGCCCCAATTTCGGTGAATAATCCGGCAGCAAACAAAAGTCCTCCGCCAAATTCAGCCAGCCCTGCTAAAAGAGCCATCGTATAGCCTGGTTTAATGCCAATGGATTCCATCCAGCCTCCGGTTCCTTTTAACCCGTAGCCGCCAAACCATCCAAACAACTTTTGTGCTCCATGTGCCGCTAACGCTAGACCCACCACTAATCGAATAATAAGTAATCCTAATGATAACATCCCTTAACCCCTTCTTTCTTTCGTTTTTTTACTTACTTTATGTTAGTATATTACAATGAGTAACTTATATGTGTCAAGTTACTTTAAAAAAATAACCTTAAGAACAAAAAAATTACCGCTCTCCTTATTAAAGAATATGCGGCAATGTTTATTTTAAGCTTGTTCTGTTAAAATAATCGGTCCATTTTTCGTGATAGCAACGGTATGTTCATATTGTGCTGATAGACTTCCATCATAGGTAACGGCCGTCCAGCCATCCTGCTTCAAACTAATATGGGGTCTACCTTGATTGAGTATGGGTTCGATGGTAATAACCATTCCTTCTTTTAAAGTAATACCCGTATTTCTCTCTCCAACATGATGAACTTGAGGCTCTTCGTGTATATGACGGCCGATTCCATGACCAATAAACTCTCGAACAATAGAATAGCCCTTATCCTCAGCATAAGATTGTATCGCATAACCGATATCCCCCAAACGACTACCAACTTGCGCTTGTGATATCCCTTTATATAGTGCATTTTTGGTCGTTTCCATTAAGGCTTGCGATTTCTTAGAAACGTTTCCGACTCCATATGACCAAGCAGAATCTGCCAGCCAACCGTTTAAGTTCACGACAAAATCAATCGTTACGATATCTCCTTCTTTTAACGCTCTTTTATTTGGTAGCCCGTGACATACTTCATCATTTACTGAAGCGCAAGTTGCATAAGGATAGCCCATATATCCTTTTTGAGCAGCTTTTGCTCCGTGATCTAATAAATAATTTTCAACAAATTGGTCAAGTTTCAATGTTGTTGTTCCTGGTGTAACAAGTTTATTTAATTCTTTATGACAAGATGCGAGCAATCTTCCTGCTTCTTGCATCTTTTCAATCTGCTTTTGTGACTTAATCTTAATCAATACAAAGTCTCCCTTCCTCTTTTTTAACTATATTCAAGGAAAAAGATCTTCGTGAAAGTAAAAAAGCACCTGGCGCTATCATTACGCCCGATGCTCTGATTCTTTAAGTCTTGATTCGACTATTTTTCCACCTAGCCACAATACGAATATGCCAAAAGCAATCATCCCAAGTTTTAAAGGACTTTTCAACACATCGATAAAATCATACCCGATAAAAGAAACGATCGCGATCATCACCAATTTACCGAGAGCTAATGCAAGCAAAAAGGTTTTAACATTTATCCTCGATAATCCGCCTACAACATTTACTAGAGCGGAAGGAGTAAACGGAAAACAATAAATAAGAAATAGCATACCAAAACCATGCCTCTCTACCCAGCCTAGCATTCGAGTAGTGTTTGTATGCCTGTTTAAGAAATTCAAAAAACGCTTTTGTCCATACCTCCGTACTAGCAAGAATACGATGATAGAACCTACGCAAACCCCAATCCATGAATAGAGAAAACCTAACCAGAATCCGTATGCTGCTGCATTTCCCGCTACAAAGATAAAGAGCGGAAGAATCGGCAGAAATGATTCAAGCATAGGCAGCAATATTCCTGGCAAAAAACCTAGATCTTTGTATTGATCAAGCAGCTCTAATATATTTTTTTCAGTAAAATAGCGTTCCCAGTTTCGCCAGTCCATCCATCGTTCACCCTTTTCTTCCTCATACCCTCATCGTTGCCACAGTTAACTTGTTTAAAACCGACTTTAGGAAAAACAAGGAGTTAATCATTTAATTTTATCACAAAGAGACAAAAGTTCACTATTTGCTTAACGTATTTGAATGTGTTTTATCACTTTTTTGTCCTACAATAAATCCACAGCAGCATACGGAGATAAATGAGAATAATGGAGACAAAATAATTATAACCTGTACTCCTTTTGTTTCTGCGTCAACCGGAAATAAAAGACCATACATAACTACTGTCCCGTGAATTAAAATTCCCACAACAGCCAACAGTTTGTTTATCCACCCAATATTAAAGCGGTTTAACGCACATAAAAATGTAGCAATCCCCCACAGCAAAAGAAAATATCCCCAAACGTTCAATCCATCAGTTGTTTCCACAAGACTCGTGATCTGCAAGATGCCTACAAACATTGAGATTAGACCAGAAAAGAAAAACAATCTGTATACGATAGGCATGTGATCTCCTCCTTGTTTTTCCTGACTTCCTTTCTAAGAACAAATCTATAAATAAACAAAAAACCGCCACAACATAATGTTTTGACGGTTTGTATGATTCTTCTAGTTGTAGAAAGCCACCTTATTTCATTAGAGCGTCATACACTTGTACATCTAACTCTTTCGCTTTCTTTTCATTATACGTTTTTTCATAAACAGGTTCTTGGACGATCTTCGCACCCCAGAACATGCTTTCAAAAACATGATCAATTTCCACTTCAATCTTCGCAAGCTTTAATGGTACACCTTCCATGGTATCTTGAAGTATATTCGCTCTTCCATTAATTGAATATACCGTTTCAAGCCCTACCACCGTAAGGACCACATTTGGATTATCTTTAATGTTTGTTACGATACGTGAATTGTTCGTAACCGTAAATCGAATCTTCTCTTTTGACAAGCTCTTTACCCAAGATATTGCGTTAACAGATGGAGCTTTCGTTTCTACGTCAACGGTTCCTAAGAGGACAAGCTGTTCGCCTTGCAGGTGTTCAAACAATTCTGGACTTAATACTGTCGGAATTTCTTGTTTTGCCACATGATCGCCACCTTTTAGAAAAATTATGTATGTTCCCTATTTTACCATATATTTCATAAGTTAAAAGTGAAAAAGGAAGCCAATAATTAGCTCCCTTTACTCTTCAAAAGTTCCCTTGACCAAAGCTTCTCCATTTTGAACCACCACTTGCCCTAACGCAATAACTGAATCGATGCTAAGATCTTCATTCAGCAGAACAAGATCAGCATCAAGCCCTTCTTGCAACCTTCCTTTTTGTTTAAGCTTTAAAACGCGAGCGGGATTAGAAGTGATTGTTTGCAATGCTGTTTGAAATGCAACACCTTCTGTTTTAACTGCGTCACGCACTTCGCTGTACAGCGAGTTCACTTTACCGATACGCAGACCAGTAAATTCTCCAAATTCATTAAATGCAGGCAAACTTCCCTGCGCGTCTGATGTGAAGGTTATTTGTTCGATAGCCACTCCTCTATCAAGCATTTTCTTTAACCCAATGCTGCATTTGACTTCGCCTTCTTCTAAAAACTGCTTTGTCGTACTCGTTGTAAAATCCACGATACCGCCTTTTTTTGCATATTCGATACCTGCTTCAAATAAATAAGAATTTCGGTTAATATGAGTCGGATAAAACTGAGAAATAGGCAGATCAGTCGTCTCTACAACTTCCTCAATTAAAGACAACATGCGTTTACTGTCGCCAAGGTGAATGTTCACTACACCTGCTTTTCCTGAAAGCATACCTCCAACTCTTGCTTGTGAGGCAAGCCTTGCGAGTTCGTGAGCAACCGGCTGGCTGGATCGATGATCAGCAATAGCAATTTCCCCTACACCAATAATCTCATCAATCATCATAATGTCTGTTTCGATATTCCCCGTTAACGTTTTAACAGGTACTTGGTAGGATCCAGTATGAACGAAGCACGATATTCCTTCCTCTTTAAGCGCTTTTGCTTTCGCGATTAAATTAGTCATCGTACGAGCTGTTCCGTCTGTCCCGATCACACCAACAATGGTTGTCACACCAGCTTTAGTAACATCTGAAAAATAGATCTCAGGAGTTCTCGTTTTATAACCGCCTTCTCCTCCGCCACCAGTAATATGAACATGTGCATCAATAAATCCTGGTGTCACAATTTTTCCTGTTGCATCAATAATATTAATATCTAGAGCAGATGCCGGCCAATTAATATTTTCTGAGATGCTGGCAATCTTCCCAGCAGCTAGTAAGATATCCTTTTTACCAAGATAATGAGGCGCATATACCTCACCGCCTTTGATAAGAGTAAACATGTAAATCATTCCTTTATTCTTCAAAGATAGTTTATTTAAAACCAATTAGTACAGCAATTACAATTATGATTGAGGCAAAAGTAAACAGCAACGCTTGAAACTTAATTTGGAACTTGAACCATTTTCCCCAATCTAGACGTGCAACTCCTAGTGTTCCCATCAAAGCCGCAGAAGTTGGTACAATCATGTTCGTAAAACCGTCACCAAGTTGGAAAGCTAGAACTGCGACTTGCCTTGTAACTCCCGCAAGATCAGCAAGCGGAGACATTAACGGCATTGTCAGTGCCGCTTGACCTGAACCTGATACAACAAAGAAGTTAAACACAGATTGGAATACATACATAATCCAAGCCGATAGCGCTGTAGGCACATCTTCAACAATTCCACCTGCCGCATGTAGAATCGTGTTTAATACTGATGCTTCAGCAGGATTGTCACCACCAAGGATGATCACAATACCTTTTGCCATACCGACGATAAGTGCTGCTGGAAGAAGATCCTTTGCACCTTCTTTAAAGCCATCAGCAATTCCGTTCACTGTCATGTCGTTCATCTTGAATATAATACCAATTATACCCGCAACTAAACCAATCGTAAAAAATTGAGTCGCAATTTCAGGAATGTAATATGCTCTTTCTACAACTCCCCAAACGATCCAGGCAACTCCCGCTAAAATAGTAAGAAGAATTAAGATATGGCCTGTTCCAAAGTTTGATTTAATATCTGTATGTTTAAAATCTTCACGGAAGTATGCATCTGAATCATACGATAAGGAACGCTTTGGATCTTTTCTAATTCTTGATGCGTATATCCATGTATATACAATTCCTACTAATGTAAAGAAAGCCCACATCCCAATTCGGAATGGTGCACCAGATAGTACTGGAATGCCAGCAACACCTTGTGCAATCGCGACACCGAACGGGTTCATCCATGATGTTGCAAAACCAATCTGTGTTGCAACGTATGTAATCATAATGGCTGTTATGGCATCATAACCGAGAGCTATCACAACGGGTACAAGAATCATCGCAAATGCGATCGCTTCTTCACCCATCCCAAAAACAGCACCGCCTAGAGAGAATAATAAGAACATGAGCGGGATAATGAGTGCTTCTCTACCTTTAGTATGGTCGATCATTTTTAATATACTGTCTTCTATCGCACGCGTTTTCATAATGATACCGAACGCGCCGCCGATGATTAGTATAAAGGCAACAACCCCAACTGCTGACCCCCATTTATCCCCAGAAACTAACCCTTCAAAAATGTAGTTTAAAAAACCGGCACCACCGCCTTCTTCAAACAGACTGACCCCTTTAGTAGCTGGCTCTCCGTCCTCCCCTTTTACATACGAAAAGCTATCAGGAACAAGTACTGTTTTAGTCTGCTCTTCGCCACCCTGCATAAAGGTTGTTTCTTTTGTCTCAAATTGACCTGCCGGAATGAAATACGTTAGTAAAGCCATTAAGGCTACAACAAAAAACACGATAACAAACGTGTCCGGCATCGTAATACCTTTTTTCTTATCCACGTTACTTCCCCCTTTTCTATAATTCACCATTCATCATTTGCAAGAATTATGCCAACATTACGTCTCCCTTTGTTAAAGGTTTTTAAATATTTTGTTTTATTTAATGGCTGGTTATAAGATAATAGTTTCATAACCAAAAAACGACCTAAAAAAGACCATTAAAAGAAGGTGTATATGATGGAAACTAAAAAACAGATTGTTCTATTAGCAGGTACAAAGGAAACTCGTATTGCTTTATCCTGCCAACTTCAATCCATATTAGGCGACTATTTTCATATTAGAAGCTATTCTTCCGAAGAGATTCTTCCTACAAGACTGGAGAATGAAATCGTAATTCTATCTTCTTATCTGATAAAACGTGAGGTAGCTCACTGTTTGAGTGAATCTTGTAGAGTGATTACGGCAAGACGCACCGTCAACTATGAATTTATGGATCAGCTTTTACAACTGCCAGAGGGTACAAATGTTATGTATGTGAACGATTTTCCTCAAACGGTAGAACAGTCAGTACAAACTCTCAAACATCTAGGAATCAATCACTTGAATTACCTTCCCTACTATCCTGGCATTCCTCACTACAAACATGCAGATATCGCTGTGACACCCGGCGAGATGCATCTCGTGCCAAAAGAGGTTAAGAGAATTATTAATATCGGCGTACGTCTGATCGACATTACTACCATAACAGAGATTTTGAGCGTACTTGGTGTCTTAGATGACCGGGCAACAGGCATTTCTGAACGTTTTACAGAAAAAATTATTCAGTTGTCTAAGAAGCTTGCACTTGCTAATCAAAAGGCACTTCAACTTAACGAACACTTGGACAAAGTATTAAATGGAGTGAATGATGGTATTTTATCATTTGATCATACGGGAAAGATTACCGTATTTAACGAAGAATTGAAAAGCATATTTTCAACCGATTCAAAACAAGCTGTCGGAAAACATATTAAACAAATTATCAAAGATAAAGACCTGCTGAACTTTCTAACAGATACAACAAGTGAACAATCAGATCAATTTTTCACGATCAATGATACAAATGTTATGGTTCACCGGTTCGCATTGCCGGCGGAAAACACAATGATTGCAACATTCAAAAACACGAGCACTACAATCTCGATGGAGAAAGCTGCACGACATGAACTAAAGCGAAAAGGTTATATCGGTAAGTATTTTTTCAGTGATATCATCGGGGACTCCGAGGAAATTATTCGAACAAAAAATATTGCGAAGAAACTAGCTGCAACAGATCTCTCCCTCCTCATACAAGGAGAGAGCGGCACGGGTAAAGAACTCTTCGCAAGCTCCATTCATAACGAATCCGGCAGAAGAAACGGTCCCTTTCTAGCAGTAAATTGTTCTGCCCTTTCTGAGGATTTATTAGAAAGTGAACTATTCGGATATGAAGAAGGTGCATTTACAGGTGCAAAAAAAGGCGGAAAACAAGGACTTTTTGAACAAGCAGAAGGTGGCACCATTTTTCTCGATGAAATTGGTGATATTAGCGTCAAACTTCAGACACGCCTCTTACGTGTCCTACAGGAAAAAGAATTAAGGAGAGTTGCGGGAACTCGTGTACTTCCCATTGACGTAAGGGTTATTTCTGCAACGAACAAGGACCTGGCATCTGACATAAAGCAAGGATTGTTTCGGGAAGATCTGTATCATCGTTTAAATGTTCTATATTTAAAAATCCCGGCACTTCGTGAGAGAAAAGGCGATATCCCACTTTTACTGAATCATTTTTTAGCGATGCGTACTACGAAAAAAATGAAAGTGGAGAATGAAGTCGTTGGGCATCTTATAAACCGCTCCTGGACGGGGAATATTAGAGAATTAAAGAACGCCATTGATTATATGCTTGCTGTTTGCGACAAAGAGAAGATTACTGTTTGGGATCTGCCTCAGGAAGTGATGAGAATAAGTGGTTTTGAGAGTACTTTTGCAGGAGAGGCGATTAAGGAGATTTCAGTCACCTCGGAGGAACTGCCGCTTATCGCTCCAAATGAAGAAGCTGCGATTATGAGCTGCATCTATCGCAATCATCTTTCTGGTAAAGCATCCAGCCGAAAGAGCTTACTGCTGGACTTGGAATTACAAGGCGTTAAGCTCTCGGAAGCCCAAATCAGATTGCGCTTAGACCTCTTGGAAAGGAAAGGGTTTATCGTAAAAGCAAAAGGGCGAAAAGGAACACGGCTGACTGAGAGCGGACTACTTTATATTAAGAATGAATTGTAGAGGTCTTTAAACTTGAGAATCGCTCATAAATCTTGAGAATCGCTCATAAATCTTGAGAATCGCTCATAAATCTT